>CAZQXH010000048.1:0-3033 GCA_964597435.1 uncultured Coxiellaceae bacterium | reverse complement strand
TGATAATTTAAAAGTTTCCATTGTAGGCAACAACCTGTTTAACCAAAATCAAAATTACCGTAGTATAAATCCTTCAGGTTTCACCCAAAACACCTCCAATTCCATCCAAAGGTATTTTATGCTTAACATAACCTGGGATTTTAGCAAGTTTGGTACATCAACAAATTAATAGTATGAAAAACGCATTTATCATTATCAGTTGCTTTTTACTATCTGTAAATTGTTTATTTGCGCAGGTAAAAGTGATTACCAGCGGTACAATCACTTTTGAAAAAAGGCTTAACCTGCACGCTATTGGAAAAAATGAATTGGGCGCTAAACCCAATCAGAGTAGCATTGACGCTTACGAAAAATATAAAAAAGCTACTGCGCAGTTTGGTACATTAAGCAGTACATTAACATTTAATACTGACAAAAGCTTGTTTACGCCTACAGAACGCCTACTGCCCCAGGGGATGGATTTTTATAACAACCCTATGAATAAACAATTAAACATAGTTTATTCTGATTTTACAACTAATACCAATATATCTCAGAAAGAAATGTATGGCGATCTGTTTTTGGTAACAGATTCTGCACGCAAAATTACCTGGCGACTAACAGATCAAACCCAGGATATTGCCGGCTTTAAATGCAGGCGAGCAAATGGTTTGATATTGGATTCGGTTTATGTAGTTGCCTTTTTTACCGATGAAATTGGTGTAAGCAGCGGCCCGGAATCATTTTGGGGATTGCCGGGCATGATATTACAAGTGGCCCTACCTCATGAAAACGTAATATGGACGGCCAAAAAAGTGACTACCGATCCTGTTCCTATAACGGCTATTGTTCCTCCTAAAAAAGGTAAAAAAATTACAAGGAAAGAATTATTCAAGCTTGTGAAAGAAAACATGCAGTTTGGCAACGACGTAGATACTTACGAAACCAAAGTTTTTGCATTTTAGCTTATAGGGTTACGGGTATAATCATTATCAACCAATCTTAATATACCCAGCGGGTTTCTATTTTGTAATGGCTCGGGCAGGCTGCTATCCGGAAAGTTTTGATAGCATACCGGCCTTGTAAAACGGTATATGGCCGTACCCCCAACTGATGTAGTTGCACTATTAGTAGTAGCCGGAAATGGCCCGCCATGCACCATCGCGTTAGCAACTTCAACTCCTGTAGGTGTACCGTTAATTAAAATACGCCCCACTTTTTCTTCTAATATATATCGTAGTTCAGCATAATCTTTCAGGTCCTGTTCATTGCCCCAAATGGTAGCGGTAATTTGACCTTTAAGATTACGGGCTATTTTATATACCTCATCATCATTTTTAGTAACCACGTGTACAGATGCAGGGCCAAAATATTCTTCACTTAACGCTTCATGCGTAAAAAAAGCATCTGCATCCGCTTTAAACATATAGGGTACTGCTGCAGTATCATGCTCACTTTTGCCTTTACCATATACCTCTACATTTTCATGGCCTGCCAATTTCTCTGTACCGCGGGCATATGAGCGATATATACTGTCAGAGAGCATCGTTCCGCCCGAAGCATTATCTACCTGAACTTTAAAATCATTCATAAACTGTCCGGCATTTTCTGAATCAGGTAAAACCATTACACCGGGGTTAGTACAATACTGGCCTGTACCCAGTAGGTTTGACTCAGCTAATGCTTTAGCTAATTCAGTACCCTGCTCGGCCAAAATACCAGGCAAAATAAACACCGGGTTAAAGCTTCCCATTTCTGAATATACCGGGATTGGCTCTTCTCTTTTATTAGCCGCATCAAATAAAGCTTTACCACCTTGGTATGAGCCCGTAAATGCTACTGCTTTAACAAATGGATGGCCAACAATTCGCAATCCTGTTTGATAGGTAACACCTTGCACCATGGAGAAAACGCCTTCGGGCATACCCGTTTGCTGCGCAGCTTTAATAACAGCCTGTCCAACTAATTCGGCAGTTACGGGATGTGCGGGATGCGCTTTATGCACTACAGGGCACCCTGCAGCTAAAGCTGATGCAGTATCGCCGCCGGCAACAGAAAAAGCATACGGAAAATTGCTGGCACCAAACACACCTGCAACACCTAAAGGTATCTGCATCTGCCTTAGATCTGACTTAGCGGGATTATTTTTATTAGGCAGATCAATTATAGCCCTTAACCATGAGCCCTCACGTAGAATATTAGCAAAAAATCGCAATTGATTGGTTGTCCTATCGCGTTCCGCCAATAGGCGCCACTCGGGTAATGCAGTTTCTTTTACAGTAGTTTCTATCAACAATGGGCCAATAGCATTAATTTCGTCAGCAATTTTATCTAAAAAATCAGCACGTTGTTGGTATGATAATCTTTTATATATAGGGGCGGCGGCATTGGCCTTTTCAATAGCCAGATCAATTTCTTCTATGGTAGCTTCATGAAAGGAATAAGCTACACCATCTTTATTTTTTACCGGGCCATTAAAAGTATCTGTACCATTACCCGATTGGATATTACCTATTAGTTGTTTTCCTGTGATAGTCATATCTGGTTGAATTAACATATACAAAGTTAACAACATATATAACTCTACAGTTTAACCATACTGTCATTTAAAAGTTGATGTTAAGTAAATTTACTACCTACGCTAAGGGCAGCTTAATTAAACAATCCTACTGTTAAATATACTTATTTTTTTAGAGCAGATATTTCTTGCCGTATCTGATGAAGGCTATCTGCCAATGCCGCATTTTGCGCTTTTAGGCTATCGAATGATTGTTGAATTTTATCCATTTTCATTCCCATCCTACCTTCGGGAGATGTTTCAGGGCCACAGGCTATTAATGAAATGGATACTAAGGTGATCAATACTATTACTTTCATGATACAATTTTTAGTGCTTTAGGTATTGGTAGTAATATGCAAGAAAAACTTACACTTAAAAAATATAGACACAAAAAAAGCCTTAGTTATAATAACTAAGGCTTAATGTTACACCATTAAAGGCGATAAGATTTGGCACCGACCTACTCTCCCACGTATTACCGCAGTACCATCGGC
>CAZQXH010000047.1:0-3421 GCA_964597435.1 uncultured Coxiellaceae bacterium | reverse complement strand
AGATCAATTTTCATTTCAAGATTATTTTCAGAAAGATTATTTAATTTATCATAGGCTAGTGAAACCAATTGCAGTAACTTATCAAAATTTTCAGGTCTTGTGTGCACTATGTGGAAGCCCTTTGAGACAACCTTATTATTAACATCAATTAAATCAATTTCTGATAAAACTGAACATATGATATTTTCAATTTTAATGACAACTTGTGAATGAACCATGTAACTCAACCCTTTCGTCTTAGCATCTCCATATGCTTCAAACGGTATAGGTATTTCTAACGTGTGTAAGGACGATAATAGAAAATATTTATTGCGTAAATAAGGTAAAAAATCTTCATATCGGCCAGAGTCTAAAGCACAGGATCTTAAATTATCTATTACTCCGCCCATTTCAACTCTACGCTTTAAAATGTCTCTCGTGTATTGGGGATGAAGGATTTCAGCAATTTGGGATCTAGCCATGATTGACATGTTAAGAAATTCGTTAAAATTTAGATGATTCTTTTTAAGAATGTTAACAACCTCTGTTATTTTAAGATTTCGTAGAGTGTTCCATGCATCTAAATCACCCCAGGCTGTTTGTAAAGAGGTAGGTCGAAACATAGTTACTCCTTAATTATCTTTTTGATTATAACGAGATAATGCCCTTAGCAACGTTCGTTAAGTGACTGCCAACTTTTAGCACTTCATCGAGCTAATCTCTATATAAACATAGTATAGTCAAAATGTAATAAGATGAAAAACCCAACTCAATGATCACTGATATGGTTGCGGCGATTTCTGGAGGCAGTAGCGGCACTTGATATTCGTATTGGAATAAGGTTAGCGTGGATGACCAACTTAATATTTTTACATAACTAGAGTTTAAAAATGCTTTAGCTGCCTGAAATTACCCCCCCCCCCGCTAAACCGGACCAACTATCTTCCGTTTGCAACCCTACCAGTGAAACCACTAAATTTGTATGTTAACCCGCGACATCTTTAGCATTTACACCGATGTGCTCATGCTCTCAAAGACGTTGTCTAGGGTGAAGGTTTAATAAAAGAAAATTAAATCTCGCATACAATTTTTTTATGGTATGGGGTGTGATTTCGCCGATATGCTTAACATCATCCAACAAATTTGCGAATTCTCTGTCCTCAATATTTCTCATCCCAATGCCTCTCTCAAGTATTTCAAATACCCGTTTAAATTTCGAGCTCTGGTAGGTAACGATTGCGCACGAATCTTGGCATCTCTTCGGGAGGGTTATGCTGGCTCAGAAACTCTTCAACCTCAGCGTTTACCGCTGCGGCCAGCAGCTTCTTGGCGCCGGATCTCAACACTTCTGTTAGCAAATCGCTAACTGTTTCTGGCTTTTTAAACTCAATAACGTTATCTTTACGCATGGTGGTGTTCCATTGTTGATTTATCCATTAACTTTCATCAGTTAATGAGGATACACCGCCTAATTAATTCGTCAATTTACCCCGTACACAAGATTCGAGCATAATAGTCAAAATATTTATGTTTAGTACTAAGTAATATTGATTCTATAATATCTTGCTTATCTGCTTCATTAACAATTGCCAAGATTTCCTCTGCTTATCAAAATAACCACCAAAAGCTGCGCCGGAAGTGATAGATGCCCACAGAATATTCTTACCGTTTTTTTTCAGCATATTTTATGACTTCACCAGTTTGATTATATAAACCACAATATACAAACCAACGGGCTATAGCTGATGCAGAGGCACCTTTGTGAAGTCCTTAGTGCGCGAACCGTATCAATATGTTTATTATACAGAGCTTAAAAGGCAATTTCGTGACACGTGCTAAATTAGGATAAAAGCCACTTCCACATATTGAAAGTAGCTTCCTTGACAAAAATTAATAATAAACTATAGCATTTGCAATATTATAATTATTAACAGACTAGAAGGAGAGTGTAATGGAAAGATTCTCAAGCTTAGAATATTTGATTGTTATTATAGCTATTATAGGAACACTTAATTGGGGTTTGGTGGGCTTATTTCATTTTGATTTGGTTGCTGCAATATTTGGCAATATGACTTTAATGAGCCGTACGGTTTATACACTAGTAGGAATTTCAGGAATTGGGTTAATTTATGTGTTGTTCAGGGAACAAAAACATTAAATAATTGCAGTCTTTCATCCAATTGCATTTTAATTAACCTCGGCAGGTGACTCGAATTATCCTTTTTGACCATTTATGGATGCTTTAAGTCGCTTAGTTGAGTGTCCGTTTTTTCGGGGCGACATCAATTATTAGTGTTGATAATAATACGTACTTAAATACAAATATGACATACAATAAAAGATGGTAATAATATGACCTTTCGTCAAGAGGAACACGAGCTGGAAAAGATGCTCGATCTTTCTCCTTTATTGATTCTAGAAACTATCCATCCTGAGCCACGAGCGCCAATCGCCGTATTACCCATTGTTCGAGAAAATGTCGCCCATTCCATTCAGCAACTTAAAACTACGCATAGCCGCATTGCGGTGAGTTTAAAAAAACTCCATCAAGTGCGTGCTAAAGTATTTGAAAAACGAGTTATCGTTTCGGTGGCCACATTGATCGTCATGGGGATGTACTACGATTACATTCTTGCGGCGCTAAAACTCGCGAGCCTTCCTTACTTTTCCTACATGGATTACAAAAATACCTTGGTGAATGGAACGAGCTGTGCGGAACTTTTTCCCATAGGTGATGATACGTGTGATTATTTAAACCCATTATATGATGATGGAAAATCATGGGTAATGTCGTGTTTAAGACTTTTGGATGGTGTGCGTTACCACGCTCTCAAAGAAAAATATAATCATTTTGTTGCGATAAATTGTTTAAATTTATTACCGGCAATTAATTTTGGGGATGTGCCTACTTTATTGCAGGATAAGTTTAATTGTGCCAGTTTTTATGATGTCGATAATAATATGAATAGGTGTCCATCGCTTTTTAATTTTGCAAATAGTAGTGATTATGCCGTATTTCGCAAAAGTGACGAAGGAATATGCTGGCAATTGGGCAGCCAAATCTTTAGAGCGGCGCATGACTTTGTTTCATTCAGTTGGGATTTTTATTTAAAAAGACCTAGCACGACTTGCTTGAGACAATTACCATTCAGTAGCTTGAATTTAAGTTTGAGCGTTGAGAATATCTATAACCGCTATCCCCTTATTAAACCTTGCTACAATCAAATAGTAGATAGCTTTGATACTTGTGATAATTCAGGCCCTTGGGCTAGCTTTAATCGAGTGCTGGGAATTATTTTTCTGGTTCTAGCGGGATTGCTTTTATTAGCGGTAACGATAAAACTTGCTAAGCATTTACTGTGTGATGCATTTTTTCGGGTGCGCATTGGCGATTTGCCCGCAAAAGATCAACATATTATTTTGGCAGATCAAGAAGAGCTGA
>CAZQXH010000046.1:0-3486 GCA_964597435.1 uncultured Coxiellaceae bacterium | reverse complement strand
CTTTTGCATTCGCCGCTGGTTTATCAATAGCAAAATTAATTAAATCATTCCCCGCAAAACTCATCGTGAATGCATCACCGCTCGCTAAAACCACATGGCCTAAATTTGCTTGAATCTTGCCATCATTCGTAACATTAGAACCCACGAGTGCAACTAAACCATGTTGCGCTGCTTGAATGGTACCGGCGTTAACAATACTACCGTTATAACCTGGCACGGCATCAAAGTGATAAATGCCTTTTAAGAAATTTTCATCAGTTAAATTGGAAGTCGTCGCAATCAAACTACCCACATTCACAAATGAATTCGGGCCAAAATACACACCAGCAGGATTAATTAAAATGATTTTACCGGTCGCTGTTAACGTACCGTAAATTTGAGATGCACCTTGCAACGGTGAAATGCGATTTAACGCCACACCGCCAGCAGGTTGAATAAAGTGCGTGGCTTGATTGGCACCAATATTAAAACTCTGCCAATTAATAATAGCGTTTTGTGACGCTTGATTGACCGTGGTGACATTGGGAGTTTGTTGAATAGAAACATTACCTGAGGCAACATTATCTAAAACAGGATTAGCCAAACACACGGCCGCGCCAAAAAAACTTCCGGAAAATAGAAGCACTTTTTTATAATTCCATCTCATCGTTTTTCACCATCAACTCTTATAACTAATACTAATAGTATAGCAAGGCAGCAGAGAGATGCTTTTTTTCAATATGATTTACTATCAATGAGTTAAGAGATACGTGCTTTATGGGTTCGTAATGATAAACTAGATAACACACATTAACGCTTGTTACGTGGCTCAAACTGATTTTTTGAATCATTTAATTGTGCCAGGAATGTTTCCATGCGTTCAATTGCACTATCAGCCTTAATGCGCGCATTCTCACATTCAATTTTACAGAGCTGCATTTCCAAATGGCGAGTCAGTAAATCCAATTCCCGGTTTTTTCTCCCTGCTAATGCGGCTTGGCCTTTTTCTTCCCATTCTGTTTTGCGTCCTGCTTTAACAAGCTCATTGGTTTTGAAAATTTTTCGATTATGATTCGTGACACGTAACAATGCGTGGCTTAAATCGACTGAGGAATTGCTCTCTTTTAAAGCTAATTTCACTGGTTGCTCAAAATCATGCTTCAAACAAGCTGCATTCGCTCTTAGCTCCGCCAGCACATTACCGTGTTTCATTACATCAGTAATCTTGACAAGTTTATCCTTTCTCTTTGGTAGTGCTTCTTGCCCTTCCAGCAACGGATTAATTGGAAGTGGAGTGAGTTCTGGTTTTTTTACATCAAAGTCATAACTAATTGATAAGGCTTTCACTAATTTCTCATCCATCAGCTTCACTTCACTCGCTTGCAAAAATTCATTGATACTGTTTACAGGTTCCGCAGAATCCAAAACCACTTCATGGAATTTCCCATCTTCACCGAAACGCAAAATCGTCTTACCTGAATTTTCTTTTAACAAGGCATCGCGATTTTCGGCTTGCAGTGTCTGCCACTCAGACGTAATTTTAATTTCATCTTCTTTAAGCACTATTAAACGCGCTGAAATTTTATCGCGAAATTCATTCCAAAGCGGTAATGCGGTTTGCAACGCGATGATCACAGCAGAAATATTTTCTTCTGTCACTCGTTCTATTTGCTGTTGCTGCTTGGATGGAGGATCATCCCATTGATGATGATCTTTTAATGCTTGCGCTGAATATTGTTGCCAATAGGCTTGTAAAAATTGCCTACGCTCTGCTTCTGTTGCGCTAGCTTGTTGCATTAAATGCAAAATAATGTATTGCACAATCGTCGCATGGTTTAAGCGTCTCTCCCAAACCCATTGCCAAAACTTTTGATAAGCGGGTGTTCCTGGCGTGCGCAATGCTTCGTCTAAATCCTCAATGCTTTTTATATTCACTAGCCGATTTTGTTTTGCTAATGCGCGTTGATTTAATGAAGTAGACAAGGATGATGGCATAGAACTCCCTCTTATTGTAATTAACCTAGCCTTATTAAACTTAGTATAAACTATTTAACTTATTAAAGTTTTTTAAACTATTGAAAGACTTAGTAACCAATTATATATAATTGTTTGCAAAATTTACAAATTGACCTAATAATAGGCCGATTTTAAAAAATAAAACGAGCGCGTCGATGCCATCCGTATTCACGATATTAAAAGATGAATTGTTAGAAACTACGCGCCAATCGTTTAATCGTATTTATCCGCCGACTGGTGTTGATTCACTAAAACGTTGCTTGACGCGCGAGCACCCTGCTGAGCCGGATAGTCCATGGCTTGCTGCAATCATTGATCCGTTTATTGATGATCCTTTAACACAATTCACTTCCTTTTTAGGCATTCCGAACGCACAGCTGGAACCAAACGGTCGTCAAAGTATAAGGAATTTATTAGCAAACCTTACTGGGTGGCGTAAAAACCATAGCTTAACGCGCAATATTATTACGAGCCTACTGCTCACTCCACTCAACATTGCTGCCATTCCTTTTAATTTTATTACCAATTGCGCAAAAGTATTTAGTGAGTTTTTACCAAAATTATTTAGCGTATTTACTGTGCAAGTCGGTATAAAATTCATTGACGCCGCCAAGACACGCCCACACGATACGCTCCTGAGAAAGTTAGCGAATTTGGGTCTTTACGCCATCGGTGCTTTATTCGTCGTATTAACTTACCCATTATCCGCAGCAAGTATTGCTTTTGGCGCAATCACTTCACCCATCGAAACAGTTCGTTCCGGTTGGGTCGTTGGAAAACAGAGTTATGGCCGCAAAGGATCACTTTTACTGGGTGGGGCCGCACTCTTTTTAGTATTAGCGATGTACACTATCGCCTTCCCCTTTATTTTAAAATTCATCGGCGTTGGCTTAATGAAAATTGCGCCTAAAGTTGTGTTACATGGCATTAACCATGTAGCGCCGCACTTTAAGCATATCTTTGATGTGATGGGAAAAGGGTTAGCGCCTTTCGCCAAATTTTTAGGTAAATTTTTAGGGCACCACATTGGCCCGATTGTGGCGAAAATGCCTGTTTTAGTGGGCATCAGTTGCGTGGCAGGCCCCATTACGGCTGTGTCAGGTAACTTATATCAACCGGCCGCAAAGCGTTTTCAAGCGTGGTTTAAGTATAAAAAACCCGTCTCGCGCGTCATTGAACACATTCGCGAAAAATCACTGGCAGCCCATTCAGCGAACCAGCAATTAGCCTCAACGCATGCGCGCTTAAAGGTTTCTGCAAGTGAAATGGAAATAGCACGGGTCGCGCCAGCAACAACCACCAGCAAAACGCGGAATTGTTGCCTCTTTACCCGAACAAGAAAAAGCGTTGTATCGCCACCGTCAGTAACGCCGCCAGCGCGTAAGCAGACAATGCAATCAATACGACCATAATTACCGCTTCCACTGCACTGCTTTGCCAAATAAATTGTCGGCTCGCGCCTAAAATTCGTAGCAAGCGCGCTGTGTCACG
>CAZQXH010000045.1:0-3673 GCA_964597435.1 uncultured Coxiellaceae bacterium | reverse complement strand
AGAAATTACGACTGCCTACTGAAGTGGTGCACTAAAAATGGAAGGCTTACCAATTCCTCATTTTTCTCCAAAAACATCATCAAAAAGGTATATAATTTATGCAAACACATAAAAAGAGGACGGCCAATTGAGAAAAGAATTATTAATCAATTCATTACTACAATATAGCCGCGAAACCGCTTTCCGGCCCTTGCCAACAAATTCACGTATTGTTCTTTTAAAAGCGTTTTTAAATTCTCCGCAAATTGCAGGGCTACCCCCATCTGCCGAAATTCCTTTTGAGCAATTTGAAGCTTATTTAAAAGGACAAAACCAAGATTCTACTAATTTATTTTCATTGGCTTATTTCCGTAAAGGCACCAAAAGCGTCAAAGTTTTTATTAAATTCAAATATGGCATTATGAATGAAGATTTGAAAGTTGCGATTAGTAAAATTCCAATACCAAACGTAACACGCCGTGACATCACGGGGCCTTTTGATCCATTACCAAATGATATTAAACAATTCATCTATAATGAATATTTATCAGATCAAGATATAGGTCGATTGACACAAACGTCTTCGTTTTTTAAATCAACAACAGATACAAATAGCGTTTGGTTTAATCGATTAATACAATTAGGATGCGATCGGGATTTATTATTGCAATTGCATGAAGCTAATATCATTAGCAATTACAAAATACTTTATAGAAATGTAAAAAATTTCCTTAGAAATATTCCAATCAAGATTGAATTTCTTTGGCAATTGCTGTGTTTAAGCGGCGAACTAAGAGCCCTTCATTTTGGTCTTGAAAGTGGCAAAATAAATAATGAAACTAGAGATGTTAATAATTCGGCGCCTATTCATTATTTAGCACTGGCAGGACATGTTGAAGGCTTGAAATTGCTTGAGGAAAAATTTGCATCGAAAATGAATGCTGAAAACGATAAATCAGAAAATATTTTGCATTACGCAGCCGCAAGCAATAGCCCAGCCACGATGCAGTATGCCATTGAAAAAAATATTCGCAGAAATAGCTTTGATGACCATGGTTGGAACGCTATACATTGGGCTTGTTCAGCAGGAGCAGAAGCAAGTTTAAGGTTTGCAGTACACGTGCTTAAGCTAGATGCAAAACTTTATACTCATTACTTTCATAATGCCTTGCATCTAGCTGTAATAAATAATAATAAAAAAGGAGTCTTACTCGCGCTAAATGTATTAAAGATTTCTCCAAAATCGAAAGCTGGGAGATCTTGTGGTAATGCATTGCATGTGGCAGCAGCCCGCTCAAGTATTGAAATGTTAAAATTCATTCATAAAGAACTGAAATTATCCTACGAAAGTAAAGATTTTTATTCGGCAGGAATTTTGCATTATGCTTGCCGCAATAACAACCCAGAAGTAATGCGCTTTATTGCTTTTGAGCTTAATATAAACGCAAATGACTGCGGTGCATTTTCTCAGACCCCCTTACATTGGGCTGCTGAATTTGGAAATGTTCCTTGTATTAAATCTGGCGTTCTAGAATTAAATATGAATTTATACAGTGAAACTTCATCGGGAGAAACACCCATGTATTTTGCGATTGCAAACAAACGGAAAGCGGCTGTAATTGCATTGCGGGAAGTGGGTTATGATCCTAATCATCGAGATAAAAATAATCACACTGCATTTGATTATTTAAATACAATGAGAGGTTTGTCACCAGTGGAAAAAGTAGAGCTATTAGAAGCGCTCACCTGTGAAGTTAAAGTTGACGAAAAGCTTTCTTTACCCAGTATGCGGCCAGGAGGTTAAGGGGTTAATGTAAAAGTTTCAATCCACCAATGATTGCTTGTGTAACATTCACGGACGATTCTTGATAATACCCGTTTTATCAATGTCTTCATGAGTTAAACTATCCAATGTCAATTCTCCCTGTGCAATTCGATAAAGTTTTCTAGTCGCTGCTAACTTCAAATCTTTGGGAATACCAAAATTTATTTTGATGCCTATTCGGACAACACGTAATCTTTCTATGCTCGAATGGCTCGATATAATTTTTCTAAAATAAATGAACCCATCAATAATGCAATCATAGTGTAAACAGCAAGTGGATTATTTTGATAGGTATATATTTCCAAAATAATAAATAATGCTATGCACAATAATAAAGAGATGGTAACAATTAATTTATTGGCGCCCGTTTTATCTAATATTTTTAAATGCCCGCCATTCACGGCAGCATAAATCAGTAAAAATGCACCACTACCAATCATCGCAATGCCGTTCAGGTCAAAGAAAAATATAAATAAAAGAACAATCGCCGCGCTGATTATTAAACCTTCACTCGCACCATGCCAAGTTTTTCGATCAAAAACCACTGGTAATTCACCATCTCTCGCCGTCATATAGGCAACGTTTGCTCCGCCGAACAGAGTGGCATTAATTGCTGAGGCAGTAGAAAGAAGCGCGGCAATGGCTATTAACTTAAACCCCATATTGCCCAGAAAGGGTTTTGCTGCTTCCGCTAAAGCATAATCTTTAGAAGCATAAATTTGTTGAATGCTTAAGTTACCGGTTACGGTAATGGATACTGCTAGATAAATTAAAATGACTAAAATGATACTGGTATAAAGTGCTCTCGGCAGCATTTTATTGGGATCATTCATATTGGCTGCGGCATTTGCTATCAACCCAAAGCCTTCATAACCAATAAATAAAACCCCTGCGCCAAAAAAGATAGGCTTAATTCCATCCCAATGTGAGATGGATAAATTTTCCGGGTGAATATAGAAAAGACCAATGGCAGAGAAGAGAAATAAGATACCAACTTTTATAGCGACAATTATCAATTCAGCCTTTCCAACTGACCCGGCGCCAATCATATTAACTGCTAAAAATAATAATACAGCGCTAGAAGCAATGAATTTTGGAAGTAAGGCATTTGAAGAAGCCGGAAAAAAAGTCATTGCATAGGCCGCGAAACCTTGCGCATAGAGCGCAATGGCAATGAGATAGCCCACCCATAAAAAGATATTAATACCGCCGCTAATGATACCTGGGCCCCACCCTCGATACAGGAATTCGACTGCACCACCGGCCGTTGGATATTTAGCCCCCAATTTAGCGTAAGAATATGCGGAAAAGAGTGCAATGATGCCGCCAAGTAGAAATGATACCCACATCGCGGACCCAGCCGCTTCGGCAACGACTCCTAAAATCGAAAAAATCCCGGCACCAATCATGCCGCCGATTCCGATGGCAACCGCCCCAGCAAACGATATCTTTTCAATGTCCTTATTTTTCATGGCCTTATTATACATATATTTTTAGTGGTTGCATCCTGCGGTCGATTTTTTTGGTGATAGATCATTTTATGGAGGGAATGGGAAATGGTTTTGTTGGGTAGATCTCGCGCCATTCAATGGGATAGCCCCGCCATACCCCCACTGCCCGGCAACCATCTTGGAAGCATGATTATTGGCAAGAATCGCAGCTGATACCCTTCTCAATGGTATTCAAGTTGGAACCTAAAACCCCATGCAATTTTTAGATTGGAGGCCTTTACGCCTAGTAACCGAGCATTTTTTTCTTGATTTGAACCAGTTTAGACTTATTTTATGTAATTACTTTTTATGTAATTTTACGTTATTTATTTAAGGGTTAAATTAGTAATTATAAAAATATATGCTTTCGATAAGCATC
>CAZQXH010000044.1:0-4141 GCA_964597435.1 uncultured Coxiellaceae bacterium | reverse complement strand
GAGTTCTACATCGACCGTCTCGGCTTCGAGCAGACCGCCACCTACGGTCCGAGCGCGCTCTTCGTGAGTGCGGGCGGCTACCACCATCACATGGCCATGAACACCTGGAACAGCCTCGGCGCCGGCAAGCGCCAGCTGGGCCTCGGCCTCGCCCAGGTCGACATCGAAGTGCCGTCGACGGATGACGTCGGCGCTCTGGTCGAACGCATGAAGCACTACGGCGTCGCCACGCGCGACGACGGCCAGACGGTCGCCTTCGACGACCCGTGGGCGAACGCGATCCGGGTGGTTGCTCGGGGGTCAGCGACCGCGGCCTGACGCAGACGCTCGCTCTGCGATCGCCAAGAAGCGTTCTGTGTCAGGTCGATGTACGGCTGTCGCCGCTAGGCAGTACTGGGGTCAACCCCCGAGGCGCTCGTCGAGCTCACGGATGATGGGCCAGGCACCCTCCTCCGAGTTGGAGAGCACCACGATGTCGATGCGGTCCTCCACGTAGTGACGCACGATTCCGGATGCGCCTGCGCCGACGCCGTCCTTGTAGTACGACCGCACCGAGCCATCGTCGTTGAGGTCGAACTCCAGCCCGAAGCCGTACCAGGTGACCGGGTCGTGCTCGACCTGCGGTGTGAGGAACTCGTCGGTGTACTCCTTATCGAGCAACGAACCGTCGCGTACAGCTTCGAGGAAGGACACGAGGTCAGACGCCGTCACCTGGGCGCCGGTGTCGGCCGAGCCGACCGGCGGGGAGTCGAAGAGGGTCGAGCGCCACGCGCCATCGACGAGCTCCCACCCCTCTGCAATGCGCGGCGCGGCCTCTCGCTTGTCGTAGAAGCCGGAGTCCATCATCCCGGCGCGCGTCAGCACCTCGTCGAACACGTACTGGCGGTACGGGATGCCAGTGACCTTCTCGATCGCGAGGCCAGCGAGCACGTAGCCGGCGTTGCCGTAGAGCGTGCCGATGCCGGGCGGCGCGACGGGCGGCTTCGAGGAGAAGAGCGGGAGGTAGTCCGCTAGTTCGAGCAGCGTGTAGCTGGGGACCGTCGCGTAGAGGTCCGCGTAGCTCTCGTCCTCCTCCTCGTCCACGTCGTCGGCGATGCCGCTCGTGTGAGTGAGCAGGTGCAGCAGCGTCACCTCGGGCGCGATCGTCGAGTCGGCGAGGTCGACGTAGTGGTGGATGGATGCCTCGAGGTCGAGGTTGCCCTTAGAGACCTGCTGGAGAACTGCGACGCTCGTGAAGAGCTTCGTGATGCCAGCGCAGTCGAAGCGCGTGTCGAGAGTGTTCGGCACATCCCATCGACGGGTTGCGAGTCCCGCGGCGGCTTCGTAGAGGGTGCCGGAATCGCGTCGCACGAGCACCACACCGCTGAACTCGTTGTCGGCCAGAAAGTCGTCGAGTCCAGTCGTATCCATGCCCCCGAGCGTAGCCAACATGTGCTGGGCGCGGTCGGGATGTCGCGAGCGCTGGTTAGCATGGCCGAATGGGTCAACTCTCCCGGCTGAGCCGCCTGGCCGTCATCCAGACGGCCCCCGCCGTCTACCTCCAGGGTCGACGGCTGCGTCGGGACACACCGCGTCTGCCGGATGCCGCGCAGCCCTGGCACGGCTCGATCCCCGGGCCCGACCCCCTCCGCCTGCTGGTGCTCGGCGACTCGACCGCTGCCGGCGTCGGCTCGCCCACGCAGGAGGAAGCCCTCCCCGGCCACCTCGGCCGGGGCATCGCCGCACTCACCTCGCGCGGTGTCGAGTGGCGGGCGACGGGCGAGAACGGCGTCGACGCCCGCGAGTTCATCGAGCGCTACCTCGATGACGCCGCAGCCGAGACGTGGGACGTGGTCTTCGTCAGCCTGGGTGCCAACGATGCGCTCGGCTTGCGCTCACGCGGAGCGTTCGCCCGCGACATCCGCACGATCCTGCGGCGACTGAGGCAGACCTCGCCCGATGCCCTCATGCTCGTCTCGAGCCTGCCGGCGTTCTTCCGTTTCGAACTCCTACCGAATCCGCTGCGCTGGAATCTCGCTCTCCACTCCCGCAACCTCGAGGCTGGCGCTCGCGCGGTGGTTGACGCATTCCCTGGCGCGCATATGTCACCGCCTCCCCCGCCGTACACCGAGGGCTTCTTCGCGAGCGATCTCTTTCACCCGTCCGCGGCCGGCTACCGTGACTGGGCCCGCTTCGCGATCGACGACGCGGTCAGTGCTGGAGTACTGCGCGCGGGCTGACAAGCATCGCCCACACCACCACCCCCACCACGAGGACACCCGCCACCCACGCGAGCCCGGAGTATCCGAGCACAGCCAGCACCGGCCCGGCGAGTCCGCCGCCGAGCGCGCCGGCGAGGCTCATGATCGTGTCGGTGCGACCCTGCACGGCGAGGCGCGCCTCGCCGGTGACCAGGTCTGAAACGAGCGCCGAGCCGGACACCGTCGACGCGCTCCATCCGAGGCCGAGCAGCACAAGCGCGATCACGACGGCGACGTGGTCTTCGGCTCCGACCCCGACGAGCACGACCGCCGCGGCGAGCAGCGCCTGTCCGAGCAGGATGAGCGGCATCCGACCCCAGCGATCGCTGGCCCAACCGAACACCGGCGACAGGGCGAACATCCCCGCCACGTGCAGGCTGATGGTGAAACCGACGATCACGAGGGTGGCGCCGTGCGTCGTGAGGTGCACGGGGGTCATCGACATGATCGCAACCATCACGGCGTGACTCGCGGCGATCGCACCGACCGCGAAGAACAGCGTCGCCCTGCCGCGCACGATGCCCGCGTCTGCTGGAGCGAGCTCGACCGGGCGGTTACGGGCGAGCGTCAGCGGATCCGGTCGCAATGCGACGAGGTACAGCGCCGTCGCGGCGAGCTGTGCCGCGAGCGCGATGACGAACGAGCCCGTGAGGGGCGGCAGCCCCAAGGCATCCTGGATCAGCACACCCGGCCCGAACAGGTTCGGGCCCGCGACTGCACCGATGGTCGTCGACCATACGACCAGCGAGAGATCCCGACCGCGACGCTCGGGCTCCGCGTTGTCCGTGGCGGCGAAGCGCGCCTGTAGTCCCACGGCCGTTCCGACACCGAGTAGCGCGAAGCCCACGAGCAGCAGGGGGAAGAGGGCCAGCCCCGTCGCCACGACCGTGATCACCGATCCGAGCGCTCCGAGTGCCGCGCCAAGGGCGAGCGCTGGCCGCCGACCGAGCTTCTGTGCGAATCGGGCCAGCGGAATGGATGCCACGGCCGCCCCCAGCGTCGAGGCCGTCGCCGCTGCACCAGACAGGCTGGCCCCGGCGATCTCGTTGGCGATCACCGCGCCCATCGCGAGCGTCGCGCCCTGCCCGAGACCCTGCAGCACCTGACCCGCGACGAGCACGCCAACGGTGCGTGACTGCACGTTGCCCGATCTCCCACTCACGAGTTCAGTCTCCACCCACGGGCCGCGATCCGCTCCGACGTCATGTGCGCGCGGCACCGGTAGACTGGCATCCGTCACCCCACCGGCAACTCTCGGGAGCCCATCGTGCCCACCATCGTCGTCGAAGTCATGCCCAAGGCCGAACTTCTCGACCCCCAGGGCAAGGCCGTCTCCGGCGCCCTCCACCGTCTCGGCAAAGGCCACTTCACGAACGTTCGTGTTGGCAAGCGCTTCGAGCTGACCGTCGACGGTCCCGTCACCGAGAGCGTGCTCGCCGAGGTGCGCGAGCTCGCGGAGGACATGCTCGCCAACCTCGTCATCGAGGATGTCGTGAGTGTGCACGAGGCCAGCACCGAGACGGTCGCCGCGGGAGAGACCCACTAATGGCAGCCCGCATCGGCGTCATCACCTTCCCCGGTTCTCTCGACGACCGCGACGCCCAGCGCGCCGTGCGCCTCGCGGGCGCAGAACCCGTTGCTCTCTGGCATGGCGAGCACGACCTCAAGGGCGTCGACGCGATCGTTCTGCCCGGTGGCTTCAGCTACGGCGACTACCTGCGCTGCGGCGCCATCGCCGCCCGTTCGCCCATCATGAGCGAGGTCATCGACGCGGCGAACTCCGGGATGCCCGTGCTCGGCATCTGCAACGGGTTCCAGATCCTCGTCGAATCGCACCTGCTCCCCGGGGGCCTCATCCGCAACGACCACGGCGACTTCGTGTGCCGCGACCAGCGCCTGCG
>CAZQXH010000043.1:0-4515 GCA_964597435.1 uncultured Coxiellaceae bacterium | reverse complement strand
ATCGCCCGGCTATTCGTTGTGCCTTGATCAATTGCCAATAGATAAGTTTGCATCCTTACCTCGATTATTTATATACCATTCGCACTCCAGATGCGCTTTTTGCATCTTGAAGTACTCCTTACGCGATGGGGTTCATAAAAACAAGCGCCTACCGATAATACTTCGCTTTTCGAAGTGTTATCGGTATAAACTAAAATCTGCCCCATATCGGAGTTTTAAATTATGCAAAGAAATTTTCATGTACTCTTAGCTTCATTGCTCGCGTCTAGTTTAACGTATGCTGCTAACACAATCACTATTCCGATGACGATTGTCAGCGGTGATGACAATGGTAAAGCGATTGGTACGGTGGTAGCAGAGGCGAGTCTCTGTGGTGTGAAATTAACCCCTAACTTAACGAACCTCACACCGGGCATTCACGGTTTTCACATTCATGTCAAACCGGATTGTGGTGATAGCGGTAATGCAGCGGGTGGCCATTTGGATCCTAAAAACACGGAACACCATTTAGGGCCTTATGCAAAAGGCCATTTAGGCGATTTACCGGTGTTGATTGTGAATGAGGATGGCACAGCAACACTGCCAACGTTAGCACCCCGTTTCAGTTTAAATGAATTACGCGGTCATGCGTTGATGGTTCATGCAGGTGGTGATAATTATGCTGACACGCCAGAAAAAAACGGCGGCGGTGCCGCGCGGTTTGCTTGTGGGGTGATTAAGTAATGAAGCAGCCGTCATTGCGAAGTATCCCGCAATGACGGCTGCTGACGACTATTACTGACAATACGTTGCGCCAATCGGTGTGACTAAATAGCGATTCAGTAATTGTTGGTCTAAATATTGTTGGAACGTTTTTAAGGCTTGTGCATCACCCAGTACTAAATTATTAGCCTCATAATACCGTTTCACTTCGTCTAATAGGCCCTGTTGATACTCATCGGTTGCATAACCTAAAATAGAAGCTAAATTGAATTTGTATTCGTATAAACTTTTCGTTGCGACATAAACGTTACTTCCGTCTATAATCACTTGATTTTTATAGTAGTATTTATACAAGATCTCTATTGGTAAGCCTGCACTGAGTGCAGTTATTTCATCAGTAGTGTAAGCAATATTGTAATTCGCAGGTTTTCCATTGGGGGTTGCAACGATGGGAATATTAGTGAGATTTTGCGTGAATCCCGTATCAGGGTCTTCTTTCGCAACAAAGCCAACTGAGCCTTCCGTATTACCACCAACAAAATTAAATAATACAAAATCACCATCCCAGACTGAGCCAAACCCCCAAACAATATAAAAACCCCCATCGCCACCCGTGGCGGTTTGACCAGCAAATACGTTAAAAATCAATGATTCAAAGCTGCTCGCTCCCCCCCATATCATTGATAAAATTTGATAAGGGCTATTGGTTTTCCCAGAAAACACAGTTGGCGGTCCACCAGAGGGAAGATCGTAGATAAACTGATGGTGGGGATAAGAAGTGCCCGGCGCAATGGCCCAAAGGTTCGTTAAATCCCAGCTAGTGCTGACTAAATCCAGGCCGCCATCAGCCGCCGTTAAATAAGTGGCTGGATCACTTAAATTGGCCGTACCACCAAAGGCACATGTGCCGCCTAATAAACAACCGCCCGTCACATGGTCTAAGGTGCCGCCACTATTATTAGCGGCTAGGCTTTGGCCCGTTGCGCCTGTATCCCAGAAACTATTTCGGATAAGACCACTGTTGGTGCCGGCAATACCGCCCGTCATCGTGCTGCCATAGACGCCATTTGCTGCATAAGATGCATCAATGATACCGGTTGCACCATTCTCCCCAGCAATACCGCCCACATTATTGACCCCAGATGTGCGATTAGAGTAAACACCGCTGTTAGAAATGGTGCCATTATTCACACCCGCAATGGTGCCCACATTATTGTTGCCTGATAAAGATGTTTGAGCGACTTCGATGTTATCGAGTAAGCCATTATTAGTACCGACCAAGGTACCGACATTATTTTTACCAGCAATGGCAAGCTCAAACAGCATTAAATTTTTAATAACGGCACTTGTCCCGGTGACACCAAATACCCCAGCGTTGTCGCGTGTTGGATCATTCACACTGAGATACCAAATACCGCTATTAAAGGGATCTTGATTATCACCATCGAATGTACCGTTAAAGGGGTCGGTTAAAGTGCCAATGGGGATAAAGCCTTTATTATTATTCCAGAGCTTGGTGTCATACACAGAAAATGTGGTTGGTCCAGTGCCCGCTTGAAAAGCATCATCCCCACCTAACTTATAATTTGCATTGAGCAAGGCGGTACTGGTTGCAATGCCCTGTAAGCCATAAACATCATAAACAACATAAGGGTCAGCCAACGTGCCATCACCGCCACCGAAGCGCGCAAATTCAACTTGTGAAGAGGGAAAGTTTCCATTACCAAGGGTGAAAGTAATTAGAGTCATGTAAGGATAATAAAAATTTGCCACAGCATCAGTATTTAGAGAGGGCAAATCTTTCTGATACCATTTTCCTTTCATAATAGTAAGGCTATCTACATATATCCAACCAGTGTCGACTCCGCCCGTTGTGATACTTTGGTCAGTATAAGCTGCACTTAATATTAAGCCATTGTTAACAAAAAGCCGTGATAGTGGATTTTGGATAAGAGTACGATTTTGTGCTGTAGAAAATATGCTATGTAAGATAATGTTATTAGCGGAATCGACATTCACCATTCTTTTAATGGATTCTGCAAGAGTTGTTTCCCAGAGCATGGTTTCTAAATAAATATTACCACCGTTTAATGTTTTTAATGTTACTTGATTATTATAGCTAGCTGCGAAGGGGCTAATACCCATAATACCGTAACTGGAAATGGAGCCATGATCGGTGGTGATGTTCCCATTTAGCGTGTAAAACGTATTTGGCCCTAGAACGATATTATAGTTTGGATTGACCACAATATCGTTGCCACTCGTAGTGAATAATAAGCCAGGATCATTTAATCCATTTATCGCCGCCACGACATTATTTTGTGAAAGAGGAGTGTGGTAGGTAATGGCTTGTCCCAGAAAATTTATGTAGTCACCATAGTTTATAGCATTGCTGGGCATGGTGAGCTGGCCATTATCGGTTATCAACACGGTGTCGAGGGCTAAATTAAAATTACTTAAACTCGCGCCATTGGTGGGAGCGACAGTAATGGTGTTGGCTTTATAGCTACTGCCTGTTAAATAAGCGATAACGGGTGCGTTATCAGCAATGCTGCTTTCTAATGTGTAATAACGGCCATCTGCGCCGCTGTAAATATTGTTATTCACCACAGAGCCATTTGCTGCGAGGGTGACTTGTTGCTGCGCAATGGCATCGGCCGTGAATGAACTATAATCGGGATTCATTTCACTTTGATTCATCGGTGCCCAGTTTGGATTTTCAATGTAGCTGGCGAAGTGTCCGATTTGGCCGGTGACGATGCGAGGGCCATTTGGGAAGACAACTTTTAAGTAGGGATAAGATGTTCCTGCAATGACGCCCCAGGTATCACTCATATTCCAACCGGCATTGCTGAACGTGCTAGCATCCGTTAAATCCACACCGCCACAAGCGCTGCCATAACAACCAGCAGTGACGCTGCCTGAGCCGTTACCAATGCCATCACTTAAACCAGATGAATCGGTATCCCAAAAACTCGCTGTGACAACGTTGCTGTTGTTACCAAGTAAACCGCCAACGTTTGTGTTGCCAACCACATTGCCCATGGCAAGTGCGTTGGTAATGGTGCCGCTGTTGTTACCTGCTAAACCACCGACATTGGTGTCACCATTTACTGCGGCATAACTTTGTGTGTCGGTTAATATGCCGCTGTTTGAGCCTACTAAACCACCGACATTAGTTCCGGTGCCGTTCACTAAGCCTTGGCTAAATGCATTTTTCACGGTGCCTTGATTATCACCAACTAATAAACCGACTTGGTTGTTACCATTGACCGTGCCAGTGACACCGAGGTTTTGAATAGTGCCATTGTTGACGCCGAATAGACCGACGTTATCGGTACCAGAGAGATTAAGGTTTTTAACGATATAACCTAACCCATCGAATACACCGGTGAAAGCGGTAACAGTATTACCGATGGGGTTTAAGACAATTCCGCTTAAATCAATGGATTTAGTTAAAGCGAATTTTTTATCCCACAAAGTACTATCATCGCTCACTGCGTCTAATTCACTGCCATTACTAATCAGCATGTAAATATTGCTTAATCCCGCGGTGAGGTTGCTAAAGCTAGGTACATTGTAAGCCATGCTAGCAGGGTTGGTATAAATGCTAACGGTGCCGGCCATGTTTACCAAGCCATTCATGATGACGCGGCCATTGCCGGAAGCGGTGCTGTAATTGCCCGCGTTATTGGCGATTAAAGTCAAATTGGCGAGCGGATTACTGTTGGTAATGCTAACGCCGTTATTGATGATTAAATTATTAAATGCCGTTAACGTTAAGCTGTAAACGGAATTCCAATTAATGTTCGT
>CAZQXH010000042.1:0-4902 GCA_964597435.1 uncultured Coxiellaceae bacterium | reverse complement strand
TGTATTTCGGGCCAAATTCTTTTGTGAATGTGGGTAGCTTGATTGCCACCACTTCTAATTTAACCGATGAGAATTTCTTAAAAGGCATTTATCACTTTGATGCCGTGCCAGGTTATAACGGTAGTATTGTTAACGCAGGTACCATTCAAGCGGCGCAGCATGGTTTAGTGGCATTGGTGGGTTCTAATGTCACGAATGATGGGAAGATTCAAGCGAATTTAGGTCATGTGGTTTTAGCGAGTGGTGATGCATTTACCATGAGTTTTGCAGGAAATGATTTAATTAATTTTGCTATTGATAAACCAGCGGCAAATGCGAAAGTAACGAACAATGGTTCCGTGATTGCTGATGGTGGGCGGATTTTAGTGACAGCTAAAACCGCCTCTGCTGTGTTAGATAACATCATTAATTTAAACGGAGTGTTACAAGCGAAATCTGTTTATTCACAAAATGGTGAAATCATTATTTCCGGTGATGCGAATGGTGGCGGTGTTCACATTAAAGCGCAACTAATTGCATCCGGTAAAAATGCTGGCGAAAAAGGCGGCACGATTATCGTTACTGGCCACGATATTTTAGTGGATTCAGGAACAGTGATTGATGCGAGCGGTGATTTAGGTGGCGGTAAAGTGGTTATCGGTAAAGATGAATTTGGTCATTTAGCTAATAGCACCGTCATTCAACCGGAAGTTGCTTTAATTGCAAATGCCCTCAGTGGCGGTAACGGTGGTTTTATTGAAACGTCTGCCGATCATTTATTTTTAGGAGATAATTTAACCGTTAATACCAGTGCTCCGGATCATAAAAATGGGGGCACGTGGTTAATCGATCCTACCGATTTATTCATTGGCACCAATCCAACAGCTTACATGTGGTTTGGCCCGAATTCATTTACCGGTGATCCCAATATCAGCGTCAGCTTCTTAAACATTAATACGCTGTTAAACCAATTAAATAATTCTAATGTCGTCGTACAAACCACCAGTGGCGGCCCAGGTAGTGGCTCTGGGAACTTAACCGTAGCCACAAACATTAATTGGAATTCCGTTTACAGCTTAACGTTAACGGCATTTAATAATTTAATCATTAATAACGGCGTTAGCATTACCAACAGTAATCCACTTGCCAATTTGACTTTAATTGCAAATAACGCTGGCAATTACAGCACCGCTTCCGGCAATGGCCGCGTCATCATGAATGGTTTGGTGAATATGGCCGGTACCGTTAGCATTTACACCAACCCTGCGAGCATGGCTTACAACGTACCTAACTTTAGCAATCTTACTGCGGGATTAACTAACATTTACATGCTGATTAGTAATGGCAGTGAATTAGATGCGGTAAGTGACGATAGCACCTTGTGGGATAAAAAATTCGCTTTAACCAAATCCATTGATTTAAGCGGGATTGTTTTAAATCCCATTGGTAATACTGTTACTGCTTTCACTGGTGTATTTGATGGTTTAGGCTATCTCGTTAAAAACCTTAATCTCTCTGGTACCGATAACGTTGGTCTATTCGGTGTGAATAACGGCACCATTCAAAACATCGGCGTCACGGGCACGGTCAATGGTAACAACCAAGTTGGTTTATTAGTTGGTGATAATCAAGGCACCGTGAAAAATGCTTTTAGCCAAGGCTTAGTAAATGGCACCGGAACCAACGTCGGTGGTTTAGTAGGTTCAAACAGCGGCACACTAACCGATACACAAAGTTACGCAGCAGTAAATGGTGACACCAATGTTGGTGGTTTAGCAGGCAACAACAGCGGCACCATTGCCAATGCACTTGCCATGGGCAATGTGGTCGGCAACACGAACGTTGGCGGCTTACTCGGCAACAATAGTAATATTGTGACTGCAAGCTTCTGGGACACCGACTCATCCGGCCTTAGCACAGGCATTGGTAACGGTGCAGGCAGCGTCACGGGTGGATGTTATGGTAGCACTTGCGCAAATGGGGGCACTGTCGATTTAACCGATGCTTCAACCTTTAGCAATGCCGGTTGGAACATGAGCGATACCTGGGGTGTGATTGCAGGAACATCTTATCCCTACTTAAAAGTTGTCTTCCCAAATGGCCCTCGCATCGTCACCGGTCAAATCGGACACTTCGCCAGCTACATTGAAAATCCAAACTGGGCACCAATGAATCAAAGCGAAATGAACCCCGATTACAGTTCATTCACGGCCGATGCCATCGCGCAGCAACAAGTCACCCTCGCTGCAAATGGTTCTGTGGTGAATAACAATATCTACAGTGGCGCCGATGGCCGCTATTACACGTTAGAAAGCAGCATTGCTGATAACGCACCTGTTATCGCGTATTTAACAGGCAGTAGCAATAACGCCAACACCATTACTGTCGCTCCCACCAATGGCGCGAGTTTAAGTAATTTTAATTTAGCACTCGACACCGTATTAATAACCGATAATGGCCAGCTAACCATGCCCAGCAATGCTATAAACTATAGCGACTTCAGAAATTATCTGGGGCAAGCCATTACCTACCACACTCCTCTTTCACAAAATAATGTCGTGGCCGCGATAAATGGCTTAAATGATCCTGGTTTATTATTCACGACGAATGGCAACGATATTATCGTCAATCCAAACCATAATTTAGTCCTAGGGCCTAATACCTTTTACAATCTCAGCGGGAACATCACTACCGATCATGGCTCCATCTCCAGTTACGGCATTATGGGTATCAGCCCCTTCGCTGCCAACTATAATAACCAAGTGACAGTAAAAACAGTAAACGGTGGGAATATTTATTTAGAAAGCATGCTCTGGGAAACACTTCCTGCAGCAAGCGTTAGTAGAGTGGTGAATGTCGATTCCGCTAATAACATTATCTTACATGGAACATTTGCCACGGGAGAAAATGCGGCTCTTATAACAGATTCACTAACACGGCTTGTTTCTGATAAAGGATTAGTGTTAAGTGCTGCTTATACTGATCAAAGCATAACAACGGGTGCAGGCGATACCAGTTGGATCACTACAGTGCGCTTTACTATTTTAAAAGGAAAATGGTATCAGAGTGATTTGCCTTCTCTAAATACTGATGCCATCGTTAATTATTATTATCCTTATTTTGACGCATCTAATTTTAGCCTGGGTGATGGAAACTTTCCCTCTGCACAAGTTGAATTTACGCGCTTTGGTGGTGGTGACGGTACATTGGCTGACCCATACATTGTGTATGATGTTTATGGCTTACAAGGCATTGCGACCAGCACCGCCTTACTCAATGCGCATTATCAATTAGGTGGGGATGATCCTTTCCAAGCAGGCGCTGGGCCAACCACATTTTATACAGCTAATACTAAGCCCTGGAATAATGATAAAGGCTTTATTCCCATTGGTACTTTAACTGATCCCTTTAACGGTACACTCGATGGTAATAATCAAGACCCTTTCAATAGTGGCATTTGGTATATCCATGTGAATGACCCAATGCGCGATAACGCGGGGGTATTTGGTGTAACGGGAACGAGCGCCGTTATTAAAAATTTAATGCTGTTTGAGAATGCCATTACGGGTAACAATAATGTCGGCACCTTAGTTGGCATTAATAATGGCTTACTCGATAATATCGAAGTCGCTCAAACGTCTTTATCAGGCAACAACAATGTTGGCACCATTGCCGGTGTGAACAATGGCACCATTTCTAACAGCGGTGTCTATTCTAATCGAACGTATGGGGTTAGTAATGTGGGTGGCATTGCTGGAGAAAATAGTGCGACTGGCACCATTGATCAATCTTATGCAGCGAATGGGGTCTTGGGTAGCACGATGACAGGTGGCATTGCGGGTACCAACAGTGGCCTTATCCGCAATAGTTTCTGGGATACGGGTGCAACGGGTCAAACCTTAGCAGCTAATAATAGTGGTGGCGGCACTTTAGATCATGTGACGGGCGGCTGCTTATTAGGTGGTACTTGTGCCTTTGGTGGCACCGCCAATTTAAGCGATCCCGCCACTTATTTAACGGCAGCTGACGGCGGCCTTGATTTAGTCAGCACTAGCTGGGATTTAACGAACCTTTGGGCCATTGCACCAGGCACTTCTTATCCGCATCATCAGTTTATCTATGATCTTCCCTCTGGCGGACCACCAACGGTATTTTCTGGTAAAGCCAATAGCCCTTATCAAATTTTATCCATGCTTTGGGGGGCAACGACCAGCTTTGGGGGCGGTGTGGTATTAAATAGCCTATTTTCTGGTCAAACCGCCACGGGGGGCGATGGAAGTTTTTATATTGTTTGGGGGGCTGGTTCAGTCTGGGATGGTGATTTCGTATTATTTAACCTAGTTGGTGGTAATGCTGAAGGCTCTGTTGGCTTTATTGCGAAAGAAGATCCTAATACAGGATTCACGCAAAATCTCACAAATATCCCTATTATGGCAACTCCCAATGGAAAACCTGCGGATTACAATATTACTTACAATAGTGACGAAATATTAGCGCTTAACGCAGGCTTACCAATAGAAGCTTTATACAGATACGTGAAGGGACTATCGAATGTGTACCAAACCACAAACAATGTGTATGTCGCAACAAGAAGTTTATATGAATATAAATTCAATTTAGCTTCTGTTTTAGGTTATACAACCGATGAGTATCAACAAGGTCTGTTAGACGAAGTGAAACGCTATTATGATGCTAATAATTTAGTGCTAGGTGATGCACAAGCGTTGAAAACGTTCCAACAATATTTAGATCAACAATTACTGAATCGTTATTTAGTTACTCCGATTGGGGCGACGTATTGTCAGTAATAAAAACCGTACGTGATTGCCTCGTGTGAGGTGATCACTGTTTTTCAAGCTATTGATAACATAAGCTTTATTAAAAAAATCCTCCTTCTACTGCCATGCTATAATATCAGTATCA
>CAZQXH010000041.1:2154-5196 GCA_964597435.1 uncultured Coxiellaceae bacterium | reverse complement strand
TTTCTCATGCGCAAGATGAAAATGTATTTTTCCATCCCCGATAAAATTACAACAACTTGCCATGAGGCGAAGATTTTTATCTAGCACTTCATCAGTTACTCCAACGCCGGTAATGGATGCTTGAAAAGGTGTTGGTGCTTTTCCCGCATATTGGTGTGTTGTAATGCTAACTTGTTTAGGTGTTAAAAACGGATGCGCGGTGCTATACCATTTTACATACTCTAAAATATCCGTATGATTATCAATAAAGTGATAATCAATGCGCGCGTTATTTTCTGTTTTTGCTAAGTAATGAGTTTGTGCGTAAAGCATGGAAAGTTTATATTGATCTATAACTGTGTGGGCATAAGGAAAAACTTTATCACCCTGCACAGCGTGTTGGAAATTAATACCATACGGTTGTTTAGCGAATGAATCGGATAACAGATAAGGACAAACTTCACAAGTGACACGCGTGTGCTTTTGCACTGCGTGACAGAATTCTCTTAATGCGCTAAAGCAGGAATATTGCCCACGACTGTTTAAATCATCAATGGCTTTTGATTGACGCGCGGATCCAACCAAAAAAATAACTTTATCGTAATGCTTGGTTTGAATTATTTTTAAAATGTATTCAATCAAATTTTTATTAGCATTGATTAAATGATCTTTAGAAGGGTCGGCATAAAAACCACTATTAAAAAGACAGCCATCAAAGTCTAATGAAATGGCTAAAATGCGTGTTCCGGTTTCACGAGATGCAATCATAAAGCCAGCCCATCCTTGGCGGTTGTGATGGCTTATTATACCACCGCCGCTCAAAAAGCGAAGTGGGATAGTGATATTTTTAGCGTCGTTTAAAAGTGGGCTGGTTAAAGATAAGCTTTCTGATTAGCGAAGCTGTCAATGACTATCATGCGAGTTACGCTCGCATGATAGTCATCTATATTATTGCATTTTTGCACTCGTGAAATTATTGGTCATATCGACGACATTCGGCGCACCAGCAATGGGAAATTTAAGACGAGCAGCATTTTCCGAAAAATCTAATTTAGACATATCAATGCTGCGCATCGTCATGTTGTTGTAAGTACGATAGTAAAACATGTGATGCGTTAAATCTTTAAATACAACCCACTGTGTTAACTCACTCACTTCTTGTCCATTCGTCTTTGCGCGCGCTAACCCTAAGGGAATATCGACATTATTAATAATATGCTCGGCAATATTTAATTCTTCTGAAGCATTCGCACCTTGGTAAGCAGCATTTGCTAAAATAGCGGTTTTAGCAAACCGAGAGGGAGGACTGATGTCACCTGGTAAACCCACCATGCCGCCACCTTGTCCCGTTGCTGGGAAAGTCATGCCATTTTGTGTAATGGGTTTGGGGCTGTAAGGGGATAAGTTAACGTAATTTCTTAAGTTAGTTACATGCCATCCATAACGCGGGGAATTGGTCATTACCCCAATGTTATCGGAAATGCTCATTTGTCCATTAATGAATTCAACCACAATGCCTTTACCACTCGGTTCAAAAATAGCAGCGTGCACGGGGAAAATCATATTGCCTAAACTCGGTAAGGTTTGTTGATACACATATAAAGAAGGCAATGCTTTGCGGACTTCATCAACCGATTTAAAATTACCTAAAACGTAATCACCTAAATTGAAATAGGGGAGGGCTGAACCTTCTTTACCAGCGGGAACATTTTGGTATTGCGTTTCGCCGGGCAAATATAAGTATTCAAATGAAAGCCCTGCTTCATTCATGCCATCCAGCGCGAAATCTTGGTTCATGCCATCTAAATAAACATAGCCGTATTTGGATTTCCAGGCTAAACCCGGTTGATTATTTGGTGCAGTCGTTGAGAAAGCGCGGTTGCGAGTGGATGTTCTTAAATTTGAATTTAAGTTTTGTGCAAATTCCATGCTGCGCGTAATGATAACGGTGCCATCTTTTGCACTTAAACGAAAATCGGTGCAGGCATGTGAATTCGATTGCAATAAAATGGTCGAAGCAATTAGAGTAAGTGTTAAAACAAGCTTTTTCATAGCGCCTCCATGGTGGCTTGTATTTAGTCCTAACCTCTATTTTACTATAATGAATAGGGTTTTATCTGGATAAAAAACAGACAATTATCTGATTTGTGTTAATAAATCCTTTTGAAAAGTGAGAAAAATGATTGAATTTAAATGGTACGAATTTTCGCAATTACCGCTGGATTTACTCTATCAGTTGTTGCAATTACGCTCAGAAGTATTTGTAGTCGAGCAAAATTGCGTTTATCTTGATGCGGATGGCAATGATTATGATGCCTTGCATTTATTAGGATTTGAAAATAATAAAGTCGTTGCTTATTGTCGATTAATGAATATGAATGCGTTAAATAAGCCGTTAGTATTTGGACGCGTTGTCACTGCTTTTTCAGTCCGTCATAAAGGCTATGGTAAAGCATTACTGAAAACATTTTTTAATTATTGCGCCAGTAACTTTCCATTACGTCAAATCCACTGTTCTGCGCAGGCGCATTTAATTAATTTTTATCAAGCGTTTGGTTTAAAACCCTCAGGTGAGATTTATCTTGAAGATGGGATACCGCACATAGCAATGAGTTCAAGTTTGTAAGGTAATTTCATAATCAACCAGGGTAAATTTTCTTTAAATTATTTAAGGCTGAAATGTGCATAAGCCCACAGAATTTACTCGAAACGTTATAGCAATTATTCAATCGATTCCGAAAGGAAAAGTTGCAACGTATGGCTTAATCGCCAAATTGGCCGACAATCCACGCGGCGCACGCGGCGTCGTGTGGATTTTGCATTCGTGCTCCCACTTGCATGCACTGCCATGGCATCGTGTTATTAAATCAAACGGGGAGTTGGCTTTTCCAGTAACGAGTAAAGCGTATCAAAAACAAAAAACATTATTAGCTAAAGAAAAAGTATTGCTGGTCAATAATCGAGTCGATTTGGAAAAAAAATTGTGGAGAGGGGAGTGAAAATCCTACTTTTTCTTGGTTGATTTATTCTCACAAAAACATGGGCATGGTGTAATTAGCATAT
>CAZQXH010000041.1:0-2054 GCA_964597435.1 uncultured Coxiellaceae bacterium | reverse complement strand
AAATTTGATATAATATGAGTGCGAGGTAAAAATGAAAACTAAAAAATGGTCACAAGCTATTACAAATAATAGCCGTGCTTTAGTCTTGGAGGATGGCATTTTTACTTGGAAAAGTCCCAAGAAAATTGCCACCTCATTAGCTCGCTCAGCATTAAACAGCTCACAAATAAAAGGCACACCTTTCCGCTCGGCCATGTCAATGTTAACATTTTACATTAATAGGGCCGGCAAGAAACTTCCAGCTGAACAAAAAGCTGTATTAAACAATGCAAAAATCGAACTAAGAAAATTTTTTAATCGTAAATAGTGCATCACACTAAACGCAGATAAATTATGCCCTTAAAGACGGCGTTGCTTTCCCGGTAATTGATAAAATGGTATCTTGAAAAAAGAGTTCGCACTCTCCAACGATGCCACTATACAACCGATACGCGATGTAATCTAGATCTTGCTTAGTCTTAACTAAAGCGGATGCCTTCATTCGTAGCGCTGCAATTAAATTATTCGTGCTAGTAGAATGGTGGTTAATACGACGAATTAAATCATATTCATTAAGTGCTCTAATTAAGTCAGCCTGATTTTCAATGCAATCGATGATAATACTTAAAACATCAGGTTCGTTTTTTTTCAACGCCGCAGCGATTGTTTGGTAATCAGCATAGCGTAGTGAGCTGGTGAGTTTTTTTTGTTTTTCTTCAGGCGACAGTGTCGCATCTTGTGAAATAAACTGCATAATAGAATGCGTATGGAATTTGTAAAAATCATTTAATAAATTAGGCTGCAGTAAAAGCGTATTAGGAGATGCGGTATAAAATAGTGACATGCTATAATTTGCCACTCTTTTGACTCGGTTAAACCAAGTGTCTTGTTGCTCAGAGTGATAATCGTAGCTATTTAGCACAAAGGTAGTTAATTCTTGATCGCAATTAAACTTTGTCTGAACTTTTAGTAATTCATCACGACTTCCGAGTGTGAGAATAGTTGGGCCTAAAAAACGAATCAAAAACAGCCCCATGCAATGGCCAATGTTAACTGCGTAATACATTAAATCATGCATGCTACCTATCGCTCTCGCCACCGAATTTTTGACGGTATCGGCGTGCTCGGGGTAAGTTAGCGAAATAAGTAATAGTGGTTTACACAGATTAAAATTAATTAAGACCCGATGGAGTTGGCTAAAACCCTCAATGTGGGTCAAAAGATGGAGAATAAATCTCTCTTGATTTTTAACTCGGTTGAAAATAAATTCAAACTCAGAGTATTGCGTCATTAAAGTGGTTAAGTTGCTACCGAGTGCAGTAAACAGCCACGCTTGCTGCTCAGCATTTAATGAGGGAAGTAATTCTTTGAGCTCATCATGCGTATGAATTTTTTTAGCGATACTTACTGCATCGCCTAGATTAGTAATAACAGTGTTTATTGGCATAGCATCCCTGGCACTAAAAAATTTTACCTGAAGAGTAGTAAAGCATATCACGGCCCAAGTTTACTTGGCCACAAAGAAAGATTGCATCGAAATATGGTAGGTAATATCGCTATAAATCATTTGGTTTTTTCACACCGAAGAGAAAAAACACGCAGGTAGAGACAATGAAGACTTCTCGACGATTTTCATATAGATTATCCGGATTCTAAGGCGGTCGAACAGGATAAAATTTGGGTACTAAAAAAGCTGCTACATTACAGCGCAACCTTTATTATCGATATGCCCGGGCAGCTGCATAAGTCTGCGATACGATGCTGCTTTTTGCTTGACATACTTTGCAAAAGCCTCAACATCGCGGGGGGAGTATGCATTGTAGCCCAAAGCGTAGTCCTCCGGCCTATGCCCGTTCCACGCATATTCATAACCGAGCCGATTACGAGAATTTAAATCAAGGGGATAAAAATAGGCGTCGCCATAACGGAATTTTAAACTACGCTTTAATTTCTCACCGCCTGCACTCAAGGAATAAATTCCCTGACAAAAAGCTTGTGCATCATTAACCGGCAAATGCCGCTGGATAGAGCCAATGATATTACGCCAAAATATAATATTCTTCGGGCTGTTCCAC
>CAZQXH010000040.1:0-6006 GCA_964597435.1 uncultured Coxiellaceae bacterium | reverse complement strand
CTAAACCACCGACATTGGTGTCACCATTTACTGCGGCATAACTTTGTGTGTCGGTGAGTGTGCCGCTGTTTGAACCCACTAAACCACCGATGTTAGTTCCGGTGCCATTTACTAAGCCTTGGCTAAAAGCATTTTTCACCGTGCCTTGATTATCACCGACTAATAAACCAACTTGGTTGTCGCCATTAACGGTGCCGGTGACACCGATGTTTTGAATGGTGCCGTTATTAACACCGAATAGACCGACGTTATCAGTACCAGAGAGATTCAGGTTTTTAACAACCTGACCTAATCCATCGAATACACCAGTGAAAGCAGTAACAGTATTACCAATGGGGTTTAAAACAATCCCGCTTAAATCAATGGATTTAGCTAGAGCGAATTTTTTATCCCACAGAGTACTATCATCACTCACTGCGTCTAATTCACTGCCATTGCTAATCAGCATGTAAATATTGCTTAATCCCGCCGTGAGGTTACTAAAACTAGGTACGTTGTAAGCCATGCTCGCAGGGTTGGTGTAAATGCTAACGGTACCTGCCATGTTCACTAAACCATTCATGATGACGCGGCCATTACCGGAAGCAGTGCTGTAATTGCCAGCGTTATTGGCGATTAAAGTTAAATTGGCAAGTGGATTACTGTTGGTAATGCTAACGCCGTTATTGATGATTAAATTGTTAAATGCGGTTAACGTTAAGCTGTAAATGGAATTCCAATTAATGTTTGTGGCAACGGTTAAATTACCAGAACCACTCCCTGGACCGCCGCTGGTGGTTTGCACAACGACATTGGAATTATTTAATTGATTTAGCAGCGTATTAATATTTAAGAAGCTGACGCTGATGTTGGGATCACCCGTAAAGGAATTTGGGCCAAACCACATATAAGCTGTTGGATTCGTGCCAATGAATAAATCGGTGGGATCGATTAACCATGTACCCCCATTTTTATGATCTGGGGCGCTGGTATTAACCGTTAAATTATCCCCTAAAAATAAATGATCGGCAGAGGTTTCAATAAAGCCGCCATTACCACCACTGATGGCATTTGCAATTAAAGCAACTTCTGGTTGGATGATGGTGCTGTTAGCTAAGTGACCAAATTCATCTTTACCAATAACCACTTTGCCACCACCTAAATCACCGCTTGCATCAATCACTGTTCCTGAATCCATTACAATATCATGGCCAGTCACCATGATCGTGCCGCCTTTCTCGCCAGCATTTTTACCGGATGCAATTAATTGCGCTTTAATATGAACGCCGCCGCCATTCGCATCACCGGAAATAATGATTTCACCATTTTGTGAATAAACGGATTTCGCTTGTAACACACCGTTTAAATTAATGATGTTATCTAACACAGCAGAGGCGGTTTTAGCCGTCACTAAAATTCGCCCACCATCGGCAATCACGGAACCATTGTTCGTTACTTTTGCATTCGCCGCTGGTTTATCAATAGCAAAATTAATTAAATCATTTCCTGCAAAACTCATGGTAAATGCATCACCACTCGCTAAAACCACATGACCTAAATTCGCTTGAATCTTCCCATCATTCGTGACATTAGAACCCACGAGTGCAACCAAACCATGCTGCGCTGCTTGAATGGTACCTGCATTAACAATGCTACCGTTATAACCTGGCACGGCATCAAAGTGATAAATACCTTTTAAGAAATTCTCATCGGTTAAATTAGAAGTGGTAGCAATCAAACTACCCACATTCACAAAAGAATTTGGCCCGAAATACACGCCAGCGGGATTAATTAAAATAATTTTACCGGTCGCAGTTAACGTACCATAAATTTGAGATGCACCTTGCAACGGTGAAATGCGATTTAACGCCACACCGCCAGCAGGTTGAATAAAGTGCGTTGCTTGATTGGCACCGATATTAAAACTTTGCCAATTAATAATAGCGTTTTGTGACGCTTGATTAACGGTAGTGACATTGGGGGTTTGTTGGATGGAAACATTACCGGATGCAACATTATCTAAAACGGGATTAGCTAAACAAATAGCGGCACCAAAAAAACTTCCGGAAAATAGAAACGCTTTTTTAAGATTCCATCCCATCGTTTTGTACCGTTTATTCTTATGATACTGATATTATAGCATGGCAGCAGAAGGGGGATTTTTTTAATAAAGTTTATGTTATCAAGAGGTTGTAATACAGTGATTGCCTCACACGAGGCAATCACTTACGGTTTTTATTACTGACAATATGTCGCGCCAATCGGCGTGACTAAATAGCGATTCAGTAACTGTTGATCTAAATATTGTTGGAACGTTTTCAACGCTTGTGCATCACCTAGTACTAAATTATTTGCCTCATAATAACGTTTCACTTCGTCTAATAGACCTTGTTGATACTCATCGGTTGCATAACCTAAAACAGAAGCTAAATTGAATTTGTATTCGTATAAACTTCTTGTTGCGACATAAGCGTTATTTGTGCTTCCAAGCGCATCCGTTAGTCCATTAAAGTATCTGTATAGGCTTTCTATGGGCAAGCCTGCGTTGAGCGCTGTTATTTCATCAGTAGCATAAGCAATATTGTAATTCGCCGGTTTTCCATTGGAAGTTGCGATAAGAGGGAGATTAGTGATATTTTGCGTGAGTCCCGTGTTAGGATCTTCTTTCGCAATAAAACCAACAGAACCTTCCGCATTACCACCCACTATGTTAAATAATACGAAATCACCATCCCAGACTGAACCAAGCCCCCAAACAATATAAAAACTTCCATCGCCCCCTGAGGCAGTTTGACCAGAAAATAAGCTAACATCTATCGCCTGTTGCGCAAAGCTGCTCGCCTCTCCCCAAATCATAGATAAAATTTGATAAGGACTATTGGTTTTACCAGAAAATACCGTTGGTGGCCCACCAGAGGGAAGATCATAGATAAACTGATGATGCGGATAAGAAGTGCCTGGAGCAATGGCCCAAAGATTGGTTAAATCCCAGCTATTGCTGACTAAATCCAAGCCGCCATCAGCTGCCGTTAAATAAGTGGCTGGGTCGCTTAAATTGGCCGTGCCACCAAAAGTACAAGCACCGCCTAATAAACAGCCGCCCGTCACATGGTCTAGAGTGCCGCCACTATTACCAGCTGCTAAGATTTGACCTGTTGCACCCGTGTCCCAGAAGCTATTGCGGATAAGTCCACTGTTGGTGCCAGCAATGCCGCCTGTCATCGTGCTACCCAAGACACCATTTGCTGCATAAGATGCATCAATGGTACCGGTTGCACTATTTTCTCCAGCAATGCCACCCACGTTGCTGACCCCATACGTGCGATTAGAGTAGACACCGCTGTTAGAAATGGTGCCATTGTTCACGCCGGCGATGGTGCCAACATTATTGTTGCCTACTAAAGACGTTTGAGCGACTTCGATGTTATCAAGTAAGCCATTATTAATGCCGACTAAGGCACCGACATTATTGTTACCGACAACGGTGTTCTCAAACAGCATTAAATTCTTAATAACGGCGCTCGTTCCGGTTACACCAAATATCCCAGCGTTGTCGCGTGTTGGGTCATTTATATCGACATTCCAAATACCACTATTAAAGGGATCTTGATTATCACCATCGAATATACCGTTAAAGGGATTGGCTACCGTCCCAATTGGGATAAAGCCTTTATTATTATTCCAAGCCTTAGTTGCCGTCAAAGGAAAAAATGTGGTGGGTCCAGTGCCTGCTTGGAAAGCATCATCTCCGCCTAATTGATAATTTGCATTGAGTAAGGCGGTGCTGGTCGCAATACCTTGTAAGCCAAAAGTATCATAAACAACGTAAGGATCAGCCAACGTGCCATCACCACCACCAAAGCGCATAAATTCAACTTGGGAAGAGGGAAAATTTCCATCACCAAGGATGAAATACTTTGCGGTAAAATAGGGATAATATAAATTTAAGATAGCATCGTTATTTAGAGAAGGGAGATCATTTTGATACCATTTTCCTTTTAAAATAGTAAGGTTCTCTAAATTGATAAAATTGGTATCGCCTGTACCCGTTGTTATGCTTTGGTCAGTAAAAGCGGCACTTAATACTAAGCCCATATTAGCTCTAAGACGTGATGCTAGATTTGGAATAAGCGCCTTATTTTCTGTTGAAGAAAATACCCCATGTAAGATAATGTTATTAGCAGAATCGATATTCACCATTCTGCTAACGGGTGCTGCAATAGTTGTCTCCCAGAGCATACTTTCTAAATAAATATTACCGCCATTTAATGTTTTTAATGTCACTTGGTTATTATAGTTAGCGGCAAAGGGGCTGATACCCATAATGCCATAACTGGAAATGGAGCCGTGATCCGTGGTGATATTCCCATTCAGCGTGTAAAACGTATTCGGGCCTAGGACTAAATTATGGTTTGGATTGACGACAATATCGTTGCCATTCGTCGTGAATAATAAATCAGGGTCATTTAGCCCATTTATCGCGGCCACGACATTATTTTGTGAAAGCGGAGTGTTGTAGGTAATGGCTTGCCCCAGAATATTTCTGAAGTCGCCATAGTTTATAGCATTGCTGGGCATAGTGAGCTGACCATTATCGGTTATTAAGACTGTGTCTAGTGCTAAATTAAAATTACTTAAACTCGCGCCATTGGTGGGGGCAACGGTAATGGTGTTGGCTTTATTGCTACTGCCCGTTAAATACGCGATAACGGGTGCGTTATCAGCAATGCTGTTTTCTAAGGTGTAATAGCGGCCATCGGCGCCACTGTAAATGTTATTATTCACCACAGAACCATTTGCTGCGAGGGTAACTTGTTGCTGCGCGATATTGTCTGCTGTGAATGAACTGTAATCGGGGTTCATTTCGCTTTGGTTCATTGGGGCCCAGTTTGGATTTTCAATGTAACTTGCGAAGTGGCCGATTTGACCCGTGACGATGCGAGGGCCATTTGGGAAGACAACTTTTAAGTAGGGATAAGATGTTCCTGCAATGACGCCCCAGGTATCACTCATATTCCAACCGGCATTGCTGAACGTGCTAGCATCCGTTAAATCCACACCGCCACAAGCGCTGCCATAACAACCAGCCGTGACGCTGCCTGAGCCGTTACCAATGCCGTCATTTAAACCAGAAGAATCGGTGTCCCAGAAACTAGCTGTGACAATATTGCTGTTGTTACCGAGTAAACCGCCGACATTCGTGTTACCGACAACATTGCCGACTGCTAATGCATTCTCAATCGTGCCGCTGTTGTTACCGGCTAAACCACCAACATTAGTGTCACCATTTACTGCAGCATAACTTTGCGTATCGGTTAATGTACCGCTGTTTGTGCCGACTAAACCACCGATATTAGTTCCGGTGCCATTCACTAAACCTTGGCTAAAAGCGTTTTTCACCGTGCCTTGATTATCACCGACTAATAAACCGACTTGGTTGTCACCATTGACCGTACCCGTGACGCCGATGTTTTGAATGGTGCCGTTATTCACACCGAATAGACCAACGTTATCGGTACCAGAGAGATTAAGGTTTTTAACGAGATAGCCTAAACCATCAAATACACCAGTGAAAGCAGTAACAGTATTACCAATGGGATTTAAAACAATCCCGCTTAAATCAATGGATTTGGTTAAAGCGAATTTTTTATCCCACAAGGTGCTATCGTCACTTACCGCATCTAATTCACTGCCATTACTAATCAGCATGTAAATGTTAGTTAATCCCGCGGTGAGATTACTAAAGCTAGGTACGTTGTAAGCCATACTAGCGGGGTTGGTATAAATGCTAACGGTGCCGGCCATATTCACTAAGCCATTCATGATGACGCGGCCATTGCCGGAAGCAGTGCTGTAATTGCCAGCATTATTCGCGATTAAAGTCAAATTGGCGAGCGGATTACTGTTGGTAATGCTAACGCCGTTATTAATGATTAAATTGTTAAATGCCGTTAACGTTAAGCTGTAAACGGAATTCCAATTAATGTTTGTGGCTACGGTTAAGTTCCCAGACCCACTACCTGGGCC
>CAZQXH010000039.1:0-6973 GCA_964597435.1 uncultured Coxiellaceae bacterium | reverse complement strand
AATAGCGGCCTGAACCTCTAGTTTAGATGTGTATACTTGGAGGGGAAGCTTACGCATCCCCTTACTGGCATCGAAGCCGCCTTAGCACTTGGTATACCTACCGAAAAGCAATTTTATTACCGCTATGAATTACGGCGATTTGGTTTTTCTTATAATGATGGCGAAAACACATTAGCTAAATTAATCAACGGGCCACCAGCAAACTACCAAAAGATTTTCCTTGGTTTGATAAAGACCGAGATATCAAATTCTCTCAGGCCTTATTTTGTTTGCAGGCCAAACAGTTAAGAACTGACATGCCCAAAAGCCCCATCATGATTTGGCGCCCAACAAGCAACACGCTCAATGAAGACTTACAATCTCGAGAGACATCGCCCGGATATTCTGCGCCAAGTATTTTTGACCGCCGCGATTTCAATGAGCTGAGCGATCAAAAACTTAAAGCTAACTCTCATCAATTCCGCCACCTTTTAAATACCATGGCACAACGTGGCGGCCTCAGCCAGATTGAAATTGCAAGATAGTCTGGACGCGCTGATATGAAGCAAAATCGAGTTTATGACCACATGAGCGAATTTGAATTAGTTGACATGATTCGCTCACATGACAAATCTCTTACACTAGCTCAACCACTGGAAGAAATCGCCGAACAAATCGCTAAGAAAATACCCATGACTCGGCAAGAATTCAATACTCTAGCTATGCCAACTGCACACATCACTGAGTATGGTTTTTGTATTCATGACTTTACGATGTCACCCTGCCAACGCTTTCGTGACTGTTTAAATTGCACTGAACAAGTATGCATCAAAGGTGATCGTAGAATAGTCCGCCTAAAAGAACGACATGCTGCCGTTGAAAAACTGAGAGACAAGGCAGCACAAGAAACACAGGAAGGAACTTCGGGCGCTGATCGCTGGTTTCAAATCCACGACTTAACAGAAAAGCGCCTGCGCGAGCTTATAGGCATTATGGAAAACCCAAATATCCAATCAGGGGCAATCATCAAACTGCGCAATGAGAACGAATTTAGCCCCTTACGACGGGCAATTGAAGCTAAAGTACAGAAGAGTGAACCTGAACAACCATTGATTGAAGATATGCAAAAACTGCTAGGAGGTGGACTTGGCTAAACACATAACAGATAAAGATATCGAGCGCATTGTCGAAATTCTTGATGGCTGGCAAGAAAAGCCAACCTGGGAAGCATTGTGTGATGCTTGCATGCCAATTATTGGCACCAAACCAGCTAGGCAAACCTTGTTAAAATTCTCACGCATTACATCAGCGTATGATGCATGTAAAAAGCGCCTCAAAGAAGGTCTACCAACGACATCTCTACCACCGTCCATGAGGGTCGCGGTAGAACGCATTAACAGGTTAGAACAGGAAAACGAACGTTTAAAACGAGAAAATGCTGAGCTTCTACAACAATTTGTAGTATGGCAGTATAATGCCTATGCACATGGACTGAGCGAGCATATTTTAAAATGCCCTCTCCCATCAATTGATAGAGGCAGAACAGATGAACCTAACCCCAAAAATTCATTGGCCTGAATGGGAAAAATAAATGCCCCTCAACGATAAGTTAGAAATGTATTTTAAAGATGTCTTTTCTGGACCAGACTCTTGCATTTATCACTATACTCAAACAGGAAACGGTCAAGAGATTCTTAATAGCGGTCATTTTAGATTAACGCCGCATCAAGAGTTAAATTCAAAAGCTGATAATGGGGAATTAATAGTGGGTCCTGAACTTGCTAGGAAATATCTTAAAAAAACCAACCTTGCCCCCTGGGAGTCAACTTTTGATACATTCATTAGTCGCGGGATTACTCTCCACATAGGCTCGTTTTGTGAAGAACGAAACCATTCTCATGCCCTTAAAAAATACGGTTCAGATTGCTTAGAATTTAATGATAAATATCTAAAGAAACTTCAAACAGAATCTGTACTACTGGGCCGAGTTAAATATAATCAAAACGAGCAAAATGAAATAATATCAAACATGTTTCAACTTTATGAACAAGAAAAAGACGAAGACCTAGCGTCGAGACGTACCAGCCTCTTCTTATGGTTATTTACGGCATTTCCGTTATTAAAAGAAGAAAAGCATCATCGAGATGAAGAATGTAGAACTATCAAAGCGAGTGGACATGATAGAAAAGGAAACCAAATGGGAAATGCAAAATACTCTATTGATTTCAATCATGATGACATTAGACTAGTACGCTAATTTTTTCGCTGCCATGCTAAGGTTCATTTTATGTCAGTTATCCAAGAAATAAGTAATGCAAGAATACGCTTACATCTAGACGTACATTCACCCATTGAACTCATTGAGATGACTTTATCATTCCAAGCTATCGCTTATGAATATAGAGACTATCTGAAAAAAAAATTTGCGCAGCAAGGAAAATCACTATCGGCTGTAGACTCTATAAAGCTTTATATTACAAAAATAGAAAACAATTGTATTTTAGCTGAATTGACAAGTGCCAGTCTCATTATGGGTCAATTATTTTCTGGCATGGAAAATATAAATACTTTTGTCGATTTTGTGAGCAGTATTAAAAACTCAATTGACTATTTTAGTGCCTTAGCTAAACAAAAAACCATTAGGGCAAAAGATGTTGGATATTCAAAGCAACAATGCAAAAGATATGCAGATTTATTAAAAATAGCGGCAGAAAATAAGAATGGACAGCTTGGAATTTCAGCTATTGAGTATGAAGATACAACCAAAGAAGCAAATATAAAATTGACTGTTAAATTTGACTCCAATGAAGCCTTTGAAGCAAGAAAAGGGGCGCTTCTTGCAAAAGAAGCACTAGATCACAAAGAAGACGCCACATATAAAGACGTTTTAATGTATTTTCAGCAAACAAATATTGATGAGGCAAAAAACTGTGGGCGCACTGGCGACAAGGCCATTATAAAAGCTATATCTCCAAAAGAACTACCGGTGTATTTTATTTCAGATATTGACCAGCAAAAAATCAACTATGAAAAACATGACCCTGATAAAAATCCCTTAAAATGTTCCTACAGGGTAGATGTCAATGTTGAAACAGACCGGCTTGACGTGCCGAGGTATTATCGAGTTCTACGAATTAATGAAGTTATACCCCCAGAAGATTCAAATTGAAGCACAACCAAAAATGTTAAATCTACGCGTGCTTTTTTAAAAGAATTAACAAAATTGGGGAATATTGTTAATATTTAATTATATAAATATTTTTAATCAGTTAGTTAAAGAAATAGAATCGCAGATTGGTAGATAGAACCATTTTAACTTGTTGTCAGCCTGCTTAAAAAATAAAAGGATAATCTCGCTAAAAGATTATCCTTTTTTATTAACTAAACGTTATTGCAGATGGGTGATGGGACAGGGAGTACTTCGAACTGCAAAAATCGCATCTTGAAGTACGAATGGTATATAACTCGCCGAACACGTATAAATATCATTATTTAATTGTTTCCAACCAAATGTTAAGTCGGGTTGGATTTTGGCATTAATCGTTTTTAACTTTACCACGTTGCCCGCACTATCATGATAAGTGTAAACACCGTTGCCTCTCCCTAATACGTAATTCAGTTTCATATTTGATCCTCCCTGTAAAATAGCGCGAAGAGGTTAGCCCCAGCCATTCCCCCCTCTGTCAAGCAAGGTGACAAAAACTATGGTGTATTTTTTCTTCTAACTTGATATTATTGCGAAATCTATACCATTCACGTGGTAAATATTATTAACAACAAAAGGGACCTGGCATGAATACCGCATTACTTCTGCTCGAAATCCAGAATGATTATTTCCCAAATGGACGGATACCGTTAGAAAAAAGTATTGAAGCAAGCGCCCATGCACAGATCGTTTTAAGCGCATATCGCGAAAAACATTTACCTATCGTCCACGTCCAACACATTTCCACCCACCCCGATGCCACTTATTTCTTGCCTTGCACCAAAGGCGCTGAATTTTATTCCAGCGTGCAGCCTGCGAAGGGTGAAACCATTATTAAAAAGCATTATCCCAATAGCTTTAAAGACACAGGTCTTTTAAACCATTTGATCAAAAACCAAATTAATCATTTAGTGATTTGCGGCATGATGACGCAAATGACGGTCGATGCAACCGTACGCGCCGCTTATGATTTAGGGTTTACTTGCACGGTATTGCATGATGCTTGCACCGCACGCCAGTTAGAATTTAACCACAATATCATTTCTGCTCAAAATGTTCACTCTGCATTCTTGGCTGCCTTTCAACCAACTTATGCCTCTGTGATGAGCTCCGACGAGTTCTTACAAAAAACCAGTGGCCGCATTCCACAACAAATGCTAGAAACCGCGTAAGTGTTTTTTTGACGAATGCCCTGGCTTAATGCACACTACCCCGCATTAGTCAGGGCATTCGCATCATGCAACCCAAAATATTCCAACAACGCATTTTAAACTGGTTTGATCAACACGGTCGGAAAAACTTGCCGTGGCAATTTGACAAAACACCGTATCGGGTTTGGGTGTCTGAAATCATGTTGCAGCAAACACAGGTCAAGACTGTCATCCCTTATTTTATTCGCTTCATGGATCGCTTTCCGCGCGTCACGGATCTTGCCGCAGCACCACTTGATGATGTGTTGCATTTATGGGCAGGACTAGGCTACTACAGCCGAGCACGAAATTTACATCGCAGTGCGCAGTATATTGTGACAGAACATGGCAGTGATTTTCCGGCAACGGTTGCCGAGGTAGAAAAATTGCCTGGGATTGGGCGCTCAACCGCTGGCGCCATTTTAGCGATTAGCCGCAATCAACCCACCCCCATTCTAGATGGAAACGTGAAACGCGTACTGACTCGCTTTGCCGGTATTGCAGAACCGCTCACGGATAAACGTGTTATAGAAAAACTTTGGGGTTTGGCAACTCGCTACACGCCAAAAACGCGAGCGGCGGATTATACACAAGCGATGATGGATATTGGTGCAACGCTCTGCACACGTAGCAAACCCGGTTGCACACAATGCCCGCTTGCTTCCCACTGCGTGGCGTTGGCAGAAGATTTAACGACCATGCTGCCAGTAAAAAAAGCTGCACGCGCCTTACCGACTAAAGCTGCGACCGTTGTGATATTGCGACATCAACAATCCATCGTCATTACCAAAAGACCGGCGGAAGGCATTTGGGGTGGACTGTGGAGTTTGCCCGAAATTAAAGATGAGCCTGATACGAAGCGTTTACGTTATTTTTGTAGTCGGCATTGGGAAATTAAAAATATCAAACCGAAACCACTGGCGGCGTTCAAACATACTTTTAGTCATTATCACCTCATGATACATCCCATTTTGATTGACCTTTCGCAAAAGCCGCGCTTGGATATAGCCTCACAAACCTGGTATAACCTAGCCAAACCGCCCGCATTGGGTTTACCGAAACCAATTCAATCGTTGCTTAGGAAAATATCATGAGCCGTGAAGTGTTTTGCCAAAAATTAAACAAATTGGCCCCAGGATTAGATAGAGCGCCGTTTCCAAGCGCGCTTGGTCAACGTATTTTTGAAAACATCAGCGCTGAAGCCTGGCAACAATGGCTTGGCCACCAAACCATGTTAATCAATGAATATCGCCTGAACTTAATTGAACCAAAATCACGCACATTTTTAATGGCTGAGTTAGAAAAATTTCTGTTTGGCGCTGGTAGTGAAAAACCCGCTGGATTTGTTCCAAAAGATTCATCAACTTCTACTTGACTGTCAGCCTGACTACCGGTCTAATAGGCACTCTTTTTGATGGCCAGATAGCTCAGTCGGTAGAGCAGAGGACTGAAAATCCTCGTGTCGGCGGTTCGATCCCGTCTCTGGCCATTAAATCATAAACCCCTCAAAACCTACCTCCCCAACTATTCGCTCTCTATCACTCGAAATGCTCGCCTCATAGCATCTTGTTCACTTTTAGATATACCTAAAGTATTAGCAACCTTCTCCCAATCTTTCACAGCCCCAACCACCTCTTGAATTATTTCTTCAGCTTTTTTTCCTGCTAACCGAAAATACGGCGCCACTTGTCTAGCAAGATTTAGATCTTGTGCATTATCAGATTCAGAAATATTAAGCTTTAAACCATTACCATCAGGTTCAGGGTTAACATCATATGCAGGAGACAAAGCCCAACCATTTTCTTCCAAAATAAACCCATGATTACGTAAGTGATCATCAGTATTTGATATACAAATATAAAAGACTATCCTTCTCCATAATTGCTCTAAATCTTCATTAGTTTGAACGCCATACCTAGCGATGAATTCCGCAAGCTCCAAATAACTTGCACCAACTGAATAATCATCACCATCAGACCGCTGCAGCATTGTCATTGCTGACGCAAAATGGATACGATCTCCCGACTCACGTCTGTCAAAGCGTTTCGTTAAAAATGTGTGGTGATTGCCATTAAATCTACGAAGCTTTGCGCTAGACATATTTATTTTTGCTTGCTGTGCCAATTTATACGCGACCATCTCCCATGCTCCATAATCATGTGAATCACTTGCTCTAGGAAACTTAGCAATCCATAGTTGCGAATTTTTATCGACAATACTTGCCTTTGGCCGCGCACCACCAAGCGAACCTCCCGGAGCAAACAGCATTTCCAACCATTTTGTATAATCAGATTTTTCTTCTGCGCCTTTTTTTTCAATCTCTAAACATGCATGTTCCAGTTCCTGCAACTTTGCCCAGGGAGGAGAAGCTAATTTTTGATTGTTATCGAGAAATGGTCCATCAGGATCCATTCTAAACCTTAGCGCACCTGTTCGATGTTTATCATAAACTCCCAAGAGATAATCAGATTCCAATAGCTTACGTTCATTTCGACCTTCTTTTCTTGCTTGCTGCGCCTCCCTCCTCCTCATTAGCAGTCGCCCCCATCGATCGGGTGAAGAATCCAAGAAAACACCAAAACTCTCTTGCCCAGAAGGC
>CAZQXH010000038.1:0-7661 GCA_964597435.1 uncultured Coxiellaceae bacterium | reverse complement strand
TTAGCTTGAAAGGAAAAGTAGCAGTAGCGTTAATAAAGCAGGCGCCGCTTGCACCCAAAAAATTTTGCGGCTTACCGTGATGGCGCCATAAACACCAGCAACAACCACAGCGATTAAGAAAAATAATTTGAAAGAAAAATCTGCGGGCGGATTTAAAAATAAACTGACGAATAAACCTGCGCTTAAAATACCATTATAAAGACCTTGATTAGCCGCAAGGACAGCACTCGCTTTAGCATATTCAGGATTTAAGCGAAATAGTTTCATGCCGAGCGGTTTTTGCCAGAGAAACATTTCTAGCATTAAAAACCACAAATGTAATATTGCAACGAGGAGAATGCCAAGATTGGTAATGAGTGTCATCTTGCACCTAAACGCTCAAATACAGATGCATTTGAGCGTTATCAATTTATCGGCCAATTAAGATAAAAATACCAGCGACTAAAGCCAAAACACTAAATAAAATACTGGGCAATGCAAAACCGGGGATTAGGGTGGATAAGCCTAATAAGATGAGATAGATCGCAAGGAGCAACATGCCGATATTACGGGTAATCATGATTTATTCCTTTAAATAAGAGAGCCCGCATTGAGTATAAACATTGTGAGAAAAAGAGACAACAATAATCTCCACTTCGTTTTCTCAAGAACAACGAGTATAGTTTTCTCTTTCAAGGAGGAAGCATGTTTAGGCATATTTTAAATATTCGTCTTTATCGTGAAAATGACGCGATAAAAATTACGCTAGAAGAATCAAGATTTTCGCATCACAGTATAATAGCGACTTGCTTTGCCATTAGCTCTTCCTTTGTAGATGAACTAAGCGCTATCACTCATTTATCGCAAAAGAAGCTTCACGAATTATTACAAATTACCGCTTCGCCATTCGTCACTCGCTTTCGTTTTTCAGCATTAAATTACGGCCCACTGCCGCGTTATCCGTTTAGCTCTTATAATCGTCATGTTTACTCTGATATTTCTTTTACTTTACCAACGCAAATGCACTTCGCTTTAGATTGCTTGCAAACGCTTAGCGAACGCATAACAAGGCTTGGTCGCTATGCGTCACACGATGAAAGTCCGCCCCTTATTTTATTAAATGCAAAACCATTAGAGAGTGAGATGGATGCAGCTTTACTTGCCTTGTTAGTCGCTGTGCGTGGGCCAAATTTATTACCTGCAGAAGGTGCCATGCGTGAATTAGCTAAGCTTAGCCACCGCGAACAGCAAGAACACTCGGATGAAGAAAATGCAGCCACTGAATCTAACGAGAAAGAACGGCTAATTCACTATTTATTGGAAAAAATCCACGAAGCATTACCTATCGCCACCAATGAAGCGAATTACATTAAAACTGGCACTCCCTTAACGAAAGAAACAGCACTAACGGCTTTGCTTGCAGCATTTAAAGCGCTTAATAAACCGACAGCCTATCAAGGTTTACAAAAAGCTTTAGCTGTATTATCGCCCGAATCAGCCAATTCGCCCTGCAATTGGAATATTTCTTTACGAATGTTCGAGCGTTACCATTTACTCTTTAATATAGATGGGCGCGCTTTATTAAATCCTGAATATGGCATTAGTGAAAAATACCGTTTGTTGCGCCAATTGTATCGCGCTTTCGCCGATGCAGGTGAAAGCGAAATCTACCAACCCTATTTAAGCCACGTACAATCGATGGCGCGAAAGGGTTTACTCGCTCCTTGCTTCGGTAAACCAGCAGCGGATGGAGGGAGTTTTAATAATAATTACACGGAAGTGAATTTACTAAATGAAGCGACATTCAGCATTCGGGAAGATGGAAAAATAGGTATTCAGTGGGGAAATTCACGCTCATATGAAAAGCTTTATGCTCCAGGCTGCCGCTTACATAACGCACTCAAAACGGAATTAAGCAAATTATTTGAAGCATTAGATTTAGAAATTGAACCGGGCTGTTCTTTTGATAAAGAAATTATTTTAACCCGGGAATGCTCTAAGCAAGTTATGTTAATGGGACTGCATTTAACACCAGACTTAGAACTACCTGCTTTAGCGCCCTCGCGTGCGATTGGATTGTTTAGCACCAAGGAAATGACTTCTCCCGTAATCACTTCTCAACCAGCAAGGATGGCCTTATGAAATTAATGAATATTCGTTTGCAATCACTCGACAATCAAACCCGCGTTGTGCTTGAGACAATCACACCAGGGTATAGCGCAATGATCGATCCACGCATTCGTCTTCAATTCAGGCTGTTGCCACCCGATTTTTATGCGTTCTTACAAGAACAAAATAGTGGATTTACGGCAGAAAATATTCGGCTAATCTTTACTGCTAAACATTCAAGGTGTTCGCTACAAGGTAAAGAAAATCTTTTATTAGAAACATTAGAGCTGACGTTGCCATCAAACAGCACAATTATTGTGAAAGATTTTTTAGAAGCCCTGCAGAAACATATTGCTCAGAATGAATTTGTCGCTGTGCGATTAGAGGGAACACCCTTGCATCTATATAGCGACTCAACGGCATCCACCATTCAAGCTGAATACCAACCTGCCGATGCTAAAAAAATATTGCAACAATTAGAATCGCTAGTTTTAGCAACAGAACCCACACTCGCTCAAAGTCGACATTTACTATTAGCTAATGACAAAAATAGGTTAGGCACAGATCAAGCCAAACCAGCTTCTCGTCCTGGTTTATAATATTCTGGTCGGTGCTAGCTAGCACCGACCACTTCCCCTCTTGCCCGAGCTTTGTTACAACTACTCTTCCTGACTAATAACAAAGAAGGAACTAATCATGCTTCCAAAACGAGACTATTTAGTTGCCTGCCATAAACATTGCAAAAACCATCCCAGTGGCTGGGTCATTGTTAATTTTTCGCCATCCACCGCCGATGTCACGAAGCAGTTTGAAAACTTAACGCCGCTTGATTTTACTAAACCGGAGGACAAGCCGCCGTTTCAAGCCATTGCAGTCGAATTGGCGCCCGCAGTGGATGAAGATACTTTAAGGCTGCGCATGAAAACCATCCGTTCTTTATTAGCGGAAAATGGCACGATCATCTTAATTGGGCAACGCCCTAGCTGGAACATTTATGCAGAGGCAGGACTTAACATTAATTATTTCTTAGTCGGCTTGAATGTCATCTTGCTGACAACGGGTAATACCCCCGCGTTAACCGCCGCGAATCTTTACGGCACGCATTTCAATCACTACGACAATTCGCCTGTTCTAGCACAGCACTTTGAAAAAGTGTGCACTAAGCTTTCGCTACTGCGAAGCACTTATCCAAACTTATCAACACTGAGTCTTTCAATTTTGGCGAATTTTGATGCTTACCTTGAGCATCGCAATTCACGCTGGGTCATAAATATTTTTCGTAACACCACTTATTCAGACCGCTTGAGAGAGCTTGGAGCCATGCTTGCTAATTTTCATGAGCATATCAAGACCATTGCGGAGGTGAATCAATGCTTTGATGATACCATCCGGGAATTGCCATCACGCCGCTCAGAAAAAATAGAAGAAGATCACATTAAATTAGATGCGATTTTGTTAGAGGGAAAACAGGCTTTTAATTTTCTTGCGACTAAAACTCTGCAAAAAGAACACGCTGCAGTAAGCAGCCCTGCGCTGTAAATAAAAAAAACGGTGCTAAAAGCACCGTTTTTTAAACATCATCAAACTTATTTCGCTTTAACAGCGCTCTCACCACCGCGACGGAAGCGGGCATTGAAGCGATCGATACGACCTGCAGTGTCTACAACGCGTTGTTGACCGGTGTAGAAAGGATGGCATTTTGCGCAAACTTCGAGCTGTAACGATTTTTTGTTATAGGTTGAGCGGGTATGGAATTCATTACCACAGCTGCAAACAACATTAATTTCTTCATATTTTGGATGAATATCTGGTTTCATGGCCGACGAACCCCTTTAAATTAGGGGGGCATCATACCCAAGAAATGCTTATGAGGCAAGAGAATTGGGCTGATTTTAAAGAGGTCGGGCAGTAAAAGCTAGTTAATTTCGTAAACAATCAACTAAATAGTCTTTTACCGCCCCTCAACATTAGCGGCGATGTGAAATATTTTTTTGCTGAGAACGTTGGGTATGGGTTGGCTCTTGGTCGGCTTGGCGTTGTTGATTAAAGCGGTTTATTTCGTTGAACAATCTTGGTTGCCGGGGATCATTCGCTGGCACCGCTAATTGGGGTTGTGGGCGGTCCTGCAGTTGAAATAGCATTGGCAAAAGCCGTGCTAATTCATCTTGCCGCATGACAAGAGCGGCGATTACCACGACACCCATGTAGGGCTCTCTTTCTAGAAAAATGCGTGCCGAATCCTGTGGTCGAGTTGATGAAAACATAAAATTCCTTTTATCGATTTAGAAAAAAACTAGCTAACACTGGCGCATGGTCAGATGGCCGCTCTAACTGACGCGGCGCTTTATCAATTATGCAGTGTTCGCATCCCTTTAATAACGCCTCACTTGCTAAAATATGATCGATGCGCAAGCCAATATTGCGCTTAAATGCATTCATCCGATAATCCCACCAAGAAAATTCTTGGCTACTCGGATTTTTGATACGGTAGCAGTCTTGCAACCCCAACGCCAGCATTTGCGAAAAAGCATTTCGTTCGGGGTCGCTGCATAATACCTGATCAACCCACTGCTCAGGCGCATGAACATCAATTGCTTCTGGCGCAATATTAAAATCACCCACAACAGCATAAAACGGGTTAGTGGATAATTCTGCTTTAAGAAAAGCAGTCACTTCAGTTAACCAAGACAATTTGTAGGTGTATTTTTCAGAAGTAATGCTTTGGCCATTGGGAACATATAAATTTAAAATGCGCTTATCTTGATAAGTGGCTGCAATAATGCGGCGCTGCGGATCAACGAAAATCGGGATATCTTTTACCACATCACGCATGGGTTCGCGGCTTAATAAAGCGACGCCGTTATACGTTTTTTGGCCGGATACTAAAGCATGGTAACCCGCGTTTTCAATTTCAGCGTAGGGAAAATCATCATCTATAAGTTTGATTTCTTGCAACGCTAACACATCAGGCTGATGCGTTTTCAGCCACTCCAAAACATGAGGCAAGCGCACGCGTAACGAATTGACATTCCAAGTTGCTAATTTAAAAGTACTCATGTGCCGCCTCACTTTCCCGCGCTCTTTAAAGCGCGGGTGGTTTATTACAAACTATAGTACATGAGGAATTCAATCGGATGCGTGGTCATGTTGTATTGCGTGACTTCTTCACGTTTGACTTGAATATACGCATCAATGATTTCTTTCGTAAATACACCGCCCTCGAGTAAGAATGCATAGTCCGCTTCTAGGCTGTCTAGCGCTTGCTCTAAAGAAGTGCACAAGCTTGGGAATGCTTTTACTTGATCAGCTGGCAAATGATACAAATCTTCATCAACCGCATCACCTGGGTGGATTTTATTCCGAATACCATCTAATCCCGCCATGATTAATGCAGCAAACGCGAGGTAAGGGTTTGACATGGCATCAGGGAAACGCGCTTCAATGCGCTTTTCTTTCTCACTGAAAACATGCGGAATACGAATGCCTGCAGAGCGATTGCCTTCTGAATAAACCATGGTGATCGGTGCTTCAAAACCAGGAACCAAGCGCTTGTAGCTATTCGTTGAAGCATTAGTGAAAGCATTCAAGGCGCGGGCGTGCTTGATGATGCCACCGATGTAGTAAAGCGCCATCTCGGATAAACCCGCGTATTTATCACCGGCAAATAAATTTTTACCCTCTTTCGATAAAGATTGATGACAATGTAAACCGCTGCCATTGTCGCCCACTAATGGTTTGGGCATGAAGGTTACGGTTTTATTGTGGGCATGCGCGATATTGTGAACCACGTATTTAAAATCAAGCATTTCGTCTGATTTTTCTAATGGCTGTTTATAGCGGGTCGTAATTTCACTTTGTCCGCAAGCCACTTCATGGTGATGCACTTCGGGGATAATGCGCATGGCTTTTAATGCTTGGCACATGGCACCGCGTAAATCATGGGAGGAATCAACGGGAGGCACGGGGAAATAACCACCTTTTTGGCGAGGGCGATGGCCCATGTTGCCATTTTCGCTTTTAGATCCCGTGTTCCATGCCGCTTCTTCAGCATCGACTTCATAAAAACAGCCGTTAACTTGCTTATCAAATCGCACATTGTCAAAAATGAAAAACTCAAACTCTTGGCCGAAATTACACACATCAGCAATTCCGGACTGGGCAATATATTCTTCAACACGACGGGTGACAGCACGCGGATCGCGCACATACGGTCTTAATGTGTCTGGGTCATACACATCACAGCGGATATTTAATGTTGGGATTTCACAGAAAATATCGACCATGGCCGTGGAAACATCAGGCATGAGTAATAAATCGGATTTATTAATAGCTTGCCAACCACATAAGGAAGAGCCATCAAATGCTTTACCGTAGCGGCAAAAATTTTCATCAGCTTTAGCAGCTGGAATGGTAACGTGATGTTCCTTACCGCGTAGATCGCAGAAACGTAAGTCAATGTATTCGACATTACTTTCTTTGATTAACTTGGTTAACTCGGCGTGTGTTTTTTTATAGTCTACAGACATGAGGATCCCCTTTTGAATCGTTGGCGTATTTTATCTGATGATGGCAAAGGGATCATCAGGATTTTAATAAAATCTTTATCATTTTCAGCAGGAAAATTGCGCTGAAATTGCTCAAAATAGGGGCTTAATTTCTTATAGCAGATTAATTTACATTCAAATCAATTGGTTAATTAAGTCAGATTATTTATCGGTTGAGTAGATAGGAATGCAATCATCTGCTAAGTTTAAAATAGACAACTGATTATAAAGGGGATGCGCGTGTTTTCACGTGAAAAACCATTAGGAAAGATCGTTGTAAATAACTCCGCGATTAGTGGCAAAGGATCATTCGCCACACGAAGCATTATGAAAGGGGAATTTATAACAATTTTAAAAGGACAGCCCGTTAGAACAGATGAATATCCCGCCCTTTGTCAGCAGCTGGGATTATCTTTGGATGATCCGTTGCAGATTCAAACCAATCTATTTTTAATATTAGAGCCAAAGTCTAAAGCAATTAATCACAGTTGCGAACCGAATGTGTGTTTACGGGATGAATCTTCCGTTTATGCTTTGCGTAATATCAAGCAGGGTGAAGAGATAACGTATGATTATTCCACGACCGTTGGGTTAAATGAGGATTGGCAAATGCAATGCTGCTGTGGTTCATCACAGTGTCGGCATTTGATTGAGAATATTGGCACATTACCTAAGCCAGTATTAGATCGTTATGTTAGAGAAAATGCTTTACCACGGTTTATTTTATTGGATCATTTGGAGAGGATAGAACGATTTGATGGCATGAATCACGTGGCATTGCGAGGAGCAAGGCTTTAGGGCATCTCAGGCATGATTAAATTAATCTAATCACGTAGAAAAATTGTAGGTGGCTTTTGGTTAATCGCTTAACTGCCCTTATTTTCAGCCGATTTTAGGAAGAAGTTTAATGTTATGACGATTGTGACTGAAGAGCCGGAAGAAGTGTATGCGGATGGGGATTTGATTGCAAAAACAAAAACCCCGCTAAGATTTCTCCTAACGGGGTTTTTAAATTAAAGCCTGGCGATG
>CAZQXH010000037.1:0-7675 GCA_964597435.1 uncultured Coxiellaceae bacterium | reverse complement strand
GTATTTTGCCAGAAAACTCTAGTTTTGGAATGTCGCTTTAGCGGGGAAGCTTACGGATGGTTTTCCGGATAAAAATTAACATTTAAAAATAACAAACCCCTTGATATTCAAGGGGTCTATTATAAAAGTTAACAAAATATACTAAGGTGGGAATTAAAATGGGATGTCGTCATCAAAATTGTCAAGGGCAGGCGCGGCTTCAGGTGCGGCCGTGTTGCTGGGTTTTTCATAAGAAGATTCGCTGCTCGCACTACCACCTTTGCTATCTAACATTTGCATGGTGTCAGCAATAATTTCCGTACTGTAGCGATCGGCGCCCGTGTTTTTATCTTGCCACTTGCGGGTTTGTAATTTGCCTTCGATAAAAATTTTCGAACCTTTGCGGAGATATTCACCGGCAATTTCAGCTAAACGTTGATACATAACGACGCGATGCCATTCGGTGCGTTCTTGCATTTCACCGCTGGCTTTGTCTTTCCAGGATTCGCTGGTGGCAAGTGTTAAGTTTGCAACCGCTAAACCATTGGGGGTGAATCGGACTTCAGGATCGCGCCCTAAATTCCCAATTAAAATTACTTTATTTACACCACGTGCCATATTATTTGCTCCTTTGAAACTTTAAATAGAATGTTAGGGTGACGAAACCTGGACTTTCAAGCGTTGATAATCTGGGTGACTTAATGTCTTACGCTCCATTTTAAGGTATGCAATACCATCATCGAAGGTTACCTCAATCATGCCCGGAATGACATGCAATTTTTGCGCGAGTTCCGGCCAGTTGGCGCGTTCCGAAAGGGGTAAACGCCATAATTGCGTAACGAGAAAGCGAGGGGGTTGCATGAGCAGGGAAACAATCAACCAGAGGGCTGCGAGGGTAAGGCAAAGAATGTACACCCCGGGAAAGTGGAACTGGCCGTATAAATAACCGCCCAGCGCACCGCCGACAAAGATACCGGAAAATTGGGCGCATGAATAGATGCCAAGTGCAGTTCCTTTGCGGTTAAGTGGGGCCGTGCGAGAAACGAGCGAGGGCATGAAAGCTTCCAATAAAGAGAAGCCGCCAAAGAAGCAGGTTAAACCAATCGCAATAAATGAAGGGTAAGTTGCACTGCCCCATAATAAAAGTTGTGAGATGAGTAGTAAGGCAACACCGCTCACAAAAAACGGTTTGATTTGTTGTCTGCGCTCAGCAAAACCAATGCCGATCAAACTTAATACAAAGCCAATGATTAGCGTCGGTAAATAGATATGCCATTGCTGGCTAGCGCTTAAACCTGTCACTTGTAATAAGTTAATGGGGATGATGATAAAGCTTGCTGTGAACAAAGCATGCAATATAAAGATACCAAAGTTCAATTTGGCAAGTTCGGGGGTGCGTAGCAATTCATAAAAAGCTTGCCAATCGGAGCGCTGATCGCGTTTGCGGCTGACGATGGTTTTAGGTAAGGCGGTATAAAGTAAACCAATAGCGATTAAACCAAAGCAGGTGGCGATAAAGAATAAATCGTGCACTGGAAACCATTTAGCTAAGAAAGGCCCTAGCACCATGGCGATGGAAAAAGAAAGACCAATCGTCATGCCGGCAATGGCCATGGCTTTGGTGCGTTGCTCTTCACGGGTAAGGTCAGCAATATAAGCGAGTAATGTGCTACCAACAGCGCCCATGCCTTGTAACGTTCGACCGATAATCATCCAGCCGATGGAATGAGAAAAGCCCGCAATTAAACTGCCAATCGCAAAAATAACGAGACCAGCCGCTGCAACGTGTCTGCGCCCATATCGATCAGACCAGGTGCCAAAAGGGATTTGGCAAATGGCTTGTGCTAAACCATATATACCAAGTGCTAAACCAATTAATGCCGGCGTGGCGCCAGTCAATTGATTGGAATATAAAGAAAAAACGGGTAACACCATGAATAAACCAATCATGCGTAATGCCATGATGAGTGATAAGATGCCGGTTGCGCGACGTTCAGAAGACGTCATTTTTTGTGAAAGCATAGCAGTTGACCTGAGTAAAAAAATTCACGGGAATTATACCTGATTTACGCTCCAGCGCTAAGGCTGTGTTAAGCATGCGCACTCTACAATAACTTATCTCAAATCTAATAAAGACCGGACTATGCAGCCACGAGCAATCGATTTAATTAAAGAAGCACAAAAAGCCCTTACCAATCATGACTATGATCTCGCCGAGCAGCATGCCAAGGAGGCTTTGGTGCTTCAACCCCAAAATGCTGATGCATATGCTTGTCTTGGGTGGGCTTTGAGTGCGCAAGCGCAGTCGGTCCGGCGGGAAGAGAAAGTAATAGCAAGTCTTCAGGCATTAAATCGTGCCATTGAGTTGGCACCCCGCCACCTAATGGCACGGTTTATGCTCGCTAAGCGCTATCTTAAACAAAAAAATCTAGCGGCATTTGACGAAAATATTCAGGTTGTTACTGCGGACGCACCCCATGCAAATCAATATAAGTGGGAGCGAGAACTGGGTGAGATGGCCTTTATTTTGTTAGGAAATAATGCGCTAGAGCAAGGCCAATTTTTAAAAGCCTATCACGACTTTGATAGAGCGCGAGAGATTAATCCTAATAATAGACAGGCGTTACAAGGAATGGGAGTGGCTATTGCAAATAACCCTGATAGTCCTGATTCCATTGTTAAGTGGTTTTATCAGTTAACGGAGCTTTTTTCCGATTTGCACCTAGAACACTCTTATGCATTTGCTTTGTGGAAGGAAGGTTTGATTAATGAATCTGTAAAGAGACTTAAGCGGTTGCGATCATTAAGCACGTCTGACCAAGTTTTATTGGCGGTTGCTACGGCGCATCAAGGAAAAGCGGATGTCGCCTGGCAATCGGTTCAGCACTTGTTAAACAATCCGGTGTTAAGCGATAGGGACTTATATCTTTTAGGCGTAACGGCATTAGCCGCGAAAAAACCCGATCAGGCATTAGCATTGTTAGACAATGCGCAAGAAACCAAACTTTTGATTTTGAGAGCTTGTGCCTTTGAGGCACTAGGGGATTTAACCGCATTTAATAAAGAAGTAGAAATGCTTAATAATCGGCAGTTAACGTTCATAGAAAAAATGTATGTATTCATTTTGCGCGGAAGATTAGCTAAAACAAAAGAAGCTCGCGATGCGTTAAAGGAGGAGCTTACCCATTTACTAAAAGATAGAGTAGATCAGAATAATCCAAAACTGATTAGCATTGCGTTAGCCGCTTTTGTTTGTGATAACCAAGATATCGCTAAGAAATATTTAATGCCCTTTATAACGCAATATTATCCGCAAGCTGCGACTTGGGTTTTTCAAAAAGAATTGATCAAGCTATTAAGCGCTCTCCCGAAATTAACGCCAGAAGAAATAGCAAAGTTTAAGCATTTTGATCGCCATGAAGTTAAGAACCAATTGCTTGTCATGATGCGCTCGGCTGTGAAGGGCGATGAGCAGTTAATCATTTGTTTACGTGCATTATGCCGTGAATCGTTGTTGGGTTCCATTTTTCATATTAAACGCGATGAATTAGGGAAGAAGCCTTCTATTGTTGATGGCGCGCTAGAGGCTATTGCAAAAGCATTAAATGAAATGGTGCGGGGTCGAGATAATCAGGGTATTGATGGTGAGACCATTAATTTGCTAAAAAATGAAATTAGAATTAGTAGAAGTTTTGCAGATAATTTAGAAAAAAAATATCCTGATTTGTATCGGTGGGTGAAGACGTTAACGGTAGACATGTTTCCGCCGAAGGGTCAGCAGTTGCGCTTGATGGATGCCAAAGTGCGACAAGAGAAAGAAAAAGAACGAGAAGAAGATAATTTATATCGATTATAAGTGTGAGTTAATGGGGGTCTATGCTGTCGATGGCTAAGGTGGTACATGAATTAGGTGAGCAGCAACGCCTGCAGCTCGAGGCGCCAGTTGCAGTGCTTCCGCAATTAAGTGCTGTTGTTAATCGAGCAATTGCTGCTACAGAGCAATTGGATTCAAAAGCAGTTGAAAATTGCTTTGAAATTATGCGTCAATATTCGCCTCTGCAAATTCCTGTGAAAAGTCGGCGTAACTTCTTGCTGCTATTAATAAACATAACCCATCGTCATTTAGATGGGTTATTTTTTGCATGCGAAAGCCGAAAAAAATTAAAACTAGATTATTTGCGAGTTATTACTGATTTGCCGCAATACACCGCTGCTGATATTCGCTTTGTGCTGGATGTTGGTTTGCAGGCATTATGTAAAGATACTGCCATAGGGCGAGTTTTTCATATAAAACGCAGCGGCACAGATCCCAGCATTACAAAGGGTACACTGAAAAAGCTTGCGGTGCAGTTGCATGAAATCGCGTCTCATTATGAAGCGAGGGATTTGCATCCTAATACGCAAGCAGCGTTGCAAGCTGAAGTATTGCGTTCAAAAAGTTTTGCCCGCAAATTACAAAAACATTACCCAGCGCTTTATCAGTGGGTACAGCCAGTATTACCAGTTATTGATAATAAAAACGAATCAAGCAAGACGCGCACTGTTGTGATGCGTCCTTGGTAAGTTCTTCTTTGCCCGCAATTTACCTGTTTATCATCGTCCCGCGTTTTTTTATGCTTGATGCGAAGTCAATTCGCATCAAGCATAAAAACAGAGCCTAACCTTTAACATTTCGCTTTTTAAAGTGTTAAAGGTATATAATTAACCCTTTTCTCCTCAAAGGGGTGTACTCTCACATGAAAGAAATTCGTATTCGAGGTGCCCGCACCCATAATCTTAAGAATATCAATGTGGATTTGCCGCGGGACAAATTAGTGGTTATTACCGGGTTATCCGGTTCCGGTAAATCTTCATTGGCGTTTGATACGTTATATGCAGAAGGCCAACGTCGCTATGTTGAGTCTTTATCGTCTTATGCCAGACAGTTTTTATCAATGATGGAAAAACCGGATGTGGATCACATCGAAGGTTTATCACCCGCCATTTCCATCGAACAGAAATCTACCTCGCACAACCCGCGTTCAACCGTAGGTACCATTACGGAAATTCATGATTATTTGCGTTTAATGTTTGCTAAAGTAGGGCAGCCGCGCTGTCCTCAACATGGCAATGTTTTAGAAGCACAAACCATTTCGCAAATGGTGGATACCGTTTTAGCATTGCCGGTTGATACTAAAGTCATGGTTTTAGCGCCTGTGGTGCGCGAGCGTAAGGGCGAGCATGTGGAATTAATGCAGCAATTGCGCAGCCAGGGTTTTGTGCGCGCTCGCATTGATGGCGAATTATTAGAATTAGATCAATTGCCTAAATTGGATTTGCGTAAAAAGCACACTATTGAAGTCGTCATTGATCGCTTTAAAGTGCGTGAAGAAATGCGTATTCGTTTAGCTGAATCATTTGAAACTGCATTACGTTTAGCAGATGGGTTGGCACTAGTAGCTTATATGGATGATGCCAGAAAGAAACCGATTTCATTTTCCGCTAAATTTTCTTGTCCGGATTGCGGTTACAGCCTAACTGAATTATCGCCGCGGCTTTTCTCATTCAATAGCCCGGTGGGTGCTTGTTCGGAGTGTGATGGCCTGGGTGTTAAGGAAGTGTTTGATGAAGATTTAATAGTGAATCAGCGGTTAGCGTTATCTGAAGGCGCAATTCGTGGTTGGGATAAGCGCAATTTATATTATTTTCAATTATTAACCGCGTTAGCGAAACATTATAAATTTAGCTTAGATGTGCCTTTTTCTCGTTTAGCGAAAAAACATCAGCAAGTCTTGCTGCATGGCGGCGATGAGCCCATTCGTTTTCATTATAAAGATGATGATGGCTATTCTTTCACTAAAACCAAAGTGTTCGAAGGGGTTGTTCCGAATTTAGAGCGACGCTATCGAGACACTGAATCCGAAATGGTGCGAGAAGAATTATCGAAATATATTTCTGAACAGGTTTGCGGGGCATGTGAAGGGGGGCGGTTAAATTTAGCGGCGCGTAACGTATTTATTGCTAATAAAAATTTACCTGAAATTTCCGATTGGCCCGTAGAGAAAACGTTGGCTTTTTTTGAAAAACTGCATATTCCTGGTTATCGCGGTGAGATTGCGATTAAGATTATTAAAGAGCTAGTTAGCCGTTTAGGGTTTTTAGTGGATGTGGGTTTGGATTACTTAAGCTTAGACCGCAGCGCTGAAACGCTATCAGGGGGTGAGGCGCAGCGGATTCGCCTAGCCAGTCAAATCGGGTCGGGATTAGTGGGTGTTATGTACATTTTAGATGAGCCATCCATCGGTTTGCATCAGCGTGATAATGAGCGCCTATTAAAAACGTTGCGGCATTTGCGTGATTTAGGTAATAGCGTCATCGTGGTTGAGCACGATGAAGATGCGATTTTAAGTGCGGATTATGTATTGGATTTAGGTCCGGGTGCGGGTGTGCATGGTGGTGAGATTGTTGCGGCGGGTTCTCCGAAAGACATTGCGCGTAATCCTAAATCATTAACTGGACAATATTTATCGGGTAAGCGTGGTATTGCTGTACCGAAAGATCGCATGCCATTCAATTCTGAAAAAGTCATTCGCATTGAAGGCGCTGCGGAAAATAATTTGAAAAAGATTACGGTTGAAATTCCCGTGGGATTAATGACTTGTATCACGGGGGTGTCCGGTTCCGGAAAATCCACTCTGATTAATGACACCTTGGCTCCGGCTGCGTTGCGTGCTTTGAATGGGGCGGCCGCGTCTGAGACCGCTCAGCATGATTCCATAGAGGGATTGGAATATTTTGATAAGGTGGTTGTGGTGGATCAAAGCCCTATCGGGCGGACGCCGCGTTCAAATCCTGCGACTTATACAGGGCTCTTCACCTTAATCCGTGATTTATTTGCAGGTACCCAAGAAGCGCGTTCACGAGGATACACCGTGGGGCGGTTTAGCTTTAACGTTAAAGGGGGTCGGTGTGAGGCGTGTCAGGGTGAGGGGCTGATCAAAGTGGAAATGCACTTTTTGGCCGATGTTTATGTGACATGCGATGTGTGTCAGGGTAAACGTTATAACCGCGAGACATTGGAAGTTCTCTATAAAGGCAAAAACATTCATGAAGTGCTTGAGATGACAGTGGAAGTGGCGCGGGAGTTTTTCAGCGCAATTCCCTTGGTGTCGCGTAAAGTACAAACCTTGTTGGATGTGGGCTTGTCTTATATCTCGCTGGGCCAAAGCGCGACGACTTTATCAGGCGGTGAAGCGCAGCGCATTAAATTGGCTAAAGAATTGTCACGACGTGATACGGGCAGGGTGCTCTATATATTGGATGAGCCAACCACGGGGTTGCACTTTTATGACATTGAGCAATTGTTAGGCGTTTTGCATCGTTTGCGTGATCAAGGTAGTACGATTGTCGTGATCGAGCACAATCTTGATGTCATTAAGACAGCGGATTGGGTAATTGATTTAGGTCCCGAGGGGGGTGAGAAAGGGGGGCGCGTGGTGGCAGCGGGTACGCCTGAGGCCGTAGCGAAACATTCGAATTCATATACCGGTCAATTCTTGAGTCGCTTGATTAGTGGAAAATAAATACAGTTTGATGTATAATGGTTTTGATGTGCGCTAAACCTGCCTTCAAATCAGTTATTTAGAAATTTTTTAAAAAAGTTTGTAAATGAGTGTTGACTCTGAAAACGGATTAGGTAGAATGCGCGTCTCTGGTG
>CAZQXH010000036.1:4771-8300 GCA_964597435.1 uncultured Coxiellaceae bacterium | reverse complement strand
TTGTTGTAATTTTATCGGGGATGGAAAAATACATTTTCATCTTGCGCATGAGAAAGGAATTTCGCATGCCTTAAGAGAATACGAAAAAATACGCGATTTTAAACGTCAGCGCATTTTAGCCGCTGAGCAAATCGTTGCATATTTTAATATAACGTATGAAAATTTTTTAGCGAACATTAAAGAACGTTATAACCCGACCACTTATTTAGAAGCATTAGATGCGTTAGCGTTATTAAAAATACAAATCAATGCCGCGTTTAATAAATATTATACGACTGCACCTTTTACTGATTTGATACGCGATACCATTCAAGTATTAGAAGTCTGCCAAGAACCGCGGATTTTAGAAAATCAGATTCATTACAACGATAGTAGACAGCGAATTTTGCACAAATTTATTCGCCGTTACTCTAATACTAAAAATATAGTGGCGGAAGTGAAGCAATCGGTAACTTTATTATTGCGCGATATTTTTCATGCACCCGCAACTCTGCCTGAGACGGTAACGCGTTTTGCCTTAAGTCTCAAGACCATCATGATGGCTGATGAAGAAGTATTGCTGAGCGGAAGATCTTTTCAACCCAAAACGTACGGTGATTATGCTATTTAAATGAGCGCAGGAGCGCACGAGAACGCGTGAAAACCCCGCGCTGTTTGGCACGCACTTGCAGAAAAAGTGTAATCATTAAAAAAAGTGCGTTGAGTAAAGTGAGCGAGATAATAGAAACTAATGGGCTGAAATTGTATCGTAACAAACCCAGTATGATGATCGCTTGCAAGCCAATCCAAGCAGTAACGCCAAATGCTGCAGCAACTAAATACAAAAATAAAAGGCGCGTGACATTTTCTCGCACTTCACGAGCTTCATATTCGATTAATGCGCCCAGGTTTTTGAGGGCACCATACGCACTGTATGCCAGCAAAAACCAACTGAGCGCACCTTTTTTTTTCTTTTCAGCCATCAGTACTTCCAAATTATTAACGACGGATCAATATACCTAACGCTAATCCGACTAAAGCCGCAATCCCTAAAGATTTAAACGGTTTTTCTGATGCATAGTTAGCAACGGAATCTTTTACAAAGGTTGATTGTTCTTTAATACCATCAACCGATTCCGATAAAATTTCACCGGTACGACCTTTAAAGTCTTCGGCGGCTTTCGCAATTGCTTGTTTAATTTTGGCGACATCACCATGTAAATCATAATCCGTAGCGCTGGTGTGTCTTCTTGAACGGGTATGGGTTGCCATTGTTACACTCCTTATTATTGAGGCGACATCTGCCCTTCCCTCTATTGTACCTAATTTTAATAAGAAAATGTTGCATTGCGGTGAGCTTTTCCCCTATCAAATTCACTTACTCACTAAACCATTGAATAACCATGTTTATTTTCACGGCCCATGATAGTTACCATGGTTAAAAAATTTGTAAAAAGCGCATTTTGCGGCTTATACTAAACGGTCCTCAGCAATCATTGAGACGCTCATGCAACGTCAAACTCATCCTGCCCTAATCCCTTTAATCAATTTTTTAAGTGATCCTACTTATTGGGCCCTCCCGACGCCAAATATGACCTTGCATCAACCCAGCACGCTTTTGCCTGGTGCGGTCGGAATAATGTTGCACTATTTAAGAACCACTTCCTTTCAATTAGAAAAATTTCAACATCTAGCAAAGAATTACGCATCAATGGAGAATGCTACCCCTCAAAATGAGGTAAAAAGAAAGCTCGCTGCATTTTGCGATATCATTTTATGTGCCACTACACTTGCTGATATTGAGCAGTACATTTCTTCAATAAATAATTCAGTCAAACTTGTTTAATCCTTTTTTAACACTATTTTTAAACTACCCAAATGATAATAATCAATCTTTTGGATTCTACTTAATAAGTGATAAAATACTTTCCAAGTATTAGGATGATTTAAAAAGCAGGGATACCCTTAAATGAGATTGTTTTTATTATCGCTTAACCATCGCTTGCAAATTGCGTTTATCATTGGCTTTACTATCGTCTCTGCATTTGTGTTGGCAACGCTGGCGAGTCTATTTTTTGATACCCATCAATTGACGACTAACACCGATTTAATTTCCTCCGTATATGAAGTGATGGGAACGATTTATGCTATTTTACTCACCTTCACTTTGTGGGGCGTTTGGCAAAATTTTACAAATGCGGCCACCTCGGTTGAGAATGAGGCATTTGCTTTATTAGATTTAGTGCATGTCGTTGAGTCGTCAGCTTTAATGAAAGCAACGCATTTAAGGCAGGCCGTGCTTAATTATTCTCAATTAGTCGTTGAAAAAGAATGGCCAAAATTAAAATCCATCACTAATGAAATCGTAAATCATTTTCACGAACAAAGTCGTGAAAATGCAATGCAAATTGTCACTATTGTGCAAAGCATTCATCCTAAGACTAATCGTGATGAAGTGGTGTTTGGTCAAGCATTACGAATATTAAACACTTGGTTAGACGCAAGACGCGCCAGGCTTCTTATTGCGAGGGGTAATAGTGCGCGCGCATTGTGGCCGCTATTGTTTACGGGCGCTACCGTATTATTTTCCATACACGGACTTTTTGTGGCGAAAACCATGGGCATTTGGGCAACATTGTTAGTGGGAACCAGCCTTGTCACCGCGGTAACTTTCTATTTAATTTATACGCTGGACTGTCCTTTTGAAGGGGCGTTAAGTGTCGATCCGGAACCTTTTCTTTTTATACAGAATCTGTTGAGCAAAACAATGCCGACGGAAGAATGTATTAAATATTAATGAGATTTTCCCGCAGCAGCCACGATATTTTGCGCTTTATAAAGCATTTTGTTTATTTATTAATCTAAGAAATTGCTTTTTTTCAACCGCCGCAGTAATATTGGCCTCATAATGAACAAAAACTGATGCCAATCACGTGAAACCATTTTATCAGCCATGCTATTCAGTACGTGCACATACAATACCCAGGACATCGATCGAGGATAAGAAATTATGCAACGCAAAACCATTAGCTATCAACACTTTATGAACGCAGCTAAATCTGGTCGCATTGAGCAAGTTGCCACTTTCATTAGCGAGAATACAAAGGAAGAAATAAACGGAAGGAATATGCTCACTGGAAAAACCGCTCTCCTGGTAGCAGTAGAAAATGGAAAAATTGAGGTCGTGAAGCGATTGCTTGCTGCTGGCGGAGATCCGAATTTAGCTGACAAGCACCATAATACTCCTCTTGAAGCAGCATCTTGGTATCTGGGGAATGCTGAAATTTTCAACAGGCTGCTTCAGGCTGGAGCAACGGCAGACCCAAACAAAAAAGTATTTGCTGATGCTTTATTTAGGGCGATAGAGAAAGAAGCAATTGAGATGGTCCAACTTTTAATTTCTATTCGTATCCCGCTTGAAACTGTTACCAACGGCTCAATTCCACTCATTTTTGCGGTAAAAAAAGGTAACATTAAAATCGTTGAACTCTTGCTTGCCGCAAAGGCCAATGTGAATATCAGTGATCCTACTGGTAATACTGCATTCATT
>CAZQXH010000036.1:0-4671 GCA_964597435.1 uncultured Coxiellaceae bacterium | reverse complement strand
TGAAATTTTTGAGCGCTTATTGAATGCTGGTGGAGATATAACCGCCCAAAATGGACAGCTCAATAAAATCCTCCACTCTGTAGCAAAGGCGAATAGCCTCAACTGTCTTAAACGCTTAGTTAAGGCTGGCGCTGATGTAGGTATTGCGGATCAACACGGCGAAACTGCGCTCATGTATGCAGTATTGTTCAATCACCTAGCAATGGTTGAATCCTTGCTTGCTATCAAACCTCAACTTATCAATATCAAAAATCTCAAAGGCGCTAATGCTCTTATGCTCGCAGCCGCTAAAAATCATCGTGAAGTCGCCAGAATATTGATTAAGTCTCCAGAAATTGATTTAAATGCCGCCTCAGAAAAAGGTTTGACTGCTCTTATGATTGCGGCAATGAATGGTCACACGGATATGGTTTATCTCTTGCTTGAAGCAGGCGCTAATCCTAATTTGCGTACGTCTGCTGGTGAAACAGCGGAAAGCATAACAAAAAATTTCGTTATCAAAGATATGCTCCACACAGCAAGTCTTCCGAAGAAATTAGAAGCTTTTGAAAGAAATCGCTTAAGGGCAGCATCCCCCTCTTTAAAAACCCTCAGAGAGGCAGTAATACAAAAATCCATGATCGAGAAACCGACTGCGCCTCTCACATCAGAAAATCCACCCATGGAAATTTCTTCTGAAAGCTTAACTGCAGAGCAAATTAGCGCGCAAGCAACTATGCAAGGGATAACGGATTTAACTTTGGATGCGATGATAAACAACCTTGCTTTCCTACAAGACCAAGGATCTTACGCAGGAGAGTTCTCTAAATTACCGCAGCTGCTGCGTCAATTTTATGAGTTTTTGTTAAGTTTAAATGACCCAAGATTGGCCCCCCTCTCACCTGCATTTTTACAAGCCGCAGCGAACATGGGAGAGCCTGTTGCCGAGCATGTTTTAGGTAGTTTTCCTCAAGAAGCGCCGCAAGAGAGGGATAGAGATAAATCCCCCCAAAGAGCGTTAACGTTATTCCCAACGCAGCGGCGAGATAAGGATGCCGAAGAAGACAAGAACGAAAGGCGCAGAGAGCGGCGCACTTAAATCTTAAATTCGTCAGCGGGGTTTAAATTGTAACGTTTCTTCCTGATTCTCATGGATAACAATCGGTTTCAATTGCGGAAATAAACCTAATCGCTTTTGCCCCGCCAAAAATCGTTTTGCGTTGTTGTATGTTAAATTATAATTATGCATCAGTGAATGCAATTGAAGTCCTTGGGTAAGCAAACTTCGAGGATTTATATTTTTATTATATTCATGTGCAGCTTCAGCCAGATCAGCGTGAATTTTTTTATTGGCTGTAAAAGCTAATAATTGCAAGCTGTATCGATCAATTTTCGTAGTTAATTTAGCGTTTACAGAATCCTTTAAAATAGTTAAAGTTCTTGATGACCTAATGTTTAATTTAGGATGATTTTTAATTAAGGAAAGCATATGAAGCAATGTGTCAAGATTAAACTAACTGAGTCCGGTGGTGCTTGCGATGTTAGAATTCGCTCCATCTCACAAGTAGATGACCAGCTCATCGTCATTTCAGAAATATTCCACGTCGAAAGTAATTGGTGTAATGACGCGATTGGTTCGATTGAAGACCATGTGGTGGTTAATATCCCATTGGAGCAACCTTTACCGGTTATTCATTACCTTATGAGCACTACTAAAAAAGGGAAAGAAACAGCCGAATATTATTGTAATGCGCAAAAGAATTTAGGTGTTTTCCATGGACCGGATTCACTGTGTATTCCAATTGCGAATGTTGATGAGTTACCTAAAGCACATCAAGGCGGTGTGAAACGTTTTGAACTGCCCGCAAATAATCGACGTGCTTTTCGCCAAGAGCGTGTTTTGGCTAGAGCGCATGAAGCTCAAGCCAATAAAGAAAAATGTGCCTCGTTAGTATTTTCTCCTGAAAAAGTGCAAGCGATTTTAAATATTTATCCTATCATTGAAGAGGGCTATATCCAATTCATGCTGGAACAAATTAGTAATCAGGATGATAGCTATTTTCAATCTTCTTTATCTTACCGCCTGGAGACATGTACTTGGCGTTCAAATTTTTCGAAAGATTTTCTTAATAATACGGCAATGATGCGTTGTGATGATCCTCTCTACCTTGATGCTACTTTTGGCAAGAAAGAAAGGAGTTATAAAACAGAAGGGGTTGAATTTACCCTGCCTGAAACAGTAGCAGATTTTACGGCTTTCATGAAATTCATGGACATATTCCTCAAAAAATTTCGTGAAGAAGAAAGCATTGTCATATTGAGCCTGGATTCTATTTTAGTGCATTTTGATGATGTCTTTATTTCGCAATTTGATAATCAATACACGATTGAGAATGATTTGCCGATTAGCTTAGAAACGTTTTTGAATTTACCGGGCACCCACCCTCAGCCTGAGTCGCTAACACCGTATTTTACAAAGTTAGTTGGGGAAAGTGAAAGTTTAACAAGGTATGCTAAGTTGCGCGCTGAGTTAGCAAGCAAGTCGGCCTTTCTTCCATCAGCAACGGTTTCAGGCTTGACTATATTTTCTGCCAAACCTCAGGCAGCAGCGGAACCGACTGAGGTGATTGCTTATACTGTTTAAAGCTGGCCTCACCCCATGGCTTGGCCGTGGGGTTCCAGTGGCGCGCGCGGGAAGATATTATCACCCCACTTTTTTCAACCCCTTCCCTACTGCCTCTTGAATCTGATACTTTTTCCGAATTTCTTGCCAGCAGGTATCAAACTGCATTGGTTTTGCATTAAAAAAGCTAATCCGACTACTAATGGTTGGCTTGTCGGGCTTTTCCTTTTCAACCCATGCAAATTTAACCGATGCAGCGTTTAACAAGGCCAGCACATCATCTTGCATTTTTCTAAGCAGCGCACCTTGTTGCATATTAGGTGTTTCTGATAATTTAACATCCAGAAGACGAAGCGCATAGCATAGCCGGGGTTTATTTAATAATTGTATTAAAAATCCTTTAGGATCGACCAAGCTACGCTCATAACTGTTAAGAAACCTCGTACTGCAGCATAAGCTTTTCGCTGAAGAAAAGTCGTGATTCGCAAATGCGAGCTGGGCAGTTTCTGGAGTTAATATTTCATTATTGGAGAGGATTTCGAGATTAATTGTAAGTGCAGGGTGTTGCGTTAATTGCTCGCGATATTGCTCTAATAAATTCGCATCCGTTAAAAGGCGAAACCCTAAAAGAAGATAAAAACAATTTTCAATATTCGCCAAAATAACGCGAAAATTTTTACTATTTGCCCAAGTTTGTGGTCCTATGCAACTATCCATCGAAATGCAGCAACGCAGCCTTTCAAGCATAGCCCCTGAAGTAACTTTTTTTATTAAGTAGAGAAATTCTTTTTGAGCCTCTTCTGGCGATGGAAATAATTGATTGCACTGACCCTGCATGCCAATATAACCAGAAGGATGATGAATAATTTCATGTAAAAAGTCCGCAGTGAGCGGTAAATTAAGTGCAATTAGTCCATTTAGGCGTTTAATGATATTCCCATCAAGAATGAGCTTAAGAATAACTTGATGAATATTTGGGGTTAAAAACGCAGAGATACGCTCGTAGAGTTGATGCAAATCGGCAGCTGAGTCAGTTTTATTCTCATTTTCGCTTTTTAAGTATTTGATACAGTGAATAAGATTAGCAAAAGCCAGTTTTTTCTCTTCTTTCGTACCACTAAATACACCTACTTTTTCCATCTGCAGTAATATTTTAATGCATTCTGGATGCGCTTCAATCATTTGAGCAGACGTTTTATTAGCAATACCTGCCCGTTGTAATACCTGATAACCTTCTTCGAGTGAATCCATTCGCTGCATGTTGCTCTCCAATCCTTTTATGAAAATTGCGTAGATAGCATAGCGCAACCCAGGATGAATTACAAAACTAACATTACGTTAGATGTACTTCTCAACTTTACTGCTCAAGTGTTTAATCAAGCAAAATCCACATATTAATTACCCATTAAAATTAGAGATAATCACCTTCGATTATTTTAAATAGACAGGTTAAACAGAGCTCGGCGATTTTGTTTCCAAATAATAATAGCCGCAGCCTGATATATAATACTGATTATTTTCGTCTTGATTCACTGCAAAGATATAATGGGTATTAATCTGAAAGTCGATAATAGGTGGGCGACATTGCATGCCATCCACATCGCCATATACCAAGATGTTTTTCGTGGAAACGCTACCTTGCATAACCTGATTAACTTTCACCAACATTGAGCCTGGCATGTTGCCAACAGGCGCATCTTCATACTTTATAACTTTGCCTGTGAATACTGTTAAAGTCTCTGTTGCTGGATATTCGCCATTTTTAATTTTGATATTATGCTGATTGACTGTATCAAAAAAATTATCGCCCAATTTCGCACAGATACAGGCCATAGCCAAGTTTGAGATTAGGATGGAGATTATAATTACCGGCAAACTGAGATACTTTAAGTTCATTACGAAGCATTCCTTTATGGCTAAATAAATATGTTTTAAAGTGTGGATTATTTCATATTTTGTCCAAATATACAGTCATAACAATATATTAGTTCGGCTGATTATGATGGTAGCTCAATTGGTAAGGCCTCCCTAAATTAGTACACCATCGAAGTAGGGTTTTGTTAAAATCA
>CAZQXH010000035.1:0-9962 GCA_964597435.1 uncultured Coxiellaceae bacterium | reverse complement strand
GGCATTATTAGCAACCGCTGGCGTTGCTTTTGCTTCGGTATCTTCTACGGTGGCATTCGCAACGTCTTGCGTTTTAGGCTCGTCTTTTTGTGCTGCGCTGTCCGTTTGCGCTTGTTCGGAAATAATGCTCGGATGGCTCATTTGAATGGTATCATCCGGTTGTAAACGCACTGCATTTTGATCCATGGCAGCGGAATTTTGAATAGGAACTGGTTGCGGAACATCTGAATCCGCCAATGCACGGGTGCGATAAGGGCTATCATTTTTTGCACCAGGTTGCGTATTCACTGGAATAACAGGCTCACTCGCTTCTTGTGCCGATCGCCCTGCACCGCTTGCAGCGGGCTCTCCGGTTTGAAACAAAGGCAATAAAATGACGACCAACCCTATCGTCACTAATACGCCTAAAATGCGCTGTTTCGTTTTACGTTCCATAGTTACCTCGTTAAGGATTGATTACGATTTAAAAGTTTACTGAGTAGCCGCGCGATGCCAGGACGCAGATCACTCCGATGCATAATGAGATCAATAGCACCATGTTCTAATAAAAACTCACTGCGTTGAAAACCTTCCGGCAATTTTTCACGAACCGTTTGCTCAATCACGCGCGGGCCTGCAAAGCCAATCAACGCATTCGGTTCGGCAATAATAATATCGCCTAACATTGCTAAACTGGCAGAAACACCACCCATGGTGGGATCCGTTAACACGGAAACATAAGGCAAGCCGCGCTGATCTAACTGCGCTAAAGCCGCACTCACTTTCGCCATTTGCATTAAAGAAAATAGGGCTTCTTGCATGCGTGCGCCGCCTGAGGCGGAAAAATTAACTAAGGGTAAGCGATGTTCAATGCAAACATTGATCGCTTGCACAAAACGTTCGCCGACGGCTGCGCCCATCGAGCCGCCAATAAATTCGTATTCAAATGCTGTCATTACGAGCGGTATACCCATTAACAAACCGCGGGTTGCAACGAGCGCTTCTTTTTCGCCCGTTTCTTTTTGCGCTGTGACCAAGCGATCTTTATAGCGCTTTAAATCTTTAAATTTTAACCGGTCTTCAGGGCCGATGTCGCTCGCGATGTCTTTTTGGCCCTCTGGATCTAAAAAGTAACGGATCCGTTTTCGCGCGTTAAGCCGCAAATGGAAATCGCACTTTGGGCACACCTCTAAGTTCCGCTCAAGTTCGGTACGGTAGAGGATGGAGGAACAATTATCACATTTCGACCACAGGCCTTCCGGCACCCCTTTTTTGGTGCCGCCACCCGTCTGAATGCGTGAAGGTAATAACTTTTTAAACCACGACATAATAATCCTCAGCGCTCATAATCTAGTCGATTATATACCATTCGCACTTGAAGATGCGATTTTTGCATCTTCAAGTACCCCCATTACACTTCGTTTTTTGCAGTGTAATGGGTATCTCATTAACTTTTACCAATTGACTCTCTCTCGTTGCCACCGACAACAATTGCAACTTAGTCTTTACAGGATTAACTCGCCAGACTCTGGGAAGGCATACGCTTCTGGATACCTCACTTTAATCAAATACAACCCTTCCGCTGCCGCCGTCTCTGCGGCAGCGCGGCGGCTTTTGGCAGCTAACACCTCAGCCATCCACGTAGGCTCTCTTACCCCACTCCCAATTTTTAACAACACACCCACAATATTGCGCACCATGTGATGCAAAAACGCATTCGCTTCAATCTCAAAAATCACATAATGGTTTTGCCTATGAATCGTCGCATCAATTACATTGCGCATGGGTGAGTTGGAATTACACTGGGAAGAACGGAAGGAGCTAAAATCTTGCTCGCCCAATAATGCAGGCAATGCAGCGGCCATGCGCTCAACATCCAGTGGATAATAATGCCAAGTCACATGGTTCGCTAAAATAGCAGGACGCACTGGTTGATTGTAAATGACGTAACGATAACGTCGGGCTGTTGCTTTAAAACGCGCATGAAAGTGATAATCCACCTGGCGCGCCCAGCGTACAATAATGCTTGGCGGTAAATGCGCATTCGTTCCCCATAACCACGCATCAATGTGCCGCTTGGCATTCGTATCAAAATGGACTACTTGACCCGTGCCATGCACACCAGCATCAGTGCGCCCCGCGCAATGCAAAAAAATGGGCTCGTTAGCCACTTTGCTTAACGCTTCTTGCAAACTGCCTTGCACGGTCGGTAAACCCCGTTGTTCCTGCCAACCGTAAAATCCTGTTCCCTGATATTCAATGCCGAGCGCGATCCGTTTCACAACGTGCTCAGTAATCGTTGCGCTTCCTGCTGCTGTGCTTTTCCACCCTTCTTTAACACGCGCTGTAAAATCGTTTTGGCAAGCTTCTCGCTGCCCGTTTCAATATACGCTCGCGCTAAATCCAATTGGGTGGCGATAACATCATCCCCTGCTATCGCGGTTAAATCCTGTGATGGTGGTAAATCAACCGACTCAGCCGTTTCCATCGCTGGTTCTTGCCAAGTAGTCCGTAAAATTAACCACGTACCTAATATAAAAAGTAATAAAGCCGCAGCGCCAATGCTAAAAATAAGCGCGCGGTAACTTGTTAAAATAATATCAATCATGACTTAAATGTCGCTCAATTAATTGTTCTGCAATTTGTATCGAATTCAGTGCTGCACCTTTGCGCAAGTTATCAGCGACAATCCAAAGGTTCAAGCCTTTTTCATGCGATAAATCCTCACGAATACGCCCAACATACACCGCATCACGCCCTGCCGCATCATTGACTGGCGTTGGATAAGGGAAAGTACCATTAACTAATTTCACACCAGGTGCCGTTGCTAATAATGCTTTCGCTTGATCAGTCGTTAATTTATCGTGCGTTTCAATGTGCACGGCAGCAGCATGACCGCAAATCACCGGCACGCGTACGGCGGTGGGATTAACGGCAAGCTTAGTATCGTTAAAGATTTTTTGCATTTCCCAAATGATTTTCATTTCTTCGCGCGTATAACCATTAACATCAAAATCATCAATGTGTGGCAATACATTAAAAGCGATTTGCTGCGGATACACTTTTGCTTCGATCGGTTCATCACTTAAGTAGCGACGCGTTTGTTCTTTTAACTCAAGCACAGCATCTTTGCCGGTTCCAGAAACGGATTGATATGTTGCCACATTCATGCGTTTAATGCCGACCGCATCATAAATCGGTTTCACACCGACCGCGATGGGAATCGTGTTGCAATTGGGGCTGGCAATGATGCCGCAATTACGATAACCCTCAAGGTGATTGATATTCACCTCGGGAATAACTAATGGCACATCAACTTGATTGCGAAAATGAAAACTTTTATCGATCACAATGCAACCTTGCTGAACCGCGCGCGGGGCAAATTCAGCCGTTAAAGCAGAGCTCACAGAGAAAAATGCCAAGTCGACTTGGCTAAAATCAAATTCAGCTAAATCGCAAATGGGATAATCTTTACCTTCAAACGGTATAAATTTTCCAACCGACTGCTTGCTTGCCACTAAGTGCAATTGCTTAAGTGGAAATTTACGCTCAGCTAATAACGATAACACCATACCACCGACTAATCCGGTGGCACCTACCACAGCAATAGAAAAAGTTTTTTTCATGTCAATCCCTTAAGAAGCTTGCACAAAATCAACCAACTCACGCAATGCCACGGAATACGTTACAAAAGTGGGCGTGTCTGTCGATTTGATTTCTGCAATTAACTGTACCCAACGTCCATTAAAGAAGGGTTGCCGGGCTAGCCATGTTTCAATCCGCTCAGCCAAGCTTTTATCTTTCGCTTCTTTACTTTTCATCGTGAGTACACGGGTGGTTAGTAATCGTTGTACGCGCTCAAGGTCATCGCGGAAACCGGAGCGAGCCAACTCATCCCATGGATTTTCTGTTTTAAATTGGTTCATGACATCTTTCACCCAATTTAACTCAAGACGATTTCCTAAGATATAATAGGCTTCTGCCACTTCGGGCAAATCTAATTCCGCTTTACGTGCCGCTTCCGCAATATCTAATGAGGTAAATAATAATAATGAAACAGCCATGCGTGTTGCCAATGCTTCAGGAACACCTTTTTCCACGTAATCCGCGATCGCTTCTTCATAATTCGCACGGTCAGTTTCATTCAAGAACGAGGGGATAATTTCAGCAATCTTTTGTACGGGTGGCGTGAAAAGATCAATCGTTTCTTGAATATTGAGATTGGGTTTACGATTACGCAACACCCAACGCGTGGCACGGCGAATCACATAATAAATTTTCAGCATCATGCCAAATTGCGTCGCCTGCTCCACTTTCGTGTTTAACGCTTGAATGTCATGCCACATTTCTTCTAAACCATAAATGCGTTCCGCAACGGAAAATGCACGAATAATAAAAGCGGTCGAGGCACCGGTTTCACGCTGCAGGCGTTCAACAAAATTAATCCCCATGCGATCGGTTATGCTTTTACAGAGTTGCGTTGCAATGATTTCACGGCGCAAGCTATGGCGCTGCATGTAATCGTAATAATTTTCACCCAATTGTTTTGGAAATGCAGTTAACAAGAATTTAGTATAGTACGGATCTTCTGGTACATCCGACGTTAAAATGTCTTGCTTTAAATACATTTTACAATAGGCGAGTAACATCGCAATTTCAGGCCGGGTTAATGGCATGTCATTGGCTTTGCGTTCTAATAAAGCTTTGTCGGTCGGCAATCGTTCTAATTGTCGATTTAAGCGCCCTTGTTTTTCCAAGTCGTTCATGTATTGACGGAACAAATCTAAGGTTTGACGCGCCACCGAAGCTTCTAAACTTAACATTAAAGTTTGATCGTAATTATCCATCAGCACTAATGTTGCCACTTCGTCGGTCATGGCTTCCATTAATTGATTACGACCATCATAAGTCATTTTACCGTCAGTGATTAAACGGTTTAATAAAATTTTCATGTTGACTTCATGGTCTGAGCAATCCACGCCCGCTGAATTGTCGATGAAGTCAGTATTCACAATGCCGCCCCGTAATGAATATTCAATACGTGCCGCTTGCGTTAAACCTAAATTACCACCTTCAGCAATCGAGCGCGCATTGACTTCAGTCGCATCAAGACGGATACCATCATTAGTACGATCACCGACATCCAGATGAGTTTCTGTGCTGGCTTTAACAAAGGTACCGATACCACCATTCCAAATTAAATCCACCGGCGCTTGCAAAATAGCGCGGATCAATTCATTGGGTACCATTGTGTCTTTATCAGTATGAAGCGCTGCTTTCATTTCTGGCGTTAAACGAATGGATTTAGCAGAACGGCTAAACACACCACCACCCGCAGAAATAAGTTCGGGGTTGTAATCGCGCCAACTCGAGCGTGGCAAATTGAATAAACGTTTACGCTCTTCAAAACTTTTTTCGGGATTAGGATTCGGATCAACAAAAATATCCACGTGATTGAATGCGCCAAGTAATTTGATGTGTTTTGAAAGCAACATACCGTTACCAAACACATCGCCACTCATATCGCCAATTCCAACCACGGTAAAATCATCCACTTCTGGATTTAAACCAAGCTCACGGAAATGCCGCACCACGGAAACCCAAGCACCACGCGATGTGATCCCCATTTTTTTATGATCGTAACCAACCGAACCGCCGGATGCAAAGGCATCATCCAACCAAAATCCATAACGCGTGGCGATACCATTCGCAATGTCTGAGAATGTCGCCGTGCCTTTATCCGCCGCCACAACTAAATAAGGGTCGTCGTTATCAAAACGCACCACATCGGTTGGCGGAATAATTTTACCTTCCTTGATGTTATCGGTGATGTCTAATAAACCTGAAATGAAAATGGAATAACAGGCAATGCCTTCTTGCAAATACGCATCGCGCCCCATGTCTGGGGTTGCTTGTTTAACAACAAATCCCCCTTTCGCCCCTTCTGGCACAATCACAGTATTTTTGACTTGTTGTGCTTTCATTAAGCCTAACACTTCGGTACGGAAATCTTCGCGACGATCAGACCAACGCAAGCCACCGCGCGCCACTTTGCCCGCACGTAAATGAATCCCCTCAACGCGCGGCGAATACACAAAGATTTCAAAGCGTGGGCGTGGCAATGGTAAATCAGAAATTAATTCGGGATCAAATTTAAACGAAATGTAAGATTTATTCGTGCCATCCGGTGTTTTTTGAAAATAGTTGGTACGAATGGTTGCCAATTGAATTTCAAGTAAGCGGCGAATAATGCGATCTTCATCCAAGCTCACTACTTTTTCAAGCGCCGCTTCAATGCGCGTTACAATCGGTAATAAATCACCGCGATCTGCAACACCATTATTTGGATCAAAACGGAAATTAAATAATTCCACTAATTGCTTGGTGATTTCCACATTACTAATTAACGCTTGTTCGATATAGGTTTGGCTTAATAAAAAACCAATTTGGCGTAAGTACTTAGTGTACGCGCGTAACATTGCCGTTTGTTGCCACGTCAAAGAAGCGCCCACAATTAAGCGATTGAAACCATCGTTTTCAGCTCCACCGAACCAAGTCGCAATAAATGCTTCTTCAAAAGCCACGGCAACTTGCTTGATATCCATTTCACCGGCGCCGGATAAATACGTCATGGTGAAATCATGCAGCCAAATACGTCGGCCATCTTTAAATTTTAATTCATGTGGATGCTCAGCAATAATGCGTAAGCCCATGTTTTCTAAAATGGGTAACACATCAGATAAAACAATTGGCTGATCTAAATGGAATAATTTTAAAGTAATTGTGCCATCGGCATTATTCGCAAGTGACATCGTGATAGGACGATTGGAAAGCAGCGCCTCCATGTGTTCAATATCACTAATCGTCGTTTGTGCTGAATACGATTCGCTATAGCTTGCCGGAAAAGTGCGTGCATATTTTTGGTAATAACGCAAACCATCCGCTTCACCAAAATGCTTGATCAATTGATCTTTTAATTCATCCGGCCAAGAACGCGTTGCAGCAATCAATTGTTTTTCCAGTGCTTCAACGGTTGTCTCGAGCGGGGTTTTCGGATGGACGCGGATAAGATAATGAATGCGGGCTAAAACAGAGTCAGAAAAATACGTGGTGTAATTACACTCTTGGCCTTTAAAAGCTTCCATTAAAATATCGCGAATGGTCAAAGCAAGATTAGTGGTGAAAATATCGCGCGGCACATACACCAAACACGAGAAATAACGATAAAATGCATCACGACGCACCAGCAAGCGCACGCGCTTACGTTCTTTTAATTGAATAATTTTTTTGGTTAAATCTAATAACTCTTCAACCGATGCTTGAAGTAAATCATCACGTGGCAACGTTTCTAAAATATGAGCGGCTTCTTTACCATCATGGCTCATCGGTGGATAGCCTAAATCATCTAGAATTTTTTCGACTTTGTGGCGCAAAAAAGGAATTTGTCTTGGACTGGAAGAATAGGCAGTGGAAGTATAAAGCCCAATAAAACGACGTTCGCCGACTAGCTTGCCTTCTTTATCAAATACTTTAACACCGATATAGTCGGTATACGTATCGCGATGGACGGTGGATTTTGTATTGGTTTTAGCAACAATCAAAATATTTTTTGATAATGCCATTTTGCGCGCTTGCGGCGGTAATTCGGCATAACTTTTTGCAGAGGTCGAATTTGATTCGTCACGTAAAACACCTAAGCCCGAGCCCGGCACAAGTTGCAAAGCGCGACTGGTACCATCACCAATTAATTTATAATCGCGTGCGCCTAAGAACGTAAAATTATTATTGATTAACCAAGAAAGAAAATCACGCGTTTCAGCAATGTCTTTTTCATCTAAATTAGCTGGGGCGCTTTGCAATTCGGCCAAGCATTCGGCAGCACGATCACGCATCTTGCTCCAATCAGCAACGGCCAAACGCACGTCATTTAAAACACGATCAATATCGCCCGTCACTTCGCCCATCAATTTTTCACTCAGCAAGCGATCAATTTCAAAATAGATCGGCGCCTCGGTAGCAGCATCGGCAGGTGCCGCATGTAATGGATAAATCTGAGTGATATGATTTTGTTGATCGCGCACTACTTTCATGCCACCAAAATGCACGATGAAATGAATTTGAAAACCATAACGGTTTAACACCATGCGCGTGGAATCGACTAAGAACGGAATATCATCGTGAGAAATTTCAATGACAGTGTGTGTTGATTCAAAACCATCTTCGGCAAGGCTCGGATTGAAAATACGAATTTTGACTTCATCTTTCGCACGCGTGCGAGAAAATTGCCACACGGAATACATGGTGGCGTAAAGCTCTTCTAGTGAGCGATCTTTTAAATCTTCATACGAACAAGCGGCAAAAAAGCGATCAGCAAAGGTTTCGACCAAAGCGAGTTCCGCTTGCGGCGTTTGGGCTTTTACATAATTTGATAACTCAGTAAGGAGATTTAAAGCTTCGCCGTTGTTATTGATGCCGACCATGGGGGCTCCAGATTTGGTTGTCGTCATTTGAAAGTGGTATCCCAGCATAATGATTAGCCAATTCTAGGCCTATTTAATAGCGCAGACAACCGCTTCTCGCGGTTATTTTAATTGGGGTTTGGCAAGGTAAACCGGGCTAACTTCTGCAGCCGTAATGGTCGCTCCCAGCGTGAGGGCACGTTCCGCTAAAGGCAGCATAAAAATTGCATTGGGAAGAAGATCGGGGCGGCAACTCGGAAGGGGGTTATGCGTTTGAATGATTGCGCGATATTTATCCCAGCCATCGCCTAAACCGATAGCAGTTTTATCATTATCCGTTAAAGGAATTGTCTCTGGCGCTAATAAACATTCTTCACCTACCAATTGTAAATGCTGCGCTTGATCTTGCTCATAAACTGCCCAATACACTTGTTGAATTCGTGCATCAATGGCAATTAAAAACCGTTCCGCCTGGCAAGTCGCTTGCGCGGTGGCGGCGAGAATGTGCAGTGAAGATAAAGGAATCAAAGGGTGCCGAGTTGCAAAACCCAAACCTTGTGCAACACTCGCAGCAATACGCAAACCGGTAAAACTGCCCGGCCCCACCCCAAAGGCAATCGCATTTAAATCTTTAAGTTTGATATCAGCTTTTTTCAAAATTGCATCAATCATCGGCAAAATAAGCTGCGCTTGTTGCATGGGGGCTACAGTGTGCTCGGAAAATTGTTGGCCGTTGACCGTTAATGCGACGGTGCAGGCGGTGCTGGATGTGTCAAATGCGAGTATGTTCATAATTTTTATTTATTAATGCGTCCCCTCCAGATAAGGAGAGAGGAGCTGCTTAGGGTGGTTGGGAGTGAGCGAAGCGCCCTCACCCTTGCCTCTTTCTCGCCCGCGAGAAAGAGGAACCAATATTTTACTTCTGAGGCCACTCTTTCTCTAAATACTGCAGCTTCTCAGAAACGTCTTTCCACTGATCCGCATCTTCAGGCGCCGCTTTCATACGATTAATATTAGGCCATTTATCAGCTAATTCTTGATTTAGCGCAAGCATAGGTTGATATTTTTCAGGCAAGTCATCTTCCGAAAAAATGGCATTCACCGGACATTCCGGTTCGCATAAAGCGCAATCGATGCATTCACTGGGATTAATGACTAAAAAATTGGGGCCTTCATAGAAACAATCGACCGGGCAAACCTCTACACAGTCAGTGTATTTACAGCGGATACAATTTTCAGTAACGACAAAGGTCATGGCCGTTCATTCACATGGTAAAAAGGCGCCCAGTGTTTTTGCTGGGCGCCTTTAGAAATTTAATTTATGCCCGGGGCCGGAATCGAACCGGCACGGGATTGCTCCCGAGGGATTTTAAGTCCCTTGTGTCTACCAGTTCCACCACCCGGGCATGCGCTCTTACGAGAGCAAAAAGAGAAGCAGAACTATAACTGGTATCGGTTAATCAGGCTGGGGTCGGAATCGAACCGGCGTCCACGGCTTTGCAGGCCGCTGCATAACCACTCTGC
>CAZQXH010000034.1:0-10135 GCA_964597435.1 uncultured Coxiellaceae bacterium | reverse complement strand
TGGAGGGGGAAGGATTCGAACCTTCGAAGGCGTAAGCCGTCAGATTTACAGTCTGATCCCTTTGGCCGCTCGGGAACCCCTCCAGAAATCGAGCGTGAATTTTGCTTTATACAGTTAGTTATGTCAATCAGCAGAATGAAATTAGTTACAATGAAAATGAAAGAAAAATAGAGGTGGTTATTTTTTAAACATCTTTGGCTTTCAGGACCCCATTTAGGCCATCAAGAACAGCCTGCCCCATCCGCTCCCGTGAAGAAGCGATAATATTACCCGAAATAATCAAATAGTACTTATTGTCACTGTTGCGAGTGAAACAAAAATCTAATATCTGCTTTGAGGCCAGCTTATCGTCTTTAGTCTCAGCCTGGATTTTAGCTTGATACCCAAATAGCGACTTATTGGTTTCAGCCCCTTTAGCATTTAAAAAATTATTTAAAACATTTACTTGCACTAAGAAATCGCATTGATTTTTAGTAAATGCGCCCAACATACGACCATACATTTGTAAAATAAAGTAATTCGGCTTAGAACGATAAAACAGTTTTGATAATAAATATGAAATAATATTGATCGTCATATTAAACCAACGCTTATTTTGCCAATTCTCTTTATATAAATTTGCAAATTGAATAATACTCGGGCAGAACTGATAAGGCGAAGTCAAAATAGTGGATTTATGGACTTGCTTGGCTAATTCTAATAAACCCGGCTCATCATGAAAATCCATTTTTAAAATATCGGTTTTAACAAAAAAACCTAACGATTGATCATAAGCATCGTTATCCCGAGCCGATTTAAGGCAGTATATAACCATCGACTCATTATTTTTCGGTTTCAAATAAGGTTGCATTGCAATACCCACCGCCGCATACAAGGCATCTGCCAAGCTAATACGGTTTTTTGCACAAAAGCGTTGTAAGGAGATTAGTAGGGTTTCATCAATTTCTAAATAGGACGTGCAGAATGTTTCATCAGGATTACTAATCACTTCATTCTTTGGCAAGGTACAGAGTTTTACACCATCCAAATAGCTTGACCAAAAATCAATGTCGCGTGGCAAATAACGTTTTAAATGCTCGCGCTCACGCAAAATATATTCTTGATAACCAGCATCGCGTGTTATTAAATTTCGTGGAATCTTCTGATTCTGCTTGAGCGCTTCATAACACTTCGATAATTCATTAAAAATAATTTTTTGGGAAATTTCATCACCCGCATAATGGGATAAACAAATTTGCAATTCGGATTGCTCTTTGCCTAAATGGAATAACCGCGCTTTAATTAATGGCGCATGCTTCAACCACTGCGCATCTTGTTTTAACTGTAGTAATGATAATGCGAGCTCTTGCTCTTGTCTTGCTAAAGGCAGTGTTCCGAGATCATGTTCCTGCAGTTTAAATTCAACATTCATTTGTAATTGCTGAATAGGCGTGTAATCACCAATTAAAAAACGCAGCATCTCATGTCGCTTAATTAATACTTCAAATGCTTGTTGTAACCAGCTTGCATTGAGCTTGCCCTTAACGCGAATTTTATCCACCAAATTTAAGGTGCGATTCTTAGTACGGAACTTATTCGCCACCCAAAATAAAAATTGCATATTACTGAGCGGCAAAGCTTCATTATCGCGAAGCATGTGCGTCATTTCATGATGAATATGTGTTTCATTTTCACTTTCAATTAAAACGGCTAATTGACTAATGGTCGGTGCATTATAAAAATCGTGTAGTTTAATTCGGCGCTGCGTCTCTTTGGCAATTTTAGAAATAATTCTGGCTGCCGCTAAAGAATGTCCACCCAAATCAAAGAAATTATCATCAACGCTAATATTATTTAAATTTAATACCTGCGACCAAATGACTAACATTGTTTGTTCCAGCTGTGAGCGTGGCGCAAGTGACTCATCATCGGCATGTAAAACCGGTTTGGGTAACGCTTTTCGATCTAACTTACCATTTGGGGATAAAGGAAAACTGGGCAAGAAGACAAAAAACGCTGGTACCATATATTCTGGTAATTTATTTTGAACATGCCGTACAAGTTCACCCTGCGTTGGTTTATTAGCAATATTTTTTAGGGTGTAATACGCAACCAAACGTTTTTCACTGGTAACATCATCATCCAAAGAGTCAGCAACCAAAACCACTTCACGAATTAAAGGATGCGTAGCAATACACCGCTCAACTTCGTCAATTTCAACTCTGAACCCGCGGATTTTAATTTGATGGTCAGCGCGCCCAATGAATTCAATATTTCCATCGGGCAGATAGCGACAGAGATCGCCTGTTTTATATAAACGGGCGCGGGGATCAACGCTAAAAGGATCTCGTATAAAACGTTCATTGGTAATGTCAGGACGGCGCCAATAGCCTTTACCCACTCCTTCCCCACCAATAAAGAGCTCCCCCTCTTCGTTAATGGCTGCAAGCTGCTGCTGGTTATTTAGGATATATAATTGACTATTAAAAACCGGTTTGCCAATCGGCAACTTATTAGGTAATTGATCAATGTTATGAATATCAATTATCAAGCTAGTCGTTGCAACCGTTGTCTCTGTTGGGCCATATTCATGCACAACCATTTGATGGGGAAACTGTGTCAGCCAATCTTTGATATCACTTGCATAAAGTGGTTCACCCCCGAAAATTAAACAACGTAAATCAGGTAATTGCTGATCGGGTGAGATGCATTCTTTCAATTGACGAAAATGACTGGGGGTTAATTTTACTAAACTGCTATGTGATGTAATTAAATGCTGAATATATAAATAGGGGTCTTTGCGCACACCTTCTGGGCAGATGGCAATTTTAGCGCCTTGGGTTAGCGGGAATAAGGTGCTGGCTACGGTAAAGTCGAAGGAAATTGAAGAAGAAAAATCAAAGATATCGTCAGCCGTAATTTTGGTGGCTTCTTGAAACCAATGCAAGAAAAAACCCACGTTATGATGAGTTAACATTGCACCTTTTGGCCGACCCGTGGAACCAGAGGTATAAATGATGTAAGCCAAATCATCAGCACTATTGACCACATCAGGGTTAGCATCTTTTTTAGGAAAATTGCCACAATGAAGTTCGACATCAATGAGACGAATAGCAAGATCAGAAAAAAGTGCACGATTTTCAGAATTAGTTAGTAAACATTCTGCCTCTGTATCAGTTAGCATAAACTGCAAACGCTCTAGGGGATAACTAGCATCAAGCGGCAGATAAGCACATCCTGCTTTTAAAATACCGAGAATGCAGGCCAAGAGATCAAATGAAGGTTTTAAACAAACAGGAATAATTTGGCCAGGCTTAACACCTTCCGCCCTTAAATAATGTGCTACCCAATTGGCACGTTGATTTAGCACTTCATAACTTAAGGTTTCATTTCCAAAAATGAGTGCAATTTCAGAGCCACGAGCTTTTACTTGCTCTTCAAACCATTGTTGAATGGTTTTTTCGCGAGAGTAATGTGAATCTGTTTGATTCCACTTTATTAGGAGCTTTTGCAACTCCTCATCTTTGTGAAATTCAATCATGTTTTCTTCAGTCAAAGCTTCCATTGAGCTGATTCCATCCATGGGTTTAGACTCATTTTTAGTTCTATTTATATAATTATATATTAATCCCGAAAGAAAATGAGCAAATTTTAAATTTTTATAATAATTATCAAAGGCTTACCAATAAAAAAGGGGGCAGTAAATGCATCGTTAGAGAGCGAAAATAATGCCAATTGTTACTGATTACTTGAGTCAATTATCTGGAAAATAGCATCCCAGGGCTTTGCTCTTAAACTGAATGCTGAGCTTGCTTTGGCGTTGAATAGGTAAATTTCTCGATGTGAACTTTGTTTTTATCGTAATTAATTTCTTTCAGCGTTTGGCAGATTTTCACCTCAAACCCTTCTGACCCACAAATGTAAATGTCGGGATCGTTTTGTTCTGTGATTAAGTGACGAAGGGTGGTAACGTTAAAATTATCGAGCTCTGCTTTATCCAATAACGTTAATTTAAAATTAGGTAGTAATTTTTTATATTTATCTAATTCTTCCATAAATAGCACTTCTTCTTTGTTACGAACAAAGTAAACCAAATGTAAACTGCCTTGCGGAGATTTTCCTTTTAAAAATTCAAGAAAGGCTTTAAATGGGGCGATCCCGAGTCCGATCGCAAAAAATAAATAATTGGCTGAATCATTATTTGATAAAACAAAATCACCTTGTGGCTGACTTGTGTAAATGGATATTGCATCCGTTTGCTCGCGTAGCCAAGTAGATAGCATACCGTCTTTTTTGTGTTTTATCGTCACGATGTATTGGTTCTCTAAAATCTGGCCAGTTATCGTATAAGCGCGCTCAATCCAATAATCTTGCACTTTGACTTGTATTATTAAATGTTGCCCTGGCAAATAGGGGTTAAACTTATCATCAATCGGTTGTACTACATAGCTAGTAACAAATTCGCCATGGGAAACCAGTTTTTTTAATTGCGCAGGAACCCATGTAGCATGCCCTAAAATTTTTAAAATCTTAAATCGGCAATTACCGCAAACGGTTCCGGCTCCGGTTTTGTCGCAAATAGTTTCTAAATTATTCGCGCCCGATTCTACAAGGTCTTCTATCGTGTTTTTTTGTATCCCCAAACAGGTGCAAATCACCTGGGGGCGCTCATTGGGTAATGGTTTGAAGTAGCCTCGCTTGGTAAAATCCTTTAACATGCTGTGCGTAATAAGGTGTTTATCTAAAATATAGGAACAAGCATTATTTAAATAACGCCAATTACCCACGCAATATATATTTTGTATATAATTATCCGCAACCATAATAGCTACGTATACCTTTAGATTTGAATAGACAAACTGCTGACTATTATCGCAAGTACTATTTAATATCTGCATTCTAAAAACATTATCTGCGCTTAAAATAGCTTCCACCAACTGACCATTACATAATTTATAAGTAGTCGTGATCGCGGGCTCCCCATTAATGCTACCAAACACTTGTGTAGCAGATCCCCGCTTAGGTAAAAGATAAGTGTGGTTTAATAAAGTAATAAACTTATTAAACTCAGGATTACTTGCACATAAGTGCTTAAATTCTAAGGAAGGCATTCGCAATAATTTGGTAACGCCCAATGCTTTTGCATTGCCAACTCTTGGTGTGTTTTGCAAGATTCCTAAATCGCCAAAAATCTCGCCTTCACTTAAATTGATGGTGAAGTTATTTTCTTTCTGGGAAATAACAATGGTGACGCGGCCCTGTAAAATAATATAAGCCGCATCTGAAAAATCATCTTTTCCAAAGATGATTTCGTTATCTTGGTAGGTAACCACATTTTCTGTTTTATTGACCAGCATGGCCTTAACTGATTCAAAAGCAGTAAGGCTAGTGAGTTTGTGAATAAGTTGTTGCTTTTCAATTTTCAGCTGGTCTGCTTGGAATAATTCCGAATCCAATAAACTACGAATAAATTTGGGTTTAACTCTCAACAGTTTAGTTTGACCAATTGCTTCGATACTTGCATTTCTGGATTTATTAGCATGCCCTAATAAAGCTTGCTCTCCAAAATAATCGCCTCTTTCAAGACGGGCCAGCGGGATTTTCTTTCCCAATTTATTATGCGTAAAAACGCGTACCGCGCCTTCAAAAACAATATAAAGCCCGTTTCCCACCGAACCTTCTTTAAAAATAATTTCATCGGCATCATAATGACAAATCGCGATGGAGTGTAATAACGTTTGATAATATGATTTTGGCATATTATCAAATAAATGGGTGTTGTTAATCAGCTCTACTTGATCCGGAGTGATTTTAAAAAACAAATTCTCTTTAAAATTCCGTAAAGCGTTTTTGAGGGAACTATAAAAGTTGCTCATCACTAGCGCTCTATTGAGGAGATAGGTATATTTTACTTTATTTACTGCTCTAATAGCTCCTAATTTCCCCTCACTTGCCCCATAGCTAGGTGATACCTTAGAACAATTAACTACTTAGCTAAATTTAAGAGGAGAATAAAAAAAGTACACTTGACTGCTATACTTTAAATGAATGTTATGAGGAGTATTTACCGCTATGCCTAATCATATGCTCTTTATGAGTTTTGATGGTTCTTCTTTATCAAACCTTATAAAGTCAATGAATCGTTTTTTTGAATACACGGTCGCGATGGCGTCAAACCCCCTCAAGATCCGTCTTTGCTATATTGGAACAGCTAGCAATGACGATTGGCTGGAACGAGTTGGTTTTTCCTTATTTTTGCGGCTCAAATTCGGTCAACGTATTCACTTTTCAACTTTAATTATTAAGAAAACCACTTCTGAACAAGCCGTGAGAGAATTCTTGATTAACCAAGACATTATTTTCATTGGTGGTGGCAACACTGCAAAAATGCTTCGCATCTGGAAAAATAAGGGTTTTATTAATGTTTTAAATCAACTCAAGCAAGAAAAACGATTACCCATTTTAGCTGGCGTTAGCGCAGGCGGCATGTACCCATTTCATTCCGGCTTAACTGATTCAACTCCTGGCGAATATAAACCGCTTAAATGTTTAGAATGGATTAAAGATAGTTTTTGCCCTCATGCCGACTCGAGCTTGCTTGGCATGTGTACGTTTGATAATAAAAAACTTTATCAAAAGCGCCTCGGCGCCTATCAATCCGCTGTTCAATCCGGGAAAATTCCAGCGGGTTTTGCAGTTCCAAACAATTGTATGCTTCATTTTCATGATGATAAATTGGTTCAAGCTCTATCTTCTCTGGATAACCACCATTGTGTTTATGTTTCCACGCAGACTAGCGAACCCATTGAAACAATCTACTTAACCAGTAAAAATACCTATTCCAACGCGCAAACTACCCTGCGCATTCTAGGTTATGATTCACTTCCCAATTTTTTACCTCCTAACACAGCAAGACCGTCTTACCTTACCAAGTTAAAAGACATTTTTTTGTGGGTTGGTGGATTCAAATTACATTCCAGCTAATGGCTGCTCTGATTAATGGTGATGGTATTTATCAATCATTAATGCCGTTAAGCGGCTGGATTTGGGATAACACAATTTAGGATGGAGAGAAAAACTCGATAAGGTAAGAATTAGCAATATCCAAAACATGTTGATTTTCTCCTATATAAAACACCAACTGTTTTTACCATAACCCGTGTTATAACGAAGCCATCTTAGCTCACGTCTAAACACTTGTCCGTTATCATTAATTTATCCTAACAGCGCGACTCATACTCGCTAACAATCACACAAGTCCCCTGCAGACCGTTGGTGATAGCGAGCGCGCATGTGCCGCGCAGCTCAGGATAAAATTGATTGCTCGATAGCAATTAAACTATCCGATCAATCCTGTTGCATGTGCTAGAGCTGTAAGACCACACCAACTCAAATCACACACGACATAACTGCGTTGCATTCGAAACCGCTTTTCGGCCCGTCATGTAGCCTATCAAATGACAACGCTGTATTCTTTTCCACTATTACATCTTCAATCGTAATAACCCCACAAAAATGCCTTGTACCTGCACACGCTGAGGTAAATACGCTTTCGGCTTTAAATTCGGATTTGCCGGAATTAAGGTTACCCGCTCAGGGACTTTATAAGACACGCGCTTCAAAGTGGCTTCTTGTTCATCCACCAAGGCCACGACAATTTCACCTTCTCGCGCTTTATCTGCTTGACGACAAATAACCCAATCGCCATCTAAAATGCCTTCATCAATCATGGAGTCACCACGAACTTCCAACATGTAATGCCCATCTCCTTGTAACATGGCGCCAAGATCGATGGATTGTTTATTCTCAATTGCCTCAATCGGGTTACCGGCTGCAATGCGGCCGACTAAGGGTAAGCTTAGGGTTGAGGAGGATTCTGTGGGTTGAATGTTGCGATAGCCTTTTTTATAGTGAACTAAATTACCCGATGCCACCAAGGCATGAATGTTACGACTAATCAGGCTGATGGATTTGGGGCTAATGCCAATACCCGCTGCGATTTCAGTTAGCGTGGGGGAATACCCATGCTGCTGGATGTAAGATTGAATGTAATCACAGATTTTCTTTTGTAAGGGCGACATAATTTCACCTTTTCTTCACTATGAGGCTAGTGTAGTGAAGAAAAGGTGAAATGACAAGCATTATTGCAAACCCAAGGAAGACCAGAGACCACCTGAGAGCAGCAGCAACCTTAAATAGCGCCAAGCAACCGGATTTCAACACGCTCCTTCCCACCCCCAATGCTCAACGATCTCCGAATGCAAGATTGGCAGACCGTTTACAAAGGCTTTATCGCTCTCCTGACCACCTGAAAAAGAAAATGCGATTGTTTCTGCAAATAAAAAGCTTATTTTGACTGACCTCCGTGATTTCAGTGGTCAAATGGCACTGATAAGGATTATCCCAAAATACTTTTCTCATAATGCTTACTCTTTTGTGCGTTATAGCGCATAATAACAGAAAGAACCGCCGTGCGCCATAACGCACAGGGAGGATTACATGGAAAATCTTTATCAACACATTGCTTTAACTTTAAAAATATTACGAAAAGAACGTGGTTGGAGCCTAGATAAAGCAGCTCATGAAACTGGAGTGAGCAAAGCCATGCTTGGGCAAATAGAGCGCGAAGAATCGAGCCCCACCATTGCAACGTTATGGAAAATTGCCAAGGGCTTTCATCAACCCTTTTCTAGCTTCATCTCTACAAACAACCACCCCCTTTCCCCTCAAACAGAAATCCCACACCCCACCGATAAAAAAATTCGTGTCTTGCCGCTCTTTCCTTTTGACGCGAAACTGGGTTTTGAAATGTTTGTGATTGAGCTCTTACCCACTTGCGAGCACCTATCTGCCCCCCATGCGCAAGGCGTGATCGAGCACATCGTCGTTACCGAAGGCAACATGGAAGTATTAATTAAAGGCACCTGGCAAATGCTGCAACGGGGCGAAGGATTACGCTTTGATGCAAATGAAGCACATGGTTATCGCAATTTATCGAACCAAACCGTATGCTTTCATAATATTATTCATTATCCGCATAACCTGGACTAACCAATGCAAAATGAGATTAAAATCGCTTTTCTAAAAGATCATCCGCAACATATTGCTCAGCTAGCTACACTTTGGCAGCAAACCATTGGACAGCATTGGGTACCGCATATTACAACCGCACAAGCAGAAGAAAAATTCAAACAGCATTTAAATCACACGAAATTACCTATCGCCTTTGTAGCATTACACAATGATAAGCCCGTCGGAATGGCTTGCCTTCGCCTGACCGAAGGCATTCTTCCTGGCGTGAAACCCTGGCTGGGTGGTTTGATGGTCGATCCAAATTATCAGCATCAAAAAATTGGTGAAAGCTTGATTACGACGGTTAAAAACCAAGCTTTTAATATGGGGTATAAAAAGATCCACTTATTAACTTTCGATTCCACCCTACCAATTTGGTATCAACGCCTAGGATGGGAAATAGTCAATCATGACGAAATCTTCGACCATACTGTGACGATCATGGCTTATACCCTAAGTTAATCTCGCCCTGGATGCTATGTTCACTGACGATAATGAATTAAGATACGGTTTCTAATGAAACAGCATTCATTGCCAAAGCCACTTCTAACGTTTTTACTGCATCTGCATAATTGCTTTTTATCAAGCCTGCCGCATGCTGGCGCGCAAAATGACCTGTTCCGACAAAAGCAATTTTCATTTTGCGAGTTCCTTTGTCGACATAGCGATTATTTAATCCCGATATAAATATCTAAACTGGCATTAGCAGGATTGGCAGCGCGCTGGTCATAAAGTTCGAAATCGGCCACATAGGCGCGATCACCACCAAATACTTGTGGCGACATTTTCCAAATTTCTTGCCAAGCGTTAATAACCACGAGAGGCATTTTTCCTTCTGGGGTTGTGAACTTAGTGTAATTCGCTGTCGGAATAATTAATGTCTCCATGCCCACAGGAATAGCATCAAACTCACTGACTTCTTCGCCGAGAAAATAAGTGTAATCGCCATATTCATCACTAGCGTAATCGGTATAAACCGCAAAAGTAATGCCAGGGTTTTTACGGTTTTTAATTTGTGCGGCAGCATTTTGCATCCAATAACGCGCAACCAGGCCCCCAATTTTACCCGTGATAGGATTCATTT
>CAZQXH010000033.1:0-12728 GCA_964597435.1 uncultured Coxiellaceae bacterium | reverse complement strand
TAGCATCACGTGGTCGGTGATGGGTAAGGAAAAGGTCGCCATGACGGAGCCGCGGCGCGGTAAATTTTCGACATTTTGTAATTGTAAGGCGAGGGTGGATTGGTAGACTTTGCGTGCCAATAACAAGCTATCCTTGCCTAAATAATGGGCAATGTTGCGATTGTGCAAGTCACTGGATGACGCTTGGAAAATTAAGCTCCATAAATTCACGCCCACCAGCCATTTTTCGCCGGCAAATTGAACGGAGGTCATGGCGCGATTCCAGCTGCGTTCTAAGTCGCCACCACGGCCATTGGATTGATGATTTAAACCCGTGCGCAAAATCCAATTCCGGTGAAAATGGTCTTCAATGAAAATTTCGGGTTCATAATTGGTTTCGCGAAAATATTGGGACGAAGCGTACACTTGCCAATAATTGAGTTGAGTGTAAGCGCCCGCCAGCATCATGTTGGGTTGGTAGAAAAGGTGGGGAACGAGTGGAACGATAAAGCTCATTTGGCCTTTTAATTCGGCATTCATGATGCGTTGGCCATTAGGTGTATTGCCCACATAGACACTTTGGTAGGGTTTGGTGGTGTCATAATATGGCAGTACGTAAGTTGGGTGATATAGCGTTAAATAAAAACGCCGTTTGTTGGGTGCTAATTGCGCTTGCCATTCTGCTTCCACTGTAGAGGTAGGGGCGGGAGTGATGGTATTTAGCGCAGAATTCACTTCAGAGGAGAGGCTGGCATTTTGCGTGGGGGTGTGTGGGTTTGCAGCTAAAGTAGTGATAGAAACGGATAAAATGAATAAACCCACTTTGTAACGTGACATTGCCGACCCCTCGATGTAATGAGGGGAGATTATATACCATTCGTACTTCAAGATGCGATTTTTGCATCTTGAAGTACTCCCTACGCGATGGGGTTTCCCAAGGGGAGAATCGCGATTCTCCCCTTGGGTGAATGGTGCGAATTTAATTCGCACCATTCATAAAATATGGGACTATACCCATTACACTTCGCTTTTTGAAGTGTAATGGGTATACAGGGTTTTGCTTGGGGTGAAAGAGCTGATGGGGTAGGTTCTCTTCTCCCGCGCGGGAGAAGAATTAGGGGTGAGGGCTGAATGATACGCCCTTCATTCTTGAGTGGGAGAGGGCAGCTTTATTCAGACGGGACTGGATGTTCCGCAATATATGTCTTCGCTAACGCCTCTGCAGCCATTTTTTGCGAAGGTGTAAAATGTTTCGCCACATCATCTCGGCTCTTATTCCCTTCTGGAATTCCTGCATGCGCCGCCGCTGCAAACCAAGCATAGGCTGTCACCGGATCCATCTTCACGCCTAAACCATCGCGATAAATAATCCCCATCTGATACATCGCATTGGGATTATTGCCTGCAGCCGCTTTTTCGGTAAAGGTTTTGCCCTGGTCATAATCCTGTACACCATCAGCAAATAAAAAGACATTGCCCAAGTTATACATTGCCGTCGTGTTACCTTGCTCCGCCGCTTTTTTATACCAGCTAATCGCTTGCGCATAATCTTGTTTCACAATGCCTTTACCCGTTTGGTATAAATAGCCTAGCTCTAACTCAGCATCTGCACTGCCGGCTGCCGCACCCTCTTCAAGCAGGCGCATGGCTTTGGCTTCATCTTTCTTAACGCCTTCTCCATCCAAATACATCAACGCTAAATTGTACTTCGCCGTCACGTTGCCCGCTGCGATGGCTTTTTGATACCACTCAGCAGCCATTTTCGCATCCGCTTTCGTGCCTACCCCAGTATCATACAGGTAGCCTAATTGCAGCATTGCTTCACTGTATCCTGCGGAGGCTGATTTTTGATACCAGCTCCAAGCGGTGGGAACATCCTTCTTGACACCTTGGCCATATAAATACATATAGGCTAAGCCATATTGACCTTGACCATCATTCTGTAGCGCGGCTTTTTGATACCATTCCAAGGCTTTACTAAAACCGCTGCTGGTATTTTGGTTGTAGTACAAATCTCCCAATTGTGCCTGCGCTTTGGCAAGGCCAGCATTGGCGGCAGCGAGTAAAAAAGCTTCTGCTTGATTAGCATCCGGATTGACGCCAAGGCCGCGATAATACATAAGACCTAATAAATAATTTGCATTGGCATCGCCTTGTTTGGCGGCAGGACTTAGCAAATTAACGGCTTCTTGATAATCACCCGTTTGGTAAGCTGTTTCACCCGGTGTTGGGTCAGCAAAAGCAGCCGTTGCAAGGAAAGAAGATAAGGCTAATATCGTAAACGTCCGCTTCACGTCAAGCTTCCTTGTAAATTTGTAAATGAGGATGAGTTGATAATATTGTACGCTAAGAATCCTAAGCTCGCACTCCATAAAGTGACGGGGTATAATGCGGGCCTCTTACGATCAATAGGCTCATCATGTTAACAAAAGCACCCTTCTGGATTGGTTTTCGTTATACCCGCGCTAAACGGGGGCATGCTTTTTTATCATTAATTTCCTTAGTCAGCGTGTTTGGCATTGCGTTGGGTGTTGCCGTCATTATCACCATTTTATCGGTGGTTAATGGCTTTGATCGAGAAATTAAAAAAAGTATTTTTAGCATGGTGGCACCCATTACCATTGCCCCCATCGATGGACACCTCACGAATTGGCAAGCCTTGGCGCAAGAAGTCAGTCGTACAAAAGCAGTCACCGCAACAGCGCCATTGGTAATGGGACAGGCCATGCTGCAAGAGGGCGCAGACAGTCAGCCCACAATGTTAATTGGCATTGATCCGAATTTAGAATCGCGTGTTTCCAATTTGGCCGATCGCGTGGTGAGTGGCAATTTAACGGCGCTGATGGCACCCAATAGCATTTTAATCGGCGAGCAATTAGCGAATACGTTGCATGCGCAAATGCATGACGAAATCACTTTAATCATTCCACGACGCGCCACCGGCAATAGCTTTACAACGCAGTTGCGTAACTTGCGTGTGGTCGGAATATTTAAAACCGGTGGTGGGGGTGGAACGAGTTATGATGCGAAATTGGCGGTTACTAGCCTTAAAACGGCGCAAAATTTATTTGGCTTAGGTAATGCAGTGAATGCATTGCGTTTGAATGTGGATAATCTTTACGGTGCGCCACAGATTGCGAATGACTTACAAGATCAACTCGCACCTGATTTGCAAGTGAATAACTGGACGCAACAGTTAGGTGCTTTTTTCGATAATATTAAAACAACGAAAAGCTTATTGTTTTTTATTTTGCAAATGCTGGTAGTCGTTGCTGCATTTAATTTAATTACCATGCTGATTATGACAGTCAATCATAAACAAGCTGACATTGCGATTTTGCGCACCATAGGGATGAAGCCGCGTGATGTGCTGCTCATTTTTATGGTGCAAGGCACATTGATTGGTGCATTGGGGGTGGGGTTAGGGGTTTTATTGGGTGTGGTATTAGCAACCAATATCACACGATTAGTGAATGTCATTCAAAGCGTATTTCATATTAAGCTGATATCTTCAAGCGTCTATTTCGTGGATTTTTTACCCAGTGAATTGCATTGGCAGGATGTGGGTTTAATTAGTCTCATTACGGTGCTACTCAGTATGCTAGCAACGATTTATCCAGCCTGGCGAGCAGCGCGTTTGCAGCCGGTGGAAGCGTTGCGGGATGCATAAAGCAAAGCGCATTCAGTTGAATGCGCTTTAGACTTTTAATTATTTCTCTTGGTAATCGCTTCGGTCACTTCTTCTTTAGGTGCAGCAGGTTTCGCTTTAAAGTTGTTGTAAAGGGTTACGCCAGAATTATAGATTGAAGCACCGGTTTCCATCGCTTTAAAAGCTAAATTGGCAGCACCTTCTTTACGCACTAAGCTTCCGCCACTCAATAAAAGCACGGTGGCTGGCGCTAATACTTCCAAGTTTAAACCGTCTTTTGCTAATTCCCAAAGCACCCAACCTGCTGCAGTCGCAGTGATGACGGCCAATTTTTGTGTTTCGGTTTGATTGGGGGCGGTTGCGTAATCATACGCATCACGTAATACAGTTTGTCCTTTGCGTAGCATAATACCTATCCTTTTCTGTTATGAAAAATTCCGTCAGAGCGATCACTATACCACGCGTTTTTTAAAATGCGAATCGCATTTTAAATTTCAATTTTGATAGTGTATTGTTATCGATTCGGCCAACGATCATTAAAAAAGCATTATTATCTTAAAGGAAACGTTTATGGCATTAACCCGCAAAAAAAGACCATTGCTTTCGGAATTGCTCACCCAATTTTTTAAAACAGATCCTGGTGCATTGCAAAATTTTCAGCAGGACGCTTTGCAAGCACGCGGCGATCAAGGCAAATTGGCGCGAATTTTTGATAAGTTGCCATTCAGTATGGCTGAGACAACGTTACAGGAGCGTTTACAGGCATTGCGAATGATGTGTGGTTCGTTGCAGGTGAATGGCGATAATCATTTAATTTATGGTAGTGACAAAGGTGCCGTTGAAGCACTCATCACCCAATGGTTACACGAAATCATTGAGGATACATTAGGACAGGATGGTCAATTGGAAAAACAATTGGCGATGGTATTCAATTGGCAAACTCCCCTGACGCAACATGAAATATATTTATTTTTAATCAGTAGCTTAAATGTTATCTGGCAAAATATATTAGACGCTTGGACAAAAGCGGAAGCATTTGAAGCGTATGGTATTCCGGGTGCAAAGGAAGAAGCGCACGATAAAAAATTAAGAGCACTCAATGCCATTTTTTTATTTGCTAATACGCAACAGGTTTGTGCTTGGGCAGTGAATGCATTACGACAAACGAAATGCATTGTGAATGAGCAAGCGTTAAATAAAATCTATTCCACTGATTGGCAACAAGATTTGTTGCGCCGCGTCAAAAAGCCGGAAGTGATGACAACAGTAGGAATTATTGGTTTGATTGGTGTTGCTTTCGCAGGGCTAATGCTTTTTTCGGGTGGTATGGCGCCCGTTGAAATACGTCCGAAAACACCTGAAAACCCAAAGCGATCGACACTCCCTTAATTTAAGTTTATGCTAGGCATATTAAAATGGCGAAATTAAAATATTGAGGAGTGCGTGAAGCTCGTGCCCATCATTAAAATCAATCCTTTACAGCTCAAAAAAACACAGCATGCCAAATTGCTGGGTTTGTTATTGTCTCAACAATCAGCTGAAAGTTATTTTTTTGCAGGCCGAGATTACGATGTGGAAGTGCCTCGCCCCCCCCAAACGCCGCAAAGAGTGCGTATTCGTTTGTCCTATCCGTTGCTAAATATCAGTAAACCCAGTAAACCCTCTTTTGCTATTCTTGCAAATGCCAATCTTAAATTAAAACACGGCTATTCCAGTGAACTTAAAATTCGGGATGGCGGTGTGCATAACGTGCTTGGAAAACTGAATTTAGAAAACGATGCGGCAGTTTGCAATCAATACAAAACACCGCGCGTAATAAAGCGAGTGCACTATAATCGCGATATTGATGAAGAGAGCAGGAATATTTGTGAGGGTTTTGACATTGAAGTTGCGGCGTTAAAACGTATTCCTGCTTTATACTCCAATCATGAGCCAGTCATTTATCAAGATGCGGTCATTGAAGCGCAGTCTACCATGAAAGCGTGCTTGATGATGAAGCAAGCAAAAGGCAAGCCGTTTTCAGAAGCGGATGAAGCGAATACGGTTTCAAAGCTTTATTTGTTTTCCATTCGTTTATTGCGCGCTTATCACGAACAACTGCATGCGGTAGGTTGGGTGCACTGTGATGTGAAGCCCGATAATATTTTCTTTGATCCCAAATCATTAACGTTTCGTGTTATTGATTTTAACGTCGCAAAAAAAATCAACCAAAAAGCTCAACCGGGCAATCTTGATTACTCTGCGCCGGAAGCAGAATGGGCTGAGTTTAATTGGCCACTTACGCCGGCGACGGATGGATATGCCATCGCATTAATGCTGAGAAAGCTGTGCTGGAATGGCGGCAAACGCTTTGATGATAACAGTGCGCCCACTAACGAAGCGATAATGGCGATAAGGGATAAGATACTGAACCGAGAAGAGCCGGCGCTGAGTGAGCCTTTATTTCAGGCGATTGATGAAGAAGCACTACCTTTGGATTGCCAGGCTGAAATTAAGGCTGTTTTAGACGGGTTAAATCAATTTGAGCCGCAGCAACGGATGGATTTACCAACAGCCATTTCGCAATTGGAAAGCAGTTTTACTCATTATCGAGCATTGAAATATCCTGCCAGCGAACAACGATTTGCCTTGGCAAAACAAGCTGCAATGAATTTACGTGACGTGTTTTCACAATTATCTGACGAGCAAAATTCGTTAGATGAGACGAAAAAAACTATTTGGCCAGAGGCTAAGATGGTGCGGGCGCTTCGCGCGGCTTTGTTAATGATTGCTGATACGCCGCTTGTTGTTCAGCATTTTACCGATCTCTTAGGCGTTGCTGCCTTTCATGGTCTCAAGACAAAGCAAGATATTATTGCGATGGCAGAAGTGCTACTGAATCGATTGACGGATAATACCCAAGCTATTTTACGCGGAGTTCGGCAATTTGAAGCAGCAAAACCTTGGTTGGAAAAAAACCAGCCTAATGAAGTTGATGCCATTAAAACCGATTTTGATCGCCTACGTAATAGTTATTTTAAGCAAGCGACTAAACTGAATCAATGTCGTAATGAGGCACAAGAAATAGTGGCGCCCATGCGCGTGGGGTTTGATGAATTAGCGGAATTTAACCGCCTCGGTGATTGTTGCCGTGCGAAAATGCAAGCCAAAATACAAAATTTACAACAATTTTTACAGCGTCATAAAGCTGCTTATGTAACCACTTATGCTGATCTGGTCTTGCGTTTAAAGCCGCAAGAAGATGCGCAAGATGAATTACAGCCACTTAAAAATAAATTGCGCATTGCCTTGCAAGGTTATCTGCATGCAAGAAAAACATTAACGCAACGTCGCTATAAAGATGTTATTCAGCTGATTGATCTTGCCGATAAGGCATCCAGTCAAGAAGCATTCATTGCAACGGTGCAGGAGAGAAAGCAGCAAATTCGTACGGGTTTTTTTGGGCGCAGCAAGTTACGTAAGGCCCTTGATAAGACGATTATTCAAAATAATACTATTCCACGAGGCCGTTAGTCGTGCAGCGCATTGATCCACGAGCAATGAAGGAAGAGGAAGCTATTCAGCTGGGAAGGCTTCTTAAGCAGGCATTCAGTGAGCACTGTGATTACGTTTTGCCGGGCGAGGCGTGCAGCGATCGGCTTTCTTACCTGCAACACCGTGGAAAAAACCGTCCGTATTTTGAAGTCATTGATAATGGCAGTTCAGTTGAGGAAAATTGTTTAAGCGCCATTGAAATGCAGGACGATGGTGGTGTTTTCAAGATTATTGGTAAGGTGACTTTAGATGGAGAGGGGCGTGCGCATTTTACGCCACACAAAGAACCTCGATTAGTGAAGCGACAACTGCGCGTTAATGCAAGAGCAAAAGAGCAAAACAAGGCAATGCATTTGGCGCAACATATTCCCCATCTGCGATCAAAACATCCCGAAGTGGATTATCAAGAAAAAAATAAAACCAAATGGTGTTATGTGATGCGTGAGGCAAAGGGCATCACCTTAAAGCATTATTTGGAAACGCATCCTCATATTTCTGTTTCAAAACGATTTCAAATTTCAATTTACGTCATTCGTGCTTTGATGAAGCAATTTCATGATTATGGTATCACTCATCGCGATGTGAAGTCCGCTAACATTATGATTGATCCTGTTACCTTGGAAGTGTGTTTGATTGATGTGGATTTTGCTTTGCATAATGAAATAGCGAAAGATTATGCGGGCAGCCTTAACTACATGGCGCCAGAAGCGCTGCAAAACCCAAGGTTGGTTTCCACGGCTTCGGATGCTTATGCGCTGGGCCTATTTTTAAGGGCCCATTTGTGGGGCGGCATGAGTCGGGAAAATTACAGTGCAAAAGCGCTGCAAGCTGGGTTCAGGCTTGGGGTTGATTTACCCGTCGCTGCGCCATTGTTAAGTAAGTTAGCCACGCCAGATTTAGAAAAAAACATGGTTCGTAACCATTTAGAGAGAATTTTTGCTTCTCTCAATGCATTTCAGCCTCAAAATCGTACTCTACTGTCTCGTGCTGTTGAGGAATTTGAAGTTGCTTACCGGCATTATTTAACGCAACAATTTCGGGGTTATGGATCGGATTTTGATCGTGCGCGAGAGCAGGGATTAAGATTGAAAGCAGCGCTTACTCATCTTGCTCAGCCGCATGTTATCCATTCGCGGGAGATGTTAGCGGCGTTAAAGGTCACCTTAGCAGAGATTAAAGATGAGCCATTTATTATTGACTATTTTGTGCATGTTACCAATGTGGTGGCGTTTCGGGGTTTGCGAACCAAAGGCGCTATTTTGGAAACGGCGCAGCGTATTTTGACGGCCACTAAAGCGGCAATGGATGATGTACAGGATGCGCAAGTGTTACTGCAGCAGGAGCATTATCTTAAGCAGAAACGTCACCCTCAATTAGTGGATAGGGTTTCAGAACGCCTCAATTATGTATCGCAAAAATGTGAAGAGTTAAAACGGCGCTTTGCTAAAACGATGAAGACTTACGATTCATCAGGGAATGAAATTGAAAAACCGGTTTGGGTGAGCTCTTTTGATGGTTTAAATCAGTTTTTAGAAGTAAATGCATTACTCATTCAAGCAGTGAAAAGTGGGCAAGCTGTCATGCAGGCCGAGCTGCAAGCGTATGAGCATGGCTATATTAAAAATAATATTCACATTTTTAAACAGTTAAAGCCGCTATCACAAGATCCCTTGCTTGCTCCCAAGAATGCGGTGCGCCAAGCCTTGATCAACTATTTGCATGAGCGCAAGACTTTATCAAGGCGTCGAGAAGAAGATTTAAATGCTTTGTTAGCTATTCACGCTACATCCGAAAATGAATTTAAAGAGAAAGTCGAAAGACACTTGAGTACATTACAAACCGGTTTATTTGGACGCAGCAAAATGCGTGATCAAGTACGTTGTGAAATGGATAAGATTCTTCCTGCGCGACAGGATTAAAAAAATTCGTTACAATGTGAGCAAAAAAAGCAAGGAGGCTTTTATATGCAACGCTCACGATTCATTACCTTTGATTTTACTAGAGATTTTGAACCTACTCGCATCGACTTGGTTAAGTTAGATGTGCTCAGCCAATTCTTTCAAACGGAGCTTAAAGAAAAGAAACGCACGTACTGGGAGAGGGGCGTCGAATATCCTTTTCTATTGTCGGCAGGGAATGGCGAAGAAGAAGTTCATATTCAATTGAGTCATTCGGTGCGTTCTCGAAAAGTAAAACGAAAAGACCCAGAACACCCACAAGCCTCCATTAAAGAACGATATTTCGATGTTATTAATCATAAAGATCTATGCGGTGAAGGCGGGCAAGCCCATTTATATGGGTTGATGGGTTTTTTCTATTTAAATCCTTTCGGGCAATTAAGCTTTATTCGCCATCATTCCCTGGTCATCAAGTTGTTTGATGTGAGCGTGCAGCATTTCAACAAAAAATTTATTAAACGTGAAGCAAAATTTTTACAAGACCTCCCTTATATTCGCGGCAAGCCAGCGCAGTTTACACATAAAAAAGAAAATATCTCCCCCTTCGCTTCGATTACCATGCGTCGTGTTCCGGGTGTGTCGTTGCGAACACTGCTTAACGATCCAAAATCTTTGCGCACAGACCAACGCATTTTGTTGGGGTGGCGTGCGGCGCGAGGTTTGGCTTATTTGCATGCAAAAAATATTATCCATCGTGATATTAAGTTGGAAAATATTTTAGTGGATGAATTTACTTGGCCCTATGTGGTTGATATGGGTCTTGCAATTCATGCGAAAAAAGTTAAGGCAGAATATTTGGGTAGTTTTGCGCATCTTCCACCGGAGGCTGTGACGAGCAATTATCAAATAAATGCATTGTCGGATGTGTATAGTTATGCAACGGTGTTGGCCTGTTTATTTGGCTCTAAAGGCCGTCCACTTAATAGGCGGTTAATTCTTGCTGAGCTTTTGTGTGGGAGAGAGCCAGATACCATGGAGAATTTATTTGAGGTTTGCTCCGATTTAAGTGGTACGCATCAGTATCAACTTAGGCGTCTCATAGAGCGATTGGAAAGGGTTGAGCAACCCAAGCGTGCCACGCTGGCAGAGTGTGAGTTAACCTTGCAAAAAATATATTATGAACACATTTTATGGAGTCACGATAATGCGCTGCGTCCACATTTAATGGATGTAATGAATCAGGCGCGTGAATTGCGAGTATCATTAGCGCAATTGTCAAGCATGCCCTTTTCATCGCGTTGGCAGAAGGTCCCGATTTTATTTGGGCGTGCTGTGTGTGGCATTGATAGCAAAAATCCGCTTTTTTTTGGTGTGTTTTTACAGACTATCGACATCATTTTTCTAAATAAATCGCTAACAGCAACGGATGTGTTAGATCTGACACAAGATATTTCTAGGCGCTTCTTGGAATTTGAAAATAAAATAAGTTTATACTTAGAGCGTTTGCGCTATAACAGTCGGGTTTTATATGGATGTACAGGCATCACTCAATATGAGTTGTTAAAGCGCCGTTTGAGTTTGTTACTTTGTAAGGGTGATCGTTTAGCAAAGCGTATAAAAGAAGTGAATATTTTGATGGATGACCTCTTTTTATTATGCAGAAAATTTGCGACCAAACTGGAGCAGTTCTATGTGACAATGCAAGCGCTTATTACTGAATTGCATCGACACAAAGACTTAAGTTTAGTGAAAGAAGTTAACGGCATTTTAGACCAAGTTGCCAATCAGGGGGGAAATACAGATAGTTATGGTAATCGTTTGCGAGCGGTGATGCGCCAGTACATTGCAAATGAATTAACCGAAGGAGCCGTGCAAAATAGAAGCTCCGTTGCTTCAAGGCATCGCTTGAATGAAATGAAACGCATTTTGAGTTTAATTGGCTCTTCGTCAGATAATGAAAAAATTCAGAATGAAATTAGCGGCATGCGTAATCAATTATTTGGAACATTGCCAAGTCGTTTGGCGGCTGTGAAGCCAAGTGGGCCGAGTCTTTGATATCAATTGGTTCAGAAGAAAACCTCGTCGGCCGCGGACATTATAGAAAAAGCCCGCGGTACAACGTAAGAGCGCGTTTTTAATTCGCTATCCACTTACCGTTATCTTCCCGATAATTTAACCAAACCGAATTAAGGTTAAACGCTTTGACCAACTCGCTAACCGTATTCATTTGTCCACCATTTACCGGTGTTTTAAAATGCCACTCCGCTCCCAGTTCTTGGCAAGCTAATTCACCTTGTGAAAAATCACCACCATGCTTTGCTAAATCAAAGGCACGTGTGATGTCATTTTGACAGCTAAAACGCTCGGCGTTTTTCGCGCATTCGGTATTAATCATACCCGTTTGCGGTTGATACATTGCGCAGTGGCCTGCGCCCGCTTGTGGGTAATGCTCCGCAAAACTCCAAATGGCGCCGGTAAAACGGGGGTCATTTTGTTCTAACATATCCATGCTTGGCCAATTAATGCCGCAGCGAATTAAATCACGCATTTCCGGTATTTCAATTTTTTTGCTCGGGTGAACAACGCTTGATAACAGGGTTCGATCTTCTATAATGCGCCACAAACTCGTATGAAGCGGGTCATTTTTATAAAGATCAAATTTACCGCAACCGGGATAACTAATTAGACTCATGTCTGCATCCACAAAGGTGTAGGCTTGCGGTTGCATTTCGCCGCTGCCACTAAAGGCATAATCATTCCAGATAAAGGGGAATTCTTTTTGCTCTTCATAAGCGGGATTGCTGCCATCGCAGTGTTTCACGATCAACAGCAATTGCTTGCCAGCTCGTAAGATATCCGCTTTGGTTAACCAGGCAGGGAGGGTGACGCAGGCACGTGCATCGGTTGTGCTATGACGCACCGCTTTGGGTTGGAAAAGGTAATTTCCCAAGTATTTTTCAAGTAAGGCGGCCATCCGTGGTTCGTGACCATCCAAATGACGCTCAATATAAAGCAAAACAATTTCACCGGGGTGTTTTTGTAACCAATCGCGGATTTCCACCAACCCTTCTTCTATCGGGCGATCAAAGGCGCTACAGCCCGTATGGTTGGGTTGTCCGTGGCATAAGAGAATTTCTTTTTTAAAGTGCGTGGCAAGTGTCCAGTGCGCATCGAGTTCCACACTGCGCACCCCTGCATCGAGTTGATCATAGATGCTTAAGGTGTGATTAGGGTCCACATAACGGACAAAAGGGATCTCATAGGCTTTCGAGTTATAGGAGTTATGCGTGCCGATAAAGGTGGCTTCGTTTAATGGCGCATTGAGATCAATCTCGCGCTGTAATTTTAAGGTGTCATCAACCCAGCTCGCTTCAGCCAATAAAGGGCTTATGCACAATAATAGAGTGGCGCAAAAATGGTTCAATCCATGCTTCATGCTGCTGTCCTTTTAGAAAAATGCCAATTGAGCTTAGTCTATTGCTGGCCTAAATTGAAGCGGTGCGGGGTTTTTCTGAAGATTGAGAGGTATTTTTGTGCAAATCAACTTGATTGCAAAAGCAATATGCAGTAAAAATGGCACCTCGTTTATGTTTGCGAACGTGGCGGAACTGGTAGACGCGCTGGATTTAGGTTCCAGTGGGGTAACCCGTGAGAGTTCGAGTCTCTCC
>CAZQXH010000032.1:0-16277 GCA_964597435.1 uncultured Coxiellaceae bacterium | reverse complement strand
ATGAAGATTGCTGCGATTCATCTCAAGCATGGGTAAATTATTCTTACACATTGGAGATAGGAAATAAAATTTCTAAATTCTTACCTGAGGGAAAATCATGGAGCGAAGATATTTTAGCCTGGGGAAATTCTGAAGATAATGATATTAAAATTATTTTAGATGAAAATAAAAAAATAGAAACAATAATTGTGCGCATTGACCTCACGGGAAACCCGGGAAAACATATTAATAATATTTTGGAACTAGCAAAAAGTTTAGATTATGTAATTTTTATTCCTGAACAGAAAAAAATTATCGACTCAAATCTCACATCACTGCTTGAGTGCATCTCTAATTCATATGCAAGTAAATTTGTTAAAGATCCAATACAATATCTAAACGAATTGGCAGAAAAAAATAAAAATAAATAAATTCATTTTAGAGTAAAAAAGGAGGTTATCCCAAAACTGATTCATGCTAAATCGTGGCACTTCACTTTTCCCCTCTGTAACACAGCTTGACACGCTTGAGAACATGTTTAAATCTTCACAAGATTATGAATTCACTGGTGGCGTCATTCGCTCCCATAATATGTGTGCTTATTCAAGGAAACATTAACGTAATTTTTGATTATTCCTAATAGAATCGTCGGATAATAAGGTTACAATCTCCCTAAACCGTGGAGAGTCATCCGTTTGCTGTGCCACATGATTTGCAGCTAGACCACTTTTAAATTCAAAGCCTTTTAACAGTTCTAATCTTTGGATTAACTTCTCTGGCGGAATATCTAATTTTATGGTTAGAGATGCCAAGATTGTTATGAAATTTAAAAAGTTATTGCTATTAACTAAACCAAAAAGTTCTTTAGATTCAACTTCATTGGATTGTAAATAATGCTTTATTAATTCATAGGCTTCATCTTTTTTAATTTTTCGCTCAGACGTTAGAAAAAATCTTTGCATATAATATCCTCCTCTTAGAATGTTGAGTTATTATAAAGCTATACTAAATATAGATGCGTTTTAGCGTATCTTTACTGCAAGCGACAATACCGCAATATACACACTCAACCACACGCTTATCTTGAATAGCATATTGATTTTCTACTAGCCTTGCCGCCCTCTTTATTGGGCAAATTTCTCCAATATCATTATCTAAAAGAGTTGTATGCCCGCAACAGCTACATGTATATCTCTTTTTAGTTAACCATCATGATGCTGTTCCCATGAATAAGCTATCTCATACAATAAACGATTTACTATCTTTGCATCTGGGCTGCTAGGCAAATTTGATTTCTTATATAAGCTTTCCAATTCCATTAACTTCTTGCTAGCTAATGCAATTAATTCTTGGTAAGTATATTCGCCATCAAGGATATTTAATAATAAGTTGAGCTTTTCACCCGTAAATTTAATAATTGGCTCACCATTTATTAATATATTTTCACCAGAATAGAGTAGCCGGAAAAGATGCATCATATTCTTTGCATCATAGTCTAATAGGCCTTTCTCCTGGTTTTCCCATCTCTTTTTATTTCGATTATTTATCCATCCCCAATAATTTTGAAAATCTCTAACAGCACATTCGTACCCATCTTTATTGAAAATTAATAAGCCAATACATTTATCTTTTTCCTCTTCCTTGCTTATAGACTGACAAACTATTGTATTGTTTTTAAAAACACCTTCAGCTTCTTCGCCAATTAAGTACAAGCGATATACATCTTTGCAATGTTCTAATGATGCAACATGACATCTATCTAAATTTATATTGGTTTTGCTTAAAAGTACTGGTCTAAACGGTAGTTCATTGTCTTTATGAATTATCCAAGTAAACTGTTCTTTTTGAGGTTTAGCTTTTGGTTGTGGGTTATTTATCCACTTATTTTGACCCTTCGCTTTTTTAATTTGAGCAAGAGCGTAGCCGATATGTGAATGATATGATTTTTTTGTTATAAATATCGAACGATTTTCAATAAGACTATCCATGTATTTAGTTTTCTTTGTAACCAACTCATCAGGCATATAAAGTAATTCAATAATATTAGGATTTGCATTAAATGCTAATACCATGAAGCGTTTTAGTGAATAATAAACGGTATCGCCGCGACTATCTGCAATATGTTCTATGGGGATATTAATCGTTAACTCAAAGTTGCGAGGTAAAATGAATATCCCACGCATGTCTTCATCGCTATCAGGACGGGAAGTACCATACGCCCTACTACCGGATATGCATTCGTAAATAATTGAAGATTTATATTCTGTTAGTAGGGAATCAAGATTCATAAATGACATCTTTTATGTATATTAAAAGCTCTTTGTTCATGAGATTGATTTGGTTAACTTTTAAACAAAATAGTTATTTTAGGATCGAGAAGTATGATAATGATCTTGCTTGCTGTCCACAATAACAAATCTTGAAATATGCTATAATAAATGAGTAATAAAGATACTCTTCTGCATTAAAAGAAAGACGGTATAGAGCGATAGATGTTCAGATTAATCAAGGAGAGGTTAATGGGTAAGTCACAAAGCTTTATAAAATTTGCGAGGGCCATAAGTAAAAATCCATACGCCATAAATAAGCTAATTGGAGAATCAGAAGATATAATAAAAATGAACGTTGCTCATTTAAAAACGATCTATGTCGTCACTAAACCAGAAGCCGTGCAATACATCTTAAACTCTCCCAATTATATCCGCAATCCACTTGCACTCAACTCAGCAAGAGATCTGTTAGAGGGTGGAATTGATGTTTCACATGATTATCTGTCAGAGGATATTCAGGCATTAATTGAAACGCTTACCGCAGCTCAAGAAAAAGAATTCATTACCAAATCTGTAGATACAATTCAAAACACGTTAAATAGCTGGGAAAGTTTTGTGGTGGAAAATCGACCGCTTAACTTAAGAAACGAATTAAGTTGCCTTTTTATTTCTCTTTACTTAGACACCTTTTTAAGCGGCATCCATTTGGATAATATACCCGCTGCATCAGACTTGATTCATCGTACCTTTAAGTATTTTTCCCCTCTTAACTACTATTTAAAATTTCTTGGAAAACTACCCTTTTCAACTCCATTCCGACACTATCTTGATTGCAAAAAGAAAGCCATTGATATTGGGTTCCAATTAATGGAGCGCTCAATGCAACAAGATAGCTCTGATTTTAATTTTATCAGGTTTTTAGCAAACCGCAGTAAGCACCCTAGCACGTTTGCTGAGCTGGATATCAATATGAAAAGGCATTTAGCAGGAAGAGCCTTCGCAACATTGATATCATCAACACATAATAACATTGGGCTATTAAGCCACCTCTTAGTTCATCTCTCTTCAGATCCAGCTATCAAAGATAATATTTGCAGGGAAATTGACAGCGTGGTTGGAAATAGAAATCCTAATTATGATGATCTACAAAAACTTGTCTATACCAGAGCCGTTTTTTTAGAAGCAACTAGATTATTTCCGGCATTATTAAACATTTTTCGCATGAGTAAAGATAACGATACGATAGGTGGAATAAAAATTAAAAAAGGGACTGATCTTATAATACCTGTTTTAGTATGCCATAAACTTTCAAAATATTGGCCAAATCCTGAGAGCTTTGATCCAAGCAGATTTTTGCAACCTCTTTCTCCTGAACAAAAGATTCTATACCTAGGCTTTTCACATGGCATGCAAGGTTGTATTGCTAAACGATTTTCAATTAATCAAGGTACTCTTTTTCTTGTTATGTTATTACAAAGGTATCGATTGGAATTACCCCCAGGAACTTCTTTAGCACTTGAAAAGAAATTGCAGTTCTTTTTGGGGAAATTAAATGGAAATATTGAAATGCGTCTTTTTAAAGCCTAGAGGGGATACTTTTTATGTTAACTCGCTCTCTTTTCATCCGTGGATTTGTAGTTGTTTTTTCCATTGTTACAGGCGTGGGACTAATATATGCTGGCCCTATGAGTGGATATCAATACGTTGAATTCCACCATTGCTGGCTCCATTTAACTCTTTCCGTTATCGGTTTATTTGCCGCATTAACGTTAAAAACAGCAAGAATTTTCCTAGTATTTAGTAGTATCATTTTTTTCGCGCTCGCTATGGCGGGATTTATGACCCACGACCATTTTATGCATATGAACTTTAATCCCATGGTTGATTACATCCATCTAGGCGTTGGAATTATATTACTCGGTATTGGCGCTCTTTTATAATGTACCCATTGCACTTCGTTTTTTTTAAAGTGCAATGAGTATATAAACAAATCATCCGTTATATTTATTAATCTACCTGTGACGCAATTCCACAGGTAAGTTTTATTTTTTAGCCCACCTTTTTTCATAAATGGATAATTGCTTGTCTGCCACTTCTAAAGCTTCATGCTGAGGGATATAGTTAGCAGCCGCTGCAGTAAGCTTAACTCTAAGGTCCCGATTCCCTTGCATAAATAATCTCGGCGTAGGAGATACGTGCCCAGTCATTACTAAGCGGCGCGCAGTTTTTGCTATCGATAAATAATCCATGACATTTTTATTATTTTGATAAAGCTTTTCAGCTTCTTCAAATGATAAAAATTTATGCTCAGGTACATCCATAGGTTGAGAAAAGCTTACTATGGCTGAAGATAAACTTCCGGCGTAATAATTTTTATAAATATACGCAATCAACCTTAAAGCTCTCCGGTCTGAAAGTTCGTTAATATATTCGAGTAGATTTTCTTTAGATTGTTGTTGAAGTAGTGTAAAAAAACGTTGCTGTGTAATTTGATTAGCCTTATCCGAGCTAGGTACATTAGCTAGACACTCCATTGCCTCTAAAGGTTTATTTTGCCTCTGATAAAGGTTAGCCGCTCCCCTCCACGATTTAACGTCCTTGGGATCTAGTTCAACTGCCTTTTGAAAGTCTTCCAATGCTTCCATTAATCTATTTTCACTAGAAAAAATCCAGCCGCGTTGAGCATAAATATTTTCTTTCGGGTTAAGCTCAAGTGCTTTTGCGAAATGCGTATGCGCATTAGCATAGGAGCGTTTAGCGCCGAATAACGCGCCTAACAATACATGGGCGCTTGTTAAACCAGGATCAAGCTCTAATGCTGTATTTGCAGAGGCAATGGCTGAGTCTAAATGCTTACTATGGTCTGTATCGGCAAATATAGCAGTAAAACTACTCTTTGCTGCTTTCGCCTGCACAGCTAGCTGATAACTACACTGTGCCTTACCTAGATGCGCGCGTGCATATGTCGGATGCAGTTTTAGCACTTGCTCATAATAGTTTATCGCTTTAGAAAAACGATTTTCTCGACGCTCTTTTTCCGCTTGAGCGAAAAATACGTAGGCTTTTTGTAAGTGTTCCTGGTTATTGTGCTGCATGCAACGCCTCGTTTGTGACTTGAATTTATGCGCATATAATACAATTTGCACAAAATAAAGTCAAACGCGGGGCTTTTGATAATAAATTAAATGTTTTAATTATCAATGTGTTAATTTCATCACTAGTAATGATTTTCTTTACCAGGCCAAGGCGAATTGGGCTAGGAAAGATAATAGATTAAAGCTGAGAAAAATATAAAATGATTTTAGGATTTAAAATGAAGATGATGACAGATAGGAAAGAGGGCCCTGGCTGGGCACTATCAATTGCATTAATTATGTTGCCCTATTACAAGCATAGAAACTCAGTTTTAGCTGCACTAGCAAGACGGATGATAGAGAATGTCTTATGTTAAATAATACAGAAAAGCAAGTTAACCAATGTCTTAACTTACTGCGTGACATATTTAGAGATGATCTACTGGGCGTATATTTATATGGATCGTCAATATTAGGAGGGCTGCAAAAATATAGTGACATTGATTTATTCGTTGTCTCAAAAAGAGCCACCACGCGGGAAGAAAAAGCTGAGCTTGCTAGATGTTTGCTTAAAATTTCTGGCATTTATTTGAAAAGTAAAAAATTACCCATTGAAATGACGATCGTCGAAAAGTCTGCAATTAATCCATGGCACTATCCACCCCAATTTGATTTTCAATATGGTGATTGGTTACGTAAGCAATTTGAAAGCGGAAATATAGAGCCGTGGCCGACTAAAGAAATGCCTGACCTAGCATTACTCATCACTCAAGTTTTATTAGCCAGCAAAACCTTAATGGGTAGCAATCCGGATCAAACACTTTGCAAAGTTCCTTACCAGGATTTTTTGCTTGCCACTACCGATGCATTACCACATCTATTGTGTGATCTTGATAGCGATACTCGTAACGCATTGTTAACTTTTTCCCGCATCTGGAGCACTGTAGTGACGGATACCATACGTTCAAAGCCAGCGGCAGCAGACTGGGCTATTAATCGCTTGCCTGAAAAATATCGCCCAGTCATGGAAAGGGCAAAAGCAATTTACAAAGGTGAAGAAAAAGAATATTGGGATGATACGCGTGAACTTATAAAATCCTGCGCGGATTTTATGGTAAGTCAGATAAATAATAAAATTACTGAAATTAAATTATCTGATAATACCAATAGCGTCATCAAGATTGCCTGAGTAGCCGATGACACGCAACCACAATCCTATTGGCAAAACCACATAAAGTTTGAAGAAAAAATTAACCGCCCATCTGTCAACCATTAACATTTTATTGGTTGACAAGATAAATCAATCTTCTTATCCTTCTCCTCCCAACTTAGGAGATTCGAAGATGCGGATGTCTTTCACCCTTATTTTTTTAGCAAGCACACTCATTACTCAATTCGCTTTAGCAAAACCAATCCATTGCGATTCAACTTTTCAAGGTAAACCTTTCGTGCAAGTTACCATTTGGTCTAATATCGATGGTTTTGGCCCAGCGGATTGCGAGTATAAAAATCCACAAGATAAAAAATTAACGGTGTATCATTTAACAAATAATCATAATTATTACGCCGTATCCGGCAACTGGAAATCCATTATGCCGGGATATCGATGGTGTTCTGTTGAAAATGACGGCCAATTTGATTCTTGTTTGTTTGCAAAACAGGAAAGCGAATAGACTTAAATCATGCTATCGTCAGTCAGTAAAACAGCGGAAAATTCATTGCCTTCTCCTTCAAATGAGTTTAAATTTAATGCTAAATTCCCCTTTAAAAACGAGAAATCCATGAAAACAATTTTCAGCTTACTATTAAGTCTTTGTGCTATATTGACCCTGACTGCCTGCGGCCCCATCTATAAAACCAATTATTCTTACATTCCGCCGCAAAATGGCATGGGAAAAATGTGTGCCGCGCAATGCGTGCAAGGTAAAAATGCTTGCCAACAATCTTGCGAAGTGACAAAAAACACCTGTCAATTACGCGCTCACCAAGATGCATTAGCTAAGTTTCAAATCTATAAACAAGACCGATTACGTCAAGGTAAAAAAGTAGACCTCAATGTTAGCGCCTTCGACAATTCTTATTCTTGCAATCAATCTTGCGCCTGCGAAGATACCTTTCACACCTGTTATTCCACTTGCGGCGGACAAGTCATTACGAAAAAAGTCTGTGTGGCTTTTTGCAACAAAGCTGCGGCCTAATATTACCCCTCATAAAATCATCGACCGTCATTGCCGCAGCCCCTTGCGATGACGGTTTCTTTAATTCCACTTCAAAATCCGCTATCATGCCTTAACTCACAAAACGACCATATAATAAAAACCATGCTAAGACATTGTCTAATCATCACAATCAGCCTCTTTCTCGCCGCCTGCACGCCTACCATTAAATCCATCGGCAAGCTCGGCCCCAATGAATTACCTGTTTACGAAGTGAGCCATAATGATTTCTTTGCAAGCTCTCGCATGCTAGTTGTTTTAAATAAAGAAGGCACCGTTGTTGCCGCAACCGGCGGCACCGTTTCAGGCCCGGGCACTGTGGGCTTACAAGCAGCAGGAACGGCTGCAACCGCTGGCGCTATGGTTTATGGCGCAAATCGCATCGCGCGCGGCGCAGAAAATGCAGCCGTACAAATTAAAGGAATTCCATCGAAAGTGGAATTGCAAGGCAATGGCGTTGTGATCCATTAAATGTTTCCATCCATTCGCACTTCAAGATGCGCTTTTTGCATCTTGAAGTGCTCCCTACAAGATGGGGTGAGAATTTCATTCGCACCGCTCATAAACATTGAATTAACCCTGAAATCGAGCCAATAATGAATTTCGCCCTAAATAATATAATAATTCAGTAACCGAACTCACATCCCACACCGCTAAATCCGCGCGCAATCCCGTTTTCAAACTCCCACGATCTGCCAGCCCCAATGCAAGCGCTGCATGCTGCGTAGCGCCCAGCAACGCTTCTTCCGGCGTCAACCGGAACAAAGTGACAGCCATATTCATCGCTGTCACCAATGACAACAAAGGTGAGGTTCCCGGATTACAATCGGTTGCCACTGCCATCGGCACTTTTGCAGCACGCAAGGCGGCAATAGGTGGCATATGCGTTTCACGTAAAAAATACGCAGCACCCGGTAACAGCACAGCAACCGTGCCCGATGCTTTGATCGCAGCCACGCCTGCCTCCGTTAAATATTCCAAATGATCAACCGATAAGGCTTTAAATCGCGCGGCCAATTCGGCGGCACCACTCGCTGATAATTGTTCGGCGTGACTTTTCACGCGCAAACCATACCGCGTTGCGGCTGTAAATATCGCTTCGGTTTGTTCTAAGTTAAACGCGATCGATTCTGAAAACACATCCACCGCTTGCGCAAGCTTTAATTCAGCAACGGCGGGAATCATTTCTTCACACAACATTTTTACATACACTTCTTCCCTACCTTTATATTCTAGCGGAAAAGTGTGTGCTCCTAAAAAAGTGCTGATTACATCAACCGGTAACGTTTCACCAATTCGTTTCGCAACGCGCAGCATTTTCATTTCAGTTTCAAAATCCAAACCATAACCCGATTTAATTTCAAGCGTTGTCACACCACTTTCCATTAATGCTTGCACGCGCGGCAAACTCACCGCCAATAATTCGTCTTCACTCAATTCACGCGTTGCCCCCACTGTTGCTTGAATACCGCCACCTTGTTTAGCAATATCGGCATAACTCGCGCCCTTAGCGCGTAACGCAAATTCATGCGCGCGGTTACCCCCAAATACCACATGCGTGTGGCAATCAATTAAACCCGGTGTTAACAATCGGCCTTGTATGTCCTGGACATTTTTCGAAAGTGTTTGCGGATCGCCGCTTAATTCTTGCATGGGACCCATCCAAGCGATACGCCCCGCTTGTACTGCTAAGGCTTGGTTCGTTTTCAGGTCAACATCAAAGAGTGTTGCATTGATAAAAAGTTGGTCCCAGTTCATGAAAAACTCACTTTAGTAATGAATATTAAGGCGCTACTTGCTAATCCCCCTAAACTACCTCAAAATACGCCCATAATTCAAACCTTACGGGAGCTTAGCGATGGCATGGACAGATCGATATGTCGCACCTTTACAATCTCTTTGGCGCGGTCGTCAAGACTCTCCACCTCGCTCTTGTATCTACCAAATTGTTCAACAACTCGATTTAACTGCTCTTCCCACTACGCCCTTAACCGGCTTTGCGCTGTTAGGTTTTTCTTGCGATGAAGGCGTGCGCCGTAATCACGGTCGCGTGGGTGCCGCTGAAGGTCCAAAATCCATTCGCGAGATGCTGGGTCGTCTATCCATTCACAAAGACGATCTAATTTGCTATGACGCAGGCGACATTACCTGCAGCGATGGTGATTTAGCTGCCGCACAAGAAGCCTTAGGCGATGCAGTCGCTCTTTTATTACAACAAGGATTAACACCCATCTTATTAGGCGGCGGCCATGAAATGGCTTACGGACATTATTTAGGGTTGAGTAAAGTCATCAAAAATGACTCGCTGGGTATTTTAAACTTCGATGCTCATTTTGATATGCGCCCTTTATTGCCCGAAAATGCCGGCAGCTCGGGAACACCCTTTTTACAAATTGCGCAAGCTCATGAAGCTGCGGATAAACGACTTGATTACAGCTGCATTGGTATTCAACCGGGTGGCAATACGGCACAACTATTTGAAACGGCGAAACGCTACAATGTCGAAATGTTAATGGCCGACGAGTTGTACAATGAAAATCGCACCAAATGCATCAACTTTGTTAATCGCGTTATTTTCTACAATAAGTTTATTTATGTGAGTCTCTGCTTGGATGTCTTCGCACATGCTTATGCACCGGGTGTTAGCGCACCGCAAGCGTTAGGCATTAGCCCGCGCCAAGTGATTCCCATGCTGCACTCGTTAGCCGGTTCTGGCAAAGTGCTGAGTTATGATATTGCTGAATTAGCACCGAGCCTTGACATCGACCAACGCACAGCACGATTAGCCGCATCCATGATCCATGAAATTTTACATCATCACATCCCTATTCACAGCAACGGATAATTTATGATCGCCAATCCTCGCCTTGACACATCACGCCATATTCGCGCGCCGCAAGGCACCACTTTGACTGCTGATAATTGGCAAACAGAAGCGGCGCTGCGCATGTTGATGAATAATTTAGATCCGAATGTCGCCGAAAACCCCGCTGAATTAGTGGTGTATGGCGGCATTGGCCGTGCGGCGCGGAATTGGGAATGTTACGACAAAATTGTGGCGACATTAAAAACCTTAAAAGCAGATGAAACGTTGTTAATTCAATCGGGTAAACCGGTTGGCGTTTTTAAAACGCATGCGGATGCACCACGCGTTTTAATCGCGAACTCTAATTTAGTTCCTGCCTGGGCAAATTGGCAGCATTTTCATGAATTAGACCGCAAAGGGTTAATGATGTATGGCCAAATGACTGCCGGTTCTTGGATTTATATTGGCAGCCAAGGCATTGTGCAAGGAACGTATGAAACTTTTGTGGCTGCGGGTAAAAAACATTTTAATGCGGATTTACGCGGCAAGTGGATTTTAACCGCAGGACTAGGCGGAATGGGTGGTGCGCAACCGCTCGCTGCAACCATGGCGGGCGCGTCAATGTTGGCAGTTGAATGCGACCCCACACGAATTAAGCGGCGTTTAGAAACCCGTTATTTAGACCGCGAAGCTCGCGATTTAGATGAAGCGTTAACGATTATCAAAGATCATTGCAATCAAGGTAAAACGATTTCAGTTGGCTTGCTTGGCAACGCTGCCGAGATTTTTCCCGAATTAGTGCGTCGCGGTATTAAACCGGATATGGTGACCGATCAAACCAGTGCGCATGACCCGTTAAATGGTTATCTGCCACGCGGCATGAGTTTAGAAGAAGCAGCCGCGCTCCGTAAAAACCATCCAGAAAAAATGATTGCCGCTGCTAAAAAATCCATGGCTGAACAAGTGCGTGCGATGTTAGCGTTTCATGAAGCGGGCATTCCCACCTTTGATTACGGCAATAACATTCGTCAAATGGCGAAAGAAGAAGGCGTCAGCAATGCCTTTGATTTTCCGGGTTTTGTACCAGCTTATATTCGCCCGCTCTTTTGTGAAGGCATTGGCCCCTTCCGTTGGGCGGCATTATCGGGTGATCCTGAAGATATTTATCGCACCGATCAAAAAGTGAAAGAATTATTGCCTCACGATAAACATTTACATCAATGGTTTGACATGGCACGCGAACGCATTGCGTTTCAAGGTTTGCCTGCCCGAATTTGCTGGGTAGGATTGGGTGATCGGGCGCGTTTAGGATTAGCATTTAATGAAATGGTTAAAAATGGCGAGCTAAAAGCACCGCTCGTGATTGGTCGTGATCATTTAGACTCAGGCTCTGTTGCAAGCCCTAATCGTGAAACGGAAAGCATGTTAGACGGATCGGATGCCGTTTCGGATTGGCCCTTGTTAAACGCATTACTGAATTGCGCAAGCGGCGCAACCTGGGTCAGCTTACATCATGGTGGTGGCGTTGGCATGGGCTTTTCACAACACGCTGGAGTAGTGATTGTGGCTGATGGTACCGATGCCGCAGCGAAGCGCCTGGAACGCGTTTTAACGAATGATCCTGCAACCGGTGTAATGCGCCATGCCGATGCGGGATACGATATTGCGAAAGCGTGTGCGAAGAAAAATCATTTGAATTTACCGATGTTATAAGCTTGGAAGGTATTTCAGGATTACCAGAAAAAGGTGAAGCCATGCGATGACATCGACATATCCACTACCTAGAATGCGGTTTCCAGGAGAATCTCCCACTCGCGTTATCAAACGACTCTAGCACTGCTGCATTTAGTACAACACCATCACCCGATTGAGGTGGTCTTAAAAGAATTCGTGATGTAGTAATTGGCATTGGTAGATCTAGCAAAACTGTTTTCATTATTCACCCTATCGCAACTATAGATAATTTTTTCCTCATCACGTTCTCCTATGCTTAGACATCCCTATTTAATCTTACTTACTCTTTACTTGCATCTCGTAAATTAAATTACTGGTAGCACCCGTAGTTATTAAAATATTTTTATCTGTTAATTCTTTTAATTCACGTTGTAAAGTTCGTCGTGTTACATCAGGACAAATATTTTCAAACTGCTGAATAGTAATGCCGCCATGTTTGGCAATGTATTCAATTGCTAGTTTTTGTCTATCCGATAAATGATATTGTTTTGCCAAAACATCTTGCTCTATTGCCTGCTTACCCAGTGATTTTACTTCTTGCAGTTGAGTAGATAAGCCTTGAACGAAATATTCAATCCATCCAGTCATATCCATCTTTTGCTCACGTACACTTTGAATTGCTTGATAATAATCAGTCCTATTGCGGTCGTAATATTCACTAATAGTAAATAATTTTTTAAAATCATACCCTCTCTGATAAAGACAAAGTGTTGATAGCAACCGCGCAGTTCTGCCATTACCATCTAAAAATGGGTGAATGTGTACGAGCTGAAATTGCGCAATACCTGACATTAAGACAGGATGTATCTCTGTCTCGTGATTTATCCAATCCACTAATTCATGCATCATCTGGGATACTTCGAAAGCTGCTGGAGGCGTGTAAATAATATCCTTCGTTTTAGAGTTAACAACATAATTTTGGATTTTACGGTAGTCACCAGGGGTAGCGGCATTTCCTCTCACCCCATCCACAAGTCGTTTATGAATTTCTCTAATCAATCCTTCGGTAATGAGTTCCCCATCACCTACATAACCGGCGACTAAGTCAAATGCCTGTCGGTAGTTTAATAATTCCTTTGTATCGTCGGGATTAACGGTTGCAAGATGCTGGCCTGCCCATAGTTGCTCTGATTGCTCCAAAGTAAGCTGCGTACCTTCAATATGCGTGGTATGATGCGCTTCTAATATCAAAGCCTTGTTTTGCATCTTGGCAACCCACTCATCAGAAAGAGTGGCCGCCTCTAGAAATCCTCTAGCCCGCTCTATCGCAGTTAGCGCATTCGCGATTGAATTAGTAATTTTAAATTTTAGCTTAAACATTATATATGCTCCAGTTAGGTATATCTTACCAATGTCGCAAGATTGTCGCAAGATATGTCGTAAGAGTGTCACAAGAAATTCACTATAAAATCAATCACTAAAGAGGAATTAAGGAATGTTATACCTAGCAAAAATTTATTGCTGAAGATGCCCTCACTATGTTGGTTCCTGTTGACTATGCTACCTATGCTCAATCATTGATTGATGTATTTAGAACAGGAATTACAGAGGGGAAGTTAAATGAACAAGGCGAAGCGACACTCTCTTTATTGTTTAATACCATCTTGCTACCCAAGACAGCCGTAAAGTTAGACAACTATATTGATGTGGAACTATTACTTATTGCTATTTACCAGGCATATCAAGATATCCTTCAACATATGAGCTTGCAAGTGGACTTTAGAAATTAGTGTCTACTAAACTCGGGGCAGATCACAAGGAGAGATATCAGCTCCGTTCTCCCAGCATATAGTTCCAAGATCTGGGTTCACTTTAACAGTAGAAAAATAATTTCTGTCAGCTAATTTTGCAAAGATACCCTGGAATTCAATAACCTTCGAAATGTCAATTTCACCGCTTGTGCCATCTTCAAAGCGCAAGTATAAGTTATATGCAGTTAGTGGTTTAACTTCAATTACGTCAAATAACATATAATTTACTCCAATGGTGCAATTGGTTTAAGCTCCTCTAACCTCTCGGCTAATCGCCAGTCTTCCAGTAATTCTTCTTTATGAATGCTTGACCACTCAATCACTAAGCCTAAAACCTTGGGAGGCAATCTCCCATCTAATACAGCTAGGTCATTAATTGAAATGATAGCCTTATATTCATTCTACTTGAATCTTTATCGAGCATGACCATAAGCTCATATATTTCTGTTTGCCTTGCATAGGCTGCATTAAATAATGCTTTATCAATTTTCATTGCGCCCAGTTAGCGACCATGCCATTCCCCATCACTCGATCCTGCCTGCAAAGCGCCCATTTCTAGATCAATTCCATATGCATTCCATTGAGCGGTTAAGATTCTTTTAACGATTAAATGATAATATTCTATACATAAAGACGCTATCATAAAAAAAAGGGGACGAGCCATGCAGCGAGTCAATTCAGGACTAGCTAATTTAATGGCTGAAGCGAAAGCAGATACCCAAAGGCTTGATATAGCGCTTAACGTTGATCAAAAGGATGCGGAGGAATTTAGAAAAACCCTCTTTCTCAATTTTCTTCATCCCGATATACAGGAAAAATTGGTTGATTATTTAGATCTCAAATACGCTGGTTATCTAAGCCAGCTCAGCGTATTCGCAACAACCCTTGACCGAAAACTAGCGCATCAGATTGTGCTCACCGTACAGCAAGGTAATCTTACTCAGACAGAAGACTTCATCAAGGAAAGGCCACAGTTTTCCTCTGCCAAAGGCACAGCCATGGATTATTCAAGACGCACCATTAGCAATGTGACGCCCTTCCAAGCCGCATTGTGTGCGCTGGATAAAGAGATGTGCGAGATGCTCAAGAAGTACATGAATCCTGAGGAAGCAACGCGCCAATATCATGAGGTTTTTCCTGAAGGACATGAGAAATATTTTGCATCACAAACACCCTTTGATTTTGGTGTATTGCTTGAGGTGATTACTCAAAGTTCAGAGGCCGAGTTGGAGGCTGCGTTAGCTAAGCAGCAAAATGACTCCCGTCTTTGCCAAACGCTTAACCAATTCAGAGTGGCCTTCACTGACCGTTCGCAGCAAGAAAAAGTATTTAATCCTCAACATCTCATCAAGGTACTTCAACTGCATGAAGAAAACTTTGATCGCTGGAATTGGAATCAACGCGATTTATTTTGGCGTCAAGTAATTGGCTATGTTCAACGTTTCTTGCCGGCAAATATAGCACAAGATGTTGCCGAGGGGCTTTATTACCTCGTCATTAATAATCAAAACTCTCGTCGTAGTTTTAATTTCACATGCGGTGGTGGATCAATGTTTCCTCTGGATTTTAATTCTCATTCTGGGCTGGGATTTGATTATGCCGGCACCGATTGGGGCGAGAAGGAAAAGCGTCAAGAGGTCAGCACCGTGCTTACCTTTGTCAGACGTCGTTTCAAACAAAAACAATGCTTGTTAGAAAATGCGAGCAACATCGAAACGCAACGCGATGAAACACGCCGCGCCGGCTGTTTAATTCAGTAAAATAAAGAGTAAGTGCGCCGGCAGCTATGTCAGTTGACGATTTGTCCCAACCAATGCTGACTGGACACATTCTAAAAAGTAACACCTTGAACATCTATCCAATAGGCATCTACATTTGCAAGGCCATAAGCATGCATGTTCATAATAAACCAAAGCGCTTTCTTGGTTCTAAAAATATTTCTGAGCAAGAATCCATCATTCCAACATTCATCAGCAGCAGGCTTTGCAGTCAGTCGTTTCTCTCCGTTTAATTCAATATCTATTGCAATGCCTTCTGAGGTTTCGGGGCACGAATCGGATTTGTAACTTTTAATTGAAAATTTTTCAATGCCAATTTTTTCTATATCAACCCAACCCGAAGCGATACTCGAATCATGATTTGAAAGCGCTATTGCATTTGCTTCAGTGAGGAAATCACTCGATAAGACAATGCCAAGGTTTTTTAATTGTTCAGTATTTTTATTTAGTAAGTATAAGCAAAGTTCAGTAAGCTCTTTTTCTCCCCCAGACATGTTGTACGCTGTGTCTACAAACAAAGGCTCAGCCTTATCAGCTTGTTTTACAATTAATTTAGCAAAAGGCGCTTGGGAAGATGGCCCAAAATGGCTTAGCATTAATGCAACCTTAGTACCCTCTTCATTTCTTCCAACCCAAGCGTATCGTTGGATAGTTGCTGGAATGGCATGC
>CAZQXH010000031.1:0-17169 GCA_964597435.1 uncultured Coxiellaceae bacterium | reverse complement strand
TGCCACCGTAGAAGATACCGAAGCAAAAGCAACGCCAGCGGTTGCTAATAATGCCTTTGAGATTGATGCAAGGCCTGAAAGCATTACCGAAAAAATGAAAACGGCTGAACGTAAAACGAAAGCCAAAGCAGCAGTTCAAGTGGCAAAGCGCGAAGTAAAACCGAGTGCCAAAACGGTCGATAGCGCATTGGCTGAAGTGCAATCGGCTGCTTGGGTAATTCAATTGGGCAGCTTTAAAAATAAAGCGAATGCAGAGCGCTTGGTGAGCTTATTAAAAGCCAGTGGGTATAAAGCGTTTACTCAAAAATATGCCAAGTTTGGCAATGAGGCAGTGCGGGTCTATGTCGGGCCGGAGCCTAAAATTACCGTAGCAAATAATCTAGCCGGCCAGTTAAAGGAAGACTTTAAGTTGCATGGCATTGTGATGACGTACATGCCCGTTGCCTAACCTATTGAAATATTAACAAATGAGCCGATTAGCCCCTTTAATCGGCTCAATAATCCTTAAAGTTTGAGCCGATTATTTGATATAATTGGCTCATGAACCTTTATAATTGGCAACAATCTGATTGGCCACACTTCCATTACGACGCCGGGTGCGTTGAAACGGCTGCCATTGCTTTGGTTGAAAAAATGGGAACCCTAGGCGGCAAGCTGAGCCACTTAGAAAAAAATCTGCAACTCGATGCGTTGGTTGATGTGTTAGTTGAAGAGGCAATTAAAACGTCAAAAATTGAAGGCGAAGTAATTGCACCAGCAGATGTGCGCTCATCCATCATCAATAAACTTGGGTTACCTGACCATAAGTCGCGGGTTAAAGACACGCGTGCTGTTGCAATAGCAGAATTAATTGTTAACGTACGCAAAACGGTCATGGTGCCGCTTAGTGAAGAGCAGTTGTTTGACTGGCATTTGAATTTATTCGTTAATAGTCCTAATCCCCATTTAAAAGTCGGGCGTTATCGCGTGGATAATGAGCCCATGCAAATTGTTTCAGGAAACCCAACTCGATTGCTTATTCATTATGAAGCGCCGCCGGCAAGAGCGGTGCCAGCAGAAATGGAAAAGTTTATTCGCTGGTTTAATGATACTGCTCCGGGTGGAAGCAAAGTCCTGCATTTTGCACCGATTCGCGCGGCCATCGCGCATTTGTATTTTGAAAGTATTCATCCCTTTGATGATGGCAATGGCAGAATAGGGCGGGCAATTGCTGAAAAAGCACTAGCGCAAGGTTTTGCTGAACCCATTTTATTAAGTCTTTCGCAAACCATCGAGGCTGAAAAAAAAGCGTATTATGCTGCATTGCAGGCGGCATCCAGGCGCAATGAAATCACGTCATGGATTAATTATTTTATTGACGTTATTGCTAAGGCACAAACGGCCAGTGAAATACTAATTGATTTTCTTTTTAAGAGACATCAATTTAGCAAGAAGTTTTTGCCATTATGTAATCCGCGTCAACAAAAAGTGTTAGAGCGCATGTTGGCAGCGGGGAGTAAAGGGTTTAACGGCGGAATGAGTGCGAAAAAATACATGATTATTGCCGACACATCAAAAGCAACAGCGACTCGCGATTTGCAACAGTTAGTGGAAATGAAAGCGTTGCAATCCATGGGCGAAGGTCGAGGTGTGCGTTATGAATTACTCATGGTGTGATGATGGATTACTCGACGGTAAATATCGGCATACTGAGCGGCAATAACGCTCCAATCAAATGGTTGCACGGCCAACTTATTTTTAGCAGCCATCATTTCACACCGCGCATCGTCTTGTAGTAATTTTTGCATGGCTTCAAACCATGCCGCGCTATTTGCGGCGTCGACTAATTCAGCTTGCATGCCGAGTTGTTGTAAATAACGCGTCACGGGAATGTCGCTGGCAATTAAGGGTTTTTGCGCAGCCATTGCTTCTAACTGCACAATGCCAAACGCTTCTTCCCAAATAGCGGGTTGAGGTGCAAATAAAATGCATTTTGCCGCTGCGTATAATTGCTGTTTTAATTCGGCGCGCACATATTGAGTGAAAACAACACTTCGTTTCGCAATGGTAATAGGATTATCACAACCCATAACAATATTAAGTCCTGCAGCACGCGCCCGATCCATTAACGTTGTTTCTAATATTCCGGTACCCGCAATAACTAAAGAGGCATCGCTGCCCGATTCCTGCAATTGAATAAAAGCGTCTAATAAAACTAAAAAGCCTTTTTCTGGTACTAAGCGACCAATGGCAAGAAAATACGGTTGCGTTTTAGCTTGAAAGGTTTGATACGTTTTGACATCAATCCCATTATGCACAATCGCACTTTTTTCCGCGGTATTAAAAATAGCGTGTGATGCCGCTGCCATTTGTGGTGTCAGGTGTGTGACAAAGGCAGCGTTTTTTAAACTAGTTTGGCAACGCCGTAAAATACTGCGGCGCTGTAGTCGATCGGAGTTGGTTGTCAGAATATCGCTGTGACTGGTAATAATGTACGGTAATTGCGTGTGACGTTGTAATGCGCTTGCCATGTAACCAGCACGGTAAGTTCCTTGCGCATGAATGAGCTCAATTTTTTCCTGCTGACAAAGTTGAAGTAATGGTTTAAGTGCGCGTGAAGAGGGAAACCAGCTGGGTTTTAAAAAAGGCCCAGAGAAATGCTTGGCTTGATTCGTTAAAATTTTTGGGCCTTGCAAACGTTGATTTTTTTTATCACTGGCTTGGGTGTAAATGTAACTTTCAATCTCACTCGGAATTAAATAATGTGGGAGCAGCGTTAAAAATTCAGCGAGGCCACCGATAGTTAAATCGGTGTGACGGTGAGTTAAAAATAAAATGCGCATGCTAAACCCTCAATCTTTTCGTGCGAATTATACGTGGGGTTCAGCTAAATTACCAAATTCTTCCCAGTGTTTTGCGCCATTTTCTTCCCAAATCAAAACATTGCCGCGTTCATGCCAGGCGCCTAACACGATACGTAATTGGGGCGTTTTATGGAAAGTAAATTCATGAAAGGCAGGACGATGAGTATGGCCATGAATAAGTGTATTCACAGCATAACGACTCATCACTTCCTGCACCGCTTCTTGACTAACATCCATTATATCCGCAGCCATTGTCTTAGTATAAGTCGAACTTTTTGCACGTAAGCGTTCTGCAATTTTTTCGCGCTGTTTACGCGGCAAATGTAAAAACAACCATTGCACCCACGGTTTATGAAACCATTTGCGCGTTTTTAAATAATTGATATCGTGTGTGCAAAGAAGATCGCCATGCATGAGTAGAACGGGGCTGCCATATAACAGTAGCCGACATTCTTCAGGTAATACTTTAAGATTGGCTGCCTTGGCGAAATCGTTTCCCACGAGAAAGTCGCGATTGCCGTGTTGAAAATAAATAGGGAAGTGCGCGCTCGCTGTTTTTAGCGCTTTCTTAAGCTCGTTGGCAAAATCCGATTCATCATCATCACCAACCCACGCTTCAAAAAAATCGCCCAAAATATATAAGGCATCCACGCAGCTATCTTGTTGTTTTAACCAAGATAAAAAAAGCTGGGTTAAAGTCGGGAGGCGTGGTGATAAGTGGAGGTCTGAGATAAATAGAGTGCGCTTAGTCATAGATTCAATAGCTTACCATAAAAACAAGGTCTAAAATGTCTACTATACTTAAATTATAAGTAGTGTGAAGCAGTTAAGAGGTGATTATGAGTAATTTGCTTAGACATGAGTCAGTCCAGCAATTATGGCAGCATAGTATTCGTGAAGCAGAAGGGCGTTTGGCTTTGACACTGCCAGCGCATCTAGAACACTATTTGACGGAATTGTTAATTCGATATAGCGATAAACCGGACTTGGCTCAGCAAGTTTTTGCAACCAACTTCTTAGAAGCTAAACAGCAACCGCCTAAATTGCGTGCCATGCACTTACAAATTGTGGGTGATCAATGTTTATTGTACGCAGGATTATTTCCGCAAGTTGCCGAGGCTAAACTCGTCACCATTCGCTATTTTGTTGATATGGGGCAATCTGCCTATGCCAATGTGTCTCATGCGCTGCATGATTTATTCTGGCTACTCGCTAAGCATTTTGTGCGGCTCATGGATGTGTTGCAAAGCTTACGCCCCGATTCGAGCCTGCTGCCATTAATGGCCTATGAACAATGGCGCGAAGTGGGCAGCGAGCGCGCTTACCTTTTGCTGAAAAGTTACACAAATGGTACGCCAATCCGCTAACAGTGCATTGTCTTCCCCGCCCATCACCACTACAATAGCGTCTCAAAATGGCCACGATCGGAGTTGCGTACATGCGCTTAATTTTATTAGGCTGCCCAGGGGCAGGTAAAGGGACACAGGCTAAACTCATCCACCAACAGTTTGGTATTCCGCAAATTTCGACAGGCGACATTCTGCGCGCTGCCATTGCTGCTGATAACGAATTAGGAAAAAAAGTAAAAGCCGTGGTTGAGAATGGGCAACTGGTTTCGGACGAAATCATGATTGAATTAGTGAAGCAACGTTTAAAACAACCAGACTGCCAATACGGGTTTTTATTAGATGGCTTTCCTCGCACGATTGCGCAAGCAAAAGCATTAGCAACCATAACCCCCATTGATTACATCATTGATATTGATGTGCCGGATGAAGACATTGTGGCGCGCCTGACGGGCCGGCGTATTCACCCCGGATCAGGTAGGATTTATCACCTGCAAAATAAACCACCCAAAGTGGCTGGAAAAGACGATGAAACGGGTGAACCGTTAATTCAGCGGTCTGACGACACTGAAGAAACCGTCCGAAATCGTTTAAAAATTTACCACCAGCAGACTGAGCCGCTTCGGGCGCATTATCAACAAAACACGAGTAACGCTGGCGTGGACCAACCAAAATACCTTAAAATTGATGGAACAGGAAGTGTTGAGCAAATCCAAGACGGCATTTTCTCATTGCTAGCAACCAAAAGGAATCAAGGTCATGAAAAAACTAGCTAAATCCCTCGTTGTGTTACTCAGTTTCTTAATGATAAGCGTATCATTTGCGGCTGTATCAGGCGCTCCAACCGGCTTATGGCGTACAATCGATGACAAAACTGGCCAACAAAAATCCGTTGTCCGTATTTCTTTAAGTGGTGGTAAATTGTACGGCACCATCGTTAAAGTCTCTCCGGGTGAAAATATGACGGGTGACGTTTGCACCGGTTGCAAAGGCCGTTACAAAGACAAAAGCTTAGTTGGCGTGACCATTATGCAGGGTTTAACCCAAGATTCGAGTAACCCATCACAATGGAGTGGCGGTTCCATCACTGATCCTAAAGATGGTAAAAGCTACCGCTGTTTAGTCAACTACACCAGTAATGGTCAAATTGAAGTCCGCGGTTACGTCGGCGTTTCCATGTTTGGTCGTTCACAAACCTGGTATCGCATAAAATAAAGGTAAGTTAAGTTTAAAAACGCCGCAAAATTAACCTTTGCGGCGTTTTTTTATGCGAAAAGTTCGGTAATTTCTCTTTAAAACTTCAATACAATCAGCTTAAAACCCGCCATTTAAGAATTCAATTTTACACATCCGGTATCATAGTAATTATTCTCTTCTGTAGTGAACTTCGTTAACCTGAACAAAGGAGTGTTGTTATGAAAATTAAAGCTATTGATAGCCAAACCAAAAAACCCGTTGTAAACACTAAAATTCAATTACAAGTTCGTGGCAAAGACAGCGGTTTTGTGTCGTGCATGACAGATAGCACAGGTTGCTGCCAATTAGACGACAAGTATCGCGATCAACAAATTTGCTGTGCAGGCACCACTGGCGCTGAATGGGTTAAAGCAACCGAAGGTGTCACCGTTAACTTCACCCCTGCAAAACAAGGCCAGCACCACCGTGCTACTGAATCGAGCCATACTAAATAAATAGATCCATGGTTACGCATTAAAGGCCGCTCATCGCGGCCTTTTTTATTACTGCGAATGGTATATACTAGGGTGTGTTTAGCTTACGGATAGGCCAAATGGCAGACCAGTCCAAACAGATTGACTATGATGCAGCAAAACATACGCTTTATTGCCAAGGTGATTGGAGTATTCGTCATCTTCCCGCTCTAAAAAAATCCCTAGACGACATTAACACGAAAGAAGCCCTCCTAATTGATGGCAGTAAAATCGACCATCTCGATAGCACTGGCGCTTGGCTTTTAGTGAATTTGCAACAACGCTTAAAAAAACAGGGTGGCAATGCAAAATTTACTCATTTCAAAGATAACATTACTGGCTTATTAAAACTGGTAGAAGAAAAGTATGGTGCGGCAAAAGAAGCCGAGCCGCCAGAAGTTGAAAGCGCCTTAACCCGATTAGGGCACAATACTATTCTTGGCTTACGTGAGTTTAAACAATATTTAAACTTTATCGGCTTTTTAAGCATTGAAATGCTGCGCATTGGTCTTAATCCCTGGCATTGGCGGATGAATGCCATTGCCATGACCATTTTTCGCAATGGATTGCTCGCTCTCCCCATCATTGCCGTTTTATCTTTCATGATTGGTGTGGTGCTGACCTATCAAATGGGGTTGCAATTACAAACCTATGGCGCCAATGTTTTTATCGTGGATTTATTGGGTTTATCCATATTACGCGAATTTAGCCCACTGATTACGGCCATCATGGTGGCAGGACGAACGGGTTCAGCGTATACGGCAGAACTCGGCATCATGAAAATTAACCAAGAATTAGACGCTTTAAATACAATGGGTGTCACACCAGCGGAATTACTATTACTGCCGCGCATCATTGGTCTTGTGATTGCATTGCCACTTCTTACCATGTGGTCCGATATTTTTGGCTTGTTTGGTGGCATGGTCATGGCTAATAACATGTTGGGGATTACGACTATCGATTTTTTAAGCCGGTTTCCCAGTGTCGTGCCCCTTAAAACATTACTATTAGGATTATGCAAAACCCCCATCTTTGCTTTATTGGTTGGCACAGTGGGTTGTTTTGAGGGAATCAATGTTGAGGATAACGCGGGCAGCGTGGGCGAAAAAACCACCCGCAGCGTTGTTTTGTCCATCTTCCTCATTATTTTGGCGGATGCACTTTTTTCTATCTTATTTAGTAAGATGAAACTATGAAAAAAAGCGCCGAGGCTATCATTACCATTAAAGGTTTAACCACCCGCTTGGGGGGTAAAACGATTCACTCGCACCTTAATTTAGAAATAAAAAAAGGTGAAATAATGGGTATTGTTGGGGGGAGCGGCTCAGGAAAAACCACGTTACTCCGAGAAATGTTGGGCTTGTTGAAACCAACCAGTGGCAGTATCCACATTCTTGATACAGATATAACGAAGGCCAGTTCCAAAGCGTTATTGGCCATTCAGCGGCGTTGGGGCGTGCTGTTTCAACAAAATGCGTTATTTAGCTCGCTAAATTTATTGGAAAATGTCGCCTTTCCAATGAAAGAGCATACCGATTTGGCGCCGGATATGATTGAATCACTCGCACTCATCAAGATTGGTTTAGCGGGTTTACCAGAAGAATCTGCTTATAAATACCCCTCTGAGCTTAGCGGTGGGATGCAAAAACGGGGCGGCATTGCGCGCGCGATTGCGCTTGACCCCGAATTATTATTCTTAGATGAACCGACGGCGGGGCTTGATCCTAAAACCGCAGCCGGTTTTTCCGATCTCCTTCTTACCTTGCAAAAAGCCATGGGGCTAACCATTGTCATGGTTACCCATGATTTGGATACTTTATGGGAAGTCACAAATCGTGTAGCATTTTTAGGGAAGGGCCATGTGATTGCAGTCGATAGCATGGAAAAGCTCATGCACCACCAAGACCCGCTGATTCAAAGTTTCTTTGCAGGTCCGAGGGGGAGAGGGGCAGAACTCGCGTATCAAGACCAAGGTAAATAGGCATGGACACAAACGTCAATTACACTGCGGTTGGGCTCTTTGTTATCACATTGGTGAGCGCTATTATCGTGACCGTTGTTTGGTTATCCTCAGGGTTATCTTCTGAACATTTTAAAACATATAAAATTTACATGAAGGAATCCGTTTCGGGTTTAAACGTTGATTCGGTTGTCGAATACAATGGTGTCAATGTGGGTAAGGTAAAAAACATTGAATTGAATAAAAGCAACCCGAAATTAGTGGAAGTGTTATTAAGTATTAAAACGAGTACGCCAATCACGCGCGGCACGATCGCAACGTTAACCACGCGTGGGATCACCGGTGTTAGTTACATGGCATTAAAAGATAAGGGTGATAATTTAAAACCATTGCAAACATTGCCCGGTGAAAATTATCCCGTCATTCCCACACAGCCGTCATTATTTTTACGGTTAGATTCAGCCCTAACTAGCCTAACGACCAATTTACAAAAAGTAACCACTGCCGTTAATAATTTACTTGATAAAGATAATCTTGCAGCTATTCATGGAACGTTGCAGAGTATTAATGAAATTACCGGCACATTTGCAAAGAGCAGCGATCAATTAACCGCTATCATGCAAAATACGGCTGCCGCATCCAAACAATTATCGCCTTTATTGCAATCGGGCCAATCGACCGTACGCGTTTTTGAAACACAAACCATGCCAGCTGCGCAGCAGTTAATGATGAATTTACAAACTACGTCACAAAATTTAATGGATATTTCAAAGAGCTTGAAACAAAACCCATCGATTATCATTCGTGGTTCAGCGAAACCATCGTTAGGGCCGGGAGAGGGAAGATAATGCGTCTATTAAGCCTGATTATTGCAAGCTTATTGTTAACGAGCTGTTCGCTATTTTCGCCTGTGCCTGATGTGTTAAATAAATATGAATTACATCCAACCATTTCTCACGCATCTACCCATCATCGCGGTGGTGCCAGCTTGTTGGTGAATAAACCGCAAGCGCAACCTTGGTATGACACTACCAATATGGCTTACAGTGATCATCCCTACCAGGTGGCTTATTTCGCTGAAAATGCGTGGGCTGAAGAGCCGGCAAATATGTTGTTGCCGCTCATGATTCAATCGTTACAACAAAATAAACGTTACGGTGTTGTGATTGGTCCTAATACCGTGGCACGCTCTGAATATGAATTGAATACGCGCCTTTTAACATTGTTACAAGATTTTAATCAAAAACCCGCACAATTGATTTTAAGTGTCCGCGCAGAATTAATGCGTAGCAGTACACGACAAGTTATTGCCACGCAAACCTTTACGATACGCGAACCATTGCGCGCTGCTAATCCATTTGGCGGCGTAATGGCGGCGAACCGCGCCACAACGCGCTTTTTGCAAGAACTCAATACTTTTTGTTTAAGTCATTAAATAGGAAATAGCATGAGCCGTATTTTACGCTGGGGTATTTTAGGAACGAGTCCCATTTCTTCTACGATGGCAAAACACCTTTCAGCGGCAACGCATGCACGTTTAGTGGCTGTTGCGAGTCGTGATAAAGCGAAAGCAGAAGCGTTTGCCAATGCTCATGACATTCCACATTATTATGACTCCTACGATGCCTTACTTTCAGCAGAAGACATTGATGCGGTTTATATCGGCTTACCTAACCATTTGCATTATGATTGGATTGTACATGCTGCGCACGCCGGCAAACACATGATATGTGAAAAACCATTAATTTTGAATCGACGCGAAGCCCAAGTCATTCGTGAAGTATTAGCGGGTGCGAAAGTGTATTGTTTAGAGGGTTTGATGTACCGTTGTCATCCTTTTTTAACTCGCTTACGTGAAATAGTGGCGAGTGGTGTGTTAGGCGAACTGCGGTTTTTTCAAGCATTCTATGCGGCTGACATTGCCAAGCTCGCCAATCCACAGGCAGGCGGAGCCATTCGCAATTTAGGATGTTATCCTTTATCTTTATTGCAGTGGTTAACGCGACAAGCGGATATTACTGCTTTAACGGCGAGTGGTCGCTTGTCCAACCAACAAGATGCTGACCGCGAAGCAAGTCTGCATTTGCAATTTACCAATCAATTAAGTGCGAGCATCACCGTTGCCGATGACTTGCCGAAATACCATCAATGCGCTATTTATGGCACGAAAGGGAAATTAGAAATACATACGAATGTGTGGATGCCACAAGAAATTGGCAATCATGCTACGTTGACCAAGGACAATGAAATTATTCCTATCGTTATCAACGCCGACAAACCACTCTACAGTTATCAATTCGATTTTTTGAGTGAATTAGTTTTAACGAAAGAAACCATTCCTTCGGGTTTTACTTTAGAAGACAGCTTGCAGCTAACGGGATGGCTTGAAGATTGGCGCGCAGAATTATTTGCGAAAGAATCCATTCGCGAAGTTGCTTAACCCAGTGAGGATTCAGAATTCAGGTTTCTTGCAATGCTAGGCATTCGAAGTTCCCCTAATAAAGCTTCTATTTTTTGTATCACACCCAGGTTGCAATTGTGTAGCTTAGCTAATGCCAGTACGCACTCGCCGCATTCAATATCGGGAATTCTTTTTAAATATAATTCCATACGGTTTTCATCAAGATAATTAGATAATTGCGTAAAGATAAATAAAGCATATTCGAATGGATTTTTTTTACTTAAAAAGGATTCAAAGACAGTACTCTCATGAAGCTGAATAAGAAAATTATAGGATAAAACTTCGGGGTGTTTAAAAATGATATTCAATTCTTCTTCATTTAAATTTTGAATAAAATACATTTGAAACAATACAACTTTCTCCCATATATGTTTGGCGCTCGTACCATGTTTTTTTTGTATGCTTAGCATGAAGCAATTTTTTAAATCTTTCAGGGGCATTGTGATTAAAGCTGGAGTTATTTTGTCAAGAGCTGGCCAAGCAGTGTAGATTGTCTCAAGAGATGCTTTCTTTAAAAGCGTAACAAATAATTCAAGTTGTCCTTTGTCAGAAAGTTGTTTGACAAAAGCAGGAATAGTGCTTTGTAGCCATAACAGCTCAGCCAAGCGCGGGTGATGATCAAGCGCTATAATAAAAAGCTTATAAATATCTCTAGATCTGATGAGAGGATTATTTAAACATTTTGCAATGAAAATCATGTTTTCATCTGAAATCGGTTTGTCAGTAGCTAACATTTCAGAAATTGAAGTGAGAGAATTCTGGAATTCAGGTAAGCCAGCATTTTTGCTCGAACATAAAAAAGTAGTGGCAGAGGGTACGCGTGGCAATTTTGCCGGATGTTCTCTTGCTGTTGGTGGTGAAAAAGAATTGGGGGCGGGGATATTGCGCTTTAATGGCTGTCGCATCTCAGCGGACAGCTTGAAAGTCACTGATATAGAGCTGCTCGAGGGATCTAGTTTGACACCCTCTACAGGCACATCTTTACTGGTGGAGGCGATATCGGTTTTTCCACCAAATATTAGTGAGGCTAATGAACTGCTGCTTGTTGATCCACTTCTCATGTTGTTTTGTGCTTTTTTCGATCATTATGTTTTATTTATGAACCTATCATATATTTTTTAAATTAAGAAAGAAACCCCTTTATTTGCTCAAAAATTAGTTCAATAAATTCATATAACTGAAAGATCGAAGGAGCATAAAAGTCAATAAAACAGGGGGTTTTTAGGTGAAGGGAATGATTTTAGTGAGGGATGAGTTTAAGTTAATAAACACCCAACCGCATTAATGCGACTGGGTTAGTTTTACGCATTAGCGGAAAATAGTTAAGCCTAATATTAAGACTAGTAAGAACATGACAAAGAAAACAAAGAATAAAATCTTGGCGATTTCAGCTGCAGCGACTGATATGCCGGTAAAGCCGAGTAATGCTGCAACAATGGAGATAATAAAGAATAACAAAGCAAGTCTAAGCATAATTGTCTCCTTGCTAATGTAGGCTAGAACAAGTGAGAAATAATGTAAATAATCACAAGTAAACCTAGCGGAACACCTAAAAGCCATGCAATGACATATTTACCCATTTTACACCACCTTATTTTAGCTTAATGGTATGATTATATTATAACACATCTGAAAATTAGCCGTTCACTCTAAATTACCAAACAAATGAATCAGTTGTAGAAGTATTTCGGTTATCTGAATACAGGGTTTTATCCGGCTCTGATTGTGCAGCATGGCAAAGGTAAATAATATTACCAGGAGCATCGTGGTAATTTAAAGGCATTGCCATGCAATTATTAAAAACGTGACGAATCGTGTTATCAATGCGCTTGGAATAATGGTCTGTTAGAAAGGGGTTAGCGACGACATTTAAAATGGCTATGCCTTGTGGTGTTAGGTGTAAGGCAATGCTGTTTAAATATTCTTGCGTGATTAAGTGTGCGGGAATCGCTTTAACATCCGTATATGCATCCACAACAATAACCGGATAACGTTCGGTACTCATTTGCAAAAAATGCCGGGCATCATCGACAATCAATTTACCATTTAATTTTTTTATAAATTGCGGAATAGCAACTTTTTTAATGGCTGGATCAATATCAACATAAATAAATTGATTGTGAAATGTTTCTTGCGCAGACAGGGTAAATCCGCCAGCCCCTAAGACTAAAATAGTGATGTTGTGTAAATTTAAATCGTGGAAAAGAATTTTTTTGATTGCTTCAATATAGGGGTAGGCCACTAATTGTTTGTTTAAGCGTGAACTGTACGTTTCATTAATGATTAATTCTTTTTGCTGTGCTGCGGGTTTATCTAATATTTGGTAGTTGGCATATTGGTTTGTTAGCACAAAAATATTTTTTTCAATGCCAACGTTCAGTGTAAAAACAAGATAGCCGACAATCATTGCGCCAAAAATAGAATTCCATAAATTTTGGCGATTTTCAGATAACACTAAGGTAAGTAATAATAATAGCAGGCTGGTAATTAAAAGGGTCCATGCAACCCCTAAATATTGCAACAACACCAAAGAAGTAAAAACGGCACCCAAAAAAGATCCCAGGGTGCTAACACTTAATGTTTTTCCACCCACGGTGCCAGCGGACTCGCCTTGATGAGCAAGATGCATCGTTAAAGGAACGGTTTGACCGAGACGATAAATAAGCGGTGCAATCACTAATAAAAGGTAAGTTAATAAAGGATAAATTAAATGTGGGCCAAACCAACGTTGGAAGTAATAAAAAAAGAATGTCACAAACAAATAAGATAAACCAATGCCAAGCCAAATCGCTGCAATAAAAAAATTTTGTTGCAATTGTTTTGAAATGGCAGTTAAACGTTTACTGCCTTGGTAATATCCCCAAGCTAAAAATAATAAAAATACGCCGATGACGAGACTGGTGACAATTACGCTGCCGCCCGCAACGGGCAGTAATTGTCTAATGGTTAAAATTTCCGTGGCGATGGAAACAAAACCTTCAATTAAAATAATGAGCGGTAACAGAAAAGTGAATGCCATCCCAGTCTCTCTGGCTGATAATTTTATTACTATATCACTCACCTAAGGTTAGGTCATCCATTGAAGGAGGGGCTGCAATTCAGTAAACTGCCTTTTTTAGTAAGGAAAAACCGATGAAAGCAATGGTCATCAATGAATTTGGAGCAGGCTCAGTTTTTCAAGCGGTTGAATTACCGAAGCCTGAGGTCACGCCAGGCCATGTTTTAATTAAAGTCGCCGCAACCAGTGTCAATCCGTTAGACTATAAAATTCGTAGTGGCATGTATTCCCATTTGGTTAGTAACTTCCCTATGATTTTGCAGGGCGATATTTCTGGTACGGTCGAAGCAGTGGGTGCGGACGTTAATACTTTTGCTGTGGGTGATAAAGTTTACGGTTGCGTAGGTGGATTACGTAATATGGCGGGCGGATTAGCAGAATATGTGGTGGCGGATGCCAATTTGATTGCAAAAGCGCCGCAAAGTTTATCTTTACAAGCCGCTTCCGCTTTGCCGCTGGTTGCTTTAACGGCTTGGGAAGCATTAGTAAATTATACGCAATTACAAAAAGATCAAACCATTTTAATTCATGGCAGCACCGGCGGTGTGGGACATATTGCGATTCAATTAGCAAAATATTTAGGTGCCAAGGTATTTGCCACTGCTTCATCAGAAGAAAAATTAGCGCTGGGTTTGCAATTAGGGGCAGATGTGGCCATTAATTACGTGACAACGGATGTGGCGACTTATGTTGCTAAACATACCGCGGGGCGCGGCTTTGATATCGTTTTTGATACGGTCGGTGGGAAAAACCTAGAAGCTTGTTTTAATGCCGTTTGTTTATATGGAAAAGTGGTTACTATTAGCGGTGCAGGCACACACGATTTGACCGCTGGTTATTCAAAAGGGATGACGCTTTGCTGTGTGCTACAACCATTACCTTTATTAACGGGGCAGGGGAGAGAGCGTTATGGTGCGATTTTAAAAGAATTTGCGCAGTTAGTTGATCGCAGCGTTATTAAGCCGTTAATTGATGCAACTCCTTTTCCTTTAGAGCAAGTTGGTGCAGCACATGACTATTTAGAAAGCGGTAAAGCGCTCGGTAAAGTTGTTATTCAGGTGAGTTAAACAGCTTTATTAAAATAACCGGCTTGATTAGGGTTAAAGCAATAAAAATGACTCATGAAAATGCCTTTATAAAAAACGATGGCGCCTCGGCAGGGATTGTAATCTGGGGCGTCTTCTTGTAATTTGATATAGGCTTCGTGTTCATTAATGGCAGTACATTGCCCTGATAATTTACCAACGCTGCCATCGGCCAGCATAAAGCCGCCAGAAAATTGTTGCTGCGTCAGGGGGCCAATCGACAATTTAGCATTTTGCGCGCGCTCGGTTTCATCTATCCAGTGCCCCTCCCAATTTCCTGTTAAGTTGTTGCAGATATCGGCATAGCTTAATGAGGTTATAGCAAATAAAAATAAACCGCGTAGAATCGGTTGCATAAAACTCCTGATCTTTAAATTTATAAAGTGTTGTCTTTTAATCCAGACTTAAAAAATCATACAATTTCTCTTATTGGGTAAAGATAATGTTACTGATCTTAAAAAGCCAGAAAACAGTTATTTTACAAAAAGTTTTTTTATTTTTTCTGTACGGCTATTTTGTTCTCTAGCTAGCTCCGATTTCTTAACAGGTCTACAGGCTTCAAATGCGTGTGATATTAACCGCGCTGTTTGAATGGTGTTTTGGCGTTGGTCTGCTAATAAAATAGCATTTAGAATGCGTCTTAATTCAGCATTTTTAATCTGAATAAATGCCTGCGTTTTTGAAAGGGTTGAATTTCGTGCCTCATCAATTTCTAACAGAATCTTTCTAGCGGTAGCTAATTCTGTATGATACAGATCAGTTTTATAATATAGGCAACCTTTAACGTAAGGAAGTAAGCTCTCCAATTGAGTTTGAATGACTAGTTTCACTATTTCTCTTGGCGCCCCATAGCATTCATAAATAATACTGGAGGGAATAATATATCTTTTATTTAAATCCGCTAATATTATTTCTATGTCACACAAGCTCTGTTCCGGACGCGCAGACAAATGTTCCACGGCTTTTTCTTTCGAAGAAAACACGCGAAGATGGCGACTTTTAACCGAGCGCATGTTTTCTAAAATATTAGCTGGCTCAAAACAAAGCCCCTCAAACCCTAATGGAAAATACAGATATAAAACGCATGACTGATCAAGGTCCAGTGTATCTGCAAGACAAATAATATTGGGACTAGCATCAAGCCATCTGGCCGCAGAAAATAACGAGGCAGAATACATTTTAGCCGTTTCAGGTTGACGCTGCATAATTCATCCTTTAATTATGGATTATCGAAAGTATACTCATGGCTTCTTAAAAAGTGAATTGCTTTAAGCGGAAAGGCGAATGGGTTCATTAGTAGGAGAGCCAATGTCTTAATCAACGTTGCTACTGCGTTAGAAACATATGCACTGTAAGTTATTTTAAGTTGGATATTTCATCTGATACAAATTCAATGAGAAAGTCTTCTTCAATCCAAACCTCGTAGAGAGGCCCACCAAAGCGGGGATTAACGCGGGGGTAGTGTTGGCAGCCATGTTTATCAGCAATTGCCTGAATCTGATGTAATGGGGTAAATGTTTCTAATTGGATATGCGTTGCATTGTATGAATTGCTGGCGTTAATTTCCTTAAATGAAGCCCCTTCGGAAGTTGGATACATTACCCAATCCCGAGGGAGCAGTTCAATTAATTCATGCTTTTCTGCATTCCATAAGCAAACCCAAGCTCTCATAGTGGTTCGGGTCTTGAATGGCTGTGCAGTCCCGCCAGTTAGGTCAGCAAGAATTTGCGCAGCTCTAGCTGGTGAATCCACGGCTATAGATAAATGTTTAATCACAATCATAATCGTGCCAATTATTTTTTTAGCTGCACTATATAAATTACAGAAATGTAATTTTATTTTTTAAAAAATTACTATACTATAGTAAAAAATTAACATGCGGAGAAAAAATATGCAACGAGATAAAGCAGATAAGCTGTCACTCCCCAGCCAAGAGCAACTGATTGCGAGCTTGATTCAAGTGAGAAACAAATTTGAAGCGTTACAAAAAGCATTAGAACAAGATCGAGAATTAGCCGAAGAATATGCCATTCACTCCAATGCGAAATCACTCAGCGCGAAAGATTTTACTCCAGTTTTTAAAGCGCGCATTATTAAACCTTATCATAACTTAGTGAAAGAATATCTCAATCTTAAAAAAGACATTCAGCGCTTTATTGCTTCTGATGAATTGGATGACATTGAAAACAGTGTGCTTAACGTCGTTAATGATGATGAAAAAAGGAAAAAACTATATTACTTTCCAACCTATCAAAAAATTCATGAAAGCGCCTTTAATAAACACCAGGAACAAGTAAAATCCCAAATTTCCACAATAGAAAGTAAAGTTGAAAAAATAAAATTTAATTATGAAGCTCGACGAAAGGTTTACAAAGAGATCTATTTTGGTGCAGGTCTTGCGAGCATAGTTCTTTTGGGATTGCCCGTTCTAATTGGCACGGCCATAGTCCAGTTAATTGATAAAATCATTCTTGAAATTAGAAAAAAAAGCTTATGCTCGGATATTGCATCCAAAAAGGTTAATCTTAATGAGCAGCGCCATCCGCAAAGGAAATCAATGCATGAGAAAATTCGAAATGATTCAGCCATGCGTTTACGTCAGGGCTTGTTTTTTGTAGTCCAAACACGTCATCAACCTAGCCTAAAGGCGCTTGATAACATAGATGCTGTAAATCGTCTGGCAACATCAACTACCCCTGGTTAGTTT
>CAZQXH010000030.1:0-22913 GCA_964597435.1 uncultured Coxiellaceae bacterium | reverse complement strand
TCGGGGTGACAGGATTTGAACCTGCGACATCTGCCTCCCGAAGGCAGCGCTCTACCAGGCTGAGCCACACCCCGAATGGGTTACCGCTAATGTTGGCGGTGGACGACGAAATCACTCAAGTTTTCCAGCGCGTGCCGATAAGGCGAAGCGGGGAGGGGCGCTAGGGCAAGTTTTGCCATTTGCGCATGGTGATTTGCAGCTTCGGAAGTGTACTTGATCGCATCGGTAGATTCAATAATAGCGAGAATTTTCTGCAACTGACGACCTTCACCCGTTTCAATGGCTTTGCGTAAACAATCTAAGTCTTTGCCGCGGCTGTGCTTCATGGCGAAAATCAATGGTAAAGTGGTTTTACCATCGGCAATATCTTGGCCAACGTTTTTACCGGTTAATTCGGGGGATTGGCTGTAATCTAATGCATCATCAATCAATTGATACGCAAGCCCCAAATTGCGGCCGTAATCGCGTAATGCATGCACGTAATCGTGATGTTGGCTGCTGGCAGCAAGTCCTGCGAGTTCGGTTGAAATTTGGAAGAGGCGAGCAGTCTTTCTTTCAATGACATCAAAATAAAATGCTTCAGTTGTGTCAGGGTTGTTGCGATTGACGAGTTGTAAAATTTCACCTTCCGCCATGAAGTGAGTTGCTTTGGCAAACACTTCTAAAACACTGGGATGTTTGATGCCAGCAATAATTTGAAAAGCGCGTGAATATAAAAAATCGCCGACGAGGACGCTTGTGTCACTGCCCCAAATCACGTGTGCGGTTTTATGGCCACGACGCAAGGTGGAGCTATCGACGACATCATCGTGTAATAAAGTGGCAGAGTGGACTAATTCAACGACAGCAGCAAGTTCAATCGACGTATGACGCTGTTCATTGGTCATGGCACGTGCAGCGAGTAATAAAATGAGGGGGCGCACCCGTTTGCCACCGCAGCTCAATAAGTATTCGATCACTTGTTTGATGAGCGGAATGTTGGACTGCAATTCAGAGATAATGAAATGGTCCGTTGCGGATAAATCTTCGCTGACTAATGAACGAATTGCCTCTAAAGCCATGCAGAACTCTCACCTGAAAAGATGTGCCAGCATGAATCGTAGTGAGCAGGGGGGGAACTGTCAAGTGTCTATCTCTTTCTCCCAGGAAACAGGGGGAAGAGAAGGGGCGAAGCGAGCAGCGCTAAACAAAAATGCCCTGGAAACCATTAATATTCTTAACCCTAATGCACGGCTTTGCAAAAGCTAACCGTGCGGTGCGGGATGGTAATAAACTCAAAGTGTGTGTGACCTTAAGTTGCCTGTGTAGGCTTATTGTTATAACCACCCGGCAATGCTAAGTCGTGGGGATTAAGAGCATCTTAACGCAAAATTAAGAGAGGCTTAACAGTCAAAATTTTTTCAATACTGCAAATTAATTATACGGATTTGCGTTAGTTTTGAATTTAATTTGCACAGGTGTGCCATGCAATTTGAGTCTGCTTTGAAAATAACTGGCAAGATAGCGCCGATAACTTTCTGGTAATGCTTGTAATTGATTACCGTGAATAATGATGCAGGGCGGGTTATTGCCACCGGAATGCGCATAACGCAATTTAACGCGACGACCTTGTATCAGTGGTGGTTGGTGTCCTTCAACTGCTTTTTGTAAAAGACGGGTTAATTCCGGGGTTTCTAATGCCGTCATCGCAGAGCGATACGCTTCATCCACCGAATCAAATAAATTACCCACACCCGAACCATGCAGCGCAGAAATAAAATGCACGCGGGCAAAGCGCACAAAATCTAATTGTCGATCTAATGTGTTACGCGCATGCATACGCGTATCTTCATCTAAACCATCCCACTTATTAACAGCGATGACTAACGCTTTACCACACTCGACAACAAATCCTAACAATCTCATGTCTTGTTCACTAACGCCAATACTGCCATCAATGACAAACAACACAACATTCGCTTCTTCAATCGCTTGTAAGGTTTTCACAATCGAAAATTTTTCTGGTAAATCGGATACTTTTTTCCGCTTACGAACACCGGCAGTGTCAATTAATGTATAAAGTTTGCCGAAACGTTCCATGGGTATAAAAATGCTGTCGCGTGTTGTGCCGGGCATGTCATGCACAATGACCCGTTCTTCGCCTAAAATGCGATTGGTTAGCGTGGATTTCCCCACATTGGCTCGACCCACAATGGCAAGTTTTATCCGTCCATCGTCTTCAACCGTTTCATTGGCATTGGGTTCTGGTAACAGTGTTTGCACGAGTTGATCAATGCCATGGCCATGCACGGCGGCAATACCAATGGGTTTGCCCATGCCTAGTTCGTGGCCTTCACTGAGTATGGCGTGCTGATCAATGCCATCTGTTTTATTCATCACTAAAAAAACGGGTTTACCCATTTTTCGCAGGCTGCGCGCAATCAGTTGATCTTCTGGCGTCACACCGGCTCTGCCATCAATGACAAAAAGAATTTTATCCGCATCCGCGATGGCGACTTCTGCTTGTTTGGTAATTAAATCACCGACGACATCGGTTTCTTCTGTCAAGCCACCGGTATCGACGATGATAAAGTGCCGATCTTCCCAGTGCACATCCCCAAATTGCCGATCTCGGGTGGTGCCAGGCACGGCTGAAATGAGGGCATTACGGGAACGCGTTAAACGATTAAATAGTGTCGATTTACCGACGTTGGGTCTACCAACAATAGCGAATACGGGTAACATGATTTTAGCTCTAATTATAATGGGGTTTGCCGCTTAAAGGTTTTCTTTAAGCGGCTAAGCTTAGTTAAGCGTATATGCTGCTAACTTGCCTTTGGAATTTAGGGCGTACAATACACCATTTTCAGTTAATGGGGTAGAGAAAATTTGACCACCCAGTGATTGCCTGGCTACGAAATGACCATCTTCACGGCTGAGCCAGTGTAAATAGCCTTCCGCATCACCAACCACAATGTAGCCGTGCTGCAAGGCGGGTGCGCTAAGACCACGCGCTTCTAATGCATTTTGGCGCCAATTCACTAAACCATTGTCAGCATTAAATCCCCACACATGGCCGGTGGCATCGGAAATGTAAATGGCATTATCCGTGGCTACCATGCCGGTATAAGAAGAAATATCGTGACTCCAATTCACTTTACCAGCGGCCCAATCAACGGAGCTAATATTGCCTTGGTAAGTGGCAGTGTAAAGACGGCCATTATGGAAGAGGGGATCTGCATCAATATCCACCATGCGCTCAATCGCAAACGCGCCTTCCGGAATAGCAATGGTTTGCTCCCATAAAGGACGACCTGAGGTAATATTTAACTTCGCTAAATTGCCATTAGCAAAACCCACAATGACCGCTTGATCTGCCAAGAGGGGTGAGCTTGACGTATGCAATACTAAATTGGGTTCGGTTGCTTGATAAAACCAAATTTGGGTGCCATCTTTGGGCGATAAACCGACTACTAAACCATTAATCGCTTTCACAACGACTACACCATTCCCAATGCTCGGTGCTGCTAATATTTCACCGGCAATGGCAGTGCGCCAAAGAATACGACCGCTGCTTTCATCTAATGCCACGATGGTGCCATGGCGTGAGCCAACAACAACAATACCCTCTCCAACACCAGGCCCTGACATAATGTTAGATTGCGTATTGGTGCGCCAGAGCGTTTTGCCACTGACTTTATCAATAGCGCTCACGCTACCATTATTGCTAGCGACTAAAATAGCACGACGTCCTAATGCCGGATTCATGCGTAAATAATCATCGCTGATGGAGCTGCCAGCCCCTGTGCTCCAACGCAATTGCGGTTGAATGCTCGGGTTGAATTTCACTAACGGTGCAGGCGTTGGCGTATTGTCTTTTTCAAAAAAACCATTACAGCCCGCTAAAAAAGCAGGTAATGCAAGGCTTAACACTAATTTTTTAAACGGAATTCGCATGTGCAAGCATGACCTTTTTAAGTGGCAAGGTTATCATATTTCATTTGTAACAAAGGACGAGAGACTTCAGCATTTGGAATTTCTGCTAAAGCTTGGCTGTATGCATCGCGTGCTTCAGCCGTTTTGTTTTGAGCTAAATAGGCATCGCCTTTTATTTCGTTAATTAAACCAGCAAAACTTTTATCATCGATCGTGTGTAATAAACTTAATGCTTCCGCTGCTTGTTGCTCAGCTAATTTAATGCGTGCCAAACGGATGCGGGCAATTTGTCTGAAGGCGGGAATTTTGCTGTGCTTTAAGACATGGGTTAATTGTTTTTCGGCCGCAGGGTAATCTTTTTTCACAATCGCTTGTCTTGCGAGTATAAATGCGGCCATTTGACCGTATGAGGTTTGTGAATAATGGGTCAGCAGTTTTTGGGCTTGCGTGGCGGTAGCCGTTTTATCGTTTTGAGCACGATCAATGAGTAATTCATCGTAAATATTGGAAGCATGCGTCAACGTTTTTTGTTGTCGTTGTTCCCAATAGCGCCAGCCTGTAATCGCGATCACGGCAATGGTTACACCGGCCAAAATCACCAGGCTATATTGCTTGATCCAATTCTTTAAAAGTTCAATTTGTTCTTGTTCTGTTAAATAGTCGGTCAAAATACAATCCCTCAATGCTTTGAACTAATCAATTCCTGGGCGGATCGCGCAAGAAGCAGTATTAAAGCAGATTTTATTCGCACTTGGAATGGGTCGTTTGCTTTATCTCGCATCCAATTTTGCTTTTAATTGTGCAATTAATTCCGCATAGTTCAAGGTTTGTTGTGGTTCAAATTCACGCAAGGATTTTAAGCTGGCAGTTTGCGTTTGTAATTCTTGCTCGCCAATGATGACACCAAATGCTGCGCCACTTTTATCCGCTTTTTTAAATTGGTTTTTTAAGCTGCCACCACCGCAATGCAAAGTCACACTCAACCCGGCTTCGCGCAGCAAGTTGGCAAGATTTAATCCAGCTGTAAAGCTAGCGGGAGAATCGGTCATTAAAAAAACATCAGAGGCCGTATTTAAAGGGCACTCAGCAAATTTCGTTTGCAACAATAAAATCGTGCGTTCTATGCCGAGTGAAAAACCAACGGCCGGTGTCGGTTTACCGCCTAATTGCTCAACTAAACCATCATAACGGCCACCTGCGCAAATTGTGCCCTGTGCGCCTAAGTCAGTGGTGACCCACTCGAATACGGTTTTCGTATAGTAATCTAAACCGCGTACTAAATAAGGATTAACTTTAAATGGAATGCCGGCTGCTTTTAAATACAGTTGCAGCTGCTCAAAATGCGCTTTCGATTCTTCATCGAGGTGATCCAGCAGCTTAGGCGCATTCGCAATAATCGTTGCGAGAGCGGGGTTTTTGCTATCTAGCACCCGTAGCGGATTTTTTTCTAAGCGAATTACGCTTTCCGCATCGAGCTCATTTTTGTGTTCTTGTAAATAAGCGACTAATTTTTCACGGTAGAGCGCGCGCGAACTTGCAACACCCAGCGAATTAATTTGTAGCTCGGCATTTTCAGCAAGGTGTAAACGCTTAAGCAATGTCGCCGTCATGATAATTAATTCAGCATCAATATCGGGCGTTGCAATGCCAAACGTTTCGGCAGAACTTTGATGAAATTGTCGATAACGGCCTTTTTGGGGGCGTTCATGGCGGAAAAAGGGGCCGGTATACCAGAGACGCTGTGTTTGGTTGTAAAGCATTTCATGTTCTAAAACCGCGCGCACACAACAAGCCGTGCCTTCCGGTCGCAACGATAAGCTTTCTTCACTGCGATCGATAAAGGTATACATTTCTTTTTCAACGATGTCCGTTACTTCGCCAACGGCTCGTTTAAATAATTCAGTTTTTTCGACAATGGGAAAACGAATTTCTTGATAACCGTATTGGTGAAAAACGGTTTGAAAAATGGATTGTACGTATTGCCACCAAGCAGTTTCAGGCGGAATGATGTCATTCATGCCGCGCACGGGTTGAATTTTGTTAGCCACCCTCTATCCCCTCAAGCGTAAGGCTTATTCATCGGTATCAGTTGTTGTCTCTGGTTCTGGATTGGCAGTTGCCGTGATGTAATCCGGAGCAGGGATGACATTATGCCTTGCCTTACGGTGGACGGGAATAGAGTAATTATCAATTGGGGTCATTAAAAGCGTAGTGTATTTCGGTTCCTGCTTAATGGGGATAATCGTTGCAGGTTTTTTGTGCACAAATGGGCTCATGACAGGCGGTTTTTGCGGTGGCGCGACATATTCTTGTTTGGTGGGGCCAAAGTACTTCCAACTCAAGCCTGCTATGCCTAAAAACAAAATAGATAAAACGGGAATAAGCCAAGGTTTAGCATGATCAGGACTGGGTTCAGCGCTTGCTAATAAATTGGAAAAAAAATGACTAAAGCGGGGGCCTTTATTGCTGGATTCGCTAGTGAAAACACTGGCCAATCGATCCGTTGGCTCGTTTTTACGTAAAATTAAAGCTAAAAATACTGCGACGATGATTAAAAGCAGCCCTAACATCCAATAAAAGGCACTTGATCCGGTTTGGGGGAGCTCGATTTTAAGCGTGGGGAAGTGGCGTTCGCTATGCACTTCACTGGCCAAAGCCGGATTCGCCCCGGATTGGGTTTTTTTAACGGATATTGGCGCAGGATCAATAGATGAGTTCGTTGTTTCAACAGGGGCTGGTGCATTATTTTGCGCAAGGTTCGGTTCCTCGCTGACGACGTTTGATACCGTTGGTGTTAGTGGTGCAGTGCTATCATCGCCCGCATTATGCATATACCACCACGTGCCCATGAGGCCAAGCAGCGTGCAGATAACTAATACAGTAAAGAATTGGATGAGATAATTACTGCTAGTAATATTTTCTTCAATGTCGAGGGGGTGTTCTGGGATTTTGCTTGTAACCGGTTGGATATCAACCAGGTGTTGCGTAATTTCGGCATTCTCTAAACCTAGAAACCGTCCATAAGCCCGTAGATAACCCCGCACAAAAGTAGTCGGGACTTCTTTGGGAATTTCACCGGTTTCAAGGGATTGTAATAAGGGTTCGGTTAAGCGTAATTGCAGCGCAACGTCTTTTAGGGAAAAACCTTGTTGCTCGCGTAACGTTTTTAACAGTTGACCAAAGGCGGTGGGAGTCGCCATTGTGGGCGAACTTGTTGCTGATTCATTCATCATGCGCCGACCATCCTTAGCTTAAGCGTTGCAATACCGGTAAATGATAAAACTTTCAAGCTGCATCGCCAACACTTTTTTCGCCGGATTTTAAATAGCGCTCTTTGCGGCGGGTGCGATCGGTGAAATCACCGGCCAATTGACCGCAAGCGGCATCAATATCATCGCCACGGGTGCGTCGTACCGTCGTGTTTAAGCCTGCATCCATTAAAATCTGACTAAATCGCTCAATCGCTTCACGCGAAGAGCGCTGATAAGGCGTGAGCGGGAAGGGATTAAATGGAATTAGGTTCATTTTTACCTTAATGCCTTGCAAGAGCTTAATGAGCTGTCTTGCGTGTTGCGGCGTGTCATTCACCCCGTCTAGCATGACGTATTCCATCGTAATCGAGCGCCGTGGCTCATTTTTGAAATACTCACGGCAAACTGCCATTAATTCTTTTAAAGGGTATTTTTTGTTGAGCGGCACAATTTCATTACGCAGCTCATCATTGGGTGCGTGCAAAGACACAGCTAATGCCACATCGGTTTCGGCGCGTAAACGTTCTAAGCCTGGGATAACGCCAGCGGTGCTGACAGTCACTCGGCGTTTTGATAAGCCATAAGCGTGATCATCTAGCATCAGGCTTAATGCAGGTAACACATTATCTAAATTCAGTAAGGGTTCGCCCATGCCCATCATCACCACATTGGTGACATGATGATCATGTTGCCCATTCGCCTGGGATAAATGCCGAATAGCAATCCATAGTTGACCGATAATTTCAGCAGTAGTGAGATTACGATTAAAACCTTGTTTGCCCGTCGAGCAAAAATCGCAATTTAAAATGCAACCCACTTGCGAGGAAATGCATAATGTTCCGCGAGTGCGTTCAGGAATGAAAACGGCTTCGATGCAATTCCCATCGTCCAAGCGCAATAACCATTTAAACGTACCATCTTCAGCCGTTTGCGCATAAATCACTTGCGGTAAACGAATCTCTGTTAATTCACATAACTTTTGACGCAAAGCTTTGCTTAAATTGGTCATGTTGGCAGGATCGGTTACGCCAACAAAATGCAACCATTTTAAGACTTGTTCTGCGCGATAGGGTGCCTCGCCAATGCTGACGAAGAAAGCTTGCATGGCTTTTTTATCTAAGCCGAGCAAATTAGTCAATTTTGGCGAGGTCGTCGTCATTAGGCTAATTCTTTTGCTGGAATGTAAGTTAAAATTTCTTCTGGTTGGAAGAAGAAGCTGATTTCTTGACGTGCGGTTTCGGCAGCATCAGAACCGTGTACGGCATTGTGGTCAATCGATTCAGCAAAGTCAGCACGGATGGTGCCAGGAGCTGCATCTTTCGGGTTGGTCGCGCCCATGATTTCACGATTGCGAGCAATCGCATTTTCACCTTCTAATACTTGCACAAACACAGGGCCTGAGCACATGAAGCTCACTAAACCATTAAAGAAAGGACGTTCTTTGTGAACGGCGTAAAAAGCTTCTGCTTGAGCGCGGGTCAAATGCACTAATTTAGCAGCGGCAACGCGTAAACCGGCTTTTTCAAAGCGGCTAATGATGGCGCCAATGGCGTGTTTGGAAACGGCATCAGGTTTGATAATCGAAAGAGTACGTTCAACGGACATAAGCTTTAATCCTCATTTTAATAGTAAAGCCGGGGTTCAAATGTAAACCGCGGCGCATTATATAGCATTTTTGATTGTTTTACTCCAATATTGTGCTTTCTCAAATAATTCTTTTTCATCCAATGTGAGTAATTTTCTGTTTTTCATCAACTGCTTACCGCGAACCCACGCATCGCTGACTTGATTGCGATTGCCGGCATAAATGAGCTGGGAAATGGGATGATAAAGCGGAATGGCATCCAGATTATCCATATTAATGGCAATGAAATCGGCCGATTTGCCTGCTGCCAGGGTACCAAACACCGCTCCTTTGCCTAATGCAATCGCCCCATTTTTCGTGCCCAGCAAGAGGGCGCGCCCAGCGGATAATGCTTTTGGATCTTTAGCCGCCAGTTTGCCAATTAAGGCTGCGGTGCGCATTTCAGAAAATAAATCGAGGTCATTATTGCTCGCGGCACTGTCTGTGCCAATGGCCACATTGACGCCTAATTGCTGCAATTGTTCGACCGGGCAAATGCCGCAGACTAATTTTAAATTGGATTCAGGGCAATGCACGATGTTGGGTTTTTTCGCGGCGACAATTTCTAAATCACGTTCATCTAATTGTGTCATGTGAATGGCGATTAAGCGCGGCGAAACTAAGCCGATACTGTCTAAACGCTGCAAGGGGCGCATTTTATGGTTGGTTAATGACATGGCGACTTCTTCTGCATTTTCTTGCAAATGGATATTGATTTGCAAATCATAACGCTCTGCCATTTCACCTAAATGCGCTAAGTTGGCTAATTCGGTGGTGTAGGTAGAGTGCGGCGCCAGTGTGGGTTGGATTAAAGGATGGTTGCGGTATTTTTCTGAAAACGCTGCCGCATTTTCTAAATATTCCTCGGGTGTTTCAAAGTCAGGGGAGGGGACATTCATCATGTGAATACCGATGTGCGCCCGCATGCCCACTGTTTCTGCCGCGCGAGCGGTCGCATGACGATAAAAAAACATATCGTTAAAACAGGTAATACCACCCCGCAACATTTCGCCCATCGCCAGTAACGCGCCGTCATAAACGAATTCATCACTAACCACTTTGCGTTCCGCTGGCCAAATGTAATTGTTAAGCCAATCCATTAATTCTAAATCGTCCGCTAAACCGCGAAATAAATTCATCGGTAAATGCGTGTGCCCATTCACTAAACCGGGCATCACAATGTGCGTTGAATACTCGATGTGTTCTTTCGCCGCGTATGTTTTTTTGGCTTCCGCTGTGGGCAAGATTGCAATAATACTGCCATCTGCAATAACCATCGAATAATCTTCTAAAACAGTGTGATGGTCTTCACAGGGAATTAACCACTTAGCATGAATGAGATGGTCGACTTGAATCATGATGAGGTCTCTTTTTGATTGAGATAGCAATATTAATGTGTAGTGCTAAAGCGCAGGGTATGCGCTAGCATTGCGAACAAACGTGAGGCTATTGTAAGGATTTTTGAAGCTGAGGAAAGTTTTTACTGCTTCTTTTTGAAAAGAATATTCAGCGAGGGTGCCAAGCACATCAAAGACGTAACCGTTTGATAGTTTGGGTTTAATTGATTAATTTCTCAGGCATTCCCTATTTCCAAAAAATATCATCTTGCCAATTGGATGTGAATCCCATTCGTATAGGGTTAATAAAAGAATGGTTATTTAGCAGTTCAAGCAATCTGTCAGTCCATTTGCTATCAGGTGAAATTATTTTAAGTAATGCATGCATCATGGCTGCTTGCGCTGCAAAAGTGGTATTTGGAGTTAAATATTTCATGCTTGGACTAATTTGTTTTGGTCGTATGGTGAAATGTCTATTCCAAAGTCGTGAATGATGAGCGCACAGGTTTCTTATGTAGGTTAATGCATGTAACCATGATTCAAGATCAATAGGTGATAGCTTGAGAACATCAGATATTCTTTTTTTATCGGATCGATTTGCTAAGTTTTTGTAGACGGTAGACCATGTGCCTATAGGTAATAATTCAGTAGTCATCCAGGATGGCACGAGTTCTGGTATGTCATAAGTATTTTTATAATGTAATACAAACCTTTCTTTACTATTTCGCTGTTCCTCAGTGCATTTTTTTGTAAATGCATCGTAATTAAATTCAGGTTTAAATAATTCACGTTTAAGGTGCCAATGACTATCGTTATAGGTAACAGTCATCTGTAGGCAAATTTGTGCTCGAATAGCCACTTCGATTCTCTCTATGGCATCCATAACCAGCATTCGCAAGTGTCTATCAAAGTTGTATAGTTCTAGAATATTGTTAAAGGTAGTGCCAGTTTTAAATTGGTGGTTCCGCCTTCCCTCAATGACTTGTTCAAAAGAAATGGTATAGCCACTTAAGCGGTAATAATTAATGAATTGTAAATAATGCCGAGCATTATCTCTGTCGGGAACAATGAGGCCACGGGATTCTAATAGATCAATTTGTTGAGCAATGGTAAGTACTGGTTTACTGTAATTAATCGACATAAATAAAAAACCCGCTCTGGTTCGCACTGTTAGGAGGCGTAGCGGGTGTTGTTAAATATAGTATAACTACACTTGCTAGGATGTACAACCCACCTAAAGAGCTAATTTTGGCCTATAAGTGGCTGATATAACGCCGTAATAGCTAGTTACATGCTATGGTTTACGCAGTTAATTTTTAAAATTGGCTTCATCTTTATTTGAGCAATCCATCAAAATCCCTTTATTTTAAAGAGTACTTGATGAGATGTTTGGAAGTGGTGAATTCTTACTGGAAGTACAATATGGCGGAGAGGGAGGGATTCGAACCCTCGTGGGAGTAAACTCCCCATCCGATTTCGAGTCGGCGCCGTTATGACCGCTTCGGTACCTCTCCTGATTCGACCCGCATTATACTGGGTCTTGATTGAGATGCTAGTGAAAAATTAGCCTAGGGTTTAATTCCCGGCGGAGTAATATCCATGGGCGCAGGGGGTGGTGCGTAGCGTCCTGTGCTGACGGGGTAATATGCGGTAAAGGCATCATTTTTTAAGCCAGCCGGGACTGTTAGCGGCGGAACACTGCGCGCTGATAGGTAGGCCGTATCTTGCTTGGAACTAAACCAAGAAAATTTCAAATGCGAGCAGCCAGTTAATGCGCTGACGCTAATGAGACAGAATAATGCGGTAAGCAAACGGTTCATACAGTTTCCACTCCTGCAGCTACTAAAGCTTCTTTAATGGTTTGATGATATTGCTGATCTAGTGGCAATAACGGTAAACGAATACCAGATTGAATTTTATGCATGGCTTGTAAGGCCCATTTCGTGGGGATAGGGTTTGATTCCACGAATAAGCGCTTATGAAGCAAGGCTAAACTATCATTAAGGGAGGATGCTTCATCCCATTTTCCTTCTAATGCCGCTTTACACATTGCTACCATTTTTTGCGGAGCGACGTTAGCGGTCACTGAAATGACGCCATGACCACCAGCGCGTATTAATTCCAGTGCTGTTTCATCGTCGCCGCTGTAAATGGCAAAGTCTTTGCCGCAGCGATTTAAGATGTCACTGACGCGCTCAATTTTTCCGGTCGCTTCTTTAATACCAATGATATTTTTTATCAGGCTTAATTTTTGCACGGTTTCAGGTAATAAATCACAAGCGGTGCGACTCGGCACGTTGTAGAGAATAATTGGTAAATCCACCGTATCAGCCACGGCTTTATAGTGGTAAATCAGGCCATTTTGGGTGGGTTTATTGTAATAGGGGGTGACAATTAGCGCAGCATTGGCGCCTGCTTTTTTGGCATGTTTAGTGAGTTCAATGGTGGTGTGCGTTGAATTGGTGCCGGTACCAGCAATGACCGGGATTTTGCCCGCCACTTGTTTTACGACCAGTTCAATGACTTCAAAATGTTCAGCAGGGTTTAACGTTGCGGATTCGCCTGTTGTGCCAACGGCGATAATGGCATCCGTTTTGGCAGCTAAGTGCCAATCCACTAATGCTTTTAATGCTGTTTTATCAACCGAGCCATCCTCATGCATGGGTGTAATCAGCGCAACCATACTGCCTTTAAACATGTCCTTCCTCTTTTTTCTAAACGAAAACGGTTTTATAGTCCAAGGGGTTTGTAATGTCTATCTATTTTCAATATAAAACCTTCTCCCTAGGCATGGGCGAGGGGGCGTTGAATTTTGTGGCCCTCACCTAGCCCCCTCGCGCTTGTGGTAAAAGGAACCATTTTTTTATACTTTTTAGAATCTCAATGGGTATATAATAGCCAGCTAAAAATTAGGACAATGAAAATGAATCTTGCCGCATTAAGTGATTTGCTTTGGGGACATCGCGCCAGACTTCGTACTTTAATGATTTGCGCCGTGATTTTACTGTTCGCTTTATTAGGTGGCCGCGATGTGTGGACTCAAGAGCATCGCTGGGCTGATATTGTCTCTGGCATGTTTTACCGCCATGACTTTTTACATCCTTACTTGGGTCAAACCGATTATTACGATAAACCTTTATTGTCTTACTGGTTGATTGCCTTTACTGCAAAAGTGTTGGGTAAATTGACCACGTTAAGCTTGCGCATTCCTTCTGCTTTGGCCGGATTATTGGCAGTGTGGTCGATTTATCGGCTCGGGTTTTTAATCAAAGATAAACAGCTGGGTTTATTAGCAGGCTGGATGCTTCTCACAACATTTTACTTTTTATTTTGGGCGCGTGTTAGTAGCGCTGATATGCTAAATTTAGGCGGCTCTTTATTTGCTATTACCTGGTATTACGCTCATCGCTCACGCACCGATTTTAAAGCATACGCTATTTTCTTTCTCATCGTCGCACTGACGTCGCTTTGTAAAGGATTAGTTGGCGCTGTTGTGCCCTTAATTGCCGTGGGCGTTGATGTGTTATTACAAAAATCTTGGCGCGAGCATCTTAATTTGAGCTTGTTCCTGGCGCTCATTCCCGCTGCAATCCTTTATTTTTTACCGTTTTGGGCTTCGAGTCATTTTGGCGGCACCCATTATGCAGGCAATGGCTTGTATTTAGTCTACCGCGAAAACATCATGCGCTATTTTCAACCATTTGATCACCAAGGCCCTATTTATACTTATTTTCTTTTTTTGCCTATTTACACGTTGCCCTGGTTTTTCTTTTTTGTGCCGGCGTTATGGTCATTGCGGGAACGTTTTGGGCGTCAAACGCAAAAAATGCGCTGGTTAACATTTACCTTAGCTGCACTCTTTTTGTTTTTTACGGTCAGCGGTTCGCGGCGCAGTTATTATATTTTGCCCGTTGTGCCTTTTGTCATTCTCTTTACCGCGGAATGGATTCGCAGTGCGCCAGCCCTATCATGGCGACGTTTGGCAGCAGGTTGTTCTGTCCTTCTCATGGGGATTTTCTTATTTTTTGCGATGGATCTTTTCCCTGCTTGGTACTACGAGAGGTATGGATTACAACATTTTGTTTCGCAAATTAAACATGAAGCCGGTCAGCGGGGGCCTTGGCAAGAATGGCAAGTGGTATTACTGGATGTGGATACTAAACTCTATTTCTATTTACATCTGCCACCCAATACACAGAATTACCCGGCATTACGTGCTGCTACTGCGGATGAAGTAAAGGCAGCATGGCCTATTTTGAACAATAAACCCCAAAACGCTATTTTTATTACGCGTAGTGATTACCTTGAATTATTGAAACCGTACTTCACGCAATATCAAATGATGGTTTTGCCGCAACCACAATCATTCAAGCACAAGCGAGTTGAAACGGTTCCAGTGGCATTTATACCACTTGCTTTCAACTCAGGAAAAAATAGTGTTTAATATAGCCATTACATTTTATTTACGCTATAGAACACTAAGTATAGAACACTAAGTATAGAACACTAAGGGAAGAAAGCTCATGACTACTGAAAATTTGCTGCAAAAATTAGAAGAAAAAGTAATGTTAATGTTGGCTGAAGTAGAAGATTTACGTAAAGAATTGCGCCACAAGGAAGAAGAAAATTTAAACCTTCGTGCTGAACGCGATGGATTAAGAGCGCAAATGGAAAATAATACCAATAAAGTAGGTGAGTTAATTGAATTATTAAACACTGTTTGTGCAACCGAAACTCAACCCAATGAACAATGGGCTGCTGCATAAACTTCGCAGCTCATTTGGTTTCCGGAGAGTTATCACATGGTAGTGATACACGATCACAACGATTTGCTGAGAAAGCTTAAGGAGCAGGTTAAGTCCTTAAGGGCGCGTGAATTACAAACGCGAGAAAAACTTAAGCTTGCTCTCAGCAAAGTGGAAACCTTAGGGGAAAAATATAAAGCAGAGTTAGAGCGTAAAGTGCGCGTGATGCAGGGCAGGTTGCAAACGCCGACAGTGGATTCACTCATTCAACTGGCTTTGCGGTTGGAAAAGCAGATGCTGAATGAAATTGAAGCGAAAAGCCACGCACTCGCCAAAGCGGTTGAACAGCTAGAGCGAAAATATAAAACCAAATTGAAATCTTCTGCTCCAAAAAAATCCAAATCTAAGCCGCCTCGCCGCAAAGCAAAGTCTTAAGTCATTTTGGTAAACGGCGCTTCAGGGCGCGAGGTGGAATTGGAAAAGTAGTGCTTAAAAAAGAGGGGGGTTCATTCCACTTTGCAATCCACGCTCCCATCTGCAAAACGTAGCGTCAGTGCATCTCCTGTTTCCACTTCAGTCACAGAACGAATAATCCGTCCTTTCGGGGTGCTCGCTAAAGCAAATCCACGGTCAAGGGTTGCAAGCGGGCTTAATGCGTGCAGCTTTGCCGCTAACGTTTCTAATTGCAGCGTATTTTTTTGGACGTGTTTGTTTATCGCATTATTTAAATGCTGCGTTAATACGGCTAATTGTTGCTGCTTGCGTTCAATTAGGTATTGCGGTGATAAGCGCAGTAAATGTTGCCAATCCTGCAGCGTTTGCATTTTACGCTGAGTAATTAATTTAAGATGTAAGCGTGTTAATGCTGCTTCAAATAAATCTAACCGTTGCATTTTTTCAATTAAGCGGCGTTTTGGGTGTTCTGCTTCTAAGCGTTTATTAGTCCACTGCAATTGTTGTGTTTTGCGTTGCAAGCCTGCGCGCATTTGCCTTTGGAGTTGAAAATAAGCTTGCCGTAACGTATTTAAAAGCTCGGCTTGATCGGGGGTGACTAATTCAGCTGCTGCCGAAGGCGTTGGGGCGCGTAAATCAGCAACAAAGTCAGCAATCGTAAAATCCACTTCATGACCTATGCCACTGATAAGGGGGATGGAGCTAGCTGCAATGGCATGCGCTACGATTTCTTCATTAAATGGCCATAAGTCTTCGAGTGAGCCACCACCGCGGGCGAGAATTAAAACATCACATTCGTTGCGTTGATTGGCGATTGTGAGTGCTGTCACAATGGCTTTAGCGGCAGTTTCACCTTGTACTAGCGTCGGGTAAATAATGACGTTAGCGCTAGTAAAGCGGCGCTTTAAAACATTCAAAATATCTCGAATGGCAGCGCCTGTGCTTGAGGTGATGACGCCGATGCGGGCGGGGTAGAGTGGTAGCGGTTTTTTCTTTTCCGGGGCAAATAAACCGGCTGCTTCTAGTTTGGCACGTAACAGTTCAAAAGCACGGCGTAATTTGCCTTCGCCACGCTCTTCCATGGTTTCGGCAATTAATTGATAGTCACCGCGATTTTCATAAAGGCTAACCCGCCCTCTGACCAAAACATGCATGCCGTCTTTGGGGGTAAAGCCAAGCCGTTTTTGATTGCCGCGAAAAAGGGCGCATTTAATTTGGGCGGTTGGATCTTTCAAGGTGAAGTAATAATGGCCTGAGTGGGGCGCTGCAAAATTAGAAATTTCTCCCTCCACCCAGACACTTGCAAAAGCATCTTCCAGGAGGCTTCTGGCCAGTAAATTCAATTTACTAACGCTCAAAATATGGCTATCTGGCACGTCTTGGGTTCGCATAGGCTTGAATGATAACGGATTCGATATCTCGCGTCACGTAACGTAACGTGACGCTTTAACCGCCGCTCGCTTTTTAAGAGGTGGTTAGATATCGCACAAGGCGTTCCTTGCATGTTGCGCTCGCAATATCCACCCTAACTCTGTATAATGCGCTGTTAATTTTAACCGGCATATTTATAAAAACGGGGGAAATTAACATGCGTCTTGCTGATCCTGCTATTGCACTCACCTTCGATGATGTGCTGCTTCTTCCGGGTGAATCGTCTGTCTTGCCCAAATCCGTTGATCTTGCTACCCAGCTCACGGCCAATATTCGCCTTAATATTCCGTTACTTTCCGCCGCAATGGATACAGTAACCGAAGCCCGTTTAGCCATTGCCTTAGCACAAGAAGGTGGCCTTGGTGTCATTCATAAAAATATGTCGATTGCGGAACAAGCGTATCAAGTGCGCATGGTGAAGAAATTTGAAAGTGGGGTGGTGAAAGATCCTGTGACCATCAATCCCCAAACGACCGTTCGTGAAGTCATTGAGTTGGGTAAAAAACATCAATTCTATGCTTTTCCAGTGACCGGCGCTGCAGGTGAAGTGGTTGGAATTGTGACCAGCCGCGATTTGCGCTTTGAAGTAAATTTAGACCAACCGGTCGCGAATTTAATGACGCCAAAAGAACGCCTGGTTACGGTAAATGATGCTTCCGATCGCGAAATGGTAAAAAAATTATTGCATAAACATCGCATTGAAAAAGTGCTGGTGGTGAATGATGCTTTTCAATTGCAAGGCATGATCACCGTTAAAGACATGATGTATGCGCAAGCCAAACCCTTTGCGTGCAAAGACCAACAAGGTCAATTACGGGTTGGGGCGGCAGTTGGTACGGGCCCTGATACGGATGAGCGCGTGGCAGCATTAGTGGCGGCAGGCGCAGACATTATCGTGGTGGACACCGCCCACGGTCACTCCAAAAATGTCATTGAACGCGTGCGTTTAGTGAAAAAAGCTTATCCGCATGTCGCCGTCATCGCGGGCAATATCGCAACGGCAGATGCGGCGCGTGCGTTGGCCGATGCGGGTGCCGATGCGGTCAAGGTCGGGATTGGTCCTGGGTCTATTTGCACCACACGCATTGTAACGGGTGTGGGTGTGCCGCAAATTACTGCTATTTCCAATGTCAGCGAAGCATTGCATCAAACGAAGCTCGGGATTATTGCCGATGGGGGAATTCGTTATTCGGGTGATTTAGTAAAAGCCCTCGCTGCTGGTGCCACAGCTGTCATGATTGGCGGTTTGTTGGCAGGAACAGAAGAAGCGCCGGGTGAAGTTGAGTTATATCATGGCCGTTCTTACAAAGCATATCGCGGCATGGGTTCGTTAGGTGCGATGGCGCAGCGGCATGGTTCCAGCGACCGCTATTTTCAAGAAGCGAGTGCTGAAATCGGTAAGTTAGTACCAGAGGGTATCGAAGGCCGCGTACCTTACAAAGGCAGCATGGTGAACATCGTGAATCAATTAATGGGTGGGTTACGCTCAGGAATGGGTTACACCGGTTGTCCTGACATTATGGCGCTGCGTACTCAATCGCAATTTTTACGGGTGAGCGCTTCTAGTGTGCGTGAAAGCCATGTGCATGACGTGCAAATTACCAAAGAAGCTCCTAATTATCATATAAAAGAATAGTAACTTATGACTGACATTCATGCTGAACGCATCATCATTTTAGATTTTGGTTCTCAATATACGCAATTAATTGCGCGTCGCGTGCGCGAGCTTGGTGTGTATTGCGAAATCCATCCCCATACGTTGTCAGATGCGGCCTTAAAAGCATTGCAGCCAGCGGGGATCATTTTATCCGGTGGCCCAGAAAGCGTAACGGATTTGCATACCCCCCGTGCACCCGAAAGCGTTTTTACTCTCGGTTGTCCCGTATTAGGTATTTGTTACGGCATGCAAACCATGGCGGTGCAGTTGGGTGGAAAAGTGGTTGCGGGTGCAAAGCGCGAATTTGGTTATGCCTCGGTGCGTTTAGCAGACACATCTCCTTTATTGCAACAATTAGCGGTAAGTGATGCGTTAGATGTGTGGATGAGTCATGGCGATCAAGTGCAAGCAGTGCCAGAAGGTTTCAGTATTATTGCGGACACGGATAATTGTGCAGTCGCTGCCATGGCCGATGTATCGCGACATTTTTATGGCTTACAATTTCATCCGGAAGTTTCGCATACCGCACACGGTTTAACGATTTTAGAACGCTTCTTAAAAGAGTGTTGCCGCGTCAAACCCAGTTGGACCATCAGTAATATTATTGAAGAACAAATTGCTGACATTAAAAAAAGGGTCGGCGACGATCGTGTTATTTTAGGTTTATCCGGTGGGGTGGATTCTTCTGTCGCAGCGGTTTTATTACAGCGCGCCATTCCCGAACAATTAACGTGTGTGTTTGTAGACACCGGTTTACTGCGTTTAGATGAAGCGAATCAAGTTAAACAATTATTTGTTGAACATTTTGGCATGAATTTAATTTGTGTGAATGCTGCCGAAACGTTTTTAACCGCTTTGGCGGGTGAAAGTGATCCAGAAAAGAAACGCAAAATTATTGGGAAAACGTTTATTGATGTCTTCGATAATGAAGCGAAAAAAATTTCCGGTGTGAAATGGTTAGCGCAAGGCACGATTTATTCTGATGTCATTGAATCGGCCAAAGCGAGTAGTGGCACGGCCCATGTGATTAAATCGCATCATAATGTGGGTGGTTTGCCAGAAGACATGACTTTGCAAGTGTTAGAACCGCTCCGTGAATTATTTAAAGATGAAGTGCGCAAAGTGGGTTTAGAGTTGGGTTTGCCTCATGCGTTACTTTATCGCCATCCTTTTCCCGGCCCAGGTTTGGGGGTGCGGGTATTAGGGGAGATTCAACCGGCTTATGTGGAAAAATTACGCTTAGCCGATGCCATTTTAATTGAAGAATTACACCGCCAGGCGCTTTATGACAAAGTAAGCCAAGCCTTTGCAGTGTATCTGCCGGTGAAGTCCGTTGGGGTGGTCGGTGATGCTAGGCAATATGAACATGTCATTGCATTAAGGGTCGTTGAAACCATCGATTTTATGACGGCTGAATGGGCACGCTTGCCGTATGACTTTTTAGCGCATGTTGCGAGCCGGATTATCAATGAGGTGAAAGGGATTTCCCGGGTCACCTATGATATCTCGAGCAAACCACCCGCCACGATTGAATGGGAATAACCCGCGCTGGGAGCGTGTTATCCCTAGTTTGTGCGCAAACGACTGACTAGGTACAATATCGACTCGATAGGGAAGTTGTTTGTCATAAGGGCCTCATGGACGAAGCACAGCAATGCACGCTTTACAATGCCACTATTCAACAAATCATGACGTTGAACCAACGTGATTTGTTGAATGTAACAGAGCTGATGGTTAGCCTATTAACGGCTTACGCTGATTCGGACACCCTTTGTGACGATGAAAAGCGCTGGGTGAAACAGTTAATGATGCTCCTTAAGCCACAGCGCCATCAACATTTAACCCTGGTTTCAAAGGAAGAAAGCCCCGAGTATGGTTTGACGGCTTTTTTTCGCGCTTTAAATCTTTATTCCACCCAAATTGTTTCCCACCCGAATTTATTAGCTATTTTTAGCGCTTTTTTTACTTGCTACCCGCAATGTTTGCCGAAGTTGAGTAGTTTGCTCGATCGCGTTTTGTTACGCAGCACGCTTTTTTCGGAAGACATTGAGCAAGTGCTTACTAATTTACAAAAACAACTCTATGCGGATGAACAGAAAGTGCGTTTAGCCGCTCTGCGCACTGTTACTGCTTGTATGCGTTTATTGCCCATGGTGTTACGTGCACAGTTTGCTGAGTCGTTGCAATTAGCGGTACCCGCTGCTTGGCTTGAGAATGATCCACTCGAGGCAACGGCCTGGATGCAATTATGGGAGATTCAACAATCCTGGTTGGAAGGTAAGACTTTGTCGAATCCACCCAGTTTAGATCCTTTTGAAGTGCCTGATTGGCGTGCGGAGCTCGCTGAAACCGAGCGCGAATTGGGTTTGGTTGCATCACCCCAATATCGCACTAAATTGATGGCAGAATGGTGTGCCATTTTACAACAAGACGACGTGCCGCCTAGTCAATTGACCTTGGGATTGCGCATTGTCGGTAAGTATGTCGATTGGCTATCCAGTGCTGAGCGGCAAAGCCTCTTTGCCCGAATTCAAACTCTATTGCTGGAGCGTCGTTTAGAGATTGCCATCAGGGCGCAGGCCGCTAAAACACTCACTTGTTATCGCAGTTTCTTTGCAGAGCAAGCTTTTAAACCGTTACTGGAAACGTTATTAGCGGACTTAACGGACGGCGAGGCAGTCGTACGCCGTGAAAACATTGCTTTATTAGCGATTTTACATCAAACGGCTAATAACGATTTACTGGATTCCATTTTAGAAAGCTTTTTATTCCATTTAAATGAAGCACAGCAAACCGTGCGCCAAGCCGCACAAACTGCTTTACTCCAATGCCTACCCGCACTAACCCCGCTGCAATTATGGCAAGCACTCTGTCGGCTTAAGCCCTATATTCATACGGAAGCGAAGGGCCAGCATCACGCTAAATTGTTATTTTTGTCGCTTTATAGTGTTTCGGTGCGGGAGCAGGCAAATTATCTCATGATACCGGCTTAAATAAGAAAGCTTCCTTCCATAAGATATGGGCACGCCCATTACACTTCGCTTTTTGAAGTGTAATGGGTATATTACTCACACCAACTAAACCAACTAACCTCGAGACTTTAATGTCAGAACCACACGCTTATTGGATGAATCAGGCCCTCAAGCTGGCAGAACAAGCAGCAACTTGTGACGAAGTCCCGGTGGGTGCCATTTTAGTGCGGAATGGGGAAATTATCGGGCAAGGGTTTAATTCACCGATTCGTGACCATGACCCGACCGCTCATGCTGAAATCATTGCCATGCGTCAGGGTGCCAATGCTATTCAAAATTATCGTTTATTAGAATCGACTTTATACGTGACATTAGAGCCTTGCCTGATGTGTGCTGGCGCTATGGTGCACGCCCGAATCAAGGAATTAGTTTATGGCGCCAGCGACCCCAAAGCGGGTGGCATTCATAGCCAAGCGAACCTCTTGAGTCTTCCTTTTTTAAATCACCGCGTGACAGCGATTGGGGGCGTGTTGGCTCCAGAGTGCGGCGCCATTCTCACGAATTTTTTTCGTGCTAAACGTAATTAAGGAAAGTAATAGGTTGTAATGTCGCTGCGGTTTCCCTAAACTTATTTCAATGTTTTGCGCTATGAACTTTACAAGGATGGTCCTGTGCAGACGCAAGAGTTAAAGAGTGAACCCCCGCAATCTAATGCACACGATGTGGTACGTATTACAGCACATCGCTTTCCTATCAATCCTAAAACCAATGAATTTCGTAAACGTTTTTTTCCGACTGCCAGTAAAGAGGAATGGAACGATTGGCGTTGGCAAATCCGCAACCGCATTCGTGATATAAAAGAACTGTCTCGTATTATTCAACTGTCGGAAGATGAAGCCTCTGCTATTGCAAAACATTCAGGCCCCTTACCAGTTGGCATCACCCCTTATTACGCTTCACTGATGGATGAGTTTGATGCGAACCAAGCGATTCGTCGCACGCATATCCCAGTGAATGGCGAATACTTGCGCGTGCGTGGGGAGGCGGATGATCCGCTGGGAGAAGATCATGATTTGGCGGCGCCGGGTTTAGTACACCGCTATCCCGATCGCGTACTATTTTTAACAACTGGACTTTGTTCGACGTATTGTCGTTATTGCACGCGTTCACGCATGGTCGGTGGCGGCAATGAATATACGTTTAAAGTAAGCCAGTGGGAAATGGCGGCGCAATACATCGAAGCGCATCCTAACATTCGTGATTGTTTGCTATCGGGTGGCGATCCGCTAACCATTGCTGATGATAAACTTGAATGGTTATTAGCGCGCTTACGCAAAATTAAACATTTAGAATTTATCCGCATTGGTACAAAAGCGCCGGTGGTGACACCGCAGCGTGTGACGCCGCAACTCGTTAAAATGCTAAAAAAATACCATCCGCTTTGGATGAGTGTGCACTTTACGCATCCGGATGAATTAACACCTGAGGTGACCGCTGCCTGCACGCGCTTGGCTGATGCGGGTATTCC
>CAZQXH010000029.1:0-24994 GCA_964597435.1 uncultured Coxiellaceae bacterium | reverse complement strand
ACGAAGTGAAACGTTATTATGAGGCAAATAATCTAGTGTTAGGTGATGCACAAGCTTTGAAAACGTTCCAACAATATTTAGATCAGCAATTACTGAATCGCTATTTAGTTACACCCATTGGCGCGACATCCTATTGTCAGTAATGGATCGTCATTGCTTTGGCACCTCGCAATGACGAGTAGTAAGATCGCTGTTACCACCAATAATGAGAATGGCTTTCCCGATAACTCTGTACGGAATCAATGCTTCGCGCATTTAATAAAAATGAAATAGTGCCGCTAGTGGCGGTATTCCATTGTTTAGCATTTATTGCCGCATACTCACCCATCACACTAGCATGAGGAAAGTGATAGCGATTTAAAAAACCAGTTGCATACACTACAATTGCGGGATGTACAGCAGAAATAAATTCCGCAAGCCCTGAGGTTTTACTCCCATGATGAGGAGCGACAATAATATCGCTGCTAAGTTGTTCGCTAGCACGTTGCAACAAGGCTTCTTCCGCATATTTTTCGATATCCCCCGTCAACAAAATCGTGCGCTTACCAAGTGAAATTTTCAATACACACGAACTATCATTTTTGCGCTGCAAGTCATTTAATGTTGGATAGAGAAATTGAAACTGCACTCCATCCCATTCCCAGGCTTGATTCGCAAGACATTTACTGGCTGATTTGAAACGGTATGGCACGCTCGTAATAATTTCTTTAACGGGTAATTGTTCCAATAACGCGTTAGCACCACCAATGTGATCATTGTCACCGTGACTAATAATTAATTTATCGATACGTTTAATATTGGCCTTCAATAAAAAAGGTAAAACAATGCGCGCGCCAGCATCCATGCCTAAATTAGGCCCCGCATCAAATACTAATGCATGCTGCGCTGTCTCTAAAACAATTGCCAAACCCTGCCCTACATCCAGTATATTTAAGCGCAGGGTATTTAAAGGCAAATGCACGATGGGAGCAAAAGCGAGCGGCAACAATCCGAAAAGCGCCAGAAAACGTCCGGGCGTTTGTCTTGGCAGTAAAATAAAAAAGATTGCCACCACGCTTGCAGTGACAACCCATGCATTTGCAGCATTTAAAGTAAAACTAGCAAATGGCAAAGCACTTAAGTAAGTTAACAACCACCATAGTTTTAAAAAACTCGCATTGGCGCATTTCAAAAACAATGCGGTTAATTGTGGCAACGTGGTAATGGTCATTAAACTCAATAAACAAAATGGCAAAATCGTAAAACATAACCAGGGAATAGCAATGCAATTGGCTATTACCCCGATTAAGGAAAACGTTTGGAACAAAATCAAGTTAACGGGTAACAAAGCAATAGCGATAACCCATTGCACCCTGCCCCAACGCCACCACACCCCACTCGGCGCTATTCGCGCTTGCATGCCTATGGTAACAGCAGCAATGGTGATAAATGATAACCAAAAACTGTCAGATAAAACCACGAAGGGATTTAATATTAAAACCAAACTTAATGCTAAACCGAATCCGTGCCACGCGGGTAAATGTTGTTTTAAAAAACGCGCACTGAAAGCGACTAATAACATGATGACGGCGCGCTCGGTGGGTAATGAGAACCCAGCGAATGCAGCATACGCGATGGCGGCGAAACTCGCGGCAATTAATCCCGCTTGTTGCGCAGGAAAGTAAAGACAAGCACGCGGAACAAAACGCCAGAGGCGATTACAAAAGCCATAGACAAATAGACTTAACATACCGATGTGCAATCCGGCAATGGCCATTAAATGATTCGTGCCGGTTAACCGCAACACATCCCAATCCGCATCCGGTACGCCTTGCCGCTCGCCAATCATTAATGCTAATAACCACGGGGATAACGCTTGCTGTGTTGCTATCGAGGCAAACGCTTCTGCAATGCGTTCGCGTTTTTGATTAATCCATTGCGTAAAAGCTGCATGGGTTAGCACTTGGTTAAGCCCAGAAGAGACAACGGTTGCACTAGCACGAATGTTTTCTTGTAAACACCATGCGGCGTAATCACTAGCACCTGGGCTTGCAATACCGTGAACCGGTTTCCAGCGGATTAATCCTTGCCACTCATCACCAACGTGGATGCGCGTGGTTTCTGGAAAAGATAATAATATATTACTATTGACCGAGTGAGTCTCAGAGGCGAACGACCATTTTTGCAAATGGAATAATACCGTTTGCTGATGAAACCGGTGGGTGGGCAAATTAATTATTTGACCGCGTGCGAATACCGTTTGCTGCTGCAATGCCGTTGGGATCGACCAAGCTAAACGTTGCGTGGCTTGCCAATTGGCATAGGTGAAACTGAGTGTCGTGATGCAAAGCCATAATGCGCTGCGTAATAAAATGGGTTTCTCAAACCACTTTATGCAGATTGTGATAACACTTATAAATCCTATCGCCATTACACACCCGGCGAGGGATGGTAATTTGGCAAGGTGTTGTAGTAATAAATCGCCGGTTAGCCAGGCGAGTGCGAAGGCAAGCATGCGGGTCCTTAAGATGGTTTGCACGAAATTAGAATACAGCGGGAGAGAGAAGGAGATTCCCCTCTCTCGCTTATGGGAGAAGGGATTTTTTTCGTTTACTGTTGGACTAAATCAGCGAGCGCATCAATCCAGAGGGGAGAAGCATTTAAGCAGGGAATATAGTCAAACTGCTCACCACCTAAATCTAACCATTGTTGGCGCAGGCGCATGTTAATTTCTTCTAACGTTTCCAAACAATCCGCGACAAAAGAAGGTGAAACAATGGCGATGCGTTTTATACCTTGCTTCGCGAGTTCTGGCAATAATAAATCGGTGTAAGGTTTAATCCAAGGCGTGCGGCCTAAACGGGATTGGAAAGCAACCTCATACTGATCACTTGAAAATCCTATCGCCTGCACTAATGCGCGCGTTGTGGCGTAGCATTGAGCGCGGTAGCAATAAGTATTGGTGCTGGTGATGGCCGGACAAGCTTGTACGTGATCGCAGGATGAACGGCACGCACTTTTGTTAATGTGGCGCTCGGGCAAACCGTGATAACTAAATATCAGTTTCTCAACCGGGTTTTTTGTTAGCACCTGGTTAATTTCCGCTGCAAAGGCAGCAATAAATTTCGGATGAGCGTGAAATTCATTAACGATATGCAATGCGGGAGTATTCCACGCCCGACTAATGCAGGCTAATGCGCGCTCAATCGCCGAACCTGTCGCCGCAGAACTGTATTGCGGGAATAAAGGAATAATGTGAATTTTTTCGCAGCCCTCTAAACTTTCCCAAGCGGAAGCGATACTCGGATTGCCATAGCGCATGCCAAGTGCCACACGGTAATCGGCACCTAAGCGCGTGGCTAATTCTTCTTGCATGGCTTCACTAAAATATAATAAAGGCGAACCGGTATGCGACCAAATTTTACGGTAAGCTTCAGCAGATTTTTTATAACGAAAAGGAATGATAATGCCGTTGACTAATAACGCGCGAAAGGGACTTGGGATATCCACTACGCGGGGGTCGTTTAAAAATTCTTTTAAATAGCGTTTTACCGCTTTAGGCGTGTGATTATCGGGAGTGCCTAGGTTGATTAATAAGACGCCTTGTTGAGTCATTTTTCACTCTCTTTATTTATCTTTTTCTGGTTCCCCTCTCGTACGAGAGGAGAAAGGAGCTATGCTTTATTGAATGATTAGTTTACCTTCTTCAATTCTAAATACACGCTGGGCTTGCTTTGCAATTGCCGGATCATGTGTCACCATGATCACGCTCGTTTGTAAAGTCTTTTGCAAATTCATAAACAATTCTAATACTTTTTCTGCGTTACGCGGATCTAAATTACCCGTTGGCTCATCCGCTAACACACACAATGGATTGCCCACCAATGCGCGCGCGATGGCAACGCGTTGTCTTTCACCACCCGACAATTGACTTAAACGATGATGCGTTCGCTCCCCTAATCCCACTTGCTTTAATAAATCGGTCGCTTGCTGACGGATAACACTCGGCGCATCACCACGAATTAATAACGGCATGCCCACATTTTCTAACGCCGTAAATTCAGGCAACAAATGATGAAACTGATAAATAAACCCCAAATACGAATTGCGCAACTGGCATTTTTCATTTTCAGATAAGGCATGCACATTTTTATTATTTAAACGCACTTCACCTTGCGTGGGTTTATCTAAACCACCGAGCAAATGCAATAACGTGCTTTTACCCGAACCTGAGCTGCCCACAATGGCAATCAACTCGCCAGCATTCACTTGCAAATTCACATCACGAAACACATCCACATTGGTGATGCCATCATTATACGTTTTCGCTAAACCCGTACACGATAAAATAGGATTATTCATAGCGTAATGACTCCACCGGATCTAATTTGGCCGCGCGCCATGCAGGATAAATGGTCGCCAGCAATGATAAAAATAATGCACTACCGCAGATGACTAACACATCGGATAACAAGACTTCAGATGGCAAATAATCAACAAAATAAACACTCGATGACATGAGTTGGACGTGCAGTAAATTTTGCAACCCATTGACAATCATCGTCACATTAAAGGCCAACAACAAACCGGCGATCAACCCTAATAGAGTGCCAACCAACCCAATCACTGCACCCTGCACCATAAAAATGCCCATGATCATGCCCGGTGTCGCACCAAAGGTCCGCAAAATTGCAATGTCCGCTTCTTTTTCACTGACAACCATCATTAAAGTTGAAACCAAATTAAACGCAGCAACGGCAATGATCAGCAGCAAAATCATAAACATCATGGTTTTTTCAAGCTGCACAGCATGAAAGAATTCACCGAACTGATCGGCCCAAGTAGTGATGCGCGCATCACTCGATAATTGCTTTTGCAGGTTTTGCGCAATTTGCGGTGCAGCAAAAATATTATCCGTGGTCATGTGTAAACCGGAGACGGTATTATTCAAGCCCATCAAACGCTGCGCGTCACGTAAATTAGTAAAACCCATGCCCATATCAAAACCAAAACCACTACCGGCACGAAAAATGCCGACCACCGTAAATTGTTTAAAGCGCGGCATCACACCCACCGGCGTTAACGAAACTTGCGGCGTCATCACCGTAATTTTATCACCCACATTGGCATTTAAGCGCGATGCCAACCCCTCGCCAATCACCACGCGGAATTGCCCTGGCGTTTGTAAGTCGGTTAATGTTCCCACCACCATTTTATCGCTTAAATCTGAAATGCGTTTTTGCTCAAGCGGTAAAATTCCCGACAACAATGCCGGTTGCGTGGACCCATCAAAACTGACTAGTACTTGCCCCAACACAAACGGCGCAGTCGCCTTCACTTCAGGGAACGTTTGCATTAATTTTTGTGCGCCTTGCCAATCAGCTAAATAATTATCTTTACTGGTCAAGGTCATCGCCGGCACCATGCCAAAAATGCGTTGTTTTATTTCTCGATCAAAACCATTCATGACAGAAAGCACTGTGATTAAGACCATCACCCCTAATGCAATGCCAAGCATGGAAGCAAGCGAGATAAACGAAATAAAATGATTGCGCCGTTTGGCACGGGTGTAACGCAATCCGATATAACAGGCAATGGGCCTAAACATGGTTTGCTACCGCTCCTTTAAATAGGCGAAAGAAATTTTCCGTTGTGTGTTTAGCAAGCTCTTCCACCGTGATGCCGCGTAAATTGGCAATGAATGCTGCTGTTTCAGCAACATAAGCCGGTTCATTAGGCTTACCGCGATATGGAATGGGCGCAAGATAAGGCGCGTCTGTTTCCACCAATAATCGCTCCAGCGGTACATGCTTTGCCACTTCTTGCGTTATTGCAGCATTTTTAAAAGTGACTATTCCAGAAATGGAAATGTAAAAACCGAGCTCAAGTGCCGCTTGTGCTGTTTCCCAATCTTCACTAAAACAATGCATTACCCCGCCGCAGGCGGTCGCATTTTCCGCACGCATGATTTGCAATGTATCTTCTCGTGCCATGCGCGTGTGAATGATGAGGGGTTTATTCAGCGCTTTGGCAGCATTAATGTGCGTCACGAAACGCTTGCGTTGCCAAGACGTGTCGCCTTGCGAACGATAATAATCCAAACCCGTTTCACCGATGGCGACCACTTTGGGATGCGAGCCCAATGTTACTAATTTATCAACATCGACCTCGCCTTCGTCATTGGGATGCAAACCAACCGATGCACTCACATCCGGAAATTGTTCAGCAATACTGAGTACTTTTGGAAAATCTTCCAATGTCACTGACACATTTAAAAAATGTTTTATTCCTTTATCCCGCGCACGCTGCAACAAAGGCGTAAGATCACCGCCGTCAGGCGTCACATCGAGCATGTCTAAATGGCAATGCGAATCAACTAAGTACATGACTTGGCATCCAATCAATGAATAAATTTTCAAACAATAACGCCTGGTTTAAATGAATACCGCGTAACGTTTCAACGCGCGCTGCTTTTACTTTTTGCCAAACCTGCAACCAATGTTGCACTGAGAATTTTTTAGCTGCCACTTGCAACGCTGCTACTTGATCAATATTGCAAAATTCTGCGTCATTGCGCTCCAATTGCATCCCAACGACATCTTGCAACCATGACAATAATTGCAACAACGTCCAATCCACATCAAGATTACTTAATGCGGCAGCAGCCTGAATAGAATCCATTTTATTTTGTAGCAATTGATCTAAGGTCGAAAATAATTGACCGCGTAATGGCAATAAACCGGTTTCTTGATATTGCAGCGCGGCAAGCGGTGCGCCTTGTGTTAAACGCAATAATAACTCCGGTTGAGTAACAGCAGACTGCGCACGCAACCACGTTAATGCTTGCGTCGTATCGGGATTGGGAAAAACCAAACGCTGACAACGACTTTTAATGGTAGCGAGTAATGGTAAACGTTGATGACTAATTAAAATAATGAGCGCACCGCTCGCCGGCTCTTCTAATGTTTTTAGTAAAGCATTGGCGGCGGCTAAATTTAAATTATCAGCAGCCGTAATAATGGCCATTCGATAATCGCCTTGCAGCGAAGATTGCTGAATAAATTCATTCAATGCGCGCACTTGATCCACTTTAATTGCTGCTGTCGGTTTTTCAGGTTCCACCCACAACACATTAGGATGCACACGCGCTTTAAATTGCAAACAAGCATGACATTCACCGCACGCAAAGGTATTTACGCGCTGTTGACATAACAAGGCCGCCGTCATTGCTGCTGCAAATTGCGTTTTGCCTACGCCGCTCATGCCGGTTAATAATAAGGCATGGGGCATGCGCGCTAATTGCTGCGTCTTTTGCCAATGTTGCCATTGCTCTTGTTGCCAAGCGTAAATCATGCGTGTGAACTCAAACAGTGTAATAAAATGTGTTGGATCGCCGCGGTAACTTCCGGGAGCGACTTCGTTGCATCCACAATATGAATGCGATTACGACTGGATTTTGCGCGCTCCAAATACGCTTCGCGCACGCGAACAAAAAACGCTTCTTGCTCTTTTTCAATGCGATCTTTCTGACGATCGCGTAACCGTTGCAAACCCACCTCAGGTGGCATATCCAATAAAAGCGTTAGATCAGGATAATACTCACGCACAATCCAAGCATCGAGCATTTTAATGATAGCGGGATTTAATTGCCGACCACCGCCTTGATAAGCGTATGAGGCATCCACAAAACGATCCGTCACCACCCACTTACCTGCTTCTAATGCAGGAATCACGACTTGCTGCATCAACTCAGCACGTGCTGCAAACATTAATAATAATTCGGTTTCTGCTTGCATAGCATCGCTTTGCAATAAAATAGTACGAATGGCCTCACCGATTGGCGTGCCACCCGGTTCACGCGCCCATACCACTTCATGCTGACCTTCTTGCGCAAAAAAATCCCGCAAGCAGGCCATTGCGGTGCTCTTTCCCGCGCCTTCACCGCCTTCAATACTGATAAACTTACCACGCTGCATTGTTCGTTCCTGTTTTGATCGCTCTTACGGATAGATAGGGCTTTGCGTAACGCTCGATTATAGCATTATTAAAAAAGGGCTGAGGGCGATAAAAAGTAACCGCTTGGTGATGCTCTTCCAACGTTTTTGAAAACCGATGGCCACCATCGCCTTTGGCCACAAAATAAAAATAGTCATGATGCGCGGGATGCAAAACAGCTATTAGGGAAGATTCACTCGGCATAGCAATGGGAGTGGGCGGCAACCCCTTGTGGGCATAGGTATTGTACGGCGTATCGGCAAGCAAATCGGATTTGTAAATTTTGCCCGTGTAACTCGCCCCCATGCCATAAATGACGGTGGGATCAAATTGCAATAACATGTTTTGGTTTAAACGGTTTATTAAAACACCGGCAATGATGGGGCGCTCGCTAGCAAGATGGGCTTCTTTTTCCACCAGTGAGGCAGCAATTAAGGCTTGATAAGCATCATTATAGGGTAAATTCGTTTCACGTTCCGGCCAAAAGGCTTGCAACTTTTGCTGCATTAATTGATAAGCACGCTTTAAAATGATGAGATCGCTTGAGCCCGCCGAATAAAAATAGGTTTCCGGACAAAAATTTCCTTCCGCCGCCATACCCACCGGTGCACCAACATGCTGCATGATTTCTGCTTCCGTTAAGGTAAACGTGGTGTGACGCAATTGGGGAATTTTATTTAATTCATTCCGCAATTGCTGAAACGTCCACCCTGGAATCAGAATGAAAGAACGATAATGCAAGCCATGGCCGGTGGTGATTTGCTGCCAAATGCTATGCGGTGTTGAGCCCGGCGGGAAAAAATATTCGCCGGCTTTTAATTCAGCATGCGGATGCATTAGCACGTAGGTTTCAAATAACCATTTTGAAGGTAGTAAATTTTTTTGATTTAAATCGGCAATTAGCGATTGCTTACCCATACCAAGGGGTAAGTTATAGGTATAACCGGTTTCAGAATGCACCACAGAGGTGAATAAAGCATAAAACGCTACACCAGCATTGACCAATAGCAACGCAGCAGCAATTAATAGATATCGGATGGATCGACGCATGCTGTGCCCCCTGTTAAAAACTGGTTCCTCTCTCCCACGCGCGGGAGAGGGGTGAGAATTAGAGGCTTCGTTGAACTTCGCGCTCTTTGCTCACGCCCTCCGCCCAAGCAGTCCTTCCCCCATAGCGGGGAGAAGGGAGCAAAAATTGTTAAGTGAGCTTTTTGAAAATCAAGGTACCATTGGTGCCACCGAATCCAAATGAGTTGGATAAAGCGACATCAATTTTGCGCTCTTGCGCCGTATGCGGCACAAAGTTCAAATCGCAGCCTTCGCTGGGATTATCTAAATTGATAGTGGGTGGTGCCACTTGATCACGAATGGCCAGCACGGAAAAAATCGCTTCCACTGCCCCTGCTGCTCCTAATAAATGACCAATCATGGATTTGGTGGAGCTGACCGCCAATTGATAAGCATGGTCACCAAACGCACGTTTAATACCTATTATTTCTAACTCATCGCCAGCAGGTGTAGACGTGCCATGCGCATTAATATAATCCACGGCTTCACGCGCAATGTGCGCATCGTGTATGGCCGCTTGCATGGAGCTTGCGCCGCCGCGACCTTCTGGATCGGGCGATGTCATGTGATACGCATCAGCTGATGCACCAAAACCAATTAATTCAGCATAAATTTTTGCGCCGCGGCGTTTTGCGCTTTCATATTCTTCCAGCACTAAAATACCGGCACCATCACCTAATACAAACCCATCGCGATCTTTATCCCAAGGACGGCTCGCTTTTTCAGGTTCATCATTGCGGGTCGATACCGCACGCATGGAAGCAAAGCCCCCAATGCCTAATTTGGTAGAAGCCATTTCAGATGAACCGCAAATCATGACATCGGCATCACCATAAGCAATGGTACGTGCGCCATAGCCAATGTTGTGTGTACCTGTGGTACAAGCTGATACTAAAGCAATATTCGGGCCTTTCATGCCATATTCGATGGATAAGTTACCACCGACCATATTAATTAATTCGCCGGGAATAAAAAAAGGCGAGACGCGGCGCACGCCGCTTTCGACTAAAACATCATGGTATTTTTCAACGAAGGACAAACCACCAATACCAGAACCAATGGCAAAGCCAATGCGGTGCGCATTTTCATCGCTGACGATGAGACCGGAGTCTTTTATGGCTTCATACGCTGCCGCCATACCCATTTGAATAAAACCATCGCGTTTACGCGCATCTTTTTCACTCATGTATTGGGTAGGATCAAAATCTTTTACATAGCTACAAATTTTGCAGCTAAGATCACTTGCATCGAAATGTTCAATTCGGGAAACGCCGCTTTTGCCGGCAAGAATGTTACGCCAAGTATCCGCAACGGTTAAACCGAGCGAAGTAATCATACCCATTCCGGTTACTACCACACGCCGTTTTGTCATGCTTGCCTCTGCGCTGTTTATCAAAACGAAGGTTCCCTCTCCCACTGGCGGGAGAGGGGTTAGGGGTGAGGCTTCGTTTAACGTTGCTTTCCCCCCTCCTCCCCGAGCGGCCCTTCCTCCCATTTCTGGGAAGAAGGGAGCTAAAAAAATAAAAACTTAGCCAGCTTTGGCTTCTTTATCCATGCGTTGCATGATGTATTCAACTGCATTTTTAACGGTAACAATTTTTTCAGCATCTTCATCCGGAATTTCCGTGCCGAATTCTTCTTCAAGCGCCATGACTAATTCAACGGTGTCTAAGGAGTCTGCGCCTAAGTCGTCGACGAAAGAAGCTTGTGAAGTAATTTCTTCTTCTTTCACGCCTAATTGTTCAACAACAATTCTTTTTACGCGTGTTTCAATTTCAGTTGCATTTGCGCTCATTTGACACTTTCCTCTCATAAATAAAGTCATCTAGATCGTGGTAGTTTAGTCAAAAACGGCCAACTTGCAAGCAGTGCTATCCAATTGACCACTGCTAAAACAAGCCATAAAAGCCATTAATTCATATACATACCGCCATTTACGTGCAAAGTTTGACCAGTAATATATCCAGCAAAATCGGATGCCAAGAAAATAACCGCCGCCGCAATATCACTTACTTTGCCTAATTTTTGCATTGGGATACGCTCAAAAATGGTTTGGCGTTGCTCCTCTGTTAACGCATCCGTCATGTCAGTGCTGACAAAACCCGGGGCAACCACATTGATCGTAATATCGCGCGAGCCAACTTCTAATGCCAAGGCTTTAGAAAAACCAATGACGCCCGCTTTGGCCGCCGCATAGTTCGCTTGCCCAGGATTGCCTGCAGAACCCACCACTGAACCAATGGTAATGATGCGGCCTTGACGCGCTTTTAACATATCGCGCATGCAAGCCTTACTTAAACGATAGATAGCGGTTAAATTGGTTTCAATAACTTGCAGCCATTCTTCTTCTTTCATGCGCAAAAATAAATTATCTTGCGTCACCGCCGCATTATTCACCAACACATTCACTGCGCCAAACTCTTGTTTAATCGCGGCAAATAAAGCCTCAACCGATGCTGCATCGCGCACATCTAACACCAAACCGCGCCCTGCAATATTTGCTGCTTTTAAATCAGCGCTAATTTGTTCCGCGCCTTTTTCTGTCGTGGCCGTACCAATAACCGTTGCACCAGCAGCGCCACAGGCCGCCGCAATGCCTTTGCCAATACCACGACTTGCGCCGGTTATTAACACAATTTTATTTTGTAAAACGGCACCAAACATATCGACTCCTAATATTTCACCAAAGCCGAACCCCAGGCTAATCCACCACCAAATCCTTCCATCATTAAGATTTGGCCCCGCTTAATACGACCATCGCGAATGGCTTGATCTAATGCTAACGGGATAGAGGCACTCGAGGTATTGCCTTGCTCGGCTAACGTAATGGTGACACGCTCATGTGATAATTCTAGTTTTCGCGCCATCGCATCAATGATGCGTAAATTGGCTTGATGCGGCACCAACCAATCAATGGCTGATTTTGATAATTGATTTGCCGCAAGGGTTTCATCAAACAAATTACCCAAGGTATTCACCGCTAATTTAAATAATGAATTACCCTGCATTTTGACATTTTCAAATTGTGGTTGCTGACGATTAGCTTGTTTTAAATATAAAACATCTTTGTAATTACCATCAGCATGGAGATGCGTTGATAAAACACCGGGCTCATCGCTCTGCGTTAAGATAACAGCACCGGCGCCATCACCAAACAACACACAAATCGTGCGATCATTCCAATCAATGATGCGCGACATCACTTCTGAACCAATCACTAAAACGTTTTTACAAGTGCCGCTACGAATGTATTGATCAGCAATACTAAATCCATACATAAAACCCGCGCAGGCAGAAGCATTTAAATCGAAAGCAGCACAACCTGAAATATTGAGCCGTTGCTGCAATAAGCAAGCTGTGCCTGGAAAAACTAACGTTGGCGTGGTGGTGCTAACAATAATCATGTCAATGTCACTGGCAGCAAGATTAGCTGCTTCCAGCGCACGGCGCGCTGCAACTTCCGCCATGGAAACCGCATCTTCATTTTCAGCCGCAATATGACGACGAAGAATACCCGTGCGCTCGACAATCCACTCGTGCGTGGTATCCACCATTTTTTCTAAATCGTGATTTGTTAAAACTTTTTCAGGAAGGTAACTACCAGTGCCAAGAATTTTACTGAATTTCATGTTGGTGGCCTGTCAGATTAAAGTGAAGCTAAAATGGCTTCGACTTGGTCCGCAATGCGTGCTGGGACATTTTTTTCAATTTGGATAATCGCTTCTTCAATAGCGCGGCAAAAACCAACGGTGTTTGCACTCCCGTGACTTTTCACCACAATGCCTTTTAAACCAATTAAAGTTGCGCCATTATAACGCGAAGGATCAACCCGTTTAATAAACGGTTTTAAAACAGGACGCGCGAGTAAACCCACTAATTTTGTGAAGAAGTTACGCATGAATGCAGTTTTAATGAGTTGCGTAATGAGTTTAATGACACCTTCTGTGGTTTTTAATGAGACATTCCCCACAAAACCATCACTTACGACCACATCAACTTTGCCGGAATAAATGCCATCCCCTTCCACAAAGCCAACATAATTTAATGCTCGCGTCTTACCTAATTGATAAGCCGCCTGCTTAACCACATCATTGCCTTTAATTTCTTCTTCGCCAATATTCAATAATGCAACGCGCGGACTTTCGATGTTTTCAACCGCTGAGGCCAATACCGAACCCATTACGGCAAATTGCACTAAATGTTCCGAACTGCAATCCACATTGGCGCCCAAATCTAACATTCGCATATTTTTATTAGGATCAGCCGTTGGGAAAGTGGCAATAATGGCAGGACGATCAATCCCCGGTAAGGTTTTTAACACAAAACGCGCTGTCGCCATTAATGCACCGGTGTTGCCCGCACTAACGCAAGCAGCAGCCTGACCTTCTTTGACTAAATTGATTGCAACGCGCAAGGAAGAATCTTTTTTATTGCGCAAAGCAGACGATGGCGCTTCATCCATGCCCACGGTTTGTGAGGCATGATGAACACTTAGACGAACTGAATCGTATTCTTCTTTGGCGAGCGCATCACGCAGAGTGATTTCATCGCCAACGAGAATTAAATGTAAACGCGGATGTGCCGAAAGCGCAGCAAGCGCAGCGGGAATGGTGATTGAGGGGCCAAAATCGCCCCCCATAGCATCAACGGCAACAATCGTGGTAGTCAATGTGACTACTCTTGATTGTCTTCTTCAACCGTCGCTTTTTTGCTAATGATTTGACGGCCTTTGTAGTAACCATCGGCACTGACATGGTGACGGCGATGGGTTTCACCCGTTGCGGAATCGATGGATAAGGTTGGTTTGCCTAACGCATCATGTGCGCGACGCATACCGCGACGAGAACGAGGCACTCGACTTTTTGCTACAGCCATGGTTCAAACTCCCCACTAAAAATAAATAACTAATTCGTTTTATTATCCTTGAGGCTTGCTAAGACCTGAAAAGGGTTATCCCGTTTCGTGGGTAGTGCTTCACCTGAAGGCAGTTTCGCTAGGCATTCAATTTCTTCATGCCGTGGAATGATGGGGAGATTTAAAAGAATTTCGTCTTCAAGTAATTCCCGCAGAGCTAAGCTATCTTCTTTGACCACGGCCGGTTCATACGGCGCTGGCAAAGTATTAGCGGCTTCAAGGGTTTTGACTATCCCCAACACAAAGTCGGTCATTATTTCATACTTATATAGTTCAAGACAACGCTGGCATTGCAATTGCAAGACCGATTTTAAGTTTCCCTCTAAACGGGTGACTTCTTGTTGCTCGTCTTTACTAAATTGCATGTCGGCTTCAATAACGGTCTGCTCGGGTTGCATTACCAAAGCGGGCAGCCGCGTTAAATCGCTGACTTTTACGATACCGTGGATACGGGTATTTTGTTCCGCTGCGCGGTATGGATCAATTTGTTCTGGTATGAATTTTTCTGACATGCGCGCATTTTATGAGCGGCTTGGCTTACTGTCAAACTGATAATCAAACTTGACTTAAATATAAACAAAATAACGCTGATTTTAATAATTCCTTAAGCTTTCACTCCTAGAATGCGCACTTAAATTACTAAAATCACACCAAAATGAGGGTTTGCCATGGCAGGAACACGGCGCTGGATTAAGCAGAGTGGAGATTCAGAAAATAGCAGACGACAATTGCGTCACAGCGCGGCTAGCAGTTTAAACCCATTAACCCCAGGACAGCATCGAAACCCAACCATTCAACTCGAGCATGAATTAGAACCCTTCCGTGCGCGGCTGCAACCAAGCGGCTCGGTTTTTATTGTTAATAATTTAGCCGATGATGAAGCGCAAATACCAGAAGAACCGCCGCTGGTGGCAAGCCTTAGCAACCCCAACGTCATTGAACCCCTGGTGAACCAAGAGTCTAGCGACTTCCCACTCCTTAGCCCGCAAAGTGTCTTATCAATGGAGCATGGAAAAAGAACCACTTTACCGCTACGCGAAGAGGAAGAAGAAATAGAACCTTTAATCCGCCGCGAGCCGCAACCGCCGCTTTATAAAAGTGCAGGCCAACTCGTTGTACGTAACGCTAAAGCGGTTGCTGCTCAATATCGGCCATTCGTCTCAAAGCTTTTAGAAAACAAAATAGCCACTGCTATTGCCATTCTCGCTTCAATGACTGCCGCATTACTCGCATTTGCCAACGCGTATGGAATTCCTGCCTCTCAAATATCCATAGACATTATTCGTTACAATTCACGACGGACGCTTACCTATGCATTAGTCAGTGCCTACTCAGCCCTTCACGTTAATGTTCCTTTTAATTTGAGCTTTTTGTTGTCCGGCCGAAAAAAAATCGAATCCGTTTTAAAAAACATGACGAAAAGCCCTCGAAACTTCATTACAACCTCCATACTTATTATTTTTGCCTTATGCGCTGCTTTTGCTTCTGGCGCCCTCACTTTAAATACTTTTTTATTTGCTGGTTATGTTATTGCCGTTATCCAAGGTGTTTTTCAGTCTGTTCCGATGAACGCCACTAGCCGCTTAACAGGTTTAATCACTGCCGAACAAACTTTATCAAATGTAGTGAAACACTCTGCTCGTGCGCGAGTTGACTTGATTGATGCCTTTAATCATCTCAATAAGGACGTTAAGGTTGAGCTTTCTGTCGCTGATTTTGAAAAAGAATTTGATTTAAACACTGAAGATTTAGGCATAGCTCGCGACGAACGTTCTGAGCTTTCAGAACAACGCGTGATACGCTCAACAGGCGATATTTTAAATGCCGTTCAAAATAAACACATTAAACGGAAGTTAGCTAATAAACACGAAACACTCATGAGCGAATTAACCCAGGCACATAACAATGCCAGGGCCGTTTTGACTGCTGAAGCAGATCCAACTAAATTAGATCCCAATCAATTAGAAGAAGCATTCAAAAAATTACAAGACATCTCCGCTAAATGTAAAAAAGGTGCTCATCTGGATGATGTAGATTATGAGCGCTTATTGGGTGAATTAATTAAAGCCTTAATGGTTTTTGATAAGCTACCAGAAGACCCTCTCCATCCTTTTTATAAAAGCCGGCATTGGACGGAATATACTGCCTACTATCTCCACACCTTAGCGCAAATCTCACTGGGACTCGTGGGAGGCCTTGTTACGACTGCTGTTTTTGCGCAAAACGGCTTTAACGCCTTCAATTATGCATCGCAATGGACTACCGGCAATAATTTGTCTGACTTGGATGTCTGGTATAGACGCCTTATTGGCTTTCCTTGTGGAGTTGGACCCGGCACACTGTATGCTATTTCGATTGCGCTCTCCATCCATCACTATTTTACCACTTTGCCACTTTATATCTGGCGCCATAAATCTGACTTTTCCGCAATGGCATGTCTTACTATTTCTTTATGCACGCAATACTTTGCATCAGGCAGCCCGCGCGGTACTGCACGTGGTGCTGTAACATTACCTAATAATATTTTAGGGCCACTTTCTACTGAAGGTATGCAAAATACAACGGAAACCATTATGCAAGTTGCCGGTGGCATGACTAATTTTGCACCCACTTTGCGGGATTTAGTCCATCACTTTGATAATCCAGATCATCCCACCGTAGAAGAAACCCTCAAACATTTTGCCGATCCCAATGGTCATAAGACAGATAATTACACGGATGATTTAATAATCAACGCGGCTAACAGAAATCGTTTTTTTCCACCGCTAGCTGCTCCCATTCGTGGCGGCGAGATCAGCATAAAGAAGAAAAAACCCTCCAAGCGTGATAAAAATGGCGACCGCCTTTCCCGCGATGACAGCTACGGCAATCTCATCTCCATTGGCTCACCAACCAAGACTTAGTTAAGATTTGACCACCCCTCCGTAAAAATTACCGAGGGGCCAGATCTCATTTCAAAAGTCAATAAACCCACCCGTAAAAAAGCAAAAATTTCATTCTTGCCATTCGAATCTGAATACTTTATCTTGGTACGTAAACAAGCCAAAACAACTATATATTGTGTTTTCATCCCTTGCCGGACACTACGACCCGTTAGTTCGTGCCCCTATTTTTTTGCTTAATTGTTCGTGGAGAAAAACAAACATGGATACTCAAGCTGGAACCAGTTCGATTACCTACACACCGCACTTTGATGTCGCGCAAATGGCGCCAGGTCAAATCAAAGTGATTCGCCGTAATGGCACCGTAACACCTTATGATGGCCAAAAAATTAGCACCGCTGTCACGAAAGCCTTCTTAGCCGTTGAAGGCGACGCCGCCGTGAGCTCAAGCCGCATTCATGAAAAAGTGGCGCTATTGACCAAGAAAATCAATGACACCTTTTACCGCCGCTTACACAGCACTGGCACCTTACACATTGAAGAGATCCAAGACCAAGTGGAATTGGAATTAATGCGTGCAGGTGAGTATAAAGTTGCCAAAGCTTATGTACTATACCGTGAAGAGCGCCGCCGCATTCGCGAAGAACAAAAGCAAGCAGAAGCCGCCCAAGAAGAACCCAGCTATGGCTTGAACGTCACCTTAGCCGACGGCACGATTAAGCCGTTAGATATAAAAGGCTTAAAGAAGCAAATTGAACAAGCCTGCGTCAACCTTAGCAATGTCGATCCGGAAATCATTTTAGAAGATGTCAAACGCAGTTTGTTTGATAAAGTGCCCGTCAGCGAAGTGAAAAAAGCACTGGTGATGTCAGCCCGTATCTTAATTGAAAAAGAACCTAACTATACCTATGTCACGGCGCGCTTATTGCTCGATGACTTATACAATGAAGCCTTAAACTTCTTAGACATTAGTGTAAATCCCGAACAAGATCGCTATCAACGCTACTTTGAAGCGTATCTGGATGCGGGCATTAAACACGAATTATTAGACCAGCGCTTAAAATCGTTCAACTTAGCGGAAATTGTGGCAGCGATTCAACCCGAGCGTGACCTGCAATTTACCTATTTAGGCTTACAAACCCTGTACGATCGCTATTTCTTACATTGGGACGATGTGCGTTTTGAATTACCACAAGCCTTTTTCATGCGCGTAGCCATGGGCCTTGCGATGGAAGAAAAAGAGCGCGAAAAGTGCGCGATTGAGTTTTACAACTTACTGTCTTCATTCGACTTCATGAGCTCAACGCCAACCTTATTTAATTCTGGAACATTGCGTCCACAGCTCTCAAGCTGTTATTTGACCACTGTGCCGGACGACTTAGACGGTATTTATGGCGCGATCAAAGACAATGCCCTCCTCTCGAAATACGCAGGTGGATTAGGCAATGACTGGACCAGCGTGCGTGGCATGGGCGCTCGCATCAAAGGCACCAATGGCAAATCACAAGGCGTGGTTCCCTTCTTAAACGTTGCCAATGCGACTGCCGTTGCTGTCAACCAAGGCGGTAAGCGTAAAGGCGCTGTGTGTGCCTACCTTGAATCCTGGCACATCGATGTCGAAGAATTTTTAGAATTACGCAAAAATACTGGTGATGAACGCCGTCGCACCCATGATATGAATACCGCGAACTGGATTCCGGATTTATTCATGCAACGCGTGATTGAAAATAAAGATTGGACGCTGTTCTCACCCGATGAAGCACCGGAACTGCATGACCTTTATGGCAATGCCTTTACCGAAGCTTATTCAGCTTATGAAGCAAAAGCCGCACGCGGTGAAATGCGTAATACGAAAAAAATTCCAGCACTTAGCTTATGGCGTAAAATGCTCACCATGTTATTTGAAACGGGCCATCCTTGGATCACGTTCAAAGACGTTTGCAACTTACGCTCACCCCAACAACACGTTGGCGTGGTCCATAGTTCTAACTTGTGTACTGAAATCACCTTGAATACGTCACGCGATGAAATTGCGGTGTGTAACTTAGGCAGCGTGAACTTAATTGCGCACATGACACCAAATGGCTTAGATGGTGCTAAATTACGCCGCACCGTCCACACGGCCATTCGCATGTTAGATAATGTGATCGATATCAATTACTACTCGGTGCCACAAGCCCGTAATTCCAACTTAAAGCATCGCCCCGTTGGGTTAGGCGTGATGGGCTTCCAAGATGCGCTGTACAGCTTACGCGTTCCCTACGCTTCCGATGCTGCAGTGCAATTTGCCGATCAATCCATGGAATTAATTAGCTATTATGCGATTGAAGCCTCTTCTCTTTTAGCAGAAGAACGCGGCACGTACCCAAGCTATACGGGTTCACTTTGGAGCCAAGGTATTTTACCAATCGATTCATTAGCCTTGCTCGAACAAAACCGTGATTCAGCTTACTTACAATTAGACAAATCACAAACCTTGGATTGGGACATGCTGCGCACACAGGTTAAAAAGTACGGCATGCGTAATTCCAACGTGTTAGCGATTGCACCAACCGCAACCATCTCAAACATTTGTGGTGTATCACAATCGATCGAACCGACTTACCAAAACTTGTTTGTGAAATCGAACTTATCCGGTGAATTCACCGTCATTAACCCTTACCTCGTCAATGATTTAAAAGCAGCGGGATTATGGGATGAAGTTATGGTAAATGATTTGAAATATTACGATGGTAGCGTTGCGAAAATTAATCGTATACCCACCGAATTAAAAGAAATTTATGCAACAGCGTTTGAAATCGATCCCTCTTGGTTAATTGATGCGGGTGCGCGTCGCCAAAAATGGATTGATCAAGCGCAATCATTAAATTTATACATGGCACAACCTTCGGGCAAAAAGATGGATCAACTGTACCGTCATGCTTGGATCCGCGGCTTAAAAACCACGTATTACTTACGCAGCTTAGGCGCAACGAATACGGAAAAAGCAACAGTCGATGATCGCGCACTGAATGCCGTGCAAACTGACCCAAGTTTAAATGCGCCAAAAGCGTGTTTAATTACTGATCCTACTTGCGAAGCGTGTCAATAAGGAGAAACCTATGGCAGAACCTGCAAAAAAAGTGCATGCAACCGGCCTTGAAAGCTTCCAATTGGGAGCAGCACGAGTGCGCGTTGATGACAAACAAATGATTAACTGCGTTGCCGATTTAAACCAACTCGTGCCGTTTAAATATAAATGGGCTTGGGACAAATATTTAGCTGCTTGCAATAACCACTGGATGCCAAATGAAATTAATATGGCAGCGGACGTGGTACTTTGGAAAAGCGCTGATGGTTTAACGGAAGATGAACGTACCATCATTAAACGCAATTTGGGCTTTTTCTCAACGGCTGACTCCTTGGTTGCCAATAACTTGGTATTAGCGGTGTATCGCCATATTACCAATCCAGAATGCCGTCAATATCTGTTACGCCAAGCATTCGAAGAAGCGTTGCATACGCATGCTTATCAATACGTGATTGAAAGCTTAGGCATGGATGAAGCGGAAGTGTTTAACATGTACCGTGAAATTCCTTCGGTGGCGGATAAAGCGGCTTGGTCGCTGCAATATACGCAAAGCTTATGCGATCCGAATTTCCACACGGGAACACCGGAAAATGATCAACGCTTGTTACGTGATTTAATCGCGTTCTATGTGGTCTTTGAAGGCATCTTCTTTTATGTCGGGTTCACGCAAGTTTTATCCATGGGCCGTCGTAATAAAATGACGGGTACGGCGGAACAATTTCAATATATTTTGCGTGATGAATCCATGCATCTTAACTTTGGCATTGATGTCATCAATCAAATTAAAATTGAAAATCCGCACGTTTGGACGGATAGCTTCAAAAAAGAAATTATTAAAATGGTACGTGAAGGCGTGGATTTAGAATATGCCTACGCAGTCGATACCATGCCACGTGGTGTGCTTGGTTTGAATGCGGAAGCGTTTAAAGAATATTTACAATTTATCGCTAACCGTCGTTTAGCACAGATTGGTTTAGCAGCCGAGTTCCCGGGTGCCACTAACCCATTCCCGTGGATGAGTGAAATCATGGATTTAAAGAAAGAGAAAAACTTCTTTGAGACGCGTGTGACTGAATATCAGACTGGCGGTGCGTTAAGCTGGGATGATTAATCTGGCGGGGGGCCAGATTAGTTAATGGCACCCTCGGGTGCCATTTTTTTTGGTTAAACCTTCGCCAACCCTTTCTGCTCTTTCAAAATCCGGCAAATTCCAATTAAGCTAATGATAATCCAAGCAATTTCAATCACCACAGACGATAAATTCCAGTGGAAGAATAACGAAATCAGAATCAAAACCGCCCCAATCAGGTTATACAGCTGATAAGCAAGGCTATCTGCCGACATTTTGTTAACACTCAATAAGTAATAAGCAATTAACAATAAAACAACACCCAATAAACCAATGGCGTCCGGCATTCGGGCTAAGAGATCAGACCACATAAACACTCCACGTTATTTTTAGAAGTGGCGTATTCTAGCGCAGTTCAGAGTTTAAGCAAAGTGGGATTAAGGTTGAGTTAAGGTGACAACCGTAATATGGGCAAAAATAATCAAACGAGCCCCGTATGTTAAGACTTAGCAAAGCACAAAAACGCCAGCCCAAAAAAATTAAAAAAGAATTTATAAAAGATACAATTGACCATTTAAAACTGATATGCATAGGCGTCAGCTTGAAAAAAGCCGGCTTAAACCAGGATACATTTGACGCTATCTCCTCTTTATTAATAAAGACCATTCAGCATTTCAAAACTGGCAACACGCCAAGCCAAGAAGAGCTGCATGATATTTTCGTCATGAGAAATTTTATTTTAGAACAACTTTGCTCAACCAAACTACGCAATGACTATAGCCTAGTGATAGCTCGGCAATATCTAACTTTACTTTATCTCGTTAGCGATGAAGTAAAGCGCCATCCAAAATACCCCACGTATTCAGAGCATATCGTTGCACTGTTAAGATTACCTACCGTCTGTAGCGAAATTGCCGGGCTTGATGTACCCGACCCTCAGCAATTGTCACAATTGATTAATTTAGGCTGGCATTCTCTTACCGATGAAAACGTAGAACCTGAAGATAAAATAAAATGCGCCGGCTATTTACAGCATTTGTTTTTAATCCAAATGGTAGCCGATATTAGTGAAAAAGATTTCTATTCCGCCATTAAACATCATCGACTGGTTCGGGCGATACTGCCACGCCTTAAGACTGACCCACAAGCTTACAATCTTAGCCTGCACAATACCGGTATCAATTTAACACTGGTTGCAGAACAATTAGCAAAAGACTACTATTATGAAGAAGCATTATTAACCGCTGAACAGGCACTGGTTGAACTTAAAACCTATACCGACTCTTTCGATACTAAAAATTTCGATGCAAAGCGATTAATTGAAGAGCAGCAAACGTATATTAAAGATCCAGACGCTTATTGCAAACTTCAAATTCAAAACTTAAATAGGTTGATTCCATCATTAGAAGCCTCCTTGCACAAAGAGAAGCTAGAAGCTGCATTATCACGCCGCATGCCTTTCGTCACATCTAAACTCGTTGAAAACACGATCACCCTAAGCTTTACCAATATTGAAACGTTTAATCAATTTTTACGTCAATTAAAAGCACTAGCGTTAAATGCAGAGGTTAACCTAACCACATTAGAATTCTCTATTCCGCTCAGTGAATTCAAGCGCCGGTATTGGTTTTTACTTTACTCGGCAGCTGGCAATGCACTCACTGCTATGGATGATTATCATTGGGAAAATGACCTATTAGATAACCACCCTTACTTGCATCCAGTTTTTGGCGAGAGCAATTATCCCGTATTCTTTACCAGCATAGAAACACAGCTTTTAAAAAACCTTCCTTCCGACGAATTAGCGATTAAATTTGAAAATGCACTTCGCTTTGGCGTAACGTCAGAAAACCCATTAAAAAAAATGCCGACCATCATCAAACGCAATCAGCATTTTGAAATTTCGCTTCAGGAAGGAAAACAAAAGCATACTTTGTTTGGACAAACGCTTGAAAAAAGTGCAGGCGACAAGAAAAATTCACGGCCACTCGTTGTCTTCACCCGTTACAAGGCAAGCTAACGCAACATCAATCAAAGTAGCAAGACCATTCTCGCTGCTTTGATTGCGTTTAAAAAATTAAAGGGATTGAGAAGCACTAAGCGCATTAAGAATGAAACCCCACACGTGGCACTTATCAAAGTAAAGACTTGAAATGCCAGCTTAATTATCGTTACCATACCCTTTCATTCTCTTCCCTACTGAACCAATAAGGATATTCCATGCAGCAAGCGCTAGCATTACTGCGCACTCTTTTTGGCTATGACGCTTTTCGTGGTCAGCAGTCAGAAATCATTGCCGAGGTCATCGCAGGTCATAATGCCTTAGTGTTAATGCCAACGGGTGGTGGCAAATCGATGTGCTATCAAATACCGGCATTATTGCGCGATGGCATGGGCGTTGTTATTTCACCCTTAATTGCTTTAATGCAAGATCAAGTGGATGCGCTACGTCAAGTTGGCGTGAAAGCGCATTATTTAAATTCCAGTTTGAGTGCGCGCGAAACGCAGCAAATTGAGCAGGCCATTCAACAAGGCAATGTGGATATTCTCTACATTGCACCAGAGCGGCTCATGATGCCGCAGTGCTTAGAATTGTTAGAAGAAATTCCGCTATCATTATTTGCGATTGATGAAGCCCATTGCGTTTCACAATGGGGACATGATTTTCGCCCTGAATATGCCGCCTTGTCGATTATTGCGGAACGTTTTCCCACCATCCCCCGCATTGCGCTGACAGCCACTGCCGATGAACCCACCCGGCTTGATATTATTAACACGTTACAATTAAACACGGCCAAAACCTTTATTAGTAGTTTTGATCGCCCTAATATCCGCTATCGCATTGTGCAAAAGCAAAAAACCAAAGAACAATTACTTAATTTTTTAGAAACTGAACAAGTTGGGAATGCTGGCATTATTTATTGCTTGTCCCGCAAACGGGTAGATGAGACGGCAGCTTGGTTATGCGCACAAGGCTATCATGCCTTACCTTATCACGCTGGCTTGAGCAACGAAGTGCGCAAGCGCCATCAACAACGCTTCTTGCGTGAAGAAGGCGTTATCATGGTAGCAACGGTCGCATTCGGCATGGGCATCGATAAACCGAATGTACGCTTTGTTGCTCATTTAGATTTACCTAAAAATATTGAAGGCTATTATCAAGAAACTGGACGGGCTGGTCGCGATGGGTTACCAGCAGATGCGTGGCTCGCTTATGGTTTAAGTGATCTCATTTTACAGCGGCAAATGCTCGAGCAATCCAACGCGCCTTTACAACAAAAACGGTTGGAACAACGCAAATTAGATGCCCTGTTAGGATTTTGTGAAACGACCTTATGTCGTCGCAAAGTATTATTGCACTATTTTGGTGAAGTGTATGAAAATTCCTGCGCTTATTGTGATAACTGCCAACAACCGGTTGCCACTTTTGATGGTAAAATTGCCGCACAGAAAGCTTTATCCTGCGTTTACCGCACGGGCCAGCGCTTTGGCGTTAAACATTTAATCGATGTGTTAATGGGCAAAGAAACCGAACAAGTAATGCGTTTTAAACATAACCAGTTATCGACTTTTAATATTGGGCAAGAACACAGCGCCATGCAATGGCAAAGTATTTATCGGCAATTAATTGCCGCCAATTTACTGCGTATCGACATTACTGGTTTTGGTAGCTTACAACTAACCACTGAAAGCGCTGCCCTATTGCGCGGCGAAAAAACCATTGCGCTACGCATTGATGCAACGCCCACTAAAAAGAAAAAAGCAAAAGACATCACCACTCGCAATAAGGAAAGCAATGTCATTCCCGCTGATGAACTTTGGCAAGCACTAAAAAACAAACGCTTGGAATTAGCCAAAGAGCAAGGCATTCCTCCTTATATTATTTTTCATGACAGCACATTAATCGCCATGCATGAATATAAACCAAAAAGTTTAGATGAATTTTCTACTTTAAATGGGGTTGGCCAACGTAAATTAGAATTGTATGGGAAAGTGTTTTTAGAATTAATTGCGAAT
>CAZQXH010000028.1:0-26830 GCA_964597435.1 uncultured Coxiellaceae bacterium | reverse complement strand
CGAGCTGGGTTTAGAACGTCGTGAGACAGTTCGGTCCCTATCTGCCGTGGGCGTTTGAGATTTGAGAGGGGTTGCTCCTAGTACGAGAGGACCGGAGTGAACGAACCTCTGGTGTACCGGTTGTCACGCCAGTGGCATAGCCGGGTAGCTAAGTTCGGAAGAGATAACCGCTGAAAGCATCTAAGCGGGAAGCTTGCCTCAAGATAAGATCTCGCGAGTTTAAATACTCCTAAAGGTCCGTCGGAGACTACGACGTTGATAGGCTGGGTGTGGAAGTGCAGTAATGTATGTAGCTAACCAGTACTAATTGACCGTGCGACTTGACCATATAACACCCAAGTGTTTTGGGTGATTAGAGAAAAGGCCAAGACTAAAGTAACGAATAATAGAGTTACACGAATGCGGAAACGCTTTATCTTTCTAACCAGTTTATGCCTGGCGACCAGAGCAATTGGGTCCCACCTGATCCCATCTCGAACTCAGAAGTGAAACCATTTAGCGCCTATGATAGTGTGGAATTACCATGCAAAAGTCGGTCATCGCCAGGCTTTAATTTAAAAACCCCGTTAGGAGAAATCTTAGCGGGGTTTTTTGTTTTTGCGATTTAGATTTATGATAAGAAGGCTTGTCTAAAGCTTCGAAGCAATTTCACTCTCATTTGTTACTAATCCTAGAATCCGTAAGCATTTCTTTCTAATCGTTATTTTGACCGGTGTTTTAGCAATCAAATCCCCATCCGCATACACTTCTTCCGGCTCTTCAGTCACAATCGTCATAACATTAAACTTCTTCCTAATCACTGCTTTATTCAGAATCAGTTTAGCTAAATAAAGATTCGCGATTTTACTAATAAGTTTCCATTTCGGCATGTATCCCACTAGCACGGCTTCTAACAACCCATCCTGAATATCTGCATCGGGTGCTAAATACAATCCGCCGCCGTAACATTTCGAATTGGCTGCAGCAACTGAATACCCGCGATGACTAATTTTTTCACCATCAATATTGACTTCAAACTTCTTCGGCCGCCATTTAACTAACGCGATTAATCCACACACTACATAGACAAATTGATTTTTAATTACGCTTACCTTATTAGCGAGATGGTTGGCCTCCCCATCTAGCCCTGTTATGCAAATCCCCAAAAACATCTCTCCATTTGCTGCGCCTACATCCACTAAGTGCTCTGTTCCAGACGCGATCACCTTACACGCACTCGCCACATCCCGTGGAATGTTCAACGTTCGCGCAAAATCATTCCCTCGCCCCGCCGGAATAGTTGCCAGTAATCCATTATTCTCAACAATAATGTCCAACACGGCCCGCAAACTCCCATCCCCACCCATCACTGCTAGGCATTCATCCTGTTGAATAGCATCAAGCGCAGCCGCCCGTGCTTCATTAACATCGGCAGAAATTACGGTTCGAAAAGGAATATGAAGATCAGTCAGCGCGGCTTCAACGGCAGGCTTTAGCTTTAAAGCTTTACCGCGCGCAGCAAAAGGATTAATTAATAAACAAACTTTCCGTGTCGTCGTCATTTATCAGCTTCTATGCTTAATAAGCTCTAGTGTAACAAAAGGGGAGATTTTTATCATGCAACGCTCCAGTTTTTTTAACGAAAATACCGCCGAAAACAATATCAAGAAATAAAACAACTATTTCTACTGAATGCCTATCACCAACCATAAAGAAGGCCGAAAATTTTGCGATAAAAAGTATGACCAAGAATGCCACTATAGTGTTTTAATCCTCCCCTAGGGCCGAGTCAATCCGTAGAAAAATCGAGCAATTCAAGGAACCCTATTAAATTACTTTAAAAACCCTCGAATCCAAGGCCACACCCAAAGCCCTCCGACAAGACTTAACCTTTCTCGGCGAAAGCTATTTCAAATCCCTCCTCCATGACCATCTTAGTCATGAAATCCAACCGCCCCCGCAAAAAGCTCAAGCAAACCCAATCAGCCATCGCCATCAAGCCCCCGACCTCGCTAGAATACCTAACGGCGCAATCGAGAGGATTGCAATCCTAGTTTTTACTCGAGAAACTGGCGCGGAGAAGATAGCTGTTGAGCGAACAAAACGGTCATGTGAATTAAGAGGGAAAACAATGAGTACTGCACGAGCGACACGACAAATGGCTAAAAGAATTCGTGAAGAAAAAGAAGTGCTTTATGATGGGGCTGTGCAAGAAGAACGGGAAAATCGCTCTAACATCATGATGAAATTCATGCTGCTAAATGTTTGCACTCTTGTTGCTTGCCCAGTGGTGCTTTTATTGGTTCATATGGAGCTATCGGCGGGAAATTATGGACGAGCGCTTTGTGAGTTTGGCGTTGCGAGTGGCTTGGGATATTCAGCAATAAATTGTCTTTTCAAAAAAGAAAAAGAATTAGATGATAGATTGGCTAAATTACACAATGAGTTACAGGTTCTGAGTAATGGAAGGTAATAATAAGATAATTAATTCAGAATAAAGTTAATTACAAGGAAGCCAGATTTGGAAATGAGCGCGGGCCTTGGAAAAGGCCGCGGCCCATTTTTATTTAATTTTAAATTGTTTTGTTACATCCCCCACTAAATCATCGCGATTTACCATATTCAATTTCATCGCGGGCGCATTTGGCGATAAATTAAATTGATCGAGTTCAACCCAAATCATATTCATTTTATTTATATCCTGAAAATAATAAGTGGTATGCGTTAAATCGGCAATAATGTACCAAATGGTGGGAATGGGATTAGGTGTTGCATCGCTCTTTTCTTCAAAAGGTTCTGCCATGCTATTTAAAACACTTTTAATTTCGCTTATCGCACCTGTAATGGTTTTAGCCTTAGGTAGATGAGCAAGATAATAGGAGCCGCGCACAAAGCGATCTTCTGGGGAGACTGTGCCAGGAAGTGGTTTATCACCACCCAAGCCAACAAAGTGTTCTAAATTAGCAAGTTGTTGCGGGTAAGCCGGTTCATTCGTGGCGACAACATATTTTTTATCATGATAAATTTTAGCAATGCCGTCAATGTATTCAATAATGGCGGAGTCGCCACTCACATCCTCTAAGACAAGGTGTTGCGGAGCATTCTGATTTGTATTGGGAATGGTAAAAGAAGTAATTTGCAAAGGCTGAGTCTGAAAATAATTAACGGCCTCATCAACACTATTAAAATTATCCAGCGCAAATTGCACCCACATCGTAACTGATAAACCCGGCAGTTGGTCATTGCGTTTGCCATAATCAGCTAATTCAAACCACAATGTGTGTGCGGCTAGTCCGAATTCATTAATTCCATCCACTGCAATGGTGTCATGCAACGCCGTTGCAACTAAGCTGCCATATCGTGCTTTCCAATGCAGTGGATTGGTGGCGGTATTGCCATTACGCTCAATACCGCGCGGATACACGATTAAATTCGTTTGCATGAGTTGGGCTAAATCCGTATTCCAATCCATGCTACGTCCTACCATGACGCCAAGCGATTCATTGGTGTACAAAATGCGACTGCAACTATTTGCTGTGTTGATAAAGGTAAAAAGGCAAAGCATAAAACTCCATATGAGGCGATGCATGGTCAGATCTCCTTGAGGTGAGCGTAAATTCTAATGACAAAATGCAGGGGCAATCAACGCGTAGCGCGGTGGGTGAGGTGGGTTTATTTGAGACGGTTCAATATTAGGAATCGTCCATCACTGTTAAGAGCATTTAATTTCCTGAATGGCATTATAAGCCATGGTTCGGAGTCTCTGTAATATTAGAGAGAAACTAGAGTTCAAAAGTAACACAAAGATTGGTCAATGCTTCTTAATAACTGACTGAGGCTCATGGGGCTTTACCAGTGCCATGAATAGATTAATTAATAAACAAACAGTTCATATTGTCATTAGAATGTCTATTAACAAGAAGTAGCGAGCTCTAGTGTACCCAATGGAGTTTTCCCATTTACGAAAAACCCTAAATCAATCATTGCCTCCACCCCAAGACCTAGCTAGAATAGCCCCCTCCAATTGCTGGCGTAGCTCAGTTGGTAGAGCAGCTGATTTGTAATCAGCAGGTCGCGGGTTCGAGTCCCATCGCCAGCTTCAGTATATTCAATGAGTTAAAATGCAACCCGCGATTTTCAACACCAGCGGTGCTACTATCGATAAATAAAATGGAAGTATTTAATAAAAATTTAGTGCAATTGGTTGGATGCTGTTTCGTTGTTTAATTCGATTTGGCGAATTTCATCTTCTGTAACATTGTATAGTTTGTAGACGATGCGATTAATCTCGTTTTCTGTATGATTTATATTTAGTAATACATCTGAGATTTTAGCTTTGTTCTTATTAAAGTAGGTCATCCATTCATCTTTCTGATCTAGCGTTAGTTTGATTTTTTGCTTTGCTATTTCTTGTAAGAAGCTTTCAGGGGTTAGGTTGTACCATTGAGAAAAGTTTTTACTAATTTTTTTTAAGCGAAGTTCGGAGGTTAGTAATTGGTGGAATTTAAAAGTGGATTGATGAATAATCTTTTTTTGATCAATTAAAATATCTGCTAGTTTTACTAATTTTTGCTGCTGATGTTGCGATGCTTGAAAAATAGGAAGCTCACCTAGTTTTACCAGCTTAACCTGAGGAAAAACTCTCCCTTCTTCTTGGACAATATTAGTATATAGATATTTTAAATATTTACTCATCAGCAAACAGAGAATGTATTTGAGGTCAAATTTATCTTCATATTCTGATTTTAAATACCCAGCTTGGACAGTGTTTGAAAACCAGATTTTTGAGTTAAGAATAGTGCCGGTAAAATGAGAGCTTGTTTGGCGCCAAATTATTTTTGGAGTGATGTCAAATAATCTTTTATTGAAATAAACAATTTCGTTGTCCTTTAGGATTTTTTTGTAATTGTGTTTAAGGTACATGGTGTCAGATTTGGATAGGAGCCAACCATCTTTATCTAAATTAGACCCTGTGATGAATTCATGATCTTCAGCATGCTTTTGAGTTCCTGAGTAAGATATTCTATCAGCCAAATCACTTTTTCCTTTTTTTGCTAAGCCTATTTTTATTCGTTGATATTTTATTCCACCGTCTTTAAGCTCCATTATCCTAGAAAGCTTTAAAAAATCAGGGCTTGTGAAATCATTTACTTCTGAAGTGAATATATGTAATGGTGTGTTTAAATATAAATCCTGATTAATTTTGATTGGCTTTTCAATTTCGAGATTATCGACAAATTTGTTTTTCACGGCAAAATTCTTATAATCGATCACATTGCATCCCTTATCATTTTTTTGAATGATAGTTATGCACGTAGGAACTACAGCGCTTTCAAAAACATTTAAACCAAGATTTACAATGGTATGAATTTGGTACTTTAATATAAAGTCACGTAAATCTTCATAGCGTGGCTGTAAAAGGAGTGTGTTTGGCGAAATGAATGCCAAATATCCGTCTGACTTTAATAAGTGATTTAGACATTGTTCAAAGAAGATTTTGTATATGTCTTTATACGATTTAGTTGTAAGTGGAAATTTGTTTTTTAGGTAATCTAGAAAATTGTCTATGTCAGCCCCATACGGAGGATTACCTATTATAATGTCGAAGCCACCAGCATTCATGATGTCCGGAAAATTGGACTTCCAATCAAAGGCGAGATCACCGATTAAAGTGTTATCGCTAATTAGTGAGTCGCCACATTTAATGTTTCCATCTAAATAGGTTAACTTCTCTCTTTTATTTGCTGTCTTTAACCAGAGGGCAAGCTTTGTTATTTCAACAGCTTCATTATTGATATCTACGCCATACAAATTGTTTGCTAAAATATGCTTATCCCAGCGCAGTAGATCGGACTGACCTTTTTTAAGTTTTTCGAGTTCTTTATTGATTATTTGTCCTTCTGAAAACAAGTAATCGAAAGCCTCAATAAGGAATGCGCCTGAACCGCAAGCTGGATCAAGAATTTTTACCTTAGAAAGAGTTTCTTTGTATTCTTCCCAGGCGTTTATATGTAGCTTGATGTTGTTGTTATATGAAATTTTCCCATTCTTGTTTTGTTTTATGGAGGAATAATCTTTCGCATCTAATCTCGGTAAACTGTTAAATCCAATTTTATTTTTTCTATCAGAAATCCAGCTACCAACTGCTTGCTCTACAATAAATCGAGTAATAAAGGAAGGTGTATAAAAAACACCTTCCTTTTTTCTTTTTGATTTTTCGTGAGATAATTTTGACTCTGTAGTTTTTATCTGAATTTCTTCGAGATCTATAATGGACTGCTCTAGGATATGTCCTAAAATTTTTACACTTACTTCGCTTCTAAAATTATATTCGCTTAGTTGTTTGAAATAGCCGCAAGCTTTATCACTAACAATTAATGAATTAAGTTCTTGGTCTGTTTGAAATAGACCGCCATTATATCCTGGTATTTCAAGTGTTGTATTTCCCTTGTCAATTGCTTCAAATAAACCTTTAAAGTTTTCCCATAATGGTCTTGGGTTGAAAGCATTTTGTGTGCATGCGTTTTTTATTGTATCAACAGGCAGTAAATCTTGGTCTTCGGCAAAAGCGATAAACAAAACTCTATCGAGGATGCATTGTACATATTGAATTGTTTTATGAAAATCTACTTTCTTATTATCATTTTTAATCTCGCGAATTAAGTTTTCACGAATTTTTTTGTAGCTTTCATAAAATTCTTTAGTAATTTCCTTTTCTTTTTTGTCGCTTTCATTTAGTAGTGTTAATGTTCTTGTGCCAAGTAGATTATCTGCAGAAAGTATCAGGATAAAACGAGCGTATTCTTGTGGATTTTTTAAGTTTTCTAGTTTGAATACTTCATAATCTTTTCTTCCTTGTCCAATGGCATATAGACGGATTTCTAAATAATTCGATACTAAAATCCATTTTGCACCCTTGGCATCCATTCCGTATTCCCAAGCTTGTTGAACAGGGGTTTTATTTCTACCAGGGATAATGGTGTCAAGGTTTGTCTTGGCTGATTTCAATTCAAATGGAGCAATTATTTCAATCTTTTTATTGTTATCAAAATGTCCTAGGGCATATTCAACTTCTCCAGTACCAATAGCCTGGTGTTGTGCCAACGTGAAATTATCTGGATTTTCTACTAGTGCTCTGTATCCTAGGATTTTTTGTAATATTGTCTGGCTGAATGAATCATAAAGTGCAGTTTCTTTAGTTCGTATTATTTTATTGCTTTGTATATAGTCGCTCCACATATTAACGATTTTTTCGTGATCTGGGGGTATGATGATTTTGCCTTTGGTATAGTTGTCTATTATGGTGGGGTTAAAGAGTGGCATTTCCAACTCCTTGCTCTTATTCTTATAGAAAAGCGCTAGTTAGGGCGTTCATTCAACATCATGTTGTACTCTTAGTATTATACCAGCAAATAAAAGACAATAAATTATACAAATTATTGTAAAGTGGTTTAAATGCCATCTTTTTTATGGAATACAGAGTTTTTCGGCTGTCTTATAGATTCTCTAAGGAGGTTAGTCTCTTTGCTATTTAAAAGTTCCAATGCTCTAGAAAGAAACACTTAACTTCTTCAGCTTGTCCCTCGTCTACTTCAATTTTTGAATCAAGCAATAGATCAAGTTCATGGCAGCATTTATTTATTGCTGTCTGATTTATTACATTTTCATAGTCGAGATTTGCTTCATCGCAAAACATTTTAAATCCCAAAAATAATCCTTTTATTTTGGCTATATGTGTCTCTGGATGATTGTAAGCGCTCTTTTAGTTGTTTTGATCTAATATCATCTTTTGCTGAGTCTTTATCCTCAAGTGCCAATTCGAATTCATATTCTAAAATTAATTCGTCAAGTTTTTTTATCAAATTGTGAAGTAGCCCCGACTTCACGGACACCTCACTAAGAGAGTAATATTCTCTAACTTGAGGTGAGTAAATGAATAAAAATAGTCCAAAACAAAGAAAGACCCGTCAAAAACACAGTCCACAGTTCAAAGATCAAGCGCTTGAGCGCGCAGCGCGAGATGGCATTCCACAAGCAGCCAAAGATCTTGGCATAACAGAAGGCTTGTTATATTCCTGGCGAGCAAAGCGAAGCCAGGGCGGCGATTCGTTGGAAAACCAAAAAATACAACAAGCAGAAATGGCAAGGCTAAAACGTGAAAATGCGCGTCTTCAAGAGGAAAACTCTTTCCTAAAAAAAGTGACAACGTGTGCTATGAAAGTTGTACAAATGATGAGGGAAGTTGTTAGCTGATCCCTCGGAACCGTTATGCAGGTAAGGGTTTCAAATCACCCCAAGCTGCTTGGGTTAAGAGCTCCGGTAGTGAGCGTTGAGGAAAAGGCATAAGAATATGTCAGATGTGAAATGAGAAGACGAGTGAAAGCGAACCACTGATGAAGTGTCGATAACTTTTACCGATGTTGTCAAAACCAGTGTCAACGGTGTGCACTGGGACAAATCAAGAAGCTACCTGTTTACTGACTTGATGGCAACCGGCACGTAGGTGGCGTGATCTCATTATCAGGCTTTTTTACGAAACATAGGAACCTGTCGTTACGATGTTAAGGGAAAATTGAATTGGATGACCCAAGAAGATGAATACCAATGCGTGGCACAGGGGCGGAACATTTCGTAGTAGCAATGAAGCTTTTGTAATGAAAGCGGAGCGAAGGAAATGTATTGTTCAGCAAGATAAATTAATCAACCAATATAATGGGATGAATTAGTGAATCAAGCAAAACCATTTAAGATTGACAAAATCTCAGTGTTTAATGCATGGCTTAAAGTAAAAGGAAATGCTGGGGCATCAGGTATAGACAAGCAGACGATTGACGATTTTGAAAGCAATTTAAAGCGAAATCTATACAAACTATGGAACCGACTATCATCAGGAAGTTATTTTCCTCCGGCTACTATAAGAGGAGTGGAAATACCAAAGAGAAACGGAAAAACAAGGTTGCTAGGCATCCCAACAGTCATGGATAGAATTGCCCAAACTGTTGTAAGGGATTCTCTCGAAAAGATTGTCGATGTGAAATTTCATCAAGACTCATATGCATATAGAGAGGGTAAATCTGCACTTGATGCAATCAATGCAACAAGACAGAGATGCTGGAAGAATGATTGGGTACTGGAGTTCGATATAAAGAATGCGTTTGATAACATTGATCACGAGTTGTTAATGAAAGCAGTTAAATGCCATACAACTTGTAGATCAACATTACTGTATATCGAACGATGGCTTAAAGCACCCCTGATAAGAGCAGATAGAAGTAAGGAAGAAAGAAGCAAAGGAACGCCTCAAGGCGGTGTCATTAGCCCATTATTATTCAACCTTTATCCGCATTACTCCTTTGACCTTTGGATGACAATAACATTTCCTGACATACCGTTTGCGAGATATGCAGACGATGGATTAATGCATTGTAAGTCCGAAAAAAAGCACTCTATATTCTTGACATGCTTGATGAAAGATTCAAGAAATGCGGAATGGAGTTAAATCGCGAGAAAACGAATGTAATATATTGCAAGGATGGTAACCGTAAAGGCGACTATAGCAAAATACAGTTCGACTTCTTAGGTTATACATTCCGAAATCGACTAGCAAAAAGTAAAGAGGGAAAATACTTCAGCAGTTTTAACCCAGCAATAAGCAACTCATCTGCTAAGCGCATACGTCAAAATATGAGAGCATTGGGAATTGCTCGATGGACAAACGCAGAGCTAGAGGATATTGGCTCACTCGTCGACTCCAAAATATTAGGATGGTGGAATTATTACGGAAAGTATAATCCTGGGATTATGAAGGAAGTTTTATCTCACCTAAATTTTATATTGGTCAAATGGGTGATGAGAAAATACAAGAGATTTAGAGGTAGAAAGTGGCAAGCCAAGCAGTGGCTAGGGAATATAGCGAGAAGGGATGGAAAACTGCTATCGCTGTGGGAGCTCGGAATACTACCTCCTATGGTTGAACAATAAGAGCCGTATGAATTGAGAGGTTCACGTACGGTTCGATGAGAGCGTGGCGGTGAAATTCGCTGCGCTACTCGACACTTCACGAAAGAATCGCAGTGAAGTACGGCATGATCAAGGAAAACAAAGATCAACATTCAATTAAGATGATGTGCCGCATGCTCTCAGTATCAGTAATGGTAGTTGGATGGTCGATGTCGGAACGCATGACATCAAAACTAGTGATGGATGCGTTGCAAATGGCTGTTTGGCGTCGAAAAAGACCGCGTGGTGTGATTATCCATTCTGATCGTGGCAGCCAATACTGCTCGCACGAATACCAGCGCTTATTGGCTGAAAGTAGCTTTATTTGTAGCATGAGCAAGCGGGGCGATTGCTATGATAATGCCAGCATGGAAAGTTGGAATCATAGTTTTAAAGTTGAAGCCATACACGGAGAAAAATTTCTAACGCGTGCAGCTGCGAAGAGTCATGTGTTTGATGATGTCGATGTTTATTATAATCGGAAGCGTCTTCACTCTAGACTCGGCTATCAAAGCCCAGTATATTTTGAAACGCAAAATGTTGCTTAGTTGAGCGTCCGTTTTTTCGGGGCGACATCTTTTTCTTGTTGTGGTGTTAAATCGGCTTTACATAGAGTCCCAGCACCGCCGTGAACTGGTGCTCATTTTAGTAACTCAAGCTGATATTAGCGCTTGGGTTAATGTAAGCATCTATTACTCCTAGGACTGCGGTAATAATTGCTGCCCTATTGTTGTTAAAACAATGATCATCCTCTAGTTGGATTCGTTGAACCTGACATTCTTGGCTTAATAGTTTATAGAGTGAGTCAGTAGATTGCTTGGGTACATCGGGGTCATCAATTGCTTCGATAAGCGCGACTTGTTTGTTTTTTAGAGCTAATCTAGTCAAATTTTTGCGGGGATTGTAAATTGTTTCTACGGAGAAAAAATTGTCTTTTACTTTTTCGGGATTAGCATGTGAAAATTGAATAATATCTTGTTGTTCCGCTATTGGGATTAACCAGCTTTCTACAGATCCATCATGTGGGAATTCAGTGAAAGGAGCTAATAAGATAAGTTGACCGCGTTGCGCAGGTGTAAAAATAGAACTAAATATATTAAGGGCAATGAGGCCACCCCAGCTATGCCCTACCAAATGTAATATTTTATATTTATCTAATAGTGAACGTGCGAGTTGAATTGACTCTTCAATTGACTTGATAAAGTCAAATGGTTTACCTGAGGCAAGGCCAAGGCCTGCATAATGCAAAATATATGAATTGCAGCCTGTTTTATGAGATGTGGCTTCAGCAATATCCTCATTTTTACCACGTGTTCCCGGGAAGCTGTGCAGGAAAAGATATGCTTCATCAGTTGAATGTTTATCCGATTGGAAACTGGTGACGTAGCTATCTGTGTTTGCCATTCTTACTTGTGTCATTTCAGGACTCGTTAGAAATAGTCAGGTGGTAATTCTAGCAAAATTTAAGGATTATGCCGTATTTGAATCTAAGTTTGTTTATATCCTGGAAGGAAAGCCCACTCTGTCTTCACCAATTCTGCACCAGTTTATAGTTTTTAAGGGCAAAAATGGTGCAAAAAAGGTCTATTTTGTGATCCGATAACGACGTAGCTACTTGATTATTAAGGTGCTGTATATTCTAAGTACGTATTTGTAATCAGCAGGTCGCGGGTTCGAGTCCCATCGCCAGCTTTAGAATAAAATCATCGCGCCGATAACGAATCACGGGTCTTTCCCATTTCAGGGGGCACACCATTTACGAACACAGCACCTTAACGCGCAACCGATAGTTTTAAAAGTTCCTAAACCCATAAGCCCGTAGTTGTATTAATTTCATCTTGCGATGGAATCCTTCTGTTATCCCATTATTCTTTTTAAATCCCGCATTCGAATTACCTCCTCACGCCATTGATAAAGTGTTTTGCCAAGCGTTGCTAACCGTTTAAATGGGTCTTTCACGTAGTTCATTATTTATTGTGTACTCCAGTCCATAAGTGAATCATGGAGGAATGATACTAAGGATACATTCGGTCAATTCTGATTGTATTGCAGTTAGTCTAATAAAAATCCGAACTGATTACTGAATAGCCAAATAAGTAAATTATTTCGGCTTTATTGACATGATTCATATCAATAAGCTAGTATCGCGTTACGATTTGATAATAACAATATTACTAGGAGTATCACCTCATGTTTTCACACCAGAGTGGCCAAGCAGAAGAAATGGCAGAGGGCCAGAATAATAAAACTCCTGCAAGAAAAGAATATTATGATCTGACTGCTAAGGTTACGGAATCAACTGTGGTATTTCCTGGGGATCCAGAATATAGATCTGAAGATGTATGTTCATTAGCATCTGGTTCACAATTCCATTTGTGTCATATGCATCTGGGTAATCATACAGGCACGCATATCGATTTTCCTGCACACGTCCTGATAGGAGGAAAGACTAGTAGTGATTTTCCAATTGAAGCACTGATTGGGAAAGGCCTAATTATTGAAGTGCCAGATAGTGAAAAATCAATTACCAAGGCATTTGTAGAAAAACAAAGTGTTCTGAGAAATGATTTTGTTTTCTTCAAGACGTCGAACTCGAAATTATCCAAGCAAGCCAGGTTCACAGATAAGTATGTATATATTGAGCCAGATGCAGCAGAAGAGCTTTTGAGGAAGGGTGTTAAAATCGTGGGTATTGATTACATTAGTGTTGATAAATATGAATCAGAAAATTTACCCGTGCATAAATCATTACTCTCAAATAATGTTTTGATTGTTGAGGGACTGGAATTGAATAATGTGCCGGTTGGTCGATGCAAGATATTTATTATGCCGCTTAACATACCAGAAAAAGACGGGCTTCCTGCACGTGTGGTAGCCAAGTTTTCTAATTAATAGTTTTCGTTAAGGTCATTTATGTTAAGAAAAAACCTGGCGGCCAATCACGTCACGATTTATTTGGCGACAGCTTGGCTTTTTTTTCTATGTGGATATGCTTCGCTTAAATATAGTGTGGGCAGGGAAAGCCTTGCTGCTTTATTACCGCTGATCGGCGAGGTCGGGCTTGATTTCGTTGCTGTCGTGTTATCATTTAACTTGTGGTTTAACGCAGCCGCTGAAAATAAGAAGATATATTTGGCATTTCTTGTCTCGTTTGTCGCTGCAACATTTGCAGATGGTATCTATAATCTTGTATTAAATCTATATCAGTTTCAATACGAAAACTCGATAGTTGCCTCACTGTTTGAAGTGCCATTTGCCATTTTTTTATTTTTTCAGGCGATGGCATGGAAAAGCATATCTGCGATTAATTCAACACCAGTCAGTGATAGAAGAAAGAGCTTATATATACCTTTTGTATTAAGTGCAATTCTTCTATTTACCATGTTTGTTTTTATTCTTTCATGGAGAATTGAGAGGTTTTCAGTTATTGGCCTGTTTCAATGCATTGATACATTGCTTGAATCTGTAGGCTTTGCATTGGCTTCAATGTGTCTCGCGAGAGCCAGAACGGCTTTTATAAGGTATGCTGCAACAGGATATTTGCTTGTAGTCACATCCGATATCATTATTCGTTATTATGTGGTATCTGGTGCTATACCATATCTGAGCCTGATGGAATCTACCTGGGTACTTGGGCTTGTTTTAATGTGTGCGGGCTTGATTTTTGCCAAATCGAATTCATGTAAAGAGCAAATCCGGTTGTTTCCAATCAGCAGTCTTCAATCGCAAGTGGCTGCCTGGCTGCTTATCTTATGGTTGATGTCAATCGTCATATTCACACTAACTTATTATGTTTTCTTACGGGAACAGTCAATACAGTTTCATGATTTCGTGAGGCATATATTGGCATCGATTATTCCTCTATCTGTGCTTGTTATTGCGGCAAGCTCATATATCGCTGGAAAAATATCAATGCCGCTCAATCGTCTGGAAAAAATCATTCGGGATTTTACTGATAATGATGAAATAAGGTTGGCGGAATTAGACAAAGATAAAGTCAATTTTATTGTCGAATTCTCGACACTTGAGAAGTTTGTTTTTGATTCATTCAAGCTATATAAAAAGAAACATCAAATGGAAATGGAGTTTGCAAATGTGGCTACTCAGGTAGCACATGATATACGCTCTCCACTTGAGTCATTAACTAATCTTTCCAAAGATGTCATTAAGCTTAATGAAGATCAGCGAGAAATTATTGCATTATCAATTAGCAGGATAAATGAGATAACTGAAAGTCTTCTAATGCGACATAGGGGGCTACAAAAGAATGATATATCGCCGAGTGATAAGCCATCATCAAATCCGGAGCTAATATATCCAATTTTAGGTAATGTGATAGCGGAAAAGAAAGTTGAGTTTAAGAATAATAATGATGTGAATATTGAATTTGTATCTGATAAGGCAGCTGAGAATTTATTCTGTAGTATTAATCGCGCCAATTTTAAACGGGTTATTTCCAATCTAATTAATAATTCAGTTGAAGCCATAGAATCAGGCGGAAAAATCACAATTTCATTGAGTAAGGATACACAAAATGTATTAGTTGAAATCAAGGACACGGGGTGTGGTATCCCAGATGAGGTGCTAAATAATATTGGTTCAAATTCACCATCAAAAAAAGACACTGGCAATGGACTTGGATTGCAACACGCAATTAAATGTATTTCTGAGTGGAAGGGGAAATATAGTATTAGCACTAAAGAGAACGTGGGTACTTCATTTGTTATTGTCTTGCCGATACAAAACGCACCATGCTGGATGCAGGCTAATATTTATTTGCGTGAGTCTGATCCTGTTATCATAATGTTGGGTGGCCATGATGATGTATTCAGGTTCATATCTGAAAAGATTAATAAATCTTTTGGTTTTATATTAAATAACTTTTTTCATTTGAGAAGTGAAGATGATATTTTTGAGTTTATAGATGATAAATATAGATTGTTAACATCTCAAAAGGATGTGTACTTTTTTATTGAATATGATTTACCTGATGCTAGTGTTAACGGACTTGAATTTATCAAGATGCATTCGATACAAAAGAATGCAATTCTCATGATAAATAAATATCCGGACAGCGATGTTTTAGACGAGATTGTCAGATTGAATGTGAAAGCTATATTCAAAAGCTTTCTTGCAAAGACACCAGTCAATATAGTGTATAAACATCCGGACTATGTTTTGTTAGATGATAAGATAATTATAACAAAGATGTGGATTCTTGAAGCAATCAAGCATGGAAGGAAAATTGTTACGTTTAATAATAAGAATGATTTATTCAGCAATATTGATCATTTCGATAAGAGCGTGGAAATTTATGTTGATGCTGATCTTGGCGATGACAATGGTGAGTTGGTAACCAAGTATCTTCATGACTATGGGTTTGTAAATCTTCATATAACGACAGGCCATGAAAGTGCTAAATATACCTGTTTACCATGGATTAAGAGTGTGATTGGAAAAAGTCCTGATTTTATGAGAGTGAGAACGGTTAAATGAATATCGAAGATAATGATCTGATTGACATAGTGACCATATCCAGGGATAGAGCCTCACGTCTTAGGCGGCTTCGAAGTTTTGCTAATTTGTCGCGCAAAGAATTATGTGAAGGTGCAAATATTAACATCAACACCTACATCGGTTACGAGGTTGGACGATATGGAGGTCTTACAAAGAAAGGCGCGGAAAGAGTTCTGCCATTTTTAGCCACAAAAGGTGTATATAGTAATCTGGATTGGCTCATGCAGGGTATTGGCCCAGGTCCCAAAATCGTTAGTTCTGATGGCAGTCATGATATACAGCTGTCAACATTGAGTAAGATGCCTGATGATGAAAAATCAGAGAATGAGTTGATTGCTGATGAGCTATTCCTATTCCATAAACATTATAAACAGGCGATCGACTGTAAAATCAGTGATGATGGAATGCTTCCGAAATTTCAAATAGGTGATGTCGTTGCTGGGGTTCAGGCTAATCAATTTCATGTAAGTGATCTGATTGGTCATGATTGTATTATTCTTACTGCAGAGAAGAGTTTGGTGGTAAGGAATTTACGTAAGGGGCGAATAGATGGACACTATACTTTAGTGTGCATCAATCCAGATGCAACTGTTGATTGCCCAATTGTGCACAACATTGAGGTCTTAATGGCAGTTCCTATTATTTGGCATCGAAAATCTTTGTTAAGCTGTCCGCAGTTTACAGATAATTTGAGGGAATAAATAATGTTTAATCTATCTCCTCTTGTGGTTTGCGTCTTATTGGTCGGCATATGCATGGGTATGCTATTTAAATATATGTATGATCGAAGTATGCCATCAGTTAATTTAACAATGCTACAGAAAATAGCGCATGATATGAAGGCATGTTACGCCACTTTTGCGTTGGCACTTGATGGGCTGAATGAATCCATATTAAAAACTAGTCCATCTGTGAAAAAAGACTCAGATTTTTCTACATATGTGGGTTTATTAAATGATGTTAGAGATGAGCTAATGGCTGTCAATGTGAAATTAGGCGATCTTTCTGGTGGAAAATTAGAAAAACGGAGTACTCCATAATGACATGTTCATCATATGTATATTATCCAACAACAACGGTCTTTGTTGATGATAATAATAATTTTTTGAATGTACTGAGACAAAGATTTTCGTCAGACTTTCCTGCCATTTTCTCTAATGACCCAATCGCGAGTTTGAATAAGATATTGCAAGATGCTGCAGGCATCTGGTCTCTTGAAAATATAAAAAATAGATCTCAAATAATATATGAATCCTACGAAGAGCATGAAAACCATGATGGGCTGGAGCATCAGTCAAGGTGGGATATATTTAAAGGAGCAATTTATGATTCCAGACGATTTTCTAAAGGCACGGTTCTTGTAGTTGATCAAATGATGCCAGGAATGGATGGTATAACCCTGTGTCGCAAGTTAAAGACGCATCCTATTAAAAAGATAATGCTTACGGCTAATGCAGACCTGGAGATTGCAGTAGATGCATTCAATGAAAAATTGATTGATCATTTTATTTTGAAGGATTCGCCTAGTCTTGTTCGAGATTTAGCAGAAAAGATTTCTCAGCTGCAGGCCGCGTATTTTAATGCTCAAATTGAACGTCTTTCTGGATTTGTTAATAACTCCATGATTCAGTTCCAGCCGGATTCACCTTTTTATACGAAAATAATAAATCAGGTTGGTGCAACAGAAAGATATTTACTGGATGAATGGGGCAGTACATTATTTTTAACTCCGGATGGCACCCCTGTGACGCTAGTTGTCAGGCCTGCAAGCGTTCAGGAATTTTTTGCAAAGATAGCAGATGATCATGATGAGCATGCAATTGCCACAGACCTGCGATCGGGAACAAAAATACTCTATTTTCAAGATGTCAAAGATACATTGAGATCGCCAAGTGACTGGGGTTTGTATCTGGTGCCCGCAACAAGCATCACTGAAAAGAACGACCTTTTTTATTCAGTTTTGAATGGTGTATGTCATCAATCAATTTCAACTTCTCAGCTCAAGTCCTACACAAGCTACCTCTCCCTAAAAAATATTTAATAAGGTATATATCAAAAATATTGACATTGAACCCACTATTGATATGATTCATATCAATAGTGGGTTTCATGCTTTATGTCTTATGTTTTTTAATGAAGATTGAAGGATGGCTAAACAAACAATAAAAAATGCGATATGACTATTTTAAGATCAAGCCACGCTGTGTTTAGTTTCAGAGTAGATTAAATGACAAGGTTGGCAGTAGAAAAACCATATCAGCAATGAATGGGTGTTACATGATGAAAGGATGTATTCAGTCTAATAGACACAATGATGACAGTATATTTATAGAATTATTTTCATTACTTAAAAGATATGAAGCAATATCAAATGAAAAATCCATGCTGGCATACGACTCTGACGAATTAAAGATAATGCATCAATATATTGAAAATGCAATTGATGTGTCGTTGCAAGTATGCAGGGATTGGGGAATCTGATGGGCAAGTTTACTCAATTTATCGATATTTCAAGTCGTGATTATTGTCAGTTAGGTATGTTCATTTCTGCAATATCAAATCTGACTGAGGCGTTGAGCTCATTAAAATCAGATGAAAATTATGTATTGCGACAACGAGATGTTATTAACTTTTAAGTCTTTAATGAGAATTATTAAATTAGATAATAAGAAGATCAATATGGAAAATGTGAAGTTAATAGATGTAACAATAAGGGACGGCGGATATAAATTTAATTTTAATTTCACTAATATATTTCTGCAGAACGTCATTACCGGGCTTGATCAGGCTGGTATCGACTATATCGAAGTTGGATATCGCAATGGATCATTTAACCCAATAAATAATATCGGTAATGCTGGGTTGTGTTCATATGACTATTTACAATTTTGTAGAAAGTTTATATCTCAATCAAAACTCACCGTCATGATACATCCCAAAAATATCAAACAGCATGACATTCGTGAAATGAAAGAGTGCGGTGTAGATTGCATCAGGGTATGTTTTCCTGTTAGTGACATGAGGCTAGGATTTCAGACCATAGAAATGATTAAAGATAGTGGGGTAGAGTTTTTTGTAAATATAACCAGAGCTTCTCAATATGACAGAGTTAAATTAAGTGATTTATCACGCAAACTTGATGGTTGTAATCCTAGTGGAATTTACATGGCAGATTCAAATGGTAGTTTAACGCCTGAAGAAGTTGGAAATTTGTATTTCCATTTGAGTGAAGTTGTTTCAGTGCCGCTTGGTTTTCATGCGCACGATAATTTGTTTTTAGCTCAGGCAAATGCAATTGCTGCGGTTAGAAGTGGTGCAAAATATGTTGATTCATCACTATTAGGGTTGGGAAAAGGTGCAGGAAATTTAAGGACAGAAGGGTTTGTCAGCTTCTTGTGCTCAAAATGGCTTGAAAAATATGATTTATGCAAGATTTTAGACACAGCTAAAGTTGTAAAATCAGAATTTACTGAAGGTGGAATGTTAGAGTCAAAAGATATAATTATGGGTGTATTCGATCTTTCACAAGATGACGCAGCCAATATTGGTAACTTTTATAATACCAATTCATTTTACGAAATGGCGCGACGTTATTGCGGAGTAAGCGGGTAATCTTATGAGCACTGTGTCTAAAAATAAAATATTAGTGTTAGGGCCAATATTGCCTAGGTGGTCTGAAATGTCTGCTATCTTGAGAGGCCTGTCATTTCTTGAAAGTAGTTATGAAATAGATTTGAAAGATCCATTGGGAGTGAATTTTCATGAAATGTCAAACGATAGTTTTTTTGAGTACTGGCGATCTTGGTTTAAAGATAGCGTAAATAAGTATGACATATACATAGGATTTTCTTTGGGGGGAGCGCTGATTCAATCATCTATAGATCTGATTAGTCGATCGAGAAAAAAAGTAATATTATTTTCGACACCTTCAATGATCACCATGAATCTGTCAAACAAAATAAATGAAATATTGTTCGAATTGAATAACAACGACGTTGAGAGAGCGCTTACGATTTTAAATAAATATGTGTTTTTGCCAGGTAATAAGCACGTTGATTGCTTGGGTGAAGATGAGCGTGATTTGATAAATAAACGATTAAAATTCGGCTTAAATTTTATATTGAATGTTGATAATCGCTCAAGGGTATCAAAGACTGAAGTCAATTGTCTGCACTTGATTGGGTCCGACTCACAATTAATTACTATCGATAATATAAAACAAAATGCATTAGTTAGCCTGAATATTGTCGCACAATCAGGAATGAGAGTGCTTCAGGATAATCCCGCGAAGTGTGAACAATTAATTATGAGATATTTAGAGGAATAAAAATGAAAAAAATAAAAATCGCGGTATTGCCTGGTGATGGTATTGGATCTGACGTCATGATGTCATCTTTGCCAATATTTCAGGCATTGAACATTCCAGTTGAGTTGGCCTATGGCGAAATTGGCTGGAACAACTGGGTTAAAGATGGCAATCCTGTGCCAGATGCAACCTGGAAACTAATTGATTCAGCCGATGCAACGTTACTTGGAGCAACAACGAGTAAGCCTGAAAAGGAAGCTTATGATGAGCTGCCGGAGCATTTGAAATTACGTAATCTGAAATATGTTTCACCAATTGTCCAGTTACGCCAAAAAATGGATTTATACGCAAATATCCGACCATGTTTCAATATAAAGGGTTGTGGTTCGGATTTTAATTTTACAGTAATAAGAGAAAATATCGAAGGGCTATACTCTGGGCTAGATTATTATCCGGTTCCAGATAATTTGACGACAATTATTAATATGAATCCAAGATGGAAAAATGTTTCTGGCAGCGATGCAAGCTGTTCCATCAGACTACAAACTCAGCATGGACTTAAGCGGTTATTTGAATTTGCATTCAGGTATGCGCAAGAAAACAATATAAATAAAGTTACTTTAGCTGATAAGCCAAATGTTTTGCGAAGAAGTAGCATTTTTACAAGAAATATTTTTGAGAGTATCGCTGAAAAATATCCAGATATCAGGTCTGAAATTCATAATGTTGATGCTGTTGGGTTATGGCTTGTCAAGAGACCGGAGCAATTTGGAGTAATTGTCGCAGAGAATATGTTTGGTGACATTTTATCAGATGTTGGAGCTGGTGTAATGGGTGGTCTTGGATTTGCCCCAAGTGCAAACATCGGATCTAACGGATGCTACTTTGAACCTGTTCATGGAAGTGCTCCCAGAGTCGGACGAAACACTGCTAATCCATCAGCCATGTTTTTAACAATATCATTGCTTTTAGAACGATTTGGATATCAGGATCAGGCTGGAGTTATCAGGAAGGGTATAAAGCAAGTTATAAAATATGGCCAATACCTGACTTATGATTTAGGTGGCAGCTCATCTACGCAAGAGATGGCGGAAAATATCATTGATTTCTGTTTGCATCCATATCAAGTCAAACGAATTTCATTTCTGGCAACTGGAAATGAAATCGTTAATGGAGATGTACAGGATAGTAATACAAGCTCATTTGCAAAAATAATTACAGATATGGGTGGTATCATGTATCAAAGGCTTCATGTGTCAGATAAGAAAAATGAAATTACATCAGCGTTAAATTATCTGCTGAATGACAGTGACGCCGTGATCGTAACAGGGGGGCTTGGTCCAACATCAGATGATACGACCAGATTTTCGATATCGGATGTGACTAAAAAGCCACTTTATTTTGATCAAGATGCGTGGGATAAAATTGCCGCCAGATTAAACAGTTTCGGTTTGACTGCCGCGGAATCAAATCGACAGCAGGCATTATTTCCCGAGGGTGCAACTGTGTATCCAAATGATCAAGGTACCGCTCCTGGAGCGTGTATTGAGTGGAACAACAAGCAAATTTTCATGCTTCCAGGGCCTCCACGTGAATGCAAGAGTATATTCTCAAGTTTTGTAATAGATAAATTAAAAAATGAAAGTTTCTTTATGAAAATGAAAAGCCATCGCTGGCTAACGCTTGGATTAATTGAAGGTGAGATAGCCCCGCTGATTGATAAAGTTTCAAAATTGTATTCAGTGGATGTTTCATATAAATGGTTTTATCCGTATCTCGAAATAAATTTGGTGGCCGCTGGAAACGAATCAATCGATGAACTTGTTTTCAAGATTAATAATATTCTCGATAAAAACATAGTTTCTAAGGATGGTCGTGACCCCTTTGAAATTCTTAATAATAATCAGGATAAGATGAAACATAGTTTATTTGTTATTGATAACATTGTTTTTGGGCGATCATTTGACAGTAAAAAGCTACCTAATATCAAATTGGTGTCGCCGAGTAATTCTGATCTGAAACATAGAACTCTCGAGTTTACTGTTTCAAAAAACATATTAGATGATCTCGATCACAGTGGAAGCCTAGAGTTTCAATGTGTTGGATATATGGAGAATACAGTCAAATATACGAATGAGGTTACTATTCCTAATAGGGGGCCTGAGGTCATAGATTTTGCAAATGCTTATGTTGCATGGCAAATAAATAGATTTATAGATATGATTGGAGAGTAATAATGAATTACATTGAACAATTAAAAAAATTCGATAGTGCTGAGATATCAGACGTGCTGGATTCAATTGGAATCGAGGGGGCGTTGCTTGATATCAGACCTATAGCAGACAATTTAAAGATTGTTGGGCCGGCTTTCACAGTCAAATATGATGCGTATGAGAACAAAAATCAGAATGAATTTAAAAATGCTGGTAATTATATTGATGATGTTCCTGTTGAAAGCGTGGTGATTATCGATAATGATGGTAGATCTGATTGTACAACATGGGGAGATATATTAACGCAAGTTGCAATGAAGAATAACATTGCAGGTACGATTGTTAATGGTGCTATAAGAGATGTCGAATACATAAGAGGCGTAAAATATCCTCTCTATGCAAAGTCAATTTATATGCGATCGGGAAAGAATCGTGTATATAAGTCAGATCACCAGTGCAAATTATGTATAAATGGTGTTTCAATAAAACCAAACGACATTATATTTGCTGATGATAATGGTGTTATTGTAATTCCATTACAATATGCTGAGACAGTGATTTCCAGAGCTGAAAATATCAGGGTTACAGAAAACAATATAATAGAATCTATACGTGCTGGAATGAGACTTGATGATGCGAGAAAGAAGCATAGATATGATCAGCCCTGGTTAAATTCAAGCGAGAAAGCATGATGATGAGTTTATATAACTTCATAGATATACATTATCATGCGTCACCAGATCTTTTTCATAGGCGTCGTGGTGTTCTGAGTGCGGGGAAGGCATATCAACAGTTAAATGGAGCTGTGGTTCTTAAGAGTCATCTTGGATCTACATCAGTACAGTCCACAATTGCGCAACAAGAAGGTTTGCCTATCTTTCCTTCTCTGGTGCTGAATAAGTCATCAGGTGGGTTGCGTTATCGGAATATATTAACGGCATTGGCTGAATATCAGCCTGTATATCCAAGTAAATTAATAGTGCACTTGCCTACAATTACTGGACGTAAGCACCGTTCTAAATTAGAACGTCATGCTTACAATCCCGGCATCTATGATCAAGTGACAGATCCAGAAACAATATTTGATTCTGACAATAAACTGAAAGGTGAGCTGATAGATATTTTAAAAGTAGCTAGGGATTACCCAGTAGTGATATCAACGGGCCATGCGTCAAAAGATGAGGTATATAAATTAATCGATGCTTGTCACAAACATAAGGTTCCAGCACTACTATTAAACCAGCCAGCTAATCCTCTGACAGGGTTAAATTCAAAAGATTTACTGGAATTATCAAAAATACCTTTTGTGTGGATTGAGCAAACAGCATTGACAATGTTGCTAGGCTACCAGTCTGACGACGATTTTGCAGATGTAATTAATAATGTTCCCAAGACAATTTACAGTTCTGATTTAGGGCAGACCAGCCAAATGGATATATCTGACTGGGTGGAAACGACAGATCAATGGTTTTCAAAATATAATGTATCAAATGAAAGAAGGGTAAAGATATGCTTGCAGAATCCAGCAGAAATGATAATGGTATAAATTTCATTGCAACACCCCGATGGCTTTTTATACTTGTCCTTATGTTAATGAGCACAGCAGGTCTGGTTGGTTCAGATGTTTATTTACCAGCACTGCCACAGATGGGTCTGGTATTTCAAAAATCAACACAGGAGATGCAATTTACACTTGGGATTTATTTGTGCGGGTTGTCTATTGGTCAGCTAATATTTGGTCCATTAACAGACCAATTCGGCAGAAAGAAATTATTGTTGATGGGCATGCTTTTATATTTCACTGCTTCCCTCTTATGCGCATTCATTTATTCATATGATTTTTTGCTATTTGCCAGATTTTTACAGGCTATCGGAGCATGTTCAGGCTTGATCATAGGCAGGGCCATCGTAGGTGATCTGTTTGATGCGCAGGAATCCGGTAGGATATTTGCCACCATATTTCCAATCGTAGGCATGTCGCCAGCAATTTCCCCAGTCATTGGCGGTATTATCTGTTATTACTATGGTTGGCAGTCTACTTTTATGTTTGTAGGTTTTTTTGCATTAATTACGGCAATTCTTGTGTTGAATTATCTTCCTGAGACTCATGGAATATCTAACAGGACACCACTTAAACTTGCAAAGATTGCTTCATCATATCCGAAGATATTATTTCATGCTAAATTTGTAAAATATGCAATTGCTCCCTGCGCTGCTTATTTTGCTTATTTTGCTTATATTGCACAGTCACCTTATATATTTCATTCTCATGGCTATACAGAGCGTGAGATCGGAACATTTTACATTACACTGTCGATTTCTTATGTAGTTGGTAATATTACCGCAAGAAAATTACTCGCAACACATCATCTAGATAAAGTTGTTGGATTGGGCTTCATATTTTTTAACGTCGGTGCAATAGCATTATTCGCTGCAGGTATTTTTACGCAATCATTATTGATGATGGTTATATCAATATCTATCTTAACATTTGGTAATGGCTTTCTGATTCCACTTGGCACGGCAGGTGTGATTAGTTCATTTCCGGAGGCCAGAGGGTATGCATCTGGCTTGCTTGGTTTTATTCAACTCGGTTCGGCAGCACTCTCTGCCGCAATGGTTGGGCAGTTTTCCCAACATTCAATATACAGGCTGGCTACCTATATATTGATCGTGACCATTCTGGGTGTTGTTTTATTTTCAATTTGCAGCTGTTCACTGAGAAATAAATAATGTTCGCAAGATTTTTTGCCACATCAAGAATGTCTCAGGCTGGTAATGTTTTAGTCTAGTGTTACTTCCCGCATTTTTGGCGCTCGTTTTTCGGTTAATGGTCAATGCCGTTGCAATTTGACCCAGTAATTTCTGTGCTTCATTGCGCGCCATTTCCATTGTTAATTCGGTGTAAAGATCAAGAGCGTTACCAGTAAAGGCCAGGTCAGGGTTTTTGGGAAAATCATGTATGATTTTAACGACGATAAATTGGTGTTTAAGCCCGCAAATTAAAGTCTAGTAAAGATTTGTTTATGGGAGGTTTTGACTTTACTTTCATAGCGGTTATTCTGTTATTGTATTGCCTGTGGTGTCGTATTTAATCTTGGTGCCACTCGTTTGGTAGATAATTTTTTACAAAATTTAACCCATACCAAATCGCTAAAAACCGATTTTTCAGATGGCCCGTTAACACTAATGTCAGGCTGGAGTTTAGAAGTGCCTTTTCACCTATGAAATCGTAAATTGGTTTCAAATCTATTTTAAGCGATGTCCTGACATTAGACTTATCCAAGCCAGTTCTTTGCAGAATGTATCAAATGCTGTGTAAAGTGAAACGACACACTCTGCCATATCATTGTAAGCAGTGTGATATTTTATTATATAGGTGCATCTATTTCATGTGTCCAGAAAATAAGATCATAAGTGTGTGGAGTGACTCAAAGTTTGATGCTATTAGTGTGAGCCTTTCAGGGCTGCATGTGTATCATGGTAAAGCATCAAATATTGTTTTTGCCTGATGAAAGTGCTTCACTAAGGGCGTTGTGGTAGTCTCTTTCTTGTTTTGGTTGCTAACGTGTATCGACGGACAAATGCTACTGGCTATCATCGTTCGGCTGTTTTAACGGCTAAAGAGAATAACAATATTACCTTTGTAGGTCGCGATGCTCTTAAAGGACTTAAAGAGACAATCGCAAATTTGACTCGAAGTAGTTAAGGGTCTCGAATTTTCTAAATCAATAGGTTGATTCAGAGGGGTGAAGTAAAGGTGGGAGTATGGTGTTGATGCATAAAAAAATATATGAAAACGTGGAATTTTTCTTTGGTAAAGGCGTTGGTAGCAAAATTTATGAAGCTATAAATAATGCAAGGCATTCTGTATTTATTCTTAGCCCTTATATTTCTCAGGGTTATATTGATTTCTTGTTGCGAAAGAAAAAGGAGGGTGTGAATGTTTCTCTCATAACCACAACCGAAGCGCAAAAGGGAGATATGAATGAGATTTATAAAAAAATCGTTCTGCAACATTGCGTAACTGATGAAGAAAAGCTGTCATTCAAAAAGAAAGCGAAGCGTTGGTGTCTCCTATTGGGATTGGGGGCTCTGATAATTGGATTGGCTAGTTTTTTTTGGTATGACGTTCACCATCATTTCCATTCAATTTCTAGAGAGTTGGAGCATTTTTGGCATGATGAAAATGCTTTAAACCTTATAACCGTGGGCGCTTTATTAACATGCTATGTGTTTTACAAAAAATTTCATCGCATAAAGGTTTTTAGTTATTTTTATAGTACAAGGTTCCCTTTTGTTGTCATTCCCTCTATATATACGGAAAATATAAAATCAATAACCCCTATGTTAGATTCATTTGTTCATGCGAAGGTATATGTTATAGATAATAGAGACATTTTTATTGGATCGGCAAACCTTACGAAAAGTGGCTTAAAACATAATATAGAATCATTCATTAAAATATCTACTCATGAAGCTGTGAAGGACATTATTGCAGAAATTAATGACTATGTTGATGCGCATTGTAGGCCCATCAACATTAATCATCTGGGAGCACGCTTGTATCATGAGGCTCCTTATTAGGATTAAGTGGGGTGGTTTAGTGCGGTATGGTTTATTATCAAACTGCGACCGCTAAAGACATACCTGCAAATTTTATCAAATCAGTAATCGAGGCTTTTAATGAAAAAAGAATCCGTTAAACAACCTGAAATAAAAATAGTCGGTTTTACCGCGCGCACTAACATGCAAACTGAAATGGTAAGCCTTCCATTTTTAGTGCACCACTTCAGTAGGCAGTCGTAATTTCTCA
>CAZQXH010000027.1:0-29964 GCA_964597435.1 uncultured Coxiellaceae bacterium | reverse complement strand
AATTCCAATTAATGTTTGTGGCTACGGTTAAGTTCCCAGACCCACTACCTGGGCCACCACTGGTGGTTTGTACAACGACATTGGAATTATTTAATTGATTTAGCAGCGTATTAATATTTAAGAAGCTGACGCTGATGTTGGGATCACCGGTAAAAGAATCCGGGCCAAACCACATATAGGCTGTTGGATTGGTGCCAATGAATAAATCAGTGGGATCAATTAACCAAGTACCGCCATTTTTATGATCGGGGGCACTGGTGTTAACGGTTAAATTATCCCCTAAAAATAAATGATCGGCAGAGGTTTCAATAAAACCACCGTTACCACCACTGATGGCATTTGCAATTAAAGCAACTTCTGGTTGGATGATGGTGCTATTAGCTAAGTGACCAAACTCATCTTTACCAATAACCACTTTGCCGCCACCTAAATCACCGCTGGCATCAATCACTGTTCCTGAATCCACTAAAATATCATGACCGGTAACGACAATCGTGCCGCCTTTTTCGCCGGCGTTTTTACCGGATGCAATTAATTGCGCTTTAATGTGAACGCCACCGCCATTCGTATCACCGGAGATAATGATTTCACCATTTTTTGAATAAACGGATTTTGCTTGTAACACGCCGTTTAAATTAATGATGTTATCTAAAACATTAGATGCCGTTTTAGCCGTTACTAAAATTCGACCGCCATCGGCAATCACGGAACCATTATTCGTTACTTTCGCATTTGCCGCTGGTTTATCAATAGCAAAATTAATTAAATCATTTCCTGCAAAACTCATGGTAAATGCATCACCACTCGCTAAAACCACATGACCTAAATTCGCTTGAATCTTGCCATCATTCGTGACATTAGAACCCACCAGCGCCACTAAACCATGCTGCGCCGCTTGAATGGTACCGGCGTTAACAATGCTACCGTTATAACCTGGCACGGCATCAAAGTGATAAATGCCTTTTAAGAAATTCTCATCCGTTAAATTAGAAGTCGTCGCAATCAAACTACCCACATTCACAAATGAATTCGGCCCAAAATACACGCCAGCGGGATTAATTAAAATGATTTTACCGGTCGCAGTTAACGTACCGTAAATTTGAGATGCACCTTGCAACGGTGAAATGCGATTTAACGCCACACCGCCAGCAGGTTGAATAAAGTGCGTTGCTTGGTTTGCGCCAATATTAAAACTTTGCCAATTAATAATAGCGTTTTGTGACGCTTGATTAACGGTAGTGACATTGGGGGTTTGTTGGATGGAAACATTACCGGATGCAACATTATCTAAAACGGGATTAGCTAAACAAATAGCGGCACCAAAAAAACTGCTGGAAAATAGCAGCGCTTTTTTTAGATTCCATCCCATCGTCTTGTACCGTTTTAATTATAGTGTTAATCCTATTATAGCATAGCAGCAACGGGGCGATTTTCTTCAATAAGGATGATGTTTATCAAGAGGTTAACTGAGAAAGCACCTCTCGATTTCGAGAGGTTTATGAAGAAATTGCTTTATCCACTTTACGGATTCGCAATGACGGATGTCGTCAACTCAACCTGCGCCCGTTTAGCCTGATAGCGATAAAAAGCCAACACCGGCACAATCATCAATAGCAACGCAATACCGAAAATAACCGGATAAGGAATAGTGGTTCCGATATTCATATCAGCCGGTGTAAAGAAGCCCACCACTAACGCAATGGCACAGCCAATTAATCCTAAGCCACAGGTAAGTAAGTAACCCAACCGACCGCCTGGAATTTTAAATACGCCTGTCATTTGCTCAACGCGTAAGAATAATGCAATGGCAGCAACGAACATGAGCACATACATCAAGACATATAATTGCGTGCTTAAGTCTGTTAACAGCCAATAAATACTATTGATGCTGGGAATAAAGAGGAACAATAAACTCAACACAAACGTCATGACAGCTTGCGTGTAGAGCAACGTCACGGGCGCACCATTTCGATTTACTTTGGCAAACACAGGTGGCAAGTAACCAAACTCAACGGCTTGCAACAAACCTTTAGTTGGCGAAATGATCCAACTGATAATGCCGCCAAAGCTACCAATCAACATCATGGTCACGATAATGGGCATTGTCCAAGCCAAATGGAACGCTTTTAAAAAGTAGGAGAACGTATCGGCAATACCGTTCACTAAACTAATTTGGGATTGTGGCAAAACAAACGCGATAGTGAGTGCGCCGAAGAAAATGGTCGCCATGACAATGACCACCGAAATCGCCAACGCTTTGGGGAATGTTTTTTGGGGTTCATGCACATCCCTAATGTGGACGCTGGCAAGTTCGGTGCCTAAAAAGGATGTGATAATGGCGGTCAAAGAAAGCCAACTGTCAGTTTTACCAAATTGCGGCATTAAATCCGCTGAAGTGAGATGCAGTTGCAAGGGTTTACCTAAAATCAACCACAATGCGCCCAAGGCAATAATGAATATCATTGGAATCATGGTGCCACCAATCGCGCACAAACTGCTGATGCGGGCAGAGACATGGATGCCTTTTAAATTGACCCAAGTTAATAAGGCATTTAATAGAAACATCACCCCAATTAAGTAGTAGTGGTTCGTCGCCAAGGCAGGGTTAATGAGATAAGCCGATGAACCCGCTAAGAAAGATAAAATGGTAGGCAACCAAATTAAGGTATTGATCCATTGCAACCAAATGGCCAAAAAGGCGGCTTTATCACCAAAAGCGCGGCGCACCCAAGCGTAAATTCCACCATGCTGCGGCCAACATGCTGAAAGGGTTGCCGAAATTAACGCGACAGGAATTAAAAACAAAATGGCAGAAACAAAAAAGAAGAAAAATAACGAGCTGCCAAATAACGCGGTCGCAGGCAGATTACGAATACTGTCGATGGCGCCAGTAATTAAGAAAACCAAAGTAAACGTCGTTATGCCAGTCGGTTTCATTCGTATCCACGTTTTGTTTTAAAAGAAAATCATTTTACAGATTGGTCTTTATTCAGTCAAAGGAAACAGTCTTAAACAAAGCTTAAACAGCAATAAGTGCATGATTGTTATACATTGCGGAAACAGTGGAGAAAGGAGAGATAGATAATATTTATCCATAAGGCATACTATCGCCCAATAATTTTTACATATGACTCAACAAGAGGGGTGACACAGTGTTTCGACCTATTTCTAAGGAGGAGTTCATTAAAGCTGCGGGTAGCGGCGATTTAAATAGTATAAATCGCTATTTTGTTGAAAATGAAAATAGTTTTTCTGAAATTAATACCACCAATCAAGAGGGCTATACTGCTCTTATGCTTGCGGCTGAATATGGTCATACCGAAGCCGTCCGCCTCTTACTGGCTATGCCAGATATCGCGATCAATACCTCCAATCAAGATGGCGACACTGCTCTTATATTTGCGGCTGAATATGGTCATACTGAAGTCGTCCGCCTCTTATTGGCCAAGCCGGATATCGCGATCAATACCTCCAATCAAGAGGGCAACACTGCTCTCATGTTTGCGGCTGAAAATGATTACCCCGAAGTCATCCGCCTCTTATTAGCCATGCCGAATATCGCGATCAATGCCACCCGTCAAGATGGCTGCACTGTTCTCATGCGTGCGGCTGTGAAGGGTCATACCGATGTCGTTGGCCTGCTACTGGCTATGCCGGGTATCGCGATCAATACCATTCGTCATGATGACAGCACTGCTCTCATCTGTGCGGCTGCGAAGGGTCATACCGATGTCGTTTGCCTGCTACTGGCTATGCCTGGCATTGCGATCAACGCCGCCCGTCAAGATGGCTGGACTGCTCTCATGCTTGCGACTGAAAAGGGTCATACCGAAGTCGCTCACCTTTTGCTTGAAGCGGGCGCTGACACCACGCTAAAGAATAAGGAAGGTAAAACTGCGGAGATGTTGAGGACAAAGCATGAGATTCGCACTTTGATTCAGAATGCTACGCTTGAAAAGAAATTAACAGCGTTTGAGAAAAAACGGGCCATCTTAATGAAGACAGAGATTAAAACACCAGAAGATTTACGAATCAAATCTCAACTAGAAGCACAGAGCCTAGAGACTACTAGAGAAGAAGTTGAAGCAGTATTTACCGAGGATGAAAAAAGAGTAAACGCACAGCTAGAAAGAGAGAAATTCGCCTCCCAAGAAGCCGTCGATCTCACTTTCAAATCAGCACTGGCTGATCTCGATTTCTTATTAGCGCACAGGGATAAGATAAAAGATTTTTCCCCATTGCCCAATTTAGTGATGCGCTTTTCGGAATTAATAGGAGCTCTCACCGAAGAAGATAAAAAATTAGATGCCTATAGCCGTCAATTGCGTCGAATAGCCGCTACGATGGGCCATGGACTAGCTCAGCATATTGAATCGCATTTTAATGACTCGAAGACAGAAGAAGAGCGAGACAAATCGCCGGCACCAAGAGAAAGGTCGTCATTAGCGTTTTTTTCAACGCCTCCTCAGACGCCTAATCGCTGGGCTAAGGAAGATGCACAAAATAGGAGGGAGAACCGGTAGACTTCCCTCATCCTCAAGCAGCCCCTCCCCGTATCCAGATAGAAGGGAGCATTATTTTGGAAGGCGCTTTTAGCATTAAGACAACAACAAAGGTCTTCTTTACCGTGTAGTAGAGGTCGGGGTGAATGGGTTTCCGATTGTGCTATATTTATACACAATGTATACTATCACCCAATAATTTTTACATATAACTTAATAAGAGGGGTGGCGCAGTGCTTCGACCAATTTCTAAGGAGGAGTTCATTCAAGCTGCGGATAGCGGCGATTTAAATAATATAAATCGCTATTTTGTTCAAAATGAAAATAATTTTTTTGAAATTAATGCCACCAATCAAAATGGCGATACCGCTCTCCTGTGTGCGGCCCAAAATGGCCATACCGAAGTCGTCCGCCGCTTGCTGACTATGCCGGATATCGCGATCAATGCCACCCGTAATGGCTGGACTGCTCTCATGCTTGCGGCTGAAGAGGGTCATATCGAAGTCGTCCGCCTCTTGCTGGCTAGGCCGGATATCGCAATCAATACCACCAGTACCACCAATCACTATGGCTGGACTGCTCTCATGCTTGCGGCTGAAGAGGGTCATACCGAAGTCGTCCGCCTCTTGCTAGCTAGGGCGGATATCGCCATTAATACCTCCAATGAAGATGGCGACACTGCTCTCATGCTTGCGGCTGACGAGCGTCATACCGAAGTCGCCCGCCTCTTGCTGGCTAGGCCAGATATCGCGATCAATACCACCAATAAGTATGGTGCCACTGCTCTCCTGCTTGCGGCTACGAAGGGTTGTCTCGTAGTCGTCCACCTCTTACTTGAAGCGGGCGCTGACACCACGCTGAAGAATAAGGAAGGTAAAACTGCGGGAATGTTGAGTGCAACGGATGAGATTCGTAATTTGATTCTGGATACTACGCTTGAAAATAAATTAGCAGCATTTGAGATAAAACGAGCTCGCTTAACGAAGCCTCCGATTCGAACACCAGAAGATTTACAAATTAAATCTCAACTAGAAATAAAGGCTACTAGAGAAGGAGTGGGAGCCGTATTAACAGCGGATGAAGAAAGGGTAAAAGCACAGCTCGAAAGAGAAAAAATCGCCGTCCAAGAAGCTGCTGACCTCACCTTCAAAGCAGCACTGGCTGATCTCGATTTTCTATTAGCGCACAGGGATAACATAAAAGATTTTTCCTCATTGCCCAATTTAGTAATGCGCTTTTCCGAATTCATAGGGACTCTCGCTGACGATAAAGAATTAGACGCCTATAGCCGTCAATTGCGTCGCGTAGCCGCCACAATGGGCCATGGGCTGGCTCAGCATATTGAAACGAATTTTAATGATGCGAAGACGGAAGAAGACCGAGACAAAGCACCGGCACCGAGAGAGGGTTCATCATTAGGATTTTTTTCAACGCCTCCTCTGACGGTTAATTGCTGCGACAGAGAAGAGGTGCAAAATAGGCGGGATAACCCGTAGATCTTCTGGTTGTTACTCGTCACTCCCTTCATCCCCAGCCCTTCTCCCCTTGTCCGGGGAGAAGGAAGCATTATTATTTAGATAAGCTCTTAACATCGGGGTTGCGCGAGTAAGCTTCTAAGATTTCTTCTAACAATTGATCAGCAATACTTAGATTACTACCCTCTTCAATCATGCCTTGTTGCTCTTTCAACGTAGCCAGGCGCTCTTCAATGATGCCCTTGACGCTTCCTGATGAGAACAAGTTAGCCAGCACGCGCCGCGCTTCTTTAGGACCGAGCTTTTGATACAGCTTATTGCGTAAACGCGAATCTTCCGCCGTGGTACTAAATGCCCATAATTCAATTGGCCCCAAGGTGTTCGTTAAAAGCTGAGTATTCATGCCGTGCTTCGTCGAGAACTGCGCCAAGAACGTAGCGCCACCTTCCCGAGGACCGTGTACACGGTTTTTCAAAGCAATGCGTGCCGTTTCGGATAAACCGAAAATTTCCGTTGAGCGCTTAATGGATTGTTCTGGGCCTGCATCCATGATGAAAATAGAAGTACTAAATTCCACCATGACCGGATCAAAGTCGTCTAATGATTGGGAAATAAGCGCAATTTGCACATTCCACTTACGGCCTTCGCGCATATCCAAAATAACCTGATCGCGTACCGCGCGGGCTTTTGAAGTACGATGGAATTCATCGTATACAATCCGCTTGGAATCTTCGCGAATTTCAGCAATGCGTTGGCGATGGTATTCACGATAGGCTTCAGGAATATCCGTCAAGGCATCTTCCGTTAAATAATAATGTCGAGCTAACGCATAACGCGCAATCATGTACATGACCGCGGTTTGTCGTTCCGATGCATCACCACCGCTTTTCGCCACTTCGTCTAAGTCGAGCGAAACCACACGTGAGTCGCCAATATCAAACTTCGTCGTGCTGGATAAAATGGGGTATTCACGCACCGCACTGGAAATCATCCGGCTAAAAGCTTGAATGAGTGGTTCACCCGTTGGGGCGCGCACTTGACCATACAAGTCTTCAACCACTTGCGTACGCACAATGGCGGCCGCATCGGCTAATAATGGCATGGCATAGCGCTGTGACAACATGGCTTCATGATGGAAACCGGCTAAGAACAACGCATCCGTGACTTCCCACCAAGTCGTTTTATCGTCAAAAACGAAACCAATTTCTTGCAAAATGTCATCGACCAATGGCTCAAGACCTTGGGTGTAAGGATGGGCTTTATTATCGTCGCTTAAATATTTATACATTTCATCGACGACTAAACCGGCCATGTCCGAAATACCATCGTAAGGACGTTCCGCACCTAACGGCGTTGATAACAAGGTAACAAAGTTCACCAAAAAGCCACGCTCTTGTGGCGAGGGTGTTCGGCAACCTAATTGCGTATCAAATGGATTGATCGAATATTCAGGCGTCATGCGCAAACGATGATACGCCACATAGTGCCGTTGATCGGGCGGCAAAGCCTCTTTCAACAAAGAGATCAAACCGCTACTGGAAGGGCCGATATCGACAATCGCAATGCGTGGCAAGCGGGTAATACCGCCCGATAAGCACAATGCCAAATTGACCGCATTCGACAACACCGATTTACCCGAACCAGGCCTTGCATACATTAAATCGATCCAAGTGGTTTGCTTGGCAGAACCAGGTTGATAAGGCCAAGGTTTACCGTCCGGTGAACGCAGTAATAACGCGCCAAATTCCCAGGTCGAGGCAGGGCGTGCAAACGGCAACATGTATACCACATCACTTAACGGAGCAACTGAGGCAGTCGCAATACTGGTTGCGCTATAACCTAATAAACTCGATACGTAGCCAGCAAACACATCACCCGACACTTCGGTAACTTCACAAGTACCCCAACCCTCAACCGCTTTTTTCAATTCTGCTGCACGGGTACGCAGTAACCGGATATTACCTTCAGGGGCCCACGTCGCAAGACTAACTTGCAGCTTCACCACAGCATCGTCAGTATTGGTTTCAATATCACGCAACAGCTTAATACCGTCATGAATCAAGGCATTTTGTGCTGAGGTAAAACTTAAAATCGCTGACATCAAGCTCTTAAACGATAACGTGCCAAGACCACCACTTTCGATTAAGAATGATATGCGCCAAGGCACGCGCGTTGGCAACGTTCGCGCAAACAGGGAGATAAAGCTTTTTAAATCTTGTGGAAATAAATCAATGAACATTGGTGTGTAAATGCGATCGCCGGCGCGGACGGTGCGTAAATCCACATTCAATGCATCACGCGGAAAAATTTGCCGTGACAGTGGCGGATACATGACACCCGACATTTCACCCGCGGAAGGCCTTGCTTCATGTATTGGCACTTTATCACCGGGTAAAACGGGACGCCAATCTTTGCCCGTAAAATCCGGATCAGCAGAATAACGCATGGCATGCACTGCATCATGCACGGGTAAAGCGGCGCTATAAATGTTTAATGCATTTAAATCGGTTACGATAGAGCGTAAAAAAGAGGAATGTGCTTCACGTAAATCAGGAATGGCAGCAATGAGATTTTGGCCATTTTTAAAAGGCGGAATAGCATGCTCACGAATGAAGCTAAGCTTATCTTTATGTGCCCGACTCAGTTGATCACCCGTTAGTGAATAGGGTCTTGTCCATAACACAAAATACAATTCTTCATGAGCACAAAATCGTGAAATGTAATTGATACGCTCATTAAATAAATCTTCTAAGTCTAAATTTAATCGTTTCGACGTGGCGCGTGCGGGTGATAAAATTTCTTCAATTTCAGGTTTAACCGTATCACGATCGTAAGCAAAGTAAACCTGCACCACATGTCCTGGGCGCTTTAAGGTTGCTTGCAAGCTTTGCGTTAAACCTTCATGAATATCGTTAAACTCTTCTTGGCCGATTAGACGAGTTACCCCAAAAACACGGATAACAGAAACCAATGAACCATCGCGGGCAACCAATGTTTGCTTATCATCAGCCGTTTCCAAATCGCAATAAGATTCGGTGGTTTGCTTAAGCTCAGTGCTAAACCAAGCTAATATGGAGTCAACGCTTTCTAATACCGGATCTATAAAGCTACGATCAGCCATGACCTTATCCTTGTGCTTATTCCTTAGGCGCCTCTGATTGCTCTGCCGCTAATTCTTGCATTGCTGCTTGTGCCCAAGCATCTAATTGCACCCGGAATTTGGCAGGTGACGGCAGTAAACGGAGATCACGCAATAATGTAACGGGCTGATCAGGCGCATCATTTTGGTACTCAATGATGACCTGCCCCATCGTGGCTGGGTTACTCATGCCTGTTCCTAGCTTATTCTCTACCACTTGACTGCGAAATTTAAAGCTGCGGTAAATAGATTGGGCACTATCTTGATAACCCGTATTATTTTCTAACGCACAAAATAACACATGGCAAAAACTATTGAGGTCACCCTGACTCATCTCCGGCATATAAATCAATTGACCACCGCCCATTTCATCAACACCCACCGCTTGCAAAAATAAACACTGAGCGCAAAAACAGCAGGTCGTCACCAGGTTACTGGCTTTATTATTAAGGTAATTACCATCGAGATTCACAACCTCCTGATAATCACGTGCCTGAAACCCACAATACTGACAAGTGTACAAGTCTCGATCGAGGATTTTCTGCATGATCGGCTGGAAAGCTTTATCCTGTTTGCGTCGGATAAAGATTCGCCAGCCTGACAGATTCACCGCTAATTCGAGTTCATGCATACTTAGCTCATTACTATTTGGTGCCGCTAATGCTAATAAAACCGGAGACGTTTGATGCTGTACCGCTCGTACCAAACAAGGTCGCACCACCAACGCGGAAAACGTTTGGAATAAAGATTAATGCTGCGCCAACAAACAATAAGGCAATGGGCGTACCAATGGGAATTTGTGTCGGGTTATCTTTGTGTGCTTTAAATTTAACAATTGCACCAACAGCAAATGCCATACCAGCCACAAAAGACGCTGCTGTGATTAAACGGGCAATGTTGGCGACGTTAGAAGTTACTTGCGCAGCCACTGAACCCACACCTGAAATCGCGGCAAATGCTGCCGTACCAACCATTAGGAAAGCAAGCGCTAATAGCCCTAACTTCACTTTTTTCATTCCCTATCTCCTGTCATCAAAATTAAAATTACGCACATTCATCCGTCATTGTATTACGTATGAATTCCTAATGTAACCAGAATCACTTGCACAAATTGGTAGAGGTTGATGCAAAAAATGCCCCCGATAATGTGGGTCAACCCTTTGCCAAATGTTCCGTGCTGAGCTTGGCTCGACAAATGGCTCAAAATGACCAAACCTCGAATCACCGCAATCACGCCAAAAAGCTGGATAATCATGAAACAATTTTTTAAGAAATCAGACCATTCATTCGTATCGTTTAAATAAGCATAAGGGCTAGGCTCAGTCCAAAACGTGCTTAATCCAACCTGTATGGAGCTGGGTAAATAAACTAATAGTGTGCCGATGGTAATGAAGATGAGCGGGCCTTTTAAACTATGCTGTGATGACATTTGCGTGCGCGCTTCGCCATATTGTTTCAACTTTATGACACCAAACACAACAAAATAAAAACCCAACACGTATGCAATGGCAGTCACCATGCGCATGACATTGGGGAGCTGCTCGGCCAAATTGGTGATCATGTCTTGCGCTGAGAGTGTACTTAAATCTTGCGCATAAGAAGGCAAAAGGAATGAGCCGAGCACAACCCCTAACAACAGGCCTTGCATAATGCTTGTGGACTGGTTGCGCTCTTTAAAACCCATATCAATACCTCAGTAGATCGGTTTAGTTTCCACTGCCGTTGCCATACGAGATGGAAATGGTTTTTGTACCGGTATTTAATACCACAACACCATTGTAAGGATCGATTTTGGTTACTCGACCAACGCTTGGCACCATATCACCTTCAGCGACTGTTAACGTTTCACCGGTGTCAGAGCGCAACCAAGCACGACCAGGAATAATCGCTTGCACCGTGTAAATGGATTGAGCTGACGCTTGTGCTTGCACGGCTGCGGTCATATCAGCGGTTGCGCCTTGCGCTGCTTGGCGGGTCAATACTTTGATTAATTGATTAAGCTCAGCTTCCATGGTGCTAACACGCGTGGTTAAGCCTTGCACTTGACCTTGGAGGGCTTGATTTTGCGAGGTTAATTCATTCAATTTTTGGGTGTAGTCTGTTTGCAGTTGATCTAACTTTTGCTGGGTTTCCATCGAAATACCAACCGGTTGTGGCGGCGCGACATAAGTCGGTGCTGCTTGCTGGGCAGGTGCTTGCACGGGGATAACACCACCGGGTTGGGTGTTTGCTAAAGAACCGGGCTGCACTTGTTGCGTTTGCGAAGCAGGTGGTTGCTGCCCTGTGGTAACGGGGGCATTCGCAATATTGGTTGCCGGCGCTGTCGAGGATGGAATAACCATTTTATAAACGATGAACACCAGTAATAAGAACACGATCACACCAATAATACCACGGCGTGATTGCGACAAGCGTTCGCCCAAGCTCAACTTGGGTTGCAGCTCTGGTGTCGGCTTCTGCGCTTCTGTTTCCACCTCATAGCTAGCATCATCATCTGAAAAGTGATATTCGCTTTCTTCAGAGCCATCGTACTTTTTGTCATCGCGATCATCTAGCATCTTCAGCAGCCTCTCTAAATTCCCTGATTAACGGATACCACTTTAAATTATAGTGCAAATTAGTCCATTCCCAATAAGCAATTGACTATAACCTGTTCCCTTTTATGTCACGTCTGCCATAAATAATATACCCAGACTTACACCAGAATCCACCCTCACCGTCGGGGCAATATTCGTGTAATTTTGCGTGACGCTACCTAAATTCTGACCGATTTGACCAACAGCCATCGCGAGCTTTTGGCCTGGGCTTAGCTCGGGATGAGTCGTACTCGTTCCGAAAATACCCGTTGTTGTATTAGAACCAGACGAGCTAATGGCATTAGCATAACCCTGGATAAATGAGGTCGCCATAATCGCACCGAATTTTTGTGCGTAATGGTAATCAACCGAGCTCGCCATAACGCTGCGTGCCGTATCGGGGTCAATCGCATAAGCAGTCACTGTGCGTGATTTTGGCCAGTTGTCTAAATTCATTAAGCTAAAGTTCAAGCTAATGCGATCAAGCTGCCCTGAGACACTCTTCGCTGTTGTTAACTTACCTAACAGCTTCGCCCCTTTATAAGGACCTTGCACGATAGTCGCAAGGACTGGGCTATCGGGATAATCACTATTAACTGCCGTATCAAGCACTGCAAAAATAATGCTGCCGGCTTTAATAAGCGGCGCACCCGAAGAAGAATCATCGAGGGTATTTTTATTCGCTGTTTGGGTTTTAGTCGTTGTGCCGGTTGCACAATCACCGCAATCTTTTGCATTGCCGCCCGCTGGATTTTCATTCGGGCCGCCACGATGGACCATGGTTACTGGCCCCCAAGCTGCAATTAATTGTCCGGATTGGCTCGACATTGCGCCCAACATGGCTTGTAAACGATTAGCGCGCTCTTGGTCATTCGCAGCTTGCTGCTGAGCCGCAGCCGCTTCCGCTTCTGCGCTGCCAGGCGCAAATTGGCCTGTCCCGTACTGACCACTCGGCCCGCCTTGTTGTTGCAACGCTTGTGCAAAATTAGCAGCGCTCGCGCCAGATGCTAAGTTAGATAAACCCGGCCCACCGCTCGCTTGATATTGTTGCAGTAGTTCCGCTGCTTGATCAGGGGTGATGACACCGGTCAAAACCGCTTTTTTCAACGCATCCGCATAAGCTTGTGGTGAGGCATTATTGGCTTGCAACTGGAACAATTGCGCCTTCATATCACGTAAGGTTTTAACTTGCGTGTAATCGCCAATTTTTAATTTTGCGATTTCTGGGGTCAATTGTTTATTTTGCACCATCTGATGGACAGCGGCCGTGTATTCCTCCAAAGGAATATTGTTTTGGATCATTTCACTTAATTTAGCGCCCGTCTCCGGCGTAATTAATTTATCCCGCAGTAATTGGCTGATTTCTAAGAATGCGGCCGCTTCTGCTTGCCGAATTAATTCATCCACAGAACCATTGGGGCCAATTTGCGATTTTTGATCTTTGTACTCTGCTAAAATTTTGTCTGAAGCAGCTGGGGTTAATTTTCCAGCCCCGACCCATTTTTTCAAATTATCGGAGACTAAATCGATAGGAACCATCTGGTTTTCTAAGTCGATTAAAGCGTTTAACACCTCCGGCGTAATTTCACCATTCGTCGCCATTTGCTGTAACGCGGCAACGCTACGGGAAATCACTTGTTTCGTATATTGTTGCGCATATTGTGCTAATAACTTTTGCGCCACATCCGGTGTAATCTTGCCGTCTTTTACCATTTGCTGCAGCATTTTGGCATATTCGGAGGGTGACACTTCTTTCTTTTGCGCATCCAGCAATTGATTCGCCGCATCAAGTGGTAGCTGTCCGGATTTAATTAACGCATCCATGGTCTTTGCGCTATCGTTCACCAGTGCCGCACCATGTTGCTTTTTGTATTGATCTAACAAAATACGTGCTTGTTCGGGTGTTAACTTACCATCCTGCACCATTTTATTGAGCGCTTGAGCATAGTCTTCAACGGATGCATTCTTGTTTGCTAAATCTTTTAATTGTGTTGCGACATCAGGAGTAATTTTACCTTGTTTCACCCAATCATCTAACGTGGCAGCGACATTGGGCGTTTGCTCAGTACAAATAACGCAACCCGACGAACCGCCCATGGAAGCAATGGCGGTATTAAATTGCGTGGGAATAGCGCTAGAACCACTCATTTTGGCAGCTTCTGCACGTTGATCATTCGCTTGCATCAAGGCTTGGGTATATTCAGCCGTTTGTGTCGTACCACCCGGAACGGATTGTAATCCAGCCGGTGCGCTAGCAACGCTGGATGGACCGATTGCACTACTGCCACCTGCAAAATACCGCGTAGCTAAATAGACGAGGAAAATCGCCGCAAGTAAGCCAACAAATAGCACACCCACGCGTGCACGAGCGTCTAATTTGTTAAAGAAATTTAACTTCGAAAGATCCAACGCCATCAGAATCCCTCAACTCTAAGTTCTGTCGGCTCTCCATACTTTGAAACAAGAATGGAAGAGGTTTTTGAAAGTTCGTAGGCTTGCATGCCATCTGAACTGACCATTTTACCCATCCAACCCGGCGAAAGCAGGGTTAAACGCGTACGTAAATACATTTTTTCACCCAACACCCAAGCTTGCGCAGTAGCACCCAATACATTTACTTCACGACTGCCAGGAGGCGCAACGCCATCTAACACACTCAACAAGAGTTGATTGGCGCTACCGGGTAATTCGGTACCCATGGGTAAATCTTTGCTGTTCGGACCAATACCCGAAATGTGTAAATCGACACGATAGTCAACGACGCGCTGGCCCGACACAAGTTGCAGCGTAATGGGTGTTGGCATGCCGACTAAGCGGACGATCATGTCGCCATCGCTGTAAGGTAAAATGGATTGCATTAACAAAATGTTACTCTTGCCATCCCATTGGATATTAAGCGCGCGGGGATTACCGATATCGAAAGAGGCAATTGGCCAAGGTGAACCGGTTGAATCCACAAACACTAATGCACTGACATACCCTTGTGCTAAACGCACGGCCGGCGGTGTGGTGCCTGGCGCTAGATTTACCATGATGGTGGATGAAACGGGCTTGGGCGGAATATTCGCGGGCGTTGCTGCTGCACGTTGTGCGACATCAATTTGCTGGCGCAACTTTAAAACTTGCTGTGGTGATAATGGCATGTTTTGCGCGAGCAAGGTATTAAAAGCAAAATCCGCATCGGGATTCCCGGGTTGCTTACCTGCTGGCAAAGTATCCAGCATGGCATTCTGACTTTGATCGTAGGTTAATGGCCTTGGTAATTTCGGACCGCTTTGGCGTGCCTGCATGACTTCCATTAATGTTTGCAATGCCTGGCTATTCGCATCATTCACCGGTGCATTGTCTGCCGCTGCGGTAGTCGTCGTTGTACCAGCCGCACTGTTAGCACTGCTTCCGGCAAAACCACTTGGTAACGCATTGCTTGCGCCTGCTAACCATTGTTTGAGTGCTTGGCGGTCCGCAGCGTCTGCGTCCATTGTTTGATTGTTTGCCGCTGTGGTAGTCGCTGCGGGCTGCGTGGTAGATGGCAAAACAACCGGCTGCGCTGTAGCAGCTTGTTGCTGAGGAGTTAAATTCGCTGCCGGATTAGCGCTGGGTGTTTTTGCAGTTGAATTCGTTGCTTGCGCTGGCGTAACAGCACTCGCGCCCGGTGGCGGCAAGTTCATCTGCGGCGCTGTCGTTGCAGTGCTCGCCCCTGGATTAGCTTGCGGATTATTAATCGGCATACTCGGCGCAACATTTGGCAAAGGCGCCTGGACGCTCGTTGCTCCCGTCGTGTTATTGGGATTGATCGGTTGCGCATAACTGATTGCAACACTGCTTAAACAACTTAAGCTAAATAACACGGTATTCATTGTTCTTGTAAAACGAGAAAAATGCGCCATGGGTCTATTGGCCTTTAAAGGAGAACTTGCTTGCTGATTTGCTTGCTTAGCCATGCATTCGTCCATTCTCATGAGCTTCCAAGTTACGATGCTAGCACGATGTTTTGAATACCAACACCCGTTAAATTATCAAGCGTCGGCACTCGCACTACTAACACCTGCCACGTCAACGTCTGGCTTGCTGGCGGTTGGTAGCCGGCATAATCTATCCGCACCGGTATTTTCACCCACCACCCATATTGACCAGTATTTGGCAAAATCCCTTTGTTTAAAAACGTCGGCGCTGCCGTCGGCACGCCAGTAACGAACAGCTTACCACTTTGAACATTATTATAGTTCACATAGATATTCAATTGATTTAAAAATATTTTCCACCCATCGGCCGTAAAATATTGCGAATTATTCGCCAGCTGATCATTGTAATGATTGAAATCATAATTGAAGGATTTTGGGAAAACGTCCGCCACCCACTGCATCACTTCTGGTGTGGTCAAATAAGGTTGGTCTAAAGGCACGGGGGCAACCACCCGCATGTCTTTATATACGACAAACAACGTAGGTTTGGGCTTGGCAAAATGCAAATACACCGAAAAGCCAAACAAAATGAGAATGGTAGCGATGAGCAACACAATGACTAAGGTGACGCGACCAAAACTATCACGATAGAATGTATCGCGAAGCGTCGTTACATGAAATTCTTCTTCAGCCATGTTCCCTCACCGCAGAAATCAGACGCAATTAAGTCAATATCATACCAGCGCGAAGTGAATTCGCAACTCTAATCACTAAAGTCACTCACGCTAGCCGAATGATCAACCATTCGTATCCGAAATGGTTTGTGTTTGTGGCGCAGATTGGGTTGCAAGGCTCGCAATCAGCTGAACAATACCCAAACCCTTGTCGCCTTGCAAAACGGGTTTGCGCTGAACAATGACGGTCACGTCCAATGCATTTGAAAATTGGTTTTTAGCATCGTAAGGTGGCTGGGAATAGGTCACCAATAAAGGCATTTGATATTTCCAAGCGTAAGCCCCACCCAATGTCCCTTGCACTAAAATTTTCGGCTGGCCAACAACCGTTGCGATAACAATTTGCTTGCGCTCGGTTAAAGCCACCAAGTTACTGGAAGCCGTTAATGCCTTCATGTACCGCGACCATCCATACGCCGTGAAGTATTTCTCAGCGTCTTGCAATTGAGCGCGGTAGTTAATGTAGTCAAATGAATATGCCGCTTCCACCGCATGGACCGTCCATTTGTCCACCTCTGCCTGGGTCATATTAGGTGTATTAACGGGAATAATTTGAATTAAACGCCCTACTTTATCGGCTGCAAAATAAATGGGATGGGTGGGGTTTTTGTATAGGTAGATAAAAATACCGGTTAAGGCAACGTTCACCAAGAAGGCTAAAATTAGCGCGACCAAAGCGAGATAATGCATACGCCGATAAAAGGCGTTTCTTAGCATAATTAAGACTACCGCGTCCTGGCTTTCCATGCCTATCCCCTTGGAAACATCAAGAATTGGTCGATACCGATGCCTTGTGGATTAACACTCGTTGGCACCTGAACAATAGACATGACCACATAAAAATTACTGGTTGTTGTTTGGCTATCGCTAGCATAAGAGACCAAAAAGGGAATTTGAATTCGCCAAACATTGCCACGGCCCGGCAAGGGGCCTTGATTGGAAATAACGGGAGCGCCGGAAACAACACCATAAATAAATAATTTACGCTGCACGATGGTATTAATGAGATTATCCACAGAACCTAAGTAATCCGCCCAACCGGCATCGGTAAAGTAAGGTCGCGCAGCACGAATTTGCGCATTGTAATTCACAAAATCAAAAGTGTAAGCAACCGTTGCCGCTTTACTTGCCCAACGTAAAATGGTGTCAGGCAGCATATTGGGCTCATCGTAAGGCACGAGCAGCATGGTGCCGCCATCAGGGGATTTCGCATTAAACTGTGGCAAAGGTCGATTGATAATTTGATAAATGACAATACTCGCAATACAACCTGCGACGACGATTAAAAGGGTAAGAAAAATTAACACGCGGTGATAATTATCACGATAAAAGTGGTTGTTACGGATTGGGGCAGTATTGTTTTGCTCTAAATTATCTTCAAGCGCCATTATCCTCACTCCTTCTCAGGGGCTGGCATCGGTAAAATGCGGCCATCTGTCGTGTTGGCATAATAGTTTGAAGCCGGTTTCACAAAAATCAAATACATCACCCCAATGATTAAAATGAGCATGATGCAGACATTAATTAATAACCAACGCAAGGTACGACGGAATTTATCGCGATAGAAAATGCTGTGGAGATGAGCGTGTTGATGTTTACGTCCTAACATCGCCGCTCCTATACGGGTAATTTTTCCAAGGTGATTTCGATACGGTAATTATCATTGGCATCCCAACGATTATTATTCCGGTTAACTAAGCGAGTACCACCATAGCCGGCAGCATATAAAACCCGCGCATCAAGACCAATGGCCGTAAAATAACGCACAACGCTATTGGCTTGTTGTTGCGAAAGAGCAAGATCATAGGCGCGTGAACTCGAGCAGTTTGTATAAGCTGCAACTTTCACCAGCATTTTTGTGTATTGGTTAATGTATTTACCTACCAAATTTAAGGTAGAGAAAGCAGCGGGTTTAATAGTGGGCGTCATAGCATAGAAAACACGCGCAGAAGGAAGCACAACGAGGATTTGATCACCCAAGGTCACCACGGTCACGCCGCGATTTTCCAATTGATCTTTTAAAGTGGTGTGAGCATCAATGTAGGCACCGTAACTCGCCCCCAAAATAGCACCGGCTAAACCGCCTGGCACCCAACCAACACTGGTATAAGCAATGCCGGTGGCAACGCCTGCCACACCACCCAATAAAGCGCCTTTTTGGGTTTGACTAGCGTTCCAATAGGATTCGGATATACCTTGGCCATTATCAGCAAAGCCTTTGGCGTTTTGCACTCCCAAATCTACGTTTGCTTCTGCATCGCGCGAAACATCGGATGATGCGCAGCCAGCTAAAAAGAGAGCAGGAATAACGGAGATAAGAGCCGCTTTGGTAATGTTCCATTTCACCACGTGACTAGACTTCCTCTGTTTGAGAATTCATCCCTAGAGAGGTTACATAATCACATACTTCATTGGCAATAGCTACTACTTCATCGCTGGATAAAAGGATGCCTTCCACGTATGGTGGATAATCCGTTGCGATCGTCATATCACGCATTAATTCATTCGCCAAACCGCTTGCTTGACCGGACATTCTTCCTAAGAGACGCTCAATCAATTCAATCTTGGTTCTGCTCCAACTTTTGTTGATAACTGCCGTTTGGAATGCTTCAAATTTACTGCCGCCGCCAACAATTTCGCGCACCATTTCATTTAAGCGTACCGGTACAAAAATATTGATATGGCCTTCCACCGCTAACGCTTCCATCGGCTCATCGTCAGCCGCTTCTGTCGCTTCCATAACCTCACCGTGACGATTGTGATAAGCCATTAATGCGGCTAATGCACGCTCGATAGGCGGCTGCGCGGCTTCCGCCTGCATCGTACTCGCGATCATATGAATTTCGTCGCTTTCATCTGCCACACTCGGGAATTGACCATCCAACTTCACAAAGTCAGCAAAATTTTGGATGCGCTCTTCAAGATCAGCAATGATACGACCTCTTGGTTTTTCCACTTTCAAGAATTGATTAACACGCATTTTAGGCGCCGGCGGCGGATTAGCATAAAACATCCGCGCTCTAACAATTCGGGACTTGAAGAAGATGTGCGCCTCCCCTTCACTTTGCTCTTTCAAATCGAGCAAATCGATCCGTTGCCGCTTTTCTGAAGAAGCACTGCGGCTATCCATGTAGTTATTTAATAAGCTACCGGAATTGGTTTGGAAAGAATCGACCTTCGTTACGTAAGATTCACCCGCTGTTTTTTGGAAAAACTCCCATGTTTCATGCGGATCTTCGAGCTTCATACAAATTTTAATGTTGGTGTTTGCACCGATAGATGCAGCTTCTTCTTTAGAGGCTTTTTGGAATGCCGGCAAATCTTGGCCCGCAAAGATAACCGAGAAACCCAATGAACGGGCTTGCGCGGGTACCACCGCAAAGCCTTTCACGGCGTAATAACCATATTCATCCAGCACGCACATAAAAGGGGTGGGTGCATTAGTTGGCTTGCGCACGATCACTTCGCGATACGTACCTTCAACGGAATCACCTAAGCCAGCTGCCATCATGGCTTTCAGCGAAGCAATAATGACTTTACCCAAGTTCGCCAATTCATCCGGAGATTTTTCTAAAGCCGGCAACAATACCACCAAGACGCGACGGTTTAAAACGACGTCTTTTAAATCCACTTCGGCTAAGTTGGTACGGATAATATGACCGTAGGTATCAGCCAGCGAACCGAATGTCCGCGTTAATTGCATGGTGATAAAGCCGTGTTGTTCTAATACCTGTGAACCCTGCTTGCCTTTTCGTGATACATCATAGCCTGGTAAGTTTTTTACGTAATTACGAATCGGCTCTAAAATTAAGTCTGGTGTATCGGCCAAGCTCACCGGTTCTTGATTATCACGGGGAAACATGCGATCCATGGCGATCGCTTCTAAGCGCGTCAATTCAAAGTAATTACGAATGGTATTCGCATCCAGCAAGATCTTGCCTTGGTCACGCATATACACCATGACTTTCATCAACGCTTCAACGAACACAATGGCACGGCCTTTCCACATATCCGCATCAGAGCTTTGCGAACCGGAATCCATCAAGCTCACCACGAGCTGCGATAACATGCTGGATGAACCATTACAAAACGGGTTCATGGTATTGGATAAGCGTTTTTCCTGCGCACCAACAACGTCTCTTGCACCGGTCATGAAATTGATTAAGAGCAAATCATCTTCTCGCCCCATAATGCGGCACATGGAGAAAACATTTGCGAAAAGGGAATTATCGCCTTTACCGTCCACATATAAGAAACCGCTACCTTGCACTAATGCATTTAATGACAACGACGTTAAAGCGACCGTTTTACCGCTACCGGTTGAGCCGAAAATCAAAACGTGCGTACGCATGTCATCGTTGTTAAACCATAACTCATCGTTATCACTTTTACGATTACCGAAAAAAGAAATTCCCCGTGCGGGCCGCGGCTTGATCGTACCCGGGAAAAAATCGTTATAATCATTTGTTTTAGAACGCTGCGGCATGCGGAAAGGCAACGTTGATTTACGCGTATAAGCATAGATGAAAACTAAAAGACCGATAACGCCAATGATTTCGCTAAAAGCGGGCAAGAAATAAGCGAATAAACCCAAACTCATCATTAAAATAGCGCTGTTGACTGGGTCTTTAAAGAAATCAACAATTTTCATGCCCAGCGTGCGCGTATCGCGCAACAGCAGCTGGGGAGAAAGTTCATGTTGTTCGTCTAATCCACGCATTTTCATAGCGATTACCTTTCTACTGGCTCATCTGGACGATAGACTACATCTTTTAATGTTAACTCAACGGCGTTCGTCGCTTCTTCAACCATTGGCACCAACAAACGGCGCTGGGCTTCTTTTTCGGCGACCCAATGCGCAAAAATTCCCGCCACCTCAATAAAGGGGGTTTGTCGACCCACCGTATTTAAAGTATACCAAAGACGGCGGTCTAAGGGTTTTAACCATAAAAAATCGGCTGACGCTTGCACCCCATCTTGGCGCGCTTCCTCTAACATGCTGGCCATGATGGTAGAGACATAAGCATGGGAGTGAAGGACCCATTGCACGATTTTAGTGTTCGAATGTTTCTTAAGGAGATCATCTACGCCGGTGAAATCCAATTTGGAGGTAGATGTGCGATTTAATTGCGCCAACAAATCCGCAGCGCCTTTCGTATCGGAGTTAATCCGCGCAGCAAACACAGCGAACAAAGCGCGCGTATGCAGGGGTAATTTATCAATACCCGCCCAAAGCGGCCCTAATTGCATTGCAAATAATTGGTTCGCGGCACCCCGTCTTAATATCACCTCCACTCGACCGCTATCACGCCGCGATGTCCCTCGTAACGCTCGGACTTCTTCTAATAAACGGTGGCGTTTGCAAAATTGAATGGGCGTCATTGCCATGGCCCAAGGGCCCGTATCAATATCGGTTTTAATTAAATCGAGATTCACAACTGGGGTAATCTGCGGCCAATTTTGCTGTTCTAATTTCGCAAAATCTCTCAAACTATATACCTGACGGAAGCTACGTGCTGTGTTACTGATGTAAACCACAACCGCTAACACGAGAAGAATGGCGACAAAGGGATAACGCAACCAATCACCTACCATATCACCCATCGCAATGAGATCATTAAAGGCCACTTGGTTCGGATTAACTAAAGCATTTTGGATACTAGTTTGGATGGAAGTGAAATAACCGGGATAAAAATTTAATTTTATAGTGAGATAATTTAAAAAATTCACTTCATATAATTTCAGCGTCAAATACAGCCAAACAATTTGGTCTTTCAATCCATACCAAATTCCGCCAATAGTGGCAAAAACCGCTGCTATTCCCCACAGTATGCCGCTTGAATTATCCGATTGACCGCCGCCTTGTGGTGCTGCTGCCATTTCTCACCTCTGTCAATGACAATAACTTCCTCTCCCCCGTGGAAAAGAAGCAATTCCCTCCTTGATTCTTAAAGCCTAACAGCTTTAAGAAAAGCACTCCGTTTTAAACCCGTTTCTAAACGCATTCCCCACCCAATAAAATTCCTTACGCGATGGGGATTCCAAAGGAAAGAATCGCGATTCTCCCCTTTGGTGACTAATGCGAATTTTATTCGCCTTAGTCATAAAAACGTGGCTCTATTAATTTCGCTCGTTTTGCGAGCGAAATTAATATTCTTCATCATGCTTCTGCTGCTTTTCGCGAATCTCATCTAACGTTTTACAATCAATGCAAAGCGTTGCTGTTGGGCGAGCTTCTAAACGACGCAAACCAATTTCAACACCGCATACTTCGCAATATCCGTAATCTTTCTCACGTACCAGCTCAATGGATTCTTCAATTTTCTTTAAAAGTTTACGTTCGCGATCACGCGTGCGTAGTTCCAAACGAAAATCTTCTTCTTGGCTGGCTCGATCGTTAGGATCGGGATAGTTAATCGCTTCTTCTTTCATGTGGGTTACGATTTTGTCCCCACCTTCGAGTAACCGTTGGCGTAAAGCCATCAGGATCAGACGGAAGTGCTCGAGCATAGGCGCGCTCATGTAGTCTTCTGTCTTCTTTTGCTTGTATGCTGCTATCCCTAATACATCCAAGCTGGGTTCTAAAATGTCTTTTTCTTTGGTTGCCATAATTGTTCTCCTACCTGAGATTAATTGTAGTCCAAGTTTGACCGCTATACCAAAAAACCGGGATTTTCCGCAAATATATTAGCTATTCGAACTTTTAGCTATCATGATTCGCTCATGCCCGGCCAAATCGCAAATAGAATGCACGTTTTGGTAACCGTTTTGCAGTGCGATGGTTCGCACAACTTGGCCTTGATTAAACCCGTGTTCTAACATTAACCAGCCATCTAGCTTAAGAAATTGCCGCGCCGCAACAATAATCTGCTTAATATCGGCTAAACCCTCATCCGCAGCAACTAGCGCTTCTTTGGGTTCAAAACGTAACTGATCGGCATATTCTGGCCACTCAGCTTCAGCAATATAAGGTGGATTACTCACTATCGCATCAAACTTAAAACTAGGCCTTGCAGTTAACCAATTTCCTAGCTGAAAAGAAACATTAGTTAACCTAAGATCATGTGCGTTTTTGTCAGCAATAGCAAGCGCTTCTCGACTGCTATCAATGGCAATAATCTGCCAATTTGGACGCTCACTTGCAATCGCCAAAGCAATCGCACCCGATCCTGTACCCAAATCAGCAATCGTCAGCGACTCTTCCTTTGGTAATCGTGCCAACACTTCGCTCACTAACAATTCAGTTTCGGGTCTTGGAATTAACGTTGCGGGCGTGACTTCAATATTGAGTGACCAAAATTCGCGATAACCCAGCAAATAGGCAATGGGCTCACCTTGCAAGCGGCGTTTTAATAGCGCGTCATATTGCGAAAGCTCCGCAGCCGTTAATTCTTGCTTAGGCCAAGCATAAAAATGACTGCGCTCTACTTTCAATACATGCGCTAGCAACACTTCCGCATCCAACCGCGGCGAATCACTCACTTCACTGAGTGCCAGCATGCTAGCTTGCAATTTCTCCGCAATGGTTGACACTACTCACCCAGGGATGCGACTAAATCAGCATGGTACTCTTGGCTTAGCGCATCGATCACCGGTGCCAAATCCCCTTCCATGATTTGCTCCAATTGATAAAGGGTTAGGTTGATGCGATGGTCCGTTAAACGGCCCTGTGGAAAATTATAAGTGCGAATACGCTCTGAGCGATCACCTGTTCCCACTAAATTACGCCGTGTTTCGGCTTGTTGCTTATGCTGCTTTTCGCGTTCAGATTGTAAAATACGCGCTTTTAGTAAGGACATGGCACGAGCGCGATTTTTATGCTGCGAACGCTCATCTTGACACTCCACTACGGTTCCTGTCGGTAAGTGCGTAATGCGAATGGCTGAATCGGTTTTTTGCACGTGCTGCCCACCAGCGCCAGAGGCACGGAACGTATCAATGCGAATTTCCGCGGGATTAATATCAATATTTTCAATTTCTTCTTGTTCCGGCAAAACGGCGATCGTGCAAGTTGATGTATGAATTCGGCCTTGCGCTTCTGTTTCTGGCACTCGCTGCACGCGATGCACGCCTGATTCAAATTTAAAGCGCGAAAAAGCACCCTGGCCAATGATACGCATAATAATTTCTTTATAGCCGCCGTGCTCACCAAAACTTTCACTGATGATTTCAACTTTATAGCGTTGGGATTCTGCAAAGCGCGTATACATGCGACTTAAATCACCCGCAAAAATGGCCGCCTCATCGCCGCCGGTGCCAGCACGAACTTCTAAGAAGATGTTATTGTCATCGTTAGGATCTTTTGGAATGAGCGCCGACAATAATTGATTGTCAATTGCGATTAAATTCTCATCAATTTGTTTAATTTCCTGCTTCGCTAATTGCTGTAACTCCGCATCTTCCTCTTGCAATAACGCTTCCGCCTCTAAACGCTGTTTTGTTTCCGTTAAAAATTGTTGATGCAATTCAACTAACGGCTCAATCTGCGAATATTCTTTAGAGAGATCGCGATAGCGATTTAAGTCATCAGTCACTTTAGGATCAGCTAGTAAACCTTTGATTTCTTCATAGCGCGCAGAGATTTGCTTTAATTTTGTTTCAATCGATGGCTTCATAGCTCTTCCGAATTTAATTCTGGCAAGGAAAATAATTGTTTGGCAAATTGCAACAATTCCGGACGCCCATCCGCTCCCGCTTGGCGCAGTTGCGCAGAAGGGTGATGGAGTACTTTATTCATAAAACTATTGGCAAACGTGTTGAGAATAAGATGCGGATCACCGCCTAATTGCAATTGCTGCGTGGCTTTGCTTAATTCATTTTGACACAATGCTTCAACTTGTTGGCGATAAGCGCGAATGGTGTAACTCACTTCATCAACCATTTGATGCTCTAAACAAAAACGCTTGGTGCGACAGGTAATCATATCGCGTGCTTTAATGGCCGCATGCTCACGGCCCTGGCGATTATGCTCGATAATGACTTTCAAATCATCAATGCAATATAAATGCACGTCTTCCAATTCAGTGACTTGCGGGTCAATATCGCGGGGCACAGCAATATCAATAAAGGTAAGTGGCTTTTTGTGACCCTCTTGTTGCACTTCGGCCAAAAGCGCTTTTGTTACAATGGGAATAGGACTGCCCGTTGCTGAAAAAACCACATCCGCGCTGGCGAGTGCTGCGGGTAAACTCTCAAATCCAGCACCGATTCCATTAAAAGGCGCAACGGTTGCAACCGCCTTATCGAGGGTACGATTTAAAACGGTAATGGGTTTTTTGACTTGCTCATGTAAATAACGCAACAGCAAGGTCGTTGTGTCACCCGCACCCAAAATCAAAATATTCGCTTCTGCAAATGCGTGACTGATTTGTTTCGCAAAATTCACTGCAGCGGAAGCAACTGACACCGGACAAGCGCCGATCGCGGTGGTGGCACGAATTTCCTTCGCAACGGTAAAGACTTGCTGGAATAAACGATGAAAACTGGGACCCACGGCGCCGAGCGCACAGCTTTCCGTGTAAGCCTCTTTCATTTGCCCCAAAATTTGCGGCTCGCCGAGCACCATGGAATCAAGACCACACGCGACTTCCATAATATGTTGGACAGCGCCTTCGCCGCGATAAACATAAATGGCATTGGCCAACTCATCCGGCGTTAAAGCCGTTTGCGCATAAAACCATTCATAAGCGCCATTTAAACTATCCGCTTCAAAATATAATTCGGAGCGATTGCAAGTCGATAAAATGACAGCCTCTTTGACAGCATGATGGCTGAGCAGATCTTGCAAATACAATGCCAGGTTATCGAGAGCGAAATAGATTTTCTCGCGCACACCCACGGTAGCCGTTTTGTGATTAATACCAATTACGAAAATTGCCATGATCTAGTTGCCAACTACTTATTTTGGGCATATTTTATGCTTAAATAGGATGGAAAAACAAAGGATATCACAGTGCAACGATTCTATCGTGCTTTTTTGAGCGTTTTTGTAGCAGGCTTACTCTTAACAGGCTGCGCTACCACCCCCCTTCAACCCACAACGCCTATCCCACCCTCCGCCCCCACCTGGGAAAAACGGAAAGCTGAGCTAGCCCAGATTCAAAATTGGCAAGTGAATGGTAAAATCGCTGTACAAACAGCGAACGATTCCAGCTCCGCCAATGTCGATTGGGTCCAACGGCAAGGTAATTATGTCATTTCCCTTTATGGGCCACTCGGTGCGCAAGGTTTTAAACTGACGGGCCAAAATGGCGTAGTGACATTGGAAACGAACGATGGCAAACACTTTACCGCCAACTCACCTGAGCAACTTTTGGCCGAACGCTGGCGTTTTCATCTACCCGTTTCGAATTTGAAATATTGGATCCGCGGCTTACCGGTTCCAGGGCTCAGTGCCAAAACGGCGTTTGATAGTGAAAATCGGTTAACGAGCCTGGTGCAGCAAGGCTGGCGGATTGAATATGGCAGTTATACCAAAGCCAGCAACCATGAACTGCCACAGCGCATGACGATTACGGGTGACAACTTGAGAGTGAAAGTCGCGATTTCGACCTGGCATGCTTAATTAAAAAGCGACCCTCTCCCCATTTCGGGCAGAGGGAAGCAAAAAAGATTATAAATCTTATAAATCATTGTTGACACTCAACCTCTGTCTCAGCAAAATAGCGCTTCTTGTGAAACCGTCGTTTCATTGGGGTGTAGCCAAGCGGTAAGGCATCGGGTTTTGATCCCGACATTCCTAGGTTCGAATCCTAGCACCCCAGCCAATTCGCACCAAAATTCTAATATCATGCCATCGAGGGAACATTACCGTGCCAGAAATTATGCTGTTTAGTGGTAGCGCAAGCCATGAATTAACCCAACGCATTGCTGAGCACTTAGACCTCCCTATCGGAAATGCATTAATCAGTAAGTTCAGTGACGGCGAAACCATGGTGGAAATTAATGAAAACGTTCGCGGTCGCGATGTTTTTATTGTGCAATCTACCTGCGCCCCCTCAAACGATAATTTAATGGAACTGATTTTAATCGCCGATGCACTGCGTCGCGCCTCCGCAGCTAAAATCACGGCCGTTGTTCCCTATTTTGGTTATGCACGTCAAGATCGCCGTGTTCGCTCCGCTCGCGTTCCCATTACAGCAAAAATCGTGGCCGACATGATGGCTGCGGTTGGCATCACCCGCTTAGTCACCGTCGATCTGCATGCCGATCAGATCCAAGGCTTCTTTTATATGCCGGTTGATAACTTATATAGCACGCCAGTCATGATTGAAGACATGCACCAATGCTATAACAATGATGATGTCATGATTGTTTCGCCGGATGTCGGCGGTGTCGTACGCGCCCGCGCCATTGCCAAACATTTTGCCAGCGGTGCCGATTTAGCGATTATCGATAAACGCCGTCCACGGGCCAATGAAGCCCAAGTCATGAACATTATTGGTGAAGTTAAAGGCCGCGATTGCATTTTGGTGGATGACATTATCGATACAGCAAGCACCCTCTGCCGCGCGGTTGAAGCGTTAAAAAACAATGGCGCGACCAAAGTGGCTGCCTATGTAACCCACCCTGTTTTATCCGGCAAAGCCATTGATAATATTAATCATTCTTTATTAGATGAAATCGTGGTTACCGACACCATCCCGCTTTCCCAAGCTGCTCGCGCCTGCCCACGCATTCGCTGCGTCAGCTTAAGCTCTATGATTAGCGAGGCTATCCGCCGCATTAGCGGCGCTGGCTCATTAAGCCGCATGTTCCTAGATTAAGCTTTAACCCCCTTCTTTCTAGGCATGGAGAGAAGGGCCATCCCTTCGCACGCGCGAAGAGGTGTCATACCTTAATGCACCCTCTTTGCTTATTCCATCTCATCCAAAAATGTGTACAATGGCGGGTCGCTGTTTTGGTCGCAGAACAGACTTGTTATCTTTTTATACAGTGGAGCCACTCATGGCAATAAAGAAAAAGTTTGAAATTGAAGTTAGCATTCGCAATGATCAGGGGAAAGGTGCGAGCCGCCGCCTGCGTCGCGAAGCAAAAGTTCCTGGCGTTTTATATGGTGGTGGTAAAGACCCCGTTTCTATCGTCATTGAACACAAAGTGATTGCTAAAGCCCTAGAAAGCGAAGCATTTTATTCCCAACTCGTCACCTTAAAAACGGGCACCGACAGTGAACGCGTCATTTTAAAAGACGTACAACGTCACCCCTTCAAGCCTCGCGTCACTCACGTTGACTTTCAACGCGTGCGTTCTGATGTAAAATTACACATCAACGTACCGCTGCACTTCTTAAATGCTGAAAAAGCACCCGGCGTGAAAGAAGCAGGTGGTATTATTTCTCACAATGTTAACGACGTTGAAATTGCTTGCTTACCCGATGACTTACCCGAATATTTAGAAATCGATTTAGGCAGCATGCAAGTTAACGACATCATCCACTTATCCGACATCAAATTGCCAAAAGGCGTTGAGTTAGTCGCGTTAGCGCATGATGATGACAAAGCAGTTGTATCCTTGCACTTACCTCGCGCTGAAGAACCCGAACCCACGGAAGCACCTGTTGCCGCTGAAGTTCCAGCCATCGCACAAAAAAGTGATGACGAGAAAGCTGCAAAGTAATCTATTGATGCCAGCCCCGCTGGCATTGATGAGCTACCCTAACCCGGGACATAAACATTATGCCCCGGGTTACTTATAAATAACGACTAATGGATTTGTTTCATGTCGACTCCCATTCAACTCCTTGTCGGCCTTGCCAATCCCGGCAAACAATATGCCAACACGCGCCATAACGCGGGGGCTTGGTGGATCGATTTATTAGCCGAACGTGCTAATATCACCTTAAAACCCGAAACCAAATTTCATGGCCTGTATGGCAGCGGCAATATTAATGGCACAAAATGCCATCTACTGATCCCCACCACCTTCATGAATTTAAGCGGCCAATCCGTGCGCGCCTGCATGAGTTATTTAAAAATCAATCCCGCAGAAATTTTAATCGCGCACGATGAAATTGATATTCCCGCCGGCGATATCAAACTAAAATTTGATGGCGGTGATGGTGGCCATAATGGTTTAAAAGATATTATTCGTCACCTTAATACGAAACAGTTTCATCGGTTACGCATTGGCGTGGGAAGACCCTCTCACCAACAAGAAACGGTTGTCGATTATGTCTTAAACCCACCCTCGAAAGTGGATAAGCATAAAATCGACCAAGCTTTGATAAAAGCAGAAGACATTGTGCCTTTATTATTTGAAGGTCAAATTGCGAAAGCCATGCAACAACTACACACTAGCATCGAATAGCGGAGAATTATTATGGGTTTAAAATGTGGCATTGTCGGTTTACCTAACGTTGGTAAATCCACCTTATTTAATTGCTTAACGAAAGCACAGGTTGAAGCAGCCAATTATCCGTTCTGCACCATTGAACCCAATGTGGGCATTGTTGCTGTGCCCGATGCACGCTTAAACGCCTTAGCAGGAATTGTTAAACCACAACGCATTTTTCCAACCACCGTTGAGTTCGTTGACATTGCCGGCATCGTAAAAGGTGCAGCTGAAGGGGAAGGCTTAGGCAATAAATTCTTAGCCAACATTCGTGAAACGGATGCCATTGTGCAGGTGGTGCGCTGTT
>CAZQXH010000026.1:0-32707 GCA_964597435.1 uncultured Coxiellaceae bacterium | reverse complement strand
CACCAGAGACGCGCATTCTACCTAATCCGTTTTCAGAGTCAACACTCATTTACAACTTTTTTTAAAATAATTTAATTCAACGTTACTTTGGCAAATTTTCGCTTACCAACTTGCAAAATAATGGTCTTCTTGTCGATTAAGCGCAAAGTTTTATCCAAAATCTTCTCGCCATCCAACTTCACCGCACCCTGATCGATCATGCGATTTCCTTCTGAAGTACTCGCAACTAAATTAGCTAACTTTAAAATTTGTGCGATCTGCAAATTGTCATTAGTAGAAAATTGAAACTCTGGCACATCATCCGGGACTTCACCTTTTTGAAATTGCGCAATGAAATGTTCTTTCGCGGCAAGGCCCGCATCCGCATTATGAAAACGCGCTGCAATTTCTTCTGCCAACATAAATTTTATATCGCGCGGATTTTTACCAGCCTGCGCCTCTGCACGTAAGTTTTTAATTTCGTCCATCGAACGAAAACTTATCAACTCAAACCAAAGCCACATCGTTTCATCTGAAATAGACATGACCTTGCCAAAAATTGTATTCGCAGATTCATCAATACCAATATAGTTACCTAATGATTTAGACATTTTCTTCACCCCATCTAAACCTGGTAGTAAAGGCATCATTAGAACGATTTGAGGTTTTTGTCCAAAATGCTTCTGCAATTCACGGCCCATCAACAAATTAAATTTCTGATCCGTGCCACCCAATTCAATATCAGCGCGCATCGCAACGGAGTCATAGCCTTGCAATAAAGGATATAAAAATTCATGAATGGCAATTGCTTGTCCAGAATGGAAGCGTTTATGAAAATCATCACGCTCTAACATGCGCGCAACGGTATGCGTTGCCGCCAACTTAATCAATTCTGCAGGTGATAATTTATCCATCCACTGCGAATTAAATAACACTTCCGTTTTATTGCGATCTAATACTTTAAAGACTTGCTGTTGATAGGTTAACGCATTTTGCTCAACTTGCTCTCTGGTCAAAGGTGGGCGTGTTTCATTTTTACCCGATGGATCGCCAATCATGCCGGTAAAATCGCCAATCAAAAATTGAATCTCATGACCTAAATCTTGCAATTGCCGCATCTTGTTTAATAAAACCGTATGACCTAGATGTAAATCCGGCGCCGTTGGATCAAAACCTGCCTTTACTTTTAAAGGGCGACCGCTTTTTAATTTTTCTATTAATTCGGCTTCCACCAAAATCTCATCCGCACCGCGGCGAATAATATTTAACGCTTCATCTAATTGAGTTGTCACAACCACGCTCTCCACGCTTCGCAAAAGAATGGCAAATTATGGCACAATACAAGTTTTCGGGTCGACTATAAAATAGGATAAACATGCGTAAGCTTTATATTGGCTTAATGTCAGGCACCAGCGTGGATGGGATTGATGCGGCTTTGGTGGACTTTTCCGAAACAGCACCGCAAATTATCGCCACTCATTACACGCCATATAATGATAATACCCGCGAGGCGGTACTTTCTTTATGCCAAGCTGATCATAATGAGATCGAACGCTTAGGCAAAATGGATCATTTACTCGGACATGCTTTCGCAGATAGCGCATTGGCCGTTTTAAAAAAAGCCAGCATCAATAGTAATCAAGTGGCAGGCATTGGTAGCCACGGCCAAACGATTCGCCACCAACCTAAATTGCCACAGCCTTTTACCTTACAAATTGGTGACCCCAATATTATCGCAGCTAAAACCGGTATCACCACCGTTGCCGACTTTCGCCGCAAAGATATTGCGCATGGCGGCCAAGGTGCGCCGCTCGTTCCCGCCTTCCATCGCCATCTTTATAGTTCCTCTATAGAAAATCGCGCTATCGTTAATATTGGCGGCATGGCCAATGTCACTTTGTTACCCAAAGAAGATCAAAATAAAGTCATTGGTTTTGATACGGGCCCAGGTAATGTTTTACTCGATGCATGGATACAATTTCAACAAGGCAAAACCTATGACCAAGAGGGTGCGTGGGCCGCAACCGGAAAAACTCACCCTGATCTCTTAGTTAAATTACTAAACCATCCTTTTTTTCTCCAGCCTGCGCCAAAAAGTACCGGCCGAGAAATGTTTCACCTAACGTGGTTACAAAAAGAAATCGCTGAATTAAATATGCGCATCGCTCCCACTGACGTGCAAGCTACCTTAGTTGAATTAACTCATTACTCCATCATCGAAGCAATTCGTCGTTATTTTTTAAATGGTGAAATTATTTTGTGCGGCGGCGGCGTTTACAATCAGACGCTGATGAATCGCTTTAAAGAAAATACGAATTTTAAGATTTCCACTACGAAAGATTATGGAATCGATGCTGCCTGGATTGAAGCTGCCGCTTTTGCCTGGCTTGCACAACAAACCCTCGAACACCGTCCTGGCAATTTAACCAGTGTGACTGGCGCAAATCGCCCAGCCATTTTAGGCGGAATCTATTTACCTGATTAAACTTTGCCGTACTGATAGCCCTTACCTAACCACCGCTCAATGAGGGGCTCAATTACATCCGGCGCATGTGTCACAAGCCATTGCGCCGCTTCTTGCACTTTTCCTGACAACAAGGCATCCCGCGCCAAATCTGCAACACGAAAACCCACATCGCCCGTTTGCCGCGTGCCCATTACCTCTCCTGGCCCGCGCAATTCCAAATCACGCTCAGCAATTTTAAACCCATCCGTTGTCTCGCGCATGACCTGCAAACGTTCGCGCCCCATTTTTGATAACGGATATTGATAAAGTAATAAGCAAAAACTTGCCACCGCACCTCGACCGACGCGACCGCGTAATTGATGCAATTGCGACAACCCTAACCGTTCCGCATTTTCAATCACCATCACACTCGCGTTTGGCACATCCACTCCCACTTCAATCACAGTCGTTGCCACTAACACTTGTGTCTCACCGCGCTGGAAAGCTTGCATCGTGGTTTCTTTATCAGCACTTTTTAAGCGCCCATGAATTAAACCAATTTTCCAGGGTTGCAATTCATTAGTTAATAATTCCGCCGTTATCGTCGCAGCCTGACAGGCAATCACTTCCGACTCTTCAATCAAAGGACAGACCCAATAAACTTGCCGCCCTTCTTCACACGCTTTGCGAATGCGCTCAATCACTTCCTCACGTCGACCACTGTGAATGACGCTCGTCACAATCGGCGTTCGACCAGGCGGCAATTCATCAATCACCGACACATCCAAATCCGCATAAAAACTCATCGCTAATGTTCGAGGAATCGGCGTTGCCGTCATAATCAATTGATGCGGAAAAGCATTCGCTTGCTTACCTTTGTGACGCAATTGCGCGCGCTGCTCAACACCAAAGCGATGCTGCTCATCCACCACCACTAATGCTAGATTTTTAAATTCAACATGGTCTTGAAAAACGGCATGCGTGCCAATCACAACTGCCGCCTCTTGTGTTGCGATCTCATTTAAAAGCGTTTGCCTAGCTTTGCCTTTGATTTGGCCGGTTAGCAAAATCACTTTAATATTGAGCGGGGCTAACCACCGCGAAAAAGTACGGTAATGTTGCTCTGCTAACAACTCGGTCGGCGCCATCAAGACGGCTTGATAATTTTCACTCACGGCTTGCAACATCGCTAATGCGGCGACAATGGTCTTACCGGAACCCACATCACCTTGCACCAAACGCAGCATCGGATAAGGACGCGCCAAATCTTCTGCGATTTCCTGACTCACCCGCCGCTGTGCATTCGTTAATTGAAAAGGCAATGTAGCCAATAACTGCGCCGACAAGGAATTATTTTTAAGCGGTATGCTAACTTCGGCTTGAAAAGCACTTTTCATGCGTAACAAACTTAAACGATGCGCTAATAATTCTTCAAAAATAATGCGCTGTTGCGCGGGTGTTTTTTGCTCTGCCAATTGCGTCAATTCAGTTTCGCGACTAGGGCGATGAATAGCACGCAAACTGTCTGCTAATGATAATGATTGATCCAGTAACGCTTGCGGTAATAATTCGGGCAATGCCTTGGTTTTCTCTAGCCAAGTCAATGCTTGCTGAGTTAACTTGCGCAGCATGTACTGACTCAATCCTTCCGTTGCGGCATAAGTCGGTGTTAATTCAGTTTCAAGCGCAAGCGATTTACCGAGCAGCACTTTATATTCTGGGTGTAACATTTCTTTACCAAACTGCCCCAAACCCAATTCGCCATAACACCGCAAGCGCACCCCCACCTGCAATTGTTGTAATTGAAACGGCAAAATATGAAAAAAACGCAAATAAACGCTACCCGTACCATCGCGCACTTCACAACAAAATTTAGTACGGCCGCGCGCAAGGGGAACAATAGAGACAATTTCTCCCTCGATTACCACTTCTTGATTCAATGGCGCATGCCGCAAAGTAATCACTTGCGTGCGATCTTGATAGCGCGTTGGGAAGTGTAATAGTAAATCGAAAGGCGTCGTAATATTTAACCGTGCTAAAAAACGCTCGGTATGCGGGCCAACGCCTGGCCATGGCCAGGCGGAAGTAACCGTTTTTTTTCGCTTTGCTTTTACCGGCTCACTCATACTGGCTTACTACTCCAGCTCAGTTGACATCCACCACGGCGCGTGTATAGTTCAAATCGTCGCCGGGGTGGTGGAATTGGTAGACACGCAGGTTTCAGATGCCTGTGGGGGCAACCCCGTGGAGGTTCAAGTCCTCTCCTCGGCAAATTCAGTTTCCATACCTTTCACTTCATCAAACGGATTGCGCAACACAATAGTGTGCTTGCGATCTGGTCCTGTTGAAATGATATCAATTGGCACACCGGCTAATTCTTCCACACGTAACAAATAGCGTTGCGCGTTTTCGGGCAAATTCGCAAATTGAGTGACGTTAGCAGAAGACTCCTTCCAGCCTGGCATTTCTTCATACACCGGTTCCGCCTGACCCATTTCTTGCACTTCAAATGAAGTTCGATTTAACACACGACCACCAACGCGATAACCTGTACAAATTTTTACGGTCTCTAAACCATCTAAAACATCTAATTTGGTAATGCAAAGGCCGGTAAAACTATTAATTTGAATGGAACGATGCAAAGCCACCATATCCAACCAACCACAACGTCGCGGACGACCCGTAACGGAGCCAAACTCATGGCCTTTGGTGGCTAAATGTTTACCCACTTCATCGCCCAATTCCGTTGGGAAGGGTCCTGAGCCGACACGGGTTGTGTAGGCTTTCGTGATGCCCATCACATAATCAAAATGCATTGGACCAAAACCCGTGCCAACACTCGCAGCACCCGCAACCGTGTTGGAAGAAGTGACGTAAGGATAGGTGCCATGATCAACATCTAATAATGTTCCTTGCGCGCCTTCAAACATTAAATGATCACCGGCTTCACGACGCTCGGCGAGAATCGAAGAAACGTCCGCACGCATGGGAGCCAGTTTCGGCACCATGGCTTGTAAATCATTAAAAATAGTTTCAGCATCAATTTGCGGTTGTTGATGATAATGCTCTAGCACGAAATTATGGTATTTGAGCACGTCATCTAATTGTTTACGTAGACGCTCTGGATCAAATAAGTCAGCAAACCGAATGGCGCGTCGGGCAATTTTATCTTCATAAGCAGGGCCAATGCCGCGACCTGTTGTACCAATTGCCGCAGCACCGCGTTGTGCTTCCCGGGCGCGATCAAGCGCGACGTGATAAGGCAACAATAAAACGCACGCATCGCTAATGCGTAAGCGATCGCGGACAGGCACACCGCGACTTTCCAATTCGTTAATTTCTTCAAATAAAGCACTCGGCGATAACACTACTCCATTCCCAATCAAACATTGAGCATGGTGGTGCAAAATACCGGAAGGAATTAGGCGTAGAATGGTTTTTTTACCGTCAATGACTAAGGTGTGACCCGCATTATGTCCGCCCTGGAAACGCACCGCGATGGCGGCATGATCCATTAACATATCGACAATTTTGCCCTTGCCTTCATCACCCCATTGACTGCCCAAAATTACTACACTTTTTCCCATGATGGATTCTCTTTAGCTTAATTAGATTAAAATGCGGGAACCGCGACCGGCTATATTAGCGAAAAAGCTTCGCCAACTCCACTCGTGGGAGACGAATCGTAAGCTGAATGTGGCCTTCTTCGTCGGTTTTTTCAGCTAAAACATAGCCACGCTCATATAAAAGGGCACGTAAGCGACCTTCGCCATGGCCCAAGGTGACCTGCTCTTCGACAAGTTCACTGCCCAACATTTCACCAATTGCAGCAAATAATACCCCTAGCCCTTCTCCGGTTTGCGCCGATATAAATACCCGACGCACGCCATCGGTGTCTTCGGCTATCCCCGGCGAAAGCAGCGGGTTTAGGTCAATTTTGTTATAAACCATCAAACGCGGCACGGCTTCCGCTCCAATAGCGGATAACACTTGATCAACTTGTTCAATGTGGGTAGTGCGATTATCGTCCACCACATCGACCACATGCAGCAGCAAATCCGCTTCGCTCACTTCTTCCAACGTGGCATGAAATGCATCCACTAAATTATGCGGCAAATGCTGAATAAATCCGACGGTATCGGCAAATACCACTGAACCATAATTGGGTAATTCAACGCGACGCAAAGTGGGATCTAAGGTGGCAAACAATTGATTCGCCACATACACCTCAGCACCGGTTAACCGATTAAATAAGGTCGACTTACCGGCATTGGTATAGCCAACCAGCGCAATGGTGGGCAAAACCGCCCGCCGCCGACTTCTGCGGCCTTGTTCTCGTTGCTTACGAATTTTCTCAATTCGACCCTGAATAACTTTAATGCGATTACGAATTAAACGCCGGTCGACTTCCAACTGCGTTTCACCAGGCCCCCGCAACCCAATACCACCGCGTTGTCGCTCTAAATGTGTCCACCCGCGTACTAAGCGCGTTGCCATGTGGTTAAGCAAGGCTAATTCAACTTGCAATTTACCTTCAAAACTGCGGGCACGTTGGGCAAAAATATCGAGAATCAATCCCGTGCGATCTAACACACGACATTGTATTAAACGCTCTAAATTACGTTCTTGGGCTGGGCTTAAATTATGATTAAAAATAACTAAAGTCGCGCTAGTTGCTAACACGATTTGCCGAATTTCATCAGCCTTACCTGAACCCACAAAAAATTTGGCTTGCGGTGCGCGATAATTACCCACCACAACGTCAGCAATTTCAGCACCTGCCGAGATGGCTAATTCTTTAAATTCTGCTAAATCTTCTGCCATCTTACCAGCAGGGAATTGCACATGAACTAAGATGACGCGTTCCCTGCCAGCTTGATGCTCGGTCAATGGACTGCTCCTTTATTCATTACCTGGAGAAGTTTTACCGATTCCTGGGATGGTTTTGCTGCCATTATTATATTCAAATGGCGAAGTAGAAACATTTCGTGCCGGGACAATGGTGGAGATAGCATGCTTGTAAACCATCTGACTCACTGTATTTTTTAACAACACAACAAATTGATCAAACGACTCAATAACGCCTTGTAGCTTAATCCCATTTACCAAATAAATTGAAACGGGGATTTTCTCTTTGCGTAATGAATTTAAGAAAGGATCTTGTAGTGATGGTCCTTTTGTCATTTTATATTCTCCCATTAATAGTTTTCATTGTTTCCCAGCGACGTGACAGAAAGCTGACCAGGAAAATATCCGAGAATAACGAATCTCTACCCGGCAAGCAAGTTACTCAATGCACTGTAGGTTATTGATCGTTAATCTCTTACGTGCTGTTGAGATAGCATGGGGTAAAAAATGACGGATGGGACGAAGAAAGTAGGATATGTTATAATTGGAACGACAAATTGGATAACCTCTAATGACCCAAGAAACTTCCTTACTGACTAAAGTCTGCGCGATTTGCGGATTGCAAAAGCCACTCACCTCCTACCTTCAATGGCAGGAAGGGGCAGGTGCAACTTACGGTAATGCTTGTGCTGACTGCCGCAAAGCCGGCTTAGACAAGGAAAAACTTGATCGCGATGAGACCACCGTCAGCACAACCGGCAATAAAATTGACGCTAAAGCAAAAGTGGCCGCTGATATTGATAAATTGCAGCACCAACAAGATTCAGAAACAGAATATTTTAAAGAGCGCGAAGAAAACGCGCTCGACATTAACCGCGTGAAAGAAAAAAATCAGCATATTGCTCAGTCTGAAAAAAGCCATCGCGAAGAATATTTGCGTACCAAATCTTTTTTAGATCAGCGCAATAAAGTATTGGGTTCGCAACCTACCGTCTTTGGTGGTGAAGCAGAACGGGCCAAAGAAGCGAAAATCGATCTAACCGTGGCCACCATCGACACGCAAATTGCCGGCAAAGTAAAATTCCAAACCGGCGAATTCAATCGTTTTAAAACGTTATTAGGTGGCAGCGCCCCGATTGCTCGCGGCGAAGCACAAAAAGGCAAAGAAGCCTTAAAACAATTTATTGACGAAAAATGGAATAATTCCCCCACCCGTAAACGCTAAGTCGGTTTACGAACAATCTCACCACTTTCTTTTAAAATATATTCATGCGAATGATGAGTAAAAGAAATCAACCGCTTAAAATGCAACGCACCTTCGCGCACTTTAACTAATGGCGCACCGTAAGGATCTTTTGCACCCTCACCCACCGTTGGCAAAATATCGGTTTTTTTCACCACGATGGTTAAATAGCCATGCTGCTGGCGCTCAGCTTTCGCACGAATGGCGGCATCAATTTGTGCTTTATCAACATAAATGGGGCGATTAACGCTGTACTCATATAACACTGAGGGATGAACCATCTTATGCCACGTGGCAAAGTTCACACCTTGGGCATTATAAAGATAAACATACACGACCATTTCATCTTCACAAATTTCTGCCACTTTGGGTTCGGTATCTTTACCGACTTCAACTAAACTTTCTGCCATGTGCGACTGGAGAGCACTTAAGCGATCGCGAATAAAACGAAACTTCTCTCCGATCTGATATTTTTCTCGGAGTACATTATCTTGCTCAATTGCCCTTTGTACTAATTGCAGCAATTTAGCTTTTTGTTCTTGAATGGTCGGCATGCTTAATCACGCTTGCTTAGGTTAAAAACCAGGTCCCGATGGGGGAGTATTGCTTGCTGTCATTAGCAAACTAATCTCATCCACAATCCCTTGTAGTGATTCAGCTGTATCTAGTAAGTACTGGACTGAGTTATTAGGCGTACCCATTTTATCTCCGGGTGCCGCATTAGCCAAACCCGTCCCGAGCGCATGCGCTTGTTTGGCAATTTCTTGGCAAGTGGTTTTAGCACCTGCAGCAACAATGGCTAAGTCACTCATAACAATAACCCTTCCTACCTCAAAGACGCTTTGTACTACTTCACTCTTAAGCATAGCATATTGATCAAATCACTTAGCGGATGTTTCAGTTGTAACTACTTGATTGTTATCAGCTGCGACAAGCGCCTGATTCGCCACTCCGTTATTAAGTTGTTGATTTTGTGATATTTGATAATCGCGGCGTTGAAAATAAGCATCACGGACAAAAACATATTTATCCAAAGCAACTTCATCCATAACAGACTGTATTTTTAGTAACTGCGCGCGACGATCGAGCATATTTAAAACATAAATATAATTTTGTGTGCTTTGTGGTCTGATGTAAGGATAAACCGTAAAAGCGTAATAGTCGACTGGCCAACCAATACTATCGCGTATGGTAGCAGGCCCTAATAAGGGAATGACCAGGTAATTGGAGCTTTGGTAGCCCCAAGCTGCTAAGGTCAAGCCAAAGTCGTTTGAATAATACGGTAAGCTCATGCGGCTCGCGACATCAAATAAGCCGCCCACCCCCACCGTGGTGTTAATTAATAAGCGCCAAGAATCATTCGCCATTTGGCGAAAGTGGCCTTGCAGAATATCGTTTGCGATGGTGCTGGTTTCGCCAATATTGTTAAACACATTATGGATACCAACGTTAAGGGGTTTCGGCATAATGGTGTTGTAAAATTGAGCAATCGGTTTAAATAGATAAGTATCTAATTTGTCATTAAGGCTAAAGAAAGCACGATTCATTTTTTCGTAAGGATCAGGGCGCACTGCTGCAGGTGGAATGTCGGTAGTGAAATTCGTTGTAATAGCCGTATCCGCATTGCTGGCTGAGTTAGTCTTTACAGCAGTTGCATTATCTTTCGCGGAAGAGGCACTTGATGAATTTCCGCTTGCAACGATGGCATCATCTGCCGCGAAGCTCGTATTTGCCACTGCAGTTAATGCGAGTAAAGTTGCTAAGGTTAAGCCAATTCGTCCTGTTTGATGTGCTTTCATGCGGAATCCCTAACTATCCATCTAAATTAATGTAACTACGTTATCCCGTATGGATATCCTAAGCAAGAATTTCTATATCACTCCTTACGCGATGGGGTTCCCCAAGGGGAGAACCGCGATCCCCCCCCTTCATAAAATATGGGCATACCCCTTACACTTCGCTTTTCGAAGTGTAAGGGGTATATATTCATCCTATCTTGTAGTTTAGAAATGGATATCCTAAGCAAGAATCTCTATATCACTCCTTACGCGATGGGGTTCCCCAAGGGGAGAACCGCGATTCTCCCCTTGGGTGAAGGGTGCGAATTTTATTCGCACCCTTCATAAAAATATGGGCATACCCCCTACACTTCGCTTTTCGAAGTGTAGGGGGTATATATTCATCCTATCTTGTAGTTTAGAATTAGCACTCTTTTGCAAGTCATGACATTAGGAAGAAAAAATCGCATGCACGCTATTCGCCCTCGCCCCATTGCTCTCATTATTTTAGATGGTTTTGGCTATCGAGAAGATCCAACAGCCAATGCCATTTACGCCGCGCAAAAACCCTACTGGGACAAGCTTTGGCAAAATAATCCGCATACCGTTTTATCGGGATCGGGGCGCTGTGTCGGCTTGCCACACGGGCAAATGGGGAATTCTGAGGTAGGCCATTTGAATATGGGTGCAGGTCGCATCGTTAATCAAGATTTCACCCGCATTGATCTTGCCATTGAAGACGGTAGCTTTAATAACAATCCCATCTTACTTCAGGCACTTCAAAAAGCGCGGCAAAGTAACCGCCCGCTACACATCATGGGTTTAGTGTCACCGGGTGGTGTGCATAGCCATGAATTGCATATTCAAGCCTTGGTTAAGCTAGCCGCTCAACATGGAGTCAAAGTCCTGATTCACGCCTTCTTAGACGGACGCGACACCCCACCCAAAAGCGCTTACCACTCCTTGGAAGCATTAGAAAATTTAGCCCAATCGTTACAAGTGGGGCGCATTGCGAGCCTAATTGGTCGTTACTATGCAATGGATCGTGATAAGCGTTGGGAACGGGTGCAATCTGCCTATGACATGTTAGTCGCTGGCCTTGCTCCTTTTCATGCCAACACGCCACTTGAAGGCTTAACCGCAGCCTATGAACGCGGTGAAACCGATGAGTTCGTGCAGGCAACCCTAATCGGCACGGCCGAGCCATTTGCCGCCGGCGATGTTGTCATCTTTATGAACTTTCGCGCAGATCGTGCTAGGCAGCTAACCGATGCGCTCACCAACCCCGATTTCCAAGGCTTTGTGCGCAACCCCTCGCCCCACTTGGCGGAATTAGTTTGCCTAGCCAATTATGATGATCGATTCCCCCTACCGGTTGTCTTTCCGCCAGCACCCTTAACTCATTTATTAACCGATATAGTGAGCGCAGCTGGTTTGAAACAACTTCGCATTGCTGAAACAGAAAAGTATGCGCATGTGACTTTTTTCTTTAATGGTGGCATTGAAACTGCCCTGCCGGGTGAGACGCGGGTGTTAATTCCGTCGCCTAAAGTAGCCACTTATGACTTATTGCCTGAAATGAGCGCACCAGAGCTCACCGAACGCCTGACTCAAGAGATTGCGAGCGGTACTTACGACCTCATCATTTGTAACTTTGCCAACCCAGACATGGTAGGTCACACCGGTAATTTTGATGCGACCGTTAAAGCCATTGAATGCATCGATACTTGCCTGCAAAAAATCGATGCTGCATTGCAAAAAGTGGGTGGCGAACTACTCATCACGGCAGATCATGGCAACGCCGAGCAAATGTTTAACTTTGAAACGAATCAACCACATACAGCGCACACCTGTGATCCCGTACCCTTTATTTATCATGGACGAGCAGCCGAAATAATTAAACCTGATGGCAAACTTTCTGATATTGCCCCAACCCTCCTTTATCTGCTCGGACTGCCACAGCCCGCCGAGATGACAGGGCGCTCACTACTGAAATTAATTTCCAGGGAGTGATATACTGGGGGTATCGAACGAATGGATGCCTCGAGATGAAAGCTAGATACCTGTTAGTCGCTATACTGGTTAGCGCTCTTATCGCCGCTGTAGTCATGCTTCCCGTTACAGCCGATGAACGCAATAAACCAAGCCCCTTAGTTGCCTCCCTACATGACACGGCAGATGTAACAAAAGTCGCAGAGGCTGTTACGAATACCGAACCGGCCACTCAACATGGTCGCAGCGCTCCCAAGAGTGGGCAGCAGGTTAGCGATGAAGATATTAATCGCTTTAGCAACACCATCATGCTCATTAAAGATTTCTATGTACAACCCGTTGGTGATCGCTCTTTACTAAACGATGCCATTCGCGGCATGGTTAGCGGTTTAGACCCTCACTCCGAATATTTAGATGATGAAGCCTACAAAACCTTATTAATGACCACTAGCGGTGAATTCGGCGGTTTAGGTATTGAAGTAACCCCCGAATATGGCATTTTAAAAATTGTAGCGCCCATGGACGATACACCGGCTGCAAAAGCAGGCATCAAAGCCGGGGACTATATTGTGGCCATTGATGGCAAATTAGTGAGTGAAATGTCACTGAATGATGCTGTGCAAAAAATGCGGGGCCCTGCAGGCACGCAAGTCGTCTTAACGGTTTTGCGCAAAGGCGAAAAGACCCCACTCACCTTCCGTTTAAGTCGTGAAATCATCCGCATTGCCAGCGTAAAAAGCCGTATGCTGGATAACCGCTTTGGTTATGTGCGCCTCACTCAATTTCAAGAGCCCACCGCAAAACTCATGCATGATGCCATCGTGGATTTAAAAGCCAAAAATAATGGCGTTTTATCCGGCTTAGTGATTGATTTACGCAACAACCCCGGTGGATTACTAGATACCGCCGTCAAAGTCGTGAATCAATTTTTAGATTCCGACAAACTGAAAAAATTTAACAAAACCATTGTTTATACTGAAGGCCGTTTGACAGAAGCACAATATAGGGCAAAAGCAACGGGCACCGACATTTTAAATGGTGCACCCATCGTCATCTTGATTAATGGCGGCTCCGCTTCCGCTTCTGAAATTGTCGCAGGTGCCTTACAAGATTACCGTCGCGCACTGATCGTTGGTACCACTAGCTTTGGTAAAGGCTCAGTGCAAACCGTTATTCCACTCGATAAAAACCACGCCTTAAAATTAACGACCGCGCTTTATCACACACCATCCGGTCGCGTCATTCAAAACGTGGGGATTATTCCCGATGTGCAAATTGAAGATTTAAAAGTCATTCGCAACAAAACGGATGATGACATTGCCATGATTGAACCCATCAAAGAATATCAATTGAAAAATCATTTGCCAGGCACACCCAACCCGGGAATTAATCCTAATAATGCCCTGAATAATGACTTAGGATTAGCACAAGATGATTTCCAATTATTCGAGTCATTGAAAATCTTACGCACCATGTATAGTTTGTCCCCAAACTAAGCGATGATGCCTCTCTCCTGCAAACGGGGGAGAGGCGCTTTATGTACCACCATCACAACAAAACCAACAATGCTTCTACCTCAACCGCAGCACCCTTTGGCAATGCACTCACTTCAATCGTTGTCCGAGCGGGGAAAGGGGCGCTAAAAAACTCGCTCATCACTGCATTCAATTGCGTAAAATCCGCAAGGCTAGTTAAATAAATCGTTAGCTTCACCACTTGGCCTAAACTACCACCGGCTGCCTCACAAACGGCTTTGATGTTAGTAAAAACTTGCCGCGCTTGGATGGTTATATCACCCTCAACTAAGGTCATTGTTTTCGGATCAAGCGGAATTTGTCCGGAGCAGTAGACGGTATTATCGATACGAATTGCTTGAGAATAAGGCCCAATTGCAGCAGGCGCCGCATCAGTGTGAATAATCGTTTTCATAAAATAATCCCCGCTTTGAGAAGGCGGGGATTATAGCGAATACAGCTAGGTTAAGCACTTATCATTAAACAGCTGGCTTATCGGTGCTAGAAGGTGCTGTGCAATTGCAGCTTTTGCAACCACAACCACATGCTTTTTTATCAACACCACAACCACAGGATTTACCGCCACAGGCTTTACAATTGCAGCAACAAGCAATGAGATTATAAATTACGCCGACCAAGGCACCGAAAATAAAGCCATGCAAAAGCGCATATAAAGAAAGCACTAAAGCATCGCCCCACGTTGCAGCCAAAGCAGCTAAATGGAAACCGGCTAAATGCTCAGGTCCCCAATACATTCCCAAAGCGGCAAAAATGAACACCAACACAGCTGCCGTTAACCCTATCGCTAAGCCTAATGAAAAACCACAGAGTCTTTTTTTCGATCCACATTTCCCACCGCACATAAAACCTCCTTTCAAGGTTACGACACTGGAATAATTGACCTAATTAAATTATAAATCATAGCCGCATATTAAGTATTAAGTATAAAGGTAGCCAAGTAACTTAGATACCCCCATACTAATAGGAGATTATGAAATTCTTGAATGAGTTAGCACAAACACCTGGGTCGAGCATGGACTACTTTGTAGGCTTGAGAAATCAGATTAATCAATATCTTACCCCTGACGAAGTGGCAAAGGTGCAAGACGCCTATGAATTTGCCAAAATGGCTCATGGTGAGCAAACCCGCTTCACAGGTGAGCTCTACATTACTCATCCTGTTGCGGTTGCGGGTATTTTAGCAGACATGCGCATGGATGCTCCAACCTTGATGGCTGCCCTGCTGCACGATGTAGTAGAAGATACCGATGTAACAACCGAGGACATTACTGCCAAATTTGGCAAAGAAGTGAGCGACCTGGTTGACGGTGTAACAAAACTTACCCAAATTCACTTTGAAAATTATGCCCAAGCCCAGGCGGAAAATTTCCGCAAAATGGTCATGGCCATGGTTAGTGATATTCGTGTGATTTTAGTTAAGCTTTGTGATCGCTTACACAACATGCGCACCATTATCGGCTTACCGCCGCAAAAACGCCGGCGCAAGGCCTTAGAAACATTAGAAATTTTCGCACCCATCGCCAATCGTTTAGGGATGCATGCTTTTCGCGTGGAGCTAGAAGAGCTAGCCTTTGCCTCGCTCTACCCAATGCGCCAACGCATTTTAAAAGAAGCCATTAATAAAGCTCGCGGTAATCGTGAAGAAATGATCAGCATGATTCACCAGCAAATTCGGGATGCGCTTAAAAAAAACAATATTCCCTCGGCAACCTTATCAGGGCGCGAAAAACACATTTACAGCATTTATAAAAAAATGTCGCAAAAGCACTTATCGTTTTCTGAAATCATGGATGTGTATGGTTTTCGCATCATCGTTGATAAAGTCGATACTTGCTACCGTGTGCTAGGCGTGCTGCATAACTTATACAAACCCCTTACGCAACGCTTTAAAGATTACATTGCGATTTCAAAAGGCAATGGTTATCAATCCTTACACACAACGTTGTTTGGGCCTTATGGCGTGCCCATTGAAATTCAAATTCGCACGGAAGAAATGCATAAAATGGCCGAAGATGGAATTGCGGCGCATTGGCTTTATAAGTCGGAGAAAAAAGTCTTCAACGATGCACAATCGCGTGCGCGCGATTGGTTAGATAGCATTTTAGAAATGGAAAAAAGTTCGAAAAACTCACTGGAATTTATTGAGAATGTAAAAATTGATCTCTTCCCAGATGAAGTTTATGTCTTTACACCAAAAGGCAAAATTATTGAACTACCAGCAGGCGCAACGGCCGTTGATTATGCTTATGCCATTCACTCTGATATTGGTAACACGTGCGTTGCAGCAAGACTTGATAAACGGTTATCCCCGTTAAGCACGCCCCTAACTAGCGGGCAACAAGTGGAAATTATCACCGCCCCGGGCGCAAGGCCGAATGCAGCTTGGCTTAATTTTGTCGTCACAGGAAAAGCACGTAGCAATATCAAACATTATTTAAAGAAACAGCAGCGTGAAGAATCGCTAGAATTAGGTAAGCGTTTGCTAGAAAAATCGTTACAAAGTTACGGCGTTACCCTTGAGCAAATCAGCACTGCGGATTTCACGCAAATCTTACATTATTTCCAACTCGATGCGAGTAATGATCTATTCGAAGAAGTGGGCGTTGGTAGTCGTTCCGCTTTATTAGTGGCAAAACAAATCGCCAAGTTACAAAACTTAACAAATAAAAAACAAGATTTGGCGAGCTTACATCCTCTCGTTATTAAAGGCACAGAAGGTTTAGCGATTACCTTTGCTGCGTGCTGTCGTCCCATTCCCGGTGATCATATCGGCGGCTTAATTAAAATTGGTCAAGGGATTGAAGTGCATTTACTCACGTGTCCAACCTTAATTAGCCAACACACTTTAGCCGATAAATTTGTTCCCTTGGTATGGGAAGAAAAAGTCAGTGGCGATTTTCCCGTGCATTTGAAGGTGGATTTAGTCAATCGACGCGGCAGTTTAGCCGCGCTCACTTTAGCGATTTCAGAAGCGGAATCTAATATCGAAAATATTCGCGCCGAAGAAAGCGATGAGCATCATTTTCATGTCGACATCATTATTGCCGTGCGCAACCGATCACATTTAGCGCGGATTCTTCGAAAAATTCGTCAGCCTAATGTGGTGATCCGTGTCTTTAGGCAACGACCTCCCCAAGCTTAGTTGAGCGCACTAAACACACAGCACCATAAGCCGCATTTCCTTTCGCAGGCTGCAAACTTGCTGCCAACGTAGCCGGTAAATAAGGCGTGATAAATTCCGCTAACCCGCCTACTAAGCTTAATGGTAATGGTGCGGATGTTTTATTGCGCAGCGCCGTTGCCACTTGACTGATGGCTGCCGCGGCGTTTGCAAGCAATGCCAATGCCACTGCTTCTTTTTGCTCTGCCGCCTGAATAACAAGTGGTGCAAGCTTGGCATAATCAGAAGAACTGGCTTGATTTGTCCAAGCAATAAAATCCGCTGCTTGCTCTGAAAAAAATTGCATGACCCGCTGCACCAAAATGGACTGCGGTTTGCGTCCATCAATATACTGCAACGTTTCTCGCACCGCCTCAAAACCAAGCCATGCGCCACCACCTTGATCATCGTGCGGAAACCCCCAACCACTCACGCGCATCGTTTGTTTATTTGCAATTTGCCAACCGATGACGCCCGTACCAATCGCGATAATCGCACCATCTTCCCCATCATGCGCGCCTAAACAAGCAATATGCGCATCGGATGCGAGAACAAGCGATTTGAAAGGATGAGGAGCGCCTAAAAATGCCTCGCACTGTGATTTTAGTTCAGTCCCAGCAATACCGACACCTAAATGAAATAAATGGGAGGGTGACGCAAGATTTAAACCCAAAGGCGTTAAAATGGCATCAATGCCTTGATAAATGGCCTGCCAACTTTGCGGTACAGATTGTTTAATGCTAGCGGGACCGCTGACCATTTCACCCAACACCTCGCCACTCAAATCCTCTATACGCACTAAACACTTAGACGCACCGCCATCAACGCCAATAAAAAATTGCGTGTCCATTTCTTTTTCAATCCTCAGGTTAATATCGCGATTATAAATAAATTATTGGAGGAGTTTAAGGTTATCTTAAGTAAATAAAAATAGACTTGAAAGTTATTGCATGAAAAAGTGAATGTGCAAAGATGTGAAAACATCATAAAATGAGGGGCTGTATTATGCATTTAGTTAAATTTAAACGCAATAACAACACAACTTGTGCCGTATTTTTTGATGAAAATGCGTTTGAATTTTTTACGCCACACCTCACCTGTGAAGAAACTTCTCACATCATGCAGCACATTGCTGCCGAAATCACCGAGCAAGAAGCCACATCAATATTATATGTACGGCATATTTTGCAATACCAAGAAAAGGGTAAAATGACTTATGACGTCTACATGGCAAATGACGTAAGTTTTAATAAAAGATCATTCTGCATTAGCGAGGCAGCAAAAACCCGCAAACCAGAAAGCTTCCAATTCAATACAAATGACGTGCCGCACGCTATAAAAGACTTGTTACAGCGCGAGTATATTAAAAATAACACCAGCGCTGTTAAAGCACGCGCTGTTACTTTACTCGATGAAAAAAAAACCCCCGACAATGCAAAACTGGGAACACCACCTGCACCACCGAGTTTTAACGAGATAGAAATAAATGTTAACAAAGACTGGAATGCAAACCCAGAATCAATCAAGCAGGAACTCCGAAGATTATTTGGCGATCGCTTTGAATCGATCATTAGCAGATTAGAGCAAAAGCGCGATGACTTATTGGACATATTAAACAATCGGCATTTTGAAAAACTGCATGCACTTGAAGCAAAAATCCTGGCTTTAAAAGAAGGCGCTCCTAAAAATTCCGAGAATTTACTAAACGAATTTGTCTCTAATCGATTAATTGACTATAAAATACCGGATCTTTTAAAAAGAATTAAAGAAGCCTTAGAAACTGAAAAAAGTCGCCTGGAAAGCTTTTCTGCGCCAGCCGCTTTGAATCTCGTCAAAATACAGTATATTGCCTATAAGCGGCATCGCATGATCATCACCCATGTGAATCATCTCTTACTTTGGGCGCTTTATTCCAAAGCACAACCTTATTTTGATTCCATTAAACATCTTAAAGACAAAAGAGACGAATTTAACCGTCATTTTGCTCCGCTCGGTTTAGCTGCCAATGAATCAGGAAAATTGCCGACATTGGAAATGATGTATGCGTACAAACTTGGCGATAAAGATTTGCAAACCGCAAACTTAAATGAACTACGGTCATTATTAAATACCGCCTTATCACCGTCAAAAAACCCATGCGCAACCCTTATCACCGAAGCTTTAGCTATTTTTGATGAGAAAATCGCAGAACATCACCACGCCATTGCAAGAGACACGCCTGCTGTGGAAAAACCCAAAGAAAACCAAGGATTGGTTGGCGTTTTAACGGCGCCTTTCACTTATAGTGCCGAAATTGCTAAAACCACCTTTGACTATACCGCCCCGATGCTCCATCGCTTAATGGGTAACTTTAATATTTGGGAATATATTGATAGCTTCTCTCAATCATTACGCTTAATCCCACAAGGCGAAGCGCGGATTTATAAACTGAATCCATTTTCATGGAAAGATAATATCATCGATTATGTCGATGCAAACCATAAGATTGCAAATAGAACGATTGATCATGTGTGCCAACACAGCGACGAACAAAATTATGGGAGAGAATCTACTCAAAAGCTAACAAACCAGGACATTGAAAAAGATATTTCTCGAATGGTAACCACTGTAGACACTGAAACAGAGCTACAGGAAGCTATCGACTTAATGCAAATTATTGACGAGCGCTTAACTAAAAAACAAGCACCGCGTGAAGCAAGAAAGCAAGGAAAAACAACTTTTGCAAACATTCGCAATCCTGACACCAAAGAAACGCTAGCCGAGCAACGCATTAAAGCTCTGAAAGTCCCTCCACAACCAACCGTTTCCATTACTTCGCAAGCTGAGAATGTGCGCGTAACATTACAAGCAATGGCTGAAGCGGATCAATTACTGGTCTCCTTGCAGGATGCTCAACAAAATCATTTAGAGGCCACAGAAAAATTCTCACGCATATTTACTGATGAAGTCAGCACCATTAGCAACTTTGACGGTCCGAGTCTGGATCGTTTTAGTGAATTTTCAAAAGCCATGCAGGGTGATATATACACCATAAAAGATCATGCAGAAGCTTGCCGCACTGCTCACAAAGAAATACATGACTTTTGCACCCGATTCCGAGCCATCTCAGAATATGAATCTGTCAATGGTAATGTTATTAAAAATAAAGAGTTCATTCAATTAGCCAATAAAACGGCTCATGCAAAACGGACTAAAGCCCAATTTTTATTAAGGGCATTGCAATGTCATATTGCAGAAAAAAAACTACCCGAGCAAATCAAGTTACTTGAAGAGAAACTAATGGAAGCCGGGCGGCTTATTCGTCCTTTAGACGCAAACTCAATAACACTGGATATTGCGCCTTTAATTGAGCGAATGCGCATTAATATGGAGAGTCAACGGGCAAGATGCAGAAATTCAGAATTAACCAACCTAATGGAAGAACTTACCAAAGAGCCATTAAATGAATCTACGATTAAAATAATCTTACAACGCGCCGAATCGTCGGATCAGGAATTTGAAAAGCTAAGCGAGCAATCGCGATGTTTATCTTTATTAGTTCCTAAATGGGTTGCGCTGAAAAGATTACAAGCCACCAAGAGCGGATTAAGCGGTGAAATATCAGGTCTTAGAAAACAAGCAAGCGCCGTGAATTTAGCCAGTCCATTGCTGGGTAAGCACATTGAGACCATTGATGTTTTAGAACGAAGAACAAATCAAAGCGCAATTGCCGCAGAGAACAGCCTTGAGACACTATCACAAAGCGTCTTGGTGGAACTCTGTGTTGCTGATTTTGATAGCAAATTATCTAACTGCGCAAAACAAGTAGAAGTTGCGGCTGAGGATTATAACAGAACCATTGATGCCAAATGCTTTATTTCGCAATCCATTTCACAATCAATTTCGCGATCAGCTAGTGAAGCGCACCCTCCTTCACCGCAACCAGAAATATTAAACCTCGTTAATCCTGAGGCGGATAATGGCAAAGTGAAACTTTGTGCCGCGATAGTGCAGATTATTACTAACAAACACTACTGGCAGAGCAAAACCAAAGGCACTTCGTTGCCATTCTTTGGCGGCAAACGTTTAGGGGACTATATTCTACCGAAACACATTCGGTTATTGAATTTATGCATTGAATCGCACGGGCCTCATGGCTCCATTGACAATGCACACCATTTATTGATTAAGATACACAATATTTTGGATCAAGCATTACAAAAACCGCATAAAACAGGACGTCGCACGGCAACAAAATTGTTTTATCCTTTACTGCTGGACCTAACAACGCTTGATGCCATCCACAATTCCGATACCGATCGGAGCTGGGAGTCTCGCTTGGAAAAATGGAAAAGAGAAAATGAATATCGAGATAATTTGGCATCGAATGAGATTAATGATACTAAAGAAAAAGCACGAATAAGAAAATGAAATTACATTGAATCAACGACTTAAAAAAAGCATGGCATAGGGGCGGTTGACCGGCTGGGTAAAATATGACAATCTCCCGCCTAATTTAGCGGTTTTTTAAATACAGAATTCACACGGCGGGGGAAATGAGATGCGGTTATTCACCTTTAAATATAACACCTGTGATTTTGAGTTTGTTGTTACGCCTAAAGCTATCCCTTTTGAAATTGTTGATGTACCTAAATTTTTAGCTGAAGTTTTTTTCCGCTTAATTCATTCCCATGATCCAATTTTATTAAATGGACGATGCGGCAAGCAACCCTTTTACCTGGAAGGAACGTTCTATAATCAAGATGATAAACAAAATAAAATATGCAAAATTCTTTTAATTAGCCCTGGCAGTGATATTCAAACTGTTCAAATTCGCTTGAATGAAACAGAAAGACCTTTTGATAAATTTTATCAGCAGTTCCGCGCTAGCGAATCCGAATGCGATCCTACAAATCTCTTTTCCCCCGAGCTTATTTTAAAATGCAAAGAATGTTTACCGCAATTAAATGAGAGACACGGGGCCGCTATAAAATATATTTCTCATCGTCCCAGCACGGGGCCAAAGAATGAAGTACTGCCATTCAACCAGATGACAGCAGAATTAAATTTCACCAACACCAGAAACCGTTTACTCAATCTAGTGAGAGATGATTTCGAAATAATAAATGCGCATCGCAAGGCTTTTGCGCAGGCACTCGAGACCGCAAAAAAAGCTCTAGATGACATTAGTGCTCTCCATTTAAAAGCTGACAGCTTAAAAGCTTTCAACAACCTGCAGCAAAACTTGCGGGTTGACTTAGCTCAAGAGGGCCACTTAGCCAAACTAGATGCTGCAGCCGCCGCAACGCAAAAAACCGAAGTGACGTCTAAAGCCCCAGATATTCATGAGCAAATTGATGCCATTTTTACCGCCAAATACACTAAACTACAGGAAGGGCAAGATAATATTAGCAAGCAGAAGCAGCCTCTTTTAAATGCCATTTACGAATTTGCAAAAAAACAATCTGAGAAAATTGCTCCTGACAATAGCACTCAAAGAGAGCTTTTTAATAAGCGCTTTGGTAAATTCGCTCACATCAGCGACCAAAAGAAATATACAAAGACACGCAATGATCTGCATGAAACTTATCGCACCGTAAGTTTTAAGGAGTTGCAAACAGATATACAAAAATTAATTGATAGCTATGAACCACGCTCTATTGCGAATCGGTTCAAAACTAATCCCGACTTAAAGTCACTCTTGAAAATTTTTGATGACTTAACTCCCCCAACTGGTTCCGAACAACCGGCTACAAATTTTCACCTTAATAAAGAAAATTTTACTTTTCAATTTTGCAGCTCCATGCACACGATGGAGACTGAGTATGCAAATACTAAAGAAATACTAATTACAGAATTACATGACGCAACTGACAAATTGGTTAAAGATAACTCACAGTCCATAAAAAAGCTGGGGGAAACCACGGCCAAGCTAATCAGCCATATTTATCAAGAAATGGAAGGCGCTAAAGCCAAGCTGATACAATGCAAAATTGTTTTAACGCATATCGATAGCATTACTGAACAATCACAAAAACTGATAAGCTCAATCGCTGAATTGCTACAAGCCTTAAAAAGCCAATATTTCCCGAAAGCAAACGAACAATTTTCAAAAGCGTTTTCTGAGCTTCTAGTAAAAAATGAAGAACAAAAATTACGATTGATTGCCGATCTTGAAGCACAAGAAACCGTAATTAAATCTATTCTTACACCGACCATCAACATCAGCCAAATTGAGCCGCGGGAATTCACAGCAGATCATCTTGAATACCTAGAAACCGCTTCCAAAAAGCTTACTGAGATTAGCAACCAAAATGGCGAATTGTTAAAAAAATTCCAAAGCCACCAAAAACAAACCCATGCGTATTTGGACATTAGCACTTCGCTCGAGCGCAGAATTCAGTGCAAGGCTGCGCTTGACGGCATTGATCAAGTCGCGCTAGAAAGAACGAGCGCACATCTCTACCAATGTTTACAGGATGTTGAAGCGCAAAGCGCTGCAGAGGACATTGAAAGAGAACAAGCAAATTTTAAAGCAGAATTAACCTCCGCGACAGAGGCACTTGCCCGAGTCAAAGATTTAGAAGATAGCATCATTCAACAACTTGTCTCTTCGCATGCTAATGCCATTCCTGCGACAGATGGTCTTTTTAAACGCTTAGCACTGGCTTTGAAAACTGCTGAAACACATAAAGCGGAAGCGGTTCGCCTGCAACAAGTTATTACTCAAAGCAGTGAAACCGTTGTCGAAATCCATGTCGAAGTCGTGCGCTTATGTCGCGTTTGGGTGGCAAAAATTGAATCGCCTGACGAATGGGAACGACATGTGCTCATTGGAGGCAGTAAGCTTGAACCGAATTCCACCACCAAAAACCCAAAAGGAATTCGATTATTTCATGACTCATTGAGAAGACAGCAAGCAGAGCCACAAGCTCCTGCCGCACTCTTAAATCAACCAGGCTCTCTTCAGGAATATTATGTTAATTTAGACGCGGCTGTTTTAGCAAAATTAGCAAAAGATAAAGATGTTTCTCCCAAAAGCACTTGGATCACGAATGGACGTCAGGCGATACGGGTTTTAAATGAGTTAAAACGCCTTGCTGATACACGACGCACTAAATTTTCAATTACCCGAAAAACCACCACGCAGGATTTTTATGATGAATTGGCCTTGCTGAATACGCATAAGGCTCGCGGGAAAGTTGAACTAATTAAACGCGAAATCGAGCTAAATAAATTGGTAAGCAGGCAACCTTACGTAATGCCCGCTTCATTATTTGATCGCAAAGCATTCGCAGATCAAGTGCGCCGTGATGAGAAAAGAAAAAGCAAAAACGCTAAACCTTAACCCCGTAACCGCTGGCGCAAATGCGCTAGCGGGATTCTCGTTTCGCCAAATTCATTACTACTGAATTCATTACTGGGAAGGGGTGTGAAAGCGTGTGCATGAATGATTTCATACGTTGCATCCCACACCGTATTATCCCTTGTGCTTTCTTGCCAACCCATACCGCTCGCTCGGCATTCCTTTACTAAATCATTCTTGTTTGCATAACTTAATACGACTTCAGCGGTATCAATCACCGGGTCGATAAAACCGGCTGCGACTAACGCATCGCCCACATTGTGCATGTCAACGCATTGTTTTAAAACCGCCGCATTGATTTCAGCGCGCCATTCTTTTAAGGTGTCAGGGCCGAGCGTGGTCAACATCAGTAATCCATTCGGTGTTAATACCCGGCGCCACTCGGCTAACATCGCCGGTGCATTTTCAATCCAAGGCAGCAGTAAATTTGCCACCACTAAATCGACTGATTGATTTGGGAAAGGCAAGCGCATGGCATCGCCTTGCAGCCACATTCCAGGTTGTGCTTTTTGGCCAGCTTCTAACATGGCGGCATGTAATTCTAAATGGATGATTGCTGCATTAGGAAAACGCGTTTGTAGCGGCTGAGTTAAACGACCTAAACCTGCGCCCACATTGATGACAACCTTCGGAACCACTGTCATCCATTCCAATCGTGATAACAGCTCCTGTCCCGCTTCTTCAGCGATGACGGATGCTGCTGCATAATCTTTAGGAGACCACTCGATGTTCATTGCTCACTCGTTATTAAATTTTCTACTACCTACTACCTGTCTATTTTGTCTTGGCATTACACCGAATCGGGCCTATGTTTGCACCCCTTGCCAAAACGATTTGCCCATTCTACCGCAATCTTGCCTGCAATGTGGGCGTTTTTTAACATCAGAAGCAAGGCAATGTGGCAAATGCCTCCTAAAACCGCCGCCTTTCACGCGCCTGCATGCCCTGTTTCCTTATGAACCACCCTTGACGCAGCTCATCTCGCGATTAAAGTTCCAAGGGGATTTAAGCATTGCACGCTGGTTAGGTGAGACTTTAGCGAGCTATGCTAAAGAGCGCTGGCTGAGCGAACCCAAACCCGATTTAATTTTGCCTGTGCCACTGCACCCTAAGCGTTTACGCGAGAGGGGCTTCAACCAATCCATTGAGATCGCCAAACCCTTCGCTAAAGCCACAGGGCTTCCCATCGATCGCAGCGGGATCAAACGCCATAAATTCACCCTAGCACAACATCAATTAAGTGCCAAAGACCGCCACTTAAATCTCACTAACGCTTTCACCCCCACCCGCGACTACGCAGACCTGCACATCGCCATCCTGGATGATGTCGTCACAACCACCCAAACCGTCACTGACCTCAGCCGCACGCTCTTATCAGCGGGCGCTTCCCGCATTGATGTTTGGTGTCTCACGCGCACCTTGTAATGATGATTCCCTTCCCCCGTTGCCGGAGAGCTTTTGGATAACTTCTTGCTTAGGAGAAAGGAGCCGAGTAGAGTAGCCGGTTCTTTTTAGAAAGGGTGAAATTATGCAAGAACTTATTCAGTTTGGTGAAAAACACCCGCTGCTTTCCATCGCTATTTTAGTGGTTTTTGCTTTGCTTTTTATTGTCGAGTTATTACGATTAAACCGTGTGCGCAGAATGATCAGCCCAGCTGATGCTACGCAATTGATTAATCGTCAACGTGCCGCCGTACTTGATCTACGCAGCAAAGAACAGTTTAAAACGGGGCACATCATCGACTCCACCAACTTAAGCGCTCAAGAATTAATCGAAAACCCCAAGAAATTAGAAAAATTCAAACAAAAACCACTAGTTATCGTTTGCCAAATGGGCACTGAATCACAAAAAGTTGCCGCACTTCTGACAAAAAAAGGGTACAATAGTTACTCGATAGCTGGAGGGATCCGTGCCTGGATTGCTGCGCAAATGCCTTTGGTGAAGGAGTAAATAATGGCTAGTGTGATCGTTTACAGCAAAGAAAATTGCCCGTATTGCCGGTTAGCAAAAGACTTACTCAAGGAACGTCAAATTCCCTATGAAGAAGTCCGCATCGATTTGGATGATAAAAAGCGCGATGAAATGATTCGCTTGAGCAATCGCCGCACTGTGCCACAAATTTTTATCAACCAAGAACCGATCGGCGGTTACGATGACCTTGCCGCACTCGCAAAGTCAGGTAAACTTGACACTCTTATTAAATCTAACTCATAAAGGAATCTCTCCATGGCCGACGCAACGACGCCGCATTTTGAAATCCAACGCATTTACGTGAAAGATGCTTCGTTAGAATCTCCCAATACCCCACATACCTTTGTGGAAGAGTGGAAACCAGAAGTTACCCTCAATTTAGAAACCAAGAGCAATCGCTTACAAGACAACATGCACGAAGTGGTGTTATCGATCACGGCAACGGTTCACAGCAACAAGAAAACTGCTTTCTTGATTGAAATACAGCAAGCTGGCGTATTCGCTATCAGCGGCTTCCCCGACGATCAATTACATCAAATGTTAGGCAGCTTCTGTCCGAACATTTTGTTCCCCTATGCACGTGAAGTCGTTTCCGATCTCGTGGTTCGCGGTGGCTTCCCACAATTAATTTTAGCTCCTGTTAACTTTGATGCGCTCTACAACAAACACATGGATGAGCAAAACAAAGAGAAATCGAACTAAACGATTATAGTGCTCTTTAACCTGATCGCGAGACACAGACGTGTTTCGCGATTGCTTTCAAAGTGAGGAACGCATGACCACAACCTATCAGCCAATTGCCATTTTAGGTGCCGGCTCCTGGGGAACTGCCATTGGACTCACCCTTGCTCGACGCGGTCAAACCGTACACATTTGGAGCATTGAAAGCGCTGAAATTATCGCGATGCAAACGGAAAAATTTAACAACCGCTATCTACCTGGCATCGCCTTACCTGACACCCTAAAACCCATGCTAGATTTGGCCGACACCGTGCGCGGAGTAAAGGATATCGTCATGGTCGTTCCTTCCGCTGGTTATCGCGCCACACTCGAACAATTGCTGCCATTTACCTCCTCAGAAACCCGCATTTTATGTGCTGCCAAAGGGTTGGATGGCGATACGGGTGAATTACTGGGACAAGTGACCGCAAGCATCATGGGCCCGTATTGTCCTTTCGCTGTCTTATCAGGGCCTTCTTTTGCAAAAGAAGTCGCCATGGGCTTACCGGTTGCCGTGGACCTTGCCTCTGCTAACTCCTTGATGCTACGCGAATTAACCGCACGATTTGACCAGCCGTTATTTAATATCCATCCTTGCACGGATGTGGTTGGCGTAGAATTAGGCGGCGTCGTCAAAAATGTGCTAGCCGTGGGAACAGGTTTAATCGATGGCTTAGAACTGGGTGCTAGCGCGAGAAGTGCTTTTATGACCCAGGGTTTACATGAAATGATTCGCTTAGGTGTGGCACTCGGCGCCAACCCAGAAACCTTTTTTGGTTTATCCGGCATTGGCGATATGATTTTAACCTGCACCGATGATTTATCTCGCAACCGCCGCTTAGGATTGGCTTTGGGCCAAGGCAAAACCGTCGCTGAAGCTGAACAAGAAATAGGCCAAGCCATTGAAGGTAAACGTAATGCAGATACCGTTTCAAGACTAGCCGCTCGTCTCAGAATTCGCGCTCCCATTTGCAACGCAATCAATTTAATCGTGCAAGGTAAACTTCAACCAAAAGCCGTCCTACCCAGCCTTTTATCTGGTAAACCGGTTGAAATTCCGCCCCAAATCTCTTAATTTCTGCCTCGAACCCGCCCCCATCAGTTAGCGTTAAGCTTTAACTGATAATATTCTTTCCATAACACGAGACAGTGGGATAACTTCATGCAACGTCAAAATGTCGATTTGGCAGCCATTCGCCAAGAAATTATTAAATATCAGATCTACTTAGAAGCTAAAATCATTGGCAAAAAATCCGTCACAAGACTTAATATTGATACGGTTGCAAGTGAAGTCCTAGAAGCTGAGCTCAAGAAACCCGGCGTTCATTTAGCAAAATATGATGGGTTAAATAAATTATTAAAAAAATATGCAATCATCCTGGAATGGCTAGCAGCAATTGACTCACATCATGATTATGAAACCCGGCTATTTGAGTTGAGCCAAGCATTTTATAAGCCCCAATACCACGCTCTGTTGAAATTAAAACGTCATGCCTTAGACCGCACGCAATCGACAGGCTCCAAATTAGTTGACCGTCTAAAAACCAAAATTCCAAACCTTTCTCAACCAGCACTCGTTAGCGCTACGCCTATACCCGCTACGTCCATCCAACGGGGTGAAGCACTAAAATCGCCTACGCCCGAAGCAAAAAAGCACACCGCGCCATCCGTTACCGCATCAACGTCCGTTACTGAAGAACAAGTGCCACCTCCAATCGTAAAAGAAAAATCGTTATTTGAAAAATTAATAGAACACCCCGGACAGCACGATGAGGACTTTGGCGATGCAAAGCGTGCTACAACAACCAGCAATCACATCCTCACGGAATTAAGTGCCGATCAAGTCGCGAAGCTTACTGGTAGTTTAAGACGTAAATTATTAACCCATACTGATTCTGCTGATCTCGTGGCAAAACATGTCATCGTTGATGATAAAATTGTACAAGCAGAAGGATTACAAGAAAATCGGGCCGCCTTAGTCGAACTCGTTGCAAGCAAGCATTTTGATACGTTGAATTTAAATGATGACAACACGCGCCAAACCCTGCAGCTAGCACTCAAAGATATTTCCGAACCAAGCGTACTGCGGGTTTTACGAAAAAAATGTCCCGAATTTACCGCAAGCATCAACGCCCGCTTAGTGAGCAATCCTCCTTTCGCTTTACAACTATTAAATTCCAATGAAGTCACACCGGATGACTTAGCACAATTATCAACTCAAACACTAGAAAGTTTAACGGACATTTTTGGCGACTTATCCGATGATGCTTTAGAAAAATTAGCCAGCCTGGCTAAATTTACTGATGTGTTTACCCAATCACCCGCAACCATGGCGCGCCTAGTTAGCTTAGGCAAACCGCAGTTTGGTGCAGCACTATTATCGGGAACTCATTTTGCCTGGTCGAAACAAAACTTAAGTTCGCAACAGGTCAATATCTTGGCCCAAGCAGATGAAAAAAATCGCGCCATTATTTATCCGCAATTAGCATTAGCAGCGCGCTTAACGATTCCCTTGCATAAACAGCAAGCGCTACAAGCTCTCATTGACGATCATTATCAAGCGTTAACACAGGCTGAATTATCTGAACCACAACGCGCTTTTAAAGAAAAATTAAAAGATGCCATTCAAGAAATTTATTTGGCTAACGAAGCGGAATATAAACTTTATGCGCCATTGATTGAAAATTTATTTTTAAATGATGCGTTACGCGATGTTTTTTTAAGTAACATTCAGCCCGGCTTTATCGTAAAACGCTTACTACCCAATGCAGAGTGTTTCGCAAAATTTTTTACCGTAGCTGAGCGTAAAAAACCTGGTGTGATACAAACGCAATTCCCACGCGTCATTCCCATGCTACCGCTAGAAGCGAGTTACATTAAACAAATCATCTTGACTGGCGAAGTCTCGCGAAGCTTTACTGAAGACGAGATAACGACCTTATTAAGTTTTAACGATGAGGTCATTACTAATTATTTATTAAAACATAAAGATAAATTCATCACTGCTCGCCACCGCAAAAACGCCGCATTAATTTATGGCAATGCGCCATTTGTAGCTAGCTTTATCAGTGAAGAGGTTATCCCCGCACTTAAATTTATTGATTTATTAATGGATGACGCCCACGCTGAATTTTGCAAAGTCTTTTTATTACAAAATAATATTCGGGATTATTTAAGTAAAGTAAGAGCCGTGGCAATCAATCATGTTGCGGAAGCAACGGTGTTAAAAAAACTGTCGGCTTTTTCATCTTCACGAAAACAGCTAATTGTGTCGCCCCCTGCTACTCAGGCACCCCTTAAACCGCTGGAAACCGTTCGAGCATCACTCGCTGCTTTTCGTACGGGTTTTGATAATCTTACCGCATCAGGAGTCAAGGCCAAAAGTATCGAAGAAAGAATTGATTGCTATACAAAAGCATTCTTACTTCCTGACTCCAGTAAAAATATTAAATGGGATGAAACGAAAGGATGGAAAAACACTTCAAAAACAGTCATTAACGGTGAAGCAACGACCGCGCGCATTGTGCTTGGAAAAAGAATTATTGATGCTGCTCTTAGAGAAAAGCTCTGGGATTATCTAGCCATCGTTTTAAATGAAAAAACAGAAATCAAGACAGGCGGCTTAGGGGTTTTTGGTGGTGGGAACGTGATTCCTTATCAACTGACACTTCAAGCCTATTTTGGGAAAAAATTCTACGAATTAAGCTTTGAAGGACTAATTGAGCTACTGCATGCACCGCGATTTGCTGACATTCAATGGGTTCTCGCTGAAAAAGAGGCTAATGAAAAAATTGCCGCACAGCTGATAGCGCTTGGTGTGGGCAAAACCCAGCAGCTTGATAATTGCACGTTAATTCATTTAAGGCTTTATCCGCATTATTTGAAGGTATTTGAAGCTCGTCTGAAACAAGAAGATTTATTTCAATTGATTGATGATATTTTAGGTAAAACAGCTAACAATTGCGAAATGATCAGTGATGAAAAAGGCAAAGTTGTATTAGATGCCTTAATTTCGCTTGCGCATCAAGCCCTCAAAATGGGAAAAGATAAACTTCCCGCTACTGTACGCCAAATCATTGCTGATGCGTTAAAACAAAATCAGCTAACGTTTGAAGAGTTAGTGAGCAAACCAGAACATTGTAAACTCTTTGCTGGATGCGGCACGCAATTAATTCCGCACATTAAAACACCGCAGCAAGCAGCATTGGTCTTTCATTATTTCCCCCAGTTTAAAATGGTTTTCAGTGGTGAGCAATTGCTTAGTTTATGGAAAAAAGCAGAGGAAATTCCTGCGCCATTACAATTAACGGGGATTTTCAAGGTTGAACCGCTCAGCTCCCTGATTAAGGAAATAACTCCGCCGCCTGTACCAACTCGGGCACAAGTAGCTTCTGCAGGCCCCGGCAGCCAAGCAAGTGAAGATGAAAAATATCATGATGCTCCTTTGGATGATTTCTTAATTGATCCAGCTACGGGTACTGTCTCTTTTGGAAAAAAAGAAACCTCCGCCACACCGCCCGGCAAACCACAGCCATTACACGCCAGCGCTGAACCTGCCCCAGGTGGACAAGTGCAACCACCCAAACTCATTAGCACCCCCAAACCACCACCGCCACCGCCAAAAAAACCAGCGACTGGCGACAAGGGACAAATGCCCTCACTCACGACAGCGCCCAGCTCAGCAAGCCCCAAAGGCGATCTCTTAGCTGCGCTACAGGGTGATCGTCCTCATCTTAAAAAAGCACCAGCACAAATTCCGCAAGTAGATACTTCATCACAGCAGGCAAAAAACACTATTCAAGATGACCTTCGCAAATTTGATCGCAGTCAGTTACGTTCAATTAAAAATAATCAAAATCCCGCTGCCCCACCTGCGCCTGCGGCATCCACGCCAAAATTGCATAGGAAATTTGCTGGTAGCACTTCTGACGAAAGGAAAACCACTTATCCAAAATTACCTGACTCTTTAGCGGGTTTTCGCCTCTATGTCTGGATAGCAATTTGCAAACTCGCCAAGACGAATGATGCTGATTTCGTTAAGCGCTTAGAAGAAGCCATGCTTGCTTTTGGTAGCACCAAGGAGATTTTAAGTAACGACACTAATGAACAATATAATTTAACGGTAGATGACTATAAAAAAACCAAAGCCAACTTCGAAAAAGCCAGTGAACTCGCTGGTTTTAAACAAGTATGCAATGTACTAGGCATCAGTGATCGTCAACAAGATGACGCCGTTAAACTTTATTGCGACTTACGAGATGCTTTTATTGAATTAACGAAAAAACGCCAACCGACTTTAAGCAGATCCGGAATGTTTAGCTCAGGCACCAGCAAATTTATTGTTTCAGCTGAGCTCAATAAGCTTATCCTTGGGTTGATCGAACAAAAAGCCATCCCTGAAGTCATCACGGAAAAATTAGAAGATTTAAGCAAAACCCAAACCATCGATGAATATGAAAAAATACTTAATGAAGTTAAAAAAGCACTCGAACAAAATGCCGGCGTGAACTACCGAATATCGAAGAAGTTTAAAAAAGCTCAGGATATTGAAACGAAGGATGCACTTGAGCTAACACTGGAAAAAATCCAAGCAACCTGGAAAAAACCCGCCTCGTTAACGAACAAGCCTCTTTAATATACCATTCGTACTTCAAGATGCGCTTTTTGCAACTTGAAGTACTCCCTGCGC
>CAZQXH010000025.1:0-35344 GCA_964597435.1 uncultured Coxiellaceae bacterium | reverse complement strand
GTGAGAAATTACGACTGCCTACTGAAGTGGTGCACTAAAAATGGAAGGCTTACCCAATTTTTAGGGATAAGTTCAAATCTAAATTGATAAACTGCCATATTTTCATTCCAATTATTGATCCAGCATCCTTCTCAACCTTCTGCTTAATTATTGTTTATTTTTTTGCCAATTCGTTCAAAAATTTTATTGGATTAACATTAAATCGGCTGGCATATGAATTAGCTATATTTTCCGCCGTTAATTGATATTCTGCGTTAATTATTTTTTTAAATTCAGGAATAAAAAAAACACAGTTTAATTTGTTAGCTAATTCTACTATTTTTCCTAAAAAATAATTAAAATCTTCTCGAAAATCAATTCGCACAGAAAATGATTCAATTTTTTTATTCTCATTAAAAAATATTTCTATATCATTACTTTCCGAATTTCCCCAAGCCAGTATTTTTTTACTCCATGATTTACCAGGGGGTAATATTTTTGAAATATCATTTATTTCAAAATCATGGATAAATCCCTCCCATGCGATTGAAGAGTCATGAATGTTCTCATCTTCCTCGTAAAGCGCTAGAGGATTATAGTTGTTATTATTTGCCCAAGTTTCTGGTATAAATTCAATTGTAACTTGGTAGATTGCCATATTAATCCGGTAACCTTTAATCTGAAATTTTAATTATTGTCTTTTTACAGCTTTTTCCCAATCCTCTCATACTGTCCGGTTCCAAGCGGTTCAAATGCCAGGTTGATTTTGGTCTTAATTGTTAAAATACTTATTTAACTCTAAAAGATATGATTTGACTGTGGTTTCATTAATTTCCCCATCAATCTCTGGGGTAGATAAGCACTGGATAACATCCCACATATCACCATAATAATCTTCATCCTCCGCGTCAGGAGCAGTGTACTCGGCACGTATACATAAAAATCCTGCCCAATTCGTTAAATTATGAGCGCTAATAATACCTGTGAGATACCTGTGCATCATCTTCTTTACATCATCTGGCGTGATGATTACTTCCATTTCATACAAGGCAATATCTTTTTCATTTACCTTAATAATATGTGAAATATCACCATGTAATATTTTTAATAAGTCTTCATATTTCATTTTAGTTAATTTACTGATGATTAAATTTCTACAAACTAATAGTATCGATTAAATTTTCTGCTCCATCCGCTGCAGTAAATATGTTGTTTTCTTTCCATGCTGGTCTTGAACCACGCTAATATTTTTTCATGCATGGCCTCATTTCGCTTTTTGAATAAACTCCATTGTTAACCAATCTAATAAATAGAGCATTTAGATATGAGGCTTCTTCGAAAATATCATATTCAAATTTTATATTGTTTCTAAATATCAATTTTATTGTCTTTTACTTTCTCAAAAGAAATATATTGGAAAGAATTTGTTGCATATCAAGTAGGATCAGGTGGGTATTTTTTTAATTCAAAAAGATACCCCTTTACTCTTTCTTCGGTTATTTCACCGTCTATTTCTGGGGTGGACAAACGCTGGATAACGTAAAACATGTCTTCAAAAAAGTCTGCCATTTCGTCGTCTAGATAATAGGGGGTTCCATATTCACTACGTAAACAAATAAATCTTGCCCATTTAGTAAGATCCGTTGAGTTAATTTTTCCTGATAAATACTCTAATAGCATGTTTCTTACATGACGAGGTTCGACTGTGACTCGATCTTCATATAAAGCAATGTCTTTTACATTTACCTTATCTATAAGAGCAATATCACCCTCTAGAATTTTTGATAAGTTTATTTTTTCCATTTTTTCACATCGTATAAATTATTTTTAAATTCGCCCGGTTTCTGATGCACTAATTTATTTGAATCATCGAACGCAGTTTGTACAATTTTCTCTGTTTGCCCAGCTTGGTTAACTTCAAAAGAGAAACGTTGAAAACCATTCGTATGTCCAGATCGTTCTGTAATAAGCCTAATATCGCCATTACTCATTTTTTTTAAAGTAAGGCTATCCATTCTTCCTCCGCCTAAAATATCCAAAATTTTATCCCTTTGTTCAAGAGGCAAATTTAGTTCGTTGCTTTTCAGATAAATACGCACTTCATTTTTAGTGGCCTTTAAAGCTAGCTCAGTAAATCTTACTGTCTTCTTGCTTAGTGGTACTAAAGCTTCTACATTTTTAACAATTTCGCTATTTAAAGCAAACAATCCAGCTTTAGCTACTCCAAAACTTTTTACTCCAAATTTGGCTGCAGTTACGGCCAAAACCTTTCCACTAACCCCCTCAGGCAGCGTCGTAGCCGCATCCCAAGCCGCAGAACCAATCGCTTTGGCTCTGTTCCATCCATGAGCCTCTACAATTTCACCCGCTCGATTTCCCACATAATCCAACGGTGTAAAATGCGTAAGACCAGCAGCGGTGGCATTTTTTAATATCCAGCCGGCTGGGGTGTCAGTGTAGTCGCTGGGATTTAGTTTTGCTAGTATTTGGTCATAACTATTGCTATGAGCCATACTTTCGTCATACCACCGTTTTGCCCGAGTTGCTTTTGCTTTAACCTGAGCATCCATCAACGAATTATGATCAGCTCCGCTCCCTAAAGCATCCTTCTCAACCTTACTCCTTTCAAAAAACGCCCGCCGCTGCGCTCCCTGCTTCTGACTGGTCGTCGAATGGGCTTCACCTGCATTCCCAGCTGACTTCGGTTGCTTTGCCGCTTGCACCGTGGCAACACTCTCAAAATGTTGTTTCAGCTGCTCAGAGAGATTGTTACCAATACTATTGCCCAACGAATGTGCCAGCGTTTCTTCAATATTCAACGGCTGGCCCGTCAAGGCGCTGCCTAAAACTGCTTGGAAGGTTTGGGTGATCCCATCCTTGATGGCAGCTTTCAAAGCACTGGCGCTTTGCACCTCAGCCTCGGTGCCTTTCATGCTGAGTTTGGCACTGATTAAGCTACTGGTTACTTGTAGCGCTAAGCTCTGGAAGTTGAACTGTTTCGATGTGCCAATCGCCATTTCAAATAACTGGGTCGCCGCATTCATCGCAGCGACATTTAAAGCCATCTTGGCAGCGTCGGTTAACGAGTTTAATGGGCCACTACCAGCACCAGCGCTAAAGGTGACGGCGGTTTCGATCACCTCATTGATAGAGAAGTTCTTTTGAAGGTTCGTCGCCATGCACACACCCTGAACGACTACATCCCCCAAAGCAGCCACAATGCCAGTCGCAATATGAGCGCCCACTAAGCTCATCAGGAATTGTGGCGCAAGTTCTGGGGCGTAGGCGGCGATTAAGGCTAAGGCAATGGCTTTGATTAAGACTTTGTACCAGGTGTGGGGGCGGTGGGGTTTGATGACTGGGGCGGTTAAGTGAGGCGCGAGTTGGCTGAGTAATTGGCTTTTGAATTGGGCCAAGGGGTTGGGTTGGTTGGCTTTGTTGTAAGGTGAGACGTAATCCGGTAAGAACAGGTCGCGGCCCCAGGCGAGTGGGTGAAGAATGGATGGTAAGCCATTTAGGCGCGCGATAAGGGCGGCTGCGTCTGGGTCGCCAAATTCGGCCATGGCAATGGACAGTACGGTCTCTTTGGGTTGGATAGTGTAGATTTTAATGCCGAGCGGAGGTAACTGCGGCATGTCCCAACTCATGCAATCATTAACCGGATTGATAGCAGGGGGTATGAAAAAACCTAAACAGCGGTAGTTATTGCAGATTTGCAATCGACCAAAAGGATACCCAGATACACCATCATGCGAAATACCCCTTGCATGCAGAGCAGCATCCTCAATTTGCAGCATGGACGAAGTTAATTGACTGTAACCACCATAAATTTCACCATCAGCATTTTGTAAAAATCCATAAAAACCAGAGAATGTGCTGTTATAAATTTGCGATGCTAAATACGTTCGTTTATTGATGAACCATTTTTCCGGCGAATTCAATAACAATACAGTCGCTTGATTAAAATTCGCATCAGGCGGCGCATCCGCAATTAATAATTCATCAGCCGCATTAATTTTTGCATTCGGCATCTGGTTGGCATCATACAATAATCGTGCATAGTTATCCGGGCCAGGTTTGCCATTAAAAATTTGACCATGATCACTCACCAATTCCGGTGTATCAAAATAGTGATAATCCAGCCAATGCTGTGTTAATTCAGAATCGGTATGACCTTTGGCCGGCCATTGACGTAACCTGCTGATATAACGTGGCAGGGTAGTGCCCGGAATAACATTTTGATAGGAATTGACTGCTTGGAGTTTTACCTCATCGCCAGGCTTATCATTGCCGTAATCTGAAACATAAACAGGCATGCCATCTTCACTAAATCCACTCCGTTCGATACCATTCGCGTCTTTATAAAGTACTTGTTGATAAGACAAGCGATTTGAATAATTAAAATCAATGCGATCGATCCAATCACTGTCATTGCGATGCAAACTTAGAAAAATACCGTTATTAGAGAGGCTAGATAAAAAGCGCCGATCCTTGTTCCATGCCAAATCCACATGGGTCCACTGATAATTTGCATCTAAACGACTTTCTTTGCTGCGTAGAAAATTTTGATAGGCCATCACTAAACCATGATTAGCGACTGCTTTAATTTCACCATTGACTAATTGACCACCCAATAACAGCAACTCATGGCGTTTACCTGTTAGATGATATTCGCGCAGCGGCGGCCAAGCGGACAGAGTGCATTGGCTACTTATTTTAGCCGGTGTGTAAAGCAACGAAGTAAAATGGCGGTTGCGATAAATATCGTTAATGAATCTTGCATCAAGCTGAGCCAAGCCCCAGTCTTGCATTTCACGATTTAAAATGGTTTCAATATCACCCAGGCGATTATAAATTTGTGAAATGTCTTTAATCATTTCTCCATTCATTTTGCTAAGCAGGGTGCGCGTGCGGCGTGCCTCATTATCATATTTCATGGTTTGGATTTGCTGTAAACCATGATCGATAATTTTCTGTAGCATGCCTTTGTTATATTCTAATTGTTGATTTTGCAAGGCGGTGGGTTCTTCCACTGCACCGTGATTAATGACAGAAAAATTAGGTAAATTAGCAAGAACATTAATCCCCCGCAGCGTGGTTAACCCGGGGTTAACCGTTTGCGCATAAATATGCGTGGGTTGCTTACAGCCATCGCGTTCCGTGTAAACGGTGCGTCTACCACGGTCAGTGTGTTGATCTTCCGTGCCAAAAAAATCGCGCTCATACTTTAGCTGGGTTTGATCAGGATAGGTTATTTCCAATGGTAATTGATTGCGATCTGACGTTTGCAGCGTTTTTGAACCCGTGGGGGTTATTTTAACTGTCACTGCATCAAACGGATCTGTTCCATAACGCCATTCGCGGTTTGCTTTGTCGCGCACCACTAAACGTTCGCCGTGATGATCTAATAAAAATACTAAGCCTAAACCAGAAGGGTAACTCACGCCTTGAACTTGGCCCTCTAGATTGACTTTAAATATCCACAGTTCATTGCCTTCATCTTTGTTCATTATGCAATGACTACTAATATCATACGTATTGCGTTCGCTGATGACACCATCTGCTTGAATCACGGCTAAGGTTAAACCGGCAGTATTGAGAAGATAAGCTTTCGTTAAACCTTCATAATGGGCCGATAACGTATGATTAGCACCTTGTTCTACTTCACCGATTAAATGCGAGCGCAGATTATACGCTTTGCGAACCATGGCGCTGCCAACGAATTCAACGCCTGCATTATCCATCACCGTGACAGCAGGCGTGATACGCCATAATTCTTGGTTATCATGATTGTAGTCATACAGGGTTACCGCCCCTTCGCCATTAATTTCTTGTAACGGATTATCCCAACGATCAGGTTGAATATCGCGCGCTGGTTTGGCGGGATTCATTGTGAAATTATGCGGCAAGAAAAATTGGACGAGTTGACCGAGCGCATTGTGACGCGATTCAGTACAGTTAAACTCGGCTCGCGCGCTAAGAATAGCGGGCAATTGTTGCACCGAAAATTGGCTGATATTCTGTTTTTCGCCTTGGAGGCGCAGGGTTTCTAAACCGCGTAAATCTTGCAAGAGAATGGTCCAAACTCCACTCGCATTGGTACACCAAATACCGGCATTGTCAGTATATTGCTGCTGTGCCCAGGTTAGATTATCGGGACTGATTCCGGTCGCTTCTTTAAAAACGTTATAACGAGTAAACGTTTCTTGAAGGATTTTTCCGTTACGCGCAACGCCTTGATAGGTTGGCATCCCTAACGCATGGTAATGAATGTTGGTTTCATCAATAGCATTTGTCAATTCAGTGCCTTGGGTTGGATCTTTAAATACTCTTGCTAATTCTAGATGCCGGACAATTTTGCCCGTTTCATTGCGAATAGTTGCGATTAAATCGCCCTGACTATTTTGTCGAATTAAAGCCTGCCCGCGCTCATCAAAATTTTGCACGAAAAGAATATTATTTGCTGTTAGTAATACAGCGGGTGTAGTGGATGCTTGATTTTTTAAACAGCTGTAAAGTTTATTTTTTAAAGGAGTCAAATTATCTTCTGCTGCCTGATTAAAAATTTGTGTTGCTAATCGTTTGCCAAACGCATCAACATGGTGATGTTTTAACGGAATTTGTATAGGCGCATTTTCATCACTACTATTGGCGCGTGGCAAATCAACTTCCGCTAAAATAATTCCTCTCGCATCACGAATGGTTTGTTCTTCTAACCCATCCGGATGTTTTGTTGAAAAACGTTGACCAATGCCATCATATGCATGGGTTTTAGTGAGATCTTGTGGTGGTGCATCTTCAATGTAAGGAGTGTTATCTTCATTGAGGCGAGCAACTTGAGTCACCACATTTTTTGTCGTTTCAGTAAGTAATTCATTGCGCAATGAATGGGTAAAACTAAATTGCCGATCTTTTGCGGACGGCTCAATATGCGCGTCCAAATCAGTTAAAAGGGTATTTTCATCAATGAGGAGTGCTAAAGGCTTCGCATATTCAACCAGCGACACTTCATTACCTTGTAAATCGTAAGTATGGCGCGTTAAATACCCACCCGCATTCACTTCAGCAAGTAGTTTTCCTTGCGTATTAAACCAACGCCAAGTGTGTTGATAAACACCGGGGCGAATTAAAACTTGTTCGTGAACAACATCGCCAAAGCAATTGTAATCTTTAATGGTTTCAGGTTGTGCAATGCCAAATTCACCGTCAGCATAAAAGAAACGTTTCTCTGCTTGCGTTTTAGTAATGTTTCCAGCGGCATCATAAGTTAGCTTGCCAACACGATCTAACGGACTGCGAATTAACGCGGGCAATAGTTCCGCCAAATCTAAACCGTTTTCACGATGGTTGGCCCACGTTAAATTAGGCGTTTGGGCATACTGGCGAACAACTTCTTTTTCATTAAAAGCATTATATTCATATTCAGTAACCGCTGTTTCATTTTTAATAACAAACCGTAAGCGATTAGCGGAATCATACACTTGATAAGTCCAGCGATTTTCTTCATCAGAGCGGGCAATTTCATTACCACGTGTGTCATAAATAATTTTAGTTTGTACTTTGGTTTTTTTGACAGGCAGATCGGTGAAATCAACGCTTGCGGTTTTGTTTGGATCATTGACAGTTACTTCGCATTCCGTTTCGATAATTCGATGGGCCGCATCACGCTTGAATTGTTGTTTGCGCACACCATCCGTGCCGAAATCTTCTAACACGGTCTTGGCATTACCGCTACTATCTAACTCTAAGTGTTTGATAATGGTGCGTAGAACGGCAGTCTGAAGTTGCAGTTTACCTTCTTTAGTCTGGGAAACTGCACTGACTGGCACCACGGGTGTTTCAGTTTGTTCAATAAACCCTGCTGCATTAGTCGTGTAATGCCACTGCCCACCATTTCGATCGGTGTGTTTTTGTAAATGGCCAAGCGCATCACGTTCAAAATAATCGGTAAACCCTAACGGGTCAGTCGTTAACATAAATTGATTTTGGCGATCAAATTCAGCTTGGGTGATTTTATCCACTTCTAGCCTTGGTTTGAGGCGAATTAACTCAGCGATTAAGTCATCATAAACCCAGTTGTCTCCTTTCAATTTAGTGAAAATAGATTCTTTGTAATCGCAAGTTAAAGTGATATTTCCGGCTGAATCATATTGCTTTTGTGTCACTAAACCATTTGCAGCTACAACGTGGGTTTCGCGGCCAAGTTCATCGTGAGCGAAGTAGGTAATGCGATCGCGTTTTGGATCAAACCTTAAATTTTCCGCAGGTGGAATAGCTAAGCCGATGCCATACTCAATTTCCATGATGCGACGGCCACGGTTATCATAGCGGTATTCAAAACCGGTTCCATCGTTAGCAATGGCGAAACGTTTGTTGCCGGCAGTGTCATAAAAATACGACAGGCGGCGCGCCGAGGAGGAGTTAAATAAAGGGATAACTAATCGAAGTAGGGCTTTTGGATCATTCAGGCTTGACGATGGCAGGGCTAAATAATCACCTAAACGTTGTTCTGCCACTAAACGGCCCGCTGCATCCCATTCTTTGGTTTGCACAATGCCGTGATATTGTTGCGTAACAGGATCATAAATACACTGAATTTTTGCGACTTCTTGGCCAATTTCATCATAGCAATAATGAATAATCGTATCATCGGGTCGTGGCTGCAATTTGCTTTGCGCGGGCGATAACGTGTCTTGGTCATGGAATTGATCTTTGGGTAAAAGTGCAGCGTGAATACGCAGCGTTTGTACTTTACCTGCCGGCGTATATTGATATTCTCTGCCAAACACGGTGTTATCGGTATGAGGGATTAGCTGCAAACAAAGTCGGTTTTCTAAATTGAAAAACCGACGCGTGGTAAAACCATTTTCATCAGTAGCGCAAATTTTATTGCCGGCCGCATCGAGTTTGGCACTGGTGGTAATATTCAGGTTCCCTGGATTAATAATGCTTTTAATTTCTTGGTCTAAGCTGTTTACCTGTCGTTTAGTTGTCCGCAAAGCCGGTTCATTCGCATTACCTTCTGAGACCGTTAACAAACTTCCGGCTGGAGAATGCTTAAATATTTTTGTTAAGGTTTTTTCACGAGCATTCACTGGTAAACTATTTTTTTGAACTAACTGTCCGCGTCGATTATAGCGATTTTGGGTAACAATCCCTCGCGCATCAGTGACGGTTTCAGCTTCCCCAAATGTATTTGGCACAATCTGAGTAATGTATTTGTTCGTGCGGCTTAAGGTCTTAATGCTTTGTGTTAACGCATGCGCAGCATTGCGTTTATAGCTAACCTTACCCGTTTCTTGATGCCACTCGGATTTAGCTTCACCTAACAAGTTCCGTTTAATTTGTGACTCAAGTGACAAAGCGTTATGTTTGGTATGCACACTCCCATCGGGATGGTGTGTGGTTTTTTCCACCATACCAAGTCCAAATTGCTTTTCAATCACCTCACCAAAAGCCGATTGCCATACGGTACAAACTTGCTGGGCAGTAGTAATTTCCGTTATGCGCCCTTGCTCGCGATAAGAAAATTGTTTCACTTCGCCATCGGCATTCTGCTTAAGCAACGGTCGATTAAAGGCATCAAACGTTGTGCGTTCCGCTTGATAAGAAACAGTGTCGTCTGTTTGTTGCCATATCGCACTACAATTACCCAGTAAATCGCGTTCGAAATGCTGATTTCCTTTTACCGCATCGCAATGGTCTGTTTCTAAGCCTAAATAATGGTTATAACTTTTTTCAACTATTTGCACGCCAATATCAGTAGCGGAACGCGTTATTTTCTTTCGCATTCCGCGTGGATCGTATTCGTAAGCTAAAGTCGCAGCGGGCGCTCCTGGTTCGGGTGCGGGTAATTTCTCTTCGATGCAATCGCCGAATGCATTGTATTTAAAGTCCGAAATTGCCCCTTCTGCATCTTGTTTTGAAATAATGTTCCCGCAGCGATCATGTGTTTGCGCGATAATGCGATCATCCACGTGAGATTTCAGCAAGGTAAGCACCGCAGGTGTTATCAATCCACCCGTTAAAGTGGCTAGATTTTCAGGTGCGATGGGTAAAGCATAAGCACGTTCATTTTCAACTTGACCAAATGCATCGCGTTGATATTGCTTAACGGCGCCCAGAGGATTAATGCTTAAGACTAAACGCCGATCTTTATCGTAAAAAAATAGTGTACGATGGCCTAACGCATCCGTCATGGATTTAACTAAACCCGTCGCGCTATGTTCGGTTTTATTCGCATGTTGTCGCCAAAATGCATCCGGGTCCGTTGCCGTTTTCTGTGCTAATAAAACGAAGGGATCCGCCGCTTCCGATCGCTCAGCAAATTCATTGAAAATTTCCTTTTTAGCTCGATAAGTATCTCCATTGATGGCATCTGACCTACCATCTCGCCTCACCTCGGAGGTGACATGGTCTAATTTATCGTAAGCGTACTCCGTGATTAAGCCGTTGGCTGCGGTAATTTGCAGCGTTCTACCTAACTCATCATATTGGTAATGCGTTGTTTCATCCGCGACCGTGTTCTGAATATCAGGCATGCCATTTGACCATTGCACCTTTTTCGCAACGCGTGTTTCTCGAACGGGTTTCGCTAAAAATTCATATTCATAAATGGTCGCATAATTTTCTGGATCAATACTCAATGTGCAGCGGCCATTGTTATCATAAAAATAACGATAAATGGCAGCTTTAGCATCTACATCGGGCAGCACTGTTTTTAAGTCGACATGATACGCCAAAAGTGGAGTTAGAAAATGCCGTTTCGAAGTGACACGCCCACCCGCATCGCGCTCAAATAAAGTGATATATCCCGCTTCATCTTGTTTGGCGAGGAGGTTGCCGTCTTGATCATAGCTATTTGAAATGATGCGATCCAGTAACCGATTAGGTGTGCGGCAAAGTGGTTTACCTTGCATTAAATCCGCGCGCTCGGCTTCGGTCATCTTCTCTGCATAGCGAATACAATCTAATTCATGGCCTTGCGTGTCATAACGGTATTCAACGATATAACCTTCCGGGTCAATTTCGTATTGAGGCTTTTGATCCACTGTATAAAAATGCAAGGTTTCTCGATCAGCACTATCAGCAATTAAGGCTTTATTTAGCAGCGCATCATTGGGCTGCGCACTCGTCCTACCTAAATACCAACCAATTGAGTAAGAATAAAGGGTTGTTAAATCAATGGATTTAGCAAATTGCGTGGTCACTTTACACCGGACTGCATCCAGATATCGATGTTGAGTAATAAACCCACCCACTGAAATTTCATAAGTGGGGCGATGTTTTGCATCCAGACGCTGTAAACTTTTTTGAGCGTCTTCCACCTGTGTATCGCGTAGAGCATATTGGTTGATCTCAATCCAATTACCATTTTGATAATGTTTGTATTCTGTTATGCGTTGCAGGTTGCCTGCACACAAGCTAATTTTTACGACTTGCCCATCTTGGTCTCGTTCGGTAATTTCTTGCAGTCCTGTCGGCAAAGTGCGCTTAGTGATTTGATTAATATATTCAATACGCGTTACTTGTGATAGGGCGGGGTCAGCACCTAATGTATTCGTTAATTCTTCACCGGCCGCAGTAAACGTTTGCCAAGCGCAGGCTTGCAACACATCATTTCGACTTTGAATGCGCGATGTAACACGACCTGCTAAATCGTGGTCTCTCTGTTCAGCGAGACATTCTTTTACGTCCTCACCAAGCGGGTAATTTTTTATTTCAACCAGATTGCCGTATGCATCATAAATGTTCTTTTTAATTTGTCGCTGAGGGTTTGATAAACTCGCTAACCACGTTTTTACTTGTTCTTCAGTAGTTTTTTGCCATGCGATTTCGGAGAGTTGAATTGAATGAGTTAAGTAAAGATATTCATACTCAGGCAGACCTTGAGCGTTATAACGGTACTCCGTGACTTGACCACTCAAGCTAATGGTAAATAATAATTGCCTTGGCCGTGTTTTTGAATAAATAAAGCGTGTTCCACTCATTGTAATAGTGGAAGTGGCGTCAGCAAAGTGTAACCGCAATGCCGGTACCGGTTCATCTTCCGCGGTGTAAACCCACTCATCCCGCCCACCGTCACGCTGTAAGGTTTGGGTTACAAAACCATGCGCTGGATGATAAGAAAAGCTTTGCTCGGTTTTATCAGCAAAAATAATATGCTCTATTTGTTGATGGGTAGTTAAATTAAATTGAGTTTCTAAACCTAATTCTTGCCATTTTAATTGATTGGGAGAATGCTCCAATTGCGCATTATATCCATTCAGCGCACTGATTTTTGTTTGATTTTCCGAAAAAATAAACGTCAATTCATTGACCGTATCAGCGCCCAACGATTTTATTTTGCCATTGGCATAAGTGAGATGTAATCGCGAAGTATCTTCTTGCAAAATATCAGACAACATTTTCTGATTATCATAACGATATTGCGTCGTGACATTGTCTCGATTAACGCTAGACGTTAATTGCTGCTCCGCGTTCAACCAGTAACGTTGTAAAATGGTTTGATCTTTGTAAATCGATATCGAATCGGTGTCACGCTGAATAGTATACACACTGCCACTTGCGCCAATGACTTTGCTTAAAACGCCCTGTGCTAAATAAAAAAATTGCGTACGCTGTCCTTTTTCATCAATTCGATCTAGCAAGTCGCCGTCTTTATTAAAATATTCACGCACCCGCGATTTCGGGTCGTACCATTCATAGCGCTGAGTTGCTTCGTTAAAAATAATAAGCGGGCGACTCTCATCACTAATCACCGCCACATAGGCTTTTTTAAGTGCATCCCAACTATAGCTAATGCTTTCACCATCCGGTTTGGTTAAAACAATATCTGTGGTAAACACCAACCGGTTCGAAGCAGCAAACCGCCAGCTTTTTTCCAAGCTATTGTATGCATAACTAAATTGCAAACCCCCGCCTAATTCTGCCACCGTCACTTCATCTAACAGCGCCATATTACCGGTGAGTACATTCACCGCAACTTGCGTGCCCACTAAACCAAAAGGACGTGTTTTCACTAACGAGACATTGCAATTTAAGCCTAAACGCGGGCTCGCGATTAGTGCAAACGGTGAACCATTGAGATTGACGTGACTTTGCATACTTTTAAAACCCATAGCTGATGAAAAAAAAATACGCCAGGCAGTTTTATGCCGGACGTGCCGGAAAGATAGGTGGGATGAAATGATTTGTCGAGGGTATAAAATACCCTATTTCAGGATGATTTTTTGAGCAGTTCGGTGCGCTTTAGCGCGATGAGGTGGGCATTTTTAATCGTTTGCCAAAAAAACGCAAGTTATTTACAACAAATATTTAATGCTTGTTTCAGTAAATTAATCAATCAGAAGGCGGTAATTTGCAGAAAAATCCCATCTCCCCAAAGAGGGGGAGATGGGAGCAACGTTTGCTAGCTAATCTGATGAAACTTATACGGACAAAACTTTGTTTCCGCTATCTTCTTCTCTTCCGGCACATACACCCGGTTTGTCTCAATGATAAACTCTTTCGCTAACCGTGGCGGTGGGTTTTTTGCTTGTACCGCCCCAGCAGCAAATAAAACGAGAACTAAGCTAATATATTTCATCATACTCACCTACCTCCTACGGTAATGAAGCGGTTACGCTAAAGAACATTCTTGGAGCTCTGCCATCGCCAATTAATTCCATTGCTGCAACTTTCTTGGTGAGTGGTTGAGTCCACATGACGTTACCGCTGATGTATTTATTAAAGTAGAAACGTGTGCCAAAACCCGTGGACATTGCGCTTACTTTCGCGGGCGAGCTTGGCAATACTTCAATATTCCAAATTACGCCAGCATCATAGAAAGTGTACAGTTGCAGGCTTTGTAATGGGAAACGGTTAACAGCTAAATCATAACGAACTTCAAAGCTACCCGATAAACCGCGGTCACCAATTAATTCGGCTGAATCATAACCGCGACCAATTTGGCTACCACCGAAGGTAAACTGTTCAGATGATAAGAGTGCTTCAAAAGCATATTGGCCATTCGCATTGCCATATAATGAGAAATTACGTGGCAAGGCTTGCAAACGTGTCGCGCTGAAAAGGAGCTTGGTGTAGTTAGCGTGACCACCGGGACGTGACGTTAATGCTGTTACAGGATTGGTATCTTTCGTGTAATCAAAGATAGGTAAGCCTTGACGAATATCGCCACTAAACAAGTTGCTACCCATGAAACGATCCGAGAAGCTGTACGTTGTACCAATATCTAAGCTGCGTACGTGATCATTATACAGTTCTTGGGTAAACGCGGTGACATTTGAATTTAATAAGGTGAAGCCAGAACGTAAAATTAACGATTGCGTTTCGGTCCGAATTAACGGGATGGAAACATTAGAGTAGTAGTTATAGTTGATACCGTTAATGTCGACGGGTTCAAGTACATATTCGGGGTGTGTTCCCGTACGCGTACCACCGATTACGAAGCGCATTCCTTCATCATTAACAGGTAGACTATAGTTTATATCGCCATACGTTAATTCTTCGCCGCGTGGCGTTTTTACGACGGTTAAATTGGTACTATCGCCCGGCATAGCAAATGAGTTTAAAGCAACATTACCGGTAAATTGTTGTGGACCAATGTAGCGCGTGCCGTAGTCATCATAAGAGAAATAACCGGTGATGGGCTTTGTTTCGCCGACTAAGCTTAAGTCCGCGGCGCCCGTTTCCAGTTTAGATGGGGCAAAAACCGCTTTTACTTGCGTGCCGGGAATATCATTGGCCATCAATAGATATTTGGTCATGCGCGGTAAGTAAAGCGGGCGACATTGTTTGATTTTATTGCCATAGACTAAAATCCTGGCGCAGGTACGGTAGGGTTTGCCGGTTACATCAACCGCGTTAATATACCCTTCTATTACTTGAATGGTGACAATGCCTTCCTGCACACGTTGTGGCGGCAAAATGGCTCGCGACAGAATGTAGCCATTGTTCCGGTAATAATTAGTGATTTCTTGTGTGATGGTGAAAAGGTCAGCTACGGATATGTCGCGATTTTCATAACGACTGTAAATTTTAGATAATTCAGCCGTTGAATAAACATGATTACCTTTTAGGATAATCTTATTCAAGTGAAACTTAATCTTTTTAGCTTGTTCCTGTAATTTGGCATTGGCGACTGATTCTTCCGGTGCTTTAACAGGCGCAACGGGCGCAGGTTGTGCCGTGCTTTGTTGATCAGTAATGGCCTGCCCCACCGTTGCTGGCATGGCGCCACCAGGCAAGACCGCAGCCATGCCTTCGCTAGCAAGAAATAATCCTAAAGCGGTCAATGAAATAAGTTTGTTGGTCAATTTCCGTGACATGAAAAATCCTTTTTAAACAACCAGATTAAAACATAAAATAACAACTCTTCTCAGGATATTCAATCAATTACTAGTTGTGTTAAGCTTAATTAATGACACAAGGATTGTGATTATGAATAGACGCATCCCCATTTTAATTGGTTTGATCCTTGTTTGCTTAGCATTTTGGTTAATTTCCAGCAACAACCAGTCAGTTCGCTTCTTAATTGAGCGAATGGACGCTATTGATTATGATTTAATCTTGCGTGGTAAGACGACCAGCCCTTCTGATCTTGCTCCTATTGTTATTATTGACATTGATGATGTCAGCTTGGGTTTAGAGGGGCATTGGCCCTGGCCGCGAAAAAAATTGGGGACCTTAATTGATAAGCTTAATCATTATGGTGCTAAGGCTGTTACGTTTGACATATTTTTTTCTGAAAAACAACCCAACTTGATTGACTCGGTCCTCGGACAATTAGACAACCAACAACTGCCTGAGGCATGTGTAAAGGATTTGGATGCGAAAAAGCCCTTTTTTGATGAAGACCAGTTCTTTGCAAATCGCATTGCGGAAGGCAAGGTATTTTTAGCAAATGCTTTTTGGCAACGTGATTATCAACAAAATAGTTTATTGAAACCATTATTTTTGCTTCCTAAGGATTTAAAAGATCAATACGATTTATTTGAAGCAGAAGGTTTTATTTCCAATATCCCTGTATTACAACAGCGCGCGGCAGGCGAAGGTTTTATTAATGTGGTGCCTGATTCTGACGGTGTAGCAAGACGCGCAAGCTTATTATTAGAGTATAAAGACGGTGTTTATCCTGCTTTAGCGGTTGAAACCGTGCATAAACTCTATGGCGTACCTGTTAAAATTAATGCCCCATCTTATGGAAAGCACCGGCGTATTGAATCAATTCAGTTAGGAAACGTTGTTATTCCTACTGATGAAAAAGGGCAAGCCCTGATCCCTTATGTGGGTAAAAGAAATAGTTTTCCTTATTATTCAGCAAAAGATATTTTGCATGAGAAATTACCGCCGAATTTTTTAAAAGATAAAATCGCCATTATTGGGACCTCCGCATTAGGTCTCGGTGATTTTCACGCGGCGCCCTTGGATAATGCTTTTCCTGGCATAGAAATTCAAGCCACGCTTTTAAACGGAATTTTAATTAATAATTTCTCACGCGTTCCCGCTTGGACTTATGGCTTTACTGTATCACTCATTTTATTTTTTGGTTTGTTGTCGGCCTTTTCTTTTCCAAACCTTGGCCCGCGCGTTTTGGGTGCCGTTTTAATCGGCTTTCCAATGGCACTATTATTGATTAAATACTTAACCTGGTTCTTTTCCGGCATTATTTTGTCCATGTTTGTGCCGATTCTTTTGGTATGGTTAATTGCGTTGATGAACATTATTTATGGTTATATTTTCGAAACACGTAAACGCCAAGAGTTAAGACGAATTTTCGGGCAGTATGTGCCGACCACGCACATTGACGAAATGTTGCGAAGTGAAAATTCTATTGTTTTGCGTGGTGAAGATAAAGACATGACTATTCTTTTCGCGGATATTCGTAACTTTACCACGATTTCTGAAGGGTTAACTGCATCACAAGTTGTTGACATGTTAAATGCCTTCTTTACGCCCATGACGGAAATTATTTTTAAATATAATGGGATTGTCGACAAATACATTGGCGATACGGTCATGGCGTTCTGGGGCGCTCCCATTCGGGATACCCAGCACGCGCGTCATGCACTGGAAACAGCCCTTGATATGCAGGCAAAATTAAAAGTCATGCAACCTGAATTCATTGAAAAAGGGGTTGGTGAGTTAATTATTGGTATCGGCATTAATAGCGGTATTATGAGTGTCGGTGACATGGGTTCTAAATTTAGACGGAATTACACCGCATTAGGCGATAATGTTAACTTAGCATCACGCGTGGAAGGATTAACCAAGATTTATGGTTTGGGTATCATTGTGACTGAAACGACATATCAACAAAATGAGAATCGTTTTGTGTTTCGTAAATTAGATAAAGTGCGAGTGAAAGGTAAAACGGTAGCGGTAATGTTATATGAATTGGTGTGCCGTCCACTCGAACTAACGCCGAAAAAATTAAGTGAAATTACGGAATATCAACAAGCGCTAGAACTCTATTTCAATCGGGATTGGGACGCGGCTTACGAAAAAATGCAGGCATTACAGCAAAAATACCCGTATCAGAAATTATATAAATTGTTCTTAAATCGTATTAGTAAATTCAAACAAGATTCGCCACCCCAAAATTGGGATGGCGTATATGAACATGAAAGTAAATAATTAGTGGAACTTGATATCAAAGCCGCCGCTAAATGAACCACCACGGCCACAGGCTTTGCCGCCGCCACCGCTGTTCATCGTTTCATCGAGCTTAACCGCTTTATCAAGCAAGTTTTTCACTTGAGTTGGCGGTGGTGCATTATTTTGTAAGCTAAATGCCGCGGGAATAATAGGCAAGGGGGTTTTAAAGACACCCGGTTCTTTCATTACTTTAACGGGTTGTTTATCAAAGGCAGGAACGGTTGCAAAGGGTGAATCTTTCGTTAAAACGATCGTGCCTTTATCATTAGTCATATAAGGGGTGCCACTATAATATTTCATGTCTAACTTACAGCCCTGAAAACTTGCTGCATAGTCGGTACCCCGCACACCCATGATCGCGATTTCGGTTTTTACTTGATAATCACCCGGATTGGTTTTCGCAATGGCGCCAGTCACCGTGCGATAGCCACCCTCAATTAAATCCATGACATAAGAGCCCACAGAGCCTTGAGGTTTATTTTCGGGCTTATATTCGTACTTAGACACCTTCATTTGCGTGCCTTTTTGGAAAGTCATGGTGGTTTGATCGGTAAAAACAATTTGTGCTTGACCGCTGCCTGTCACCAGCGTGTCATGTAAATTGACAAAGGAATCTGGTTTTAACGTTGTCACCTTTTTATCGGGGCCGATGGACTCAAATTTACCTTTTACCCAAACAACCTTCCCGACAATGGGGCGGGGGCCTGTCTCAATGGGCTCAGGGGGCGCTGTAGCGGTCGGTGGTTGGCCTGGCGTGGTGGGTTTACTTCCGCCACCACCTGCGCTAACACCGCCGCAACCAGCGGCATAAGCAAACTGAATTGATCCTATTAAGATAAGGCTAGATACCAATGGTAGCAAAGCTTTCATTACGCACCCCTTTTTTATGCGCTATTTCCTTAATTATATAATACTTTGATAAGTAAATGGGTAAAAATGTAACTAATTAAATTATAAGAAATTTTATCATAATATTATGTTAAGGCTGGGGGCATAAAATAATCTTCAAGAAACCTATTATTATTATTTTATTGTAGAGAAACCTATGAATCATATACTTAGACGCTTATTTCGAGGATGTATTAATAATAAAAACAACATAACACCCGTCACTACTAATGAAAATAGGCCTCAAGTTATTCCTTTTGAGACGCCACTGGTAGTTAGTCCTCCGGCATTTTTTAACTTAGATGAAATACGCCGTAGGAACCAAGAGCAATTGGCTAAGGCTAATCAAGAAAAAGCGCAACAGGAAGAAAAAGCACGACAAGCCAAGCTAGAAGAAGAGAAAAAGAAGAAAATGGGTGAAATAGCCAGATTGCACGTTGAAATCACGAAGACAATTAGCGAAAGTCCTGATTTAGCCTGTTCGGAGGTTAATGAAGAATGGAAGCGCTTGAGTCGAAAAGATGACTTGGATGGTTACAGTTTACAAGTAACGAATTCAAGATTGAATCGCGAGAAGGGTTCCTTAGCTAACGAGTTGAAGTTGGAGAGTGAATCACCGGAAATTTTTAAAGAACGTGAAGGCGTGCGTAGGGATTTAAATAGAATGATAGATACGCTAAATAAAATTTTAGCTGATTTTGCCGCTTTAAAAACGATGCAAAATGATTCAATGCTAAGACGCCTGCGTATTGAAGAAGAGATTAAGCAAGACAGCGATTTGATCCAGCGTATGCAACAAGAGAGGGAGCAAGCAGAGGAGCGCGAAGCAAAAGGTGGTGTTGCATTCACTATTTATAAATCACTTCATTCCTAAAAGTTATTCAATATAAAAACCTCAGATTATTCTGGGGTTTTTATGTCTGTCTTTTCAGCTGATTTGATCTTTTTATTAATTAACTCGATTAATTCGCGTTGTGATAGCTTGGTAAATGCATTAGAGGTGACAATGGCAAATAATAGTGACGTTCTTGATGGATTTGACAGATTGAATTTAGTTTGGATGAATAACTTAAAATCATGCTGCGGGTCTAAATAGTAGAAGATAGCCACACTGTTTTTGTAATAAATAGCTTGCGAAATATTAAGCCAACTTTGTGTTTTAGATTCTACTCCCAGAACATCAATACGAATTTTTTCATCATCCAGTGTTAATATACATTTTACATCTTCTTTGAACGCATCAAGCCGAATTTTTATCGTCTTCATGCCAAAATAATAAAAAAATAAACCACAGAGGAATAGTGTAATGGTAGAAAAAACTAAATCATAATCGTGGAAGCTGGCAAATTGACGTGCAAAAAGCACCACACAGAAGCTTGCAAAAAACAAACCTAATGGTGGAAAAAAAGAAAAAAACAAACGAACATAATCATTTTTATTGTTTTGGTAATAATAAGTGGCGAAGTCACTCGCCTCTGTGCCAAGTCGAGTATAGGTTATTTCAATTTCACTCATGGTTACCTCGCTAGCTTGCTGTTCTTTATAACTCATTTTAGCTGGTTTTAAAAAACTAAATCCTTAGTTGACAATAACTAAGCTATTAGTTATTGTCTGGTATATTGAAAAATAGGGGATTTTATGCAGGCTCAACAATTAACACCGGTCGAGTTGGAATTAATGGAAATCTTATGGCAACAGGGCGCTAGCACTGTGCATGAAGTATTGGCGGCCTTACCTCAAGACCGACAATTGGCTTATACCTCGGTTTCTACCATGCTTCGCATCTTGCAACAAAAAAATATAGTGGGTGTTGAAAAACACGGTCGTCAACATCATTACGTGCCGTTATTTAGTAAAGCCGATTTCACTGCGCAATCCGTAAAAAAAGTGATAAAACAAGCTTTTTCTGGTAGTTCTGCAGAGTTGGTCGCGTATTTGGTAAAAGAAAATGAATTGTCGCGTGCCGAATTAGAAGCTGTAGCAGCGTTATTACAGGCTAAAAAACAGGAATTAAAATAATGCTGCATGCCTATTGGATAATGAATATCGGTTTAATGATTAGTTTTAGTTTGTGCGTTACTTTATTGCGTTTTACTCAGCAGAGATTAGATCAAAAAGAACAATTACATTTAGCGCGGTTTACGTTAACGAATGTGTTGCTCGCCGGTTTGTTAATTCCCTTTTTGTTGCAGTTTATTCCCAATAATACTACTAGCGTTTGGCAACCTTTAGTGCATCAAATGAAATCCAACGCTTTAACTCATTTGACGCCTACTTTGATAACGGTGGCAGATTCGAGTCAGTTTAAACGGTTCTCACTGGATGAAATAGTTGTTTTCACCGTGATAATTGCCATGACGATAGGTGGTATGCGTTATTTCAGAAATCTAATTTATCTCTATCGGCTAAAGCAAAACAGTTATTGTTATCATGCTATCAAACACGCACGCATCATGCTTTCCGATACGATTTCCACCCCATTTTGTTTTGGCTTAGGTTTAAAGGCTTTTATAGTTTTGCCTGCGGAATTATTACTGCACCCTGCTCATCTTAAATGGTCTTTGCGTCATGAATTACAGCATGTGCGCCAAAATGATGTGCTGTGGTTGCATGGCTTGCAGTGGCTTAAGATCCTCTGCCTACTTAATCCGTTTATCTATCTTTGGATACGTTTAATGAATCAATTACAAGAATTTGCTTGTGATGAAGCGTTAGTGAGACGTCAGCCGCGCTTTAGTACAGCATATGCAGAATGTTTATTACATTCTGCCAACCAGGCTCTCAAGGAGTCGGCCACTCCTTGTGGTGCTTTGGGGTTTTATCAACCGGAAAAGAAACTTTTATTAAGGAGAGTAACAATGATTTTAACCAAATCAACACCGCGTAAAAAAAAGCGTGGTTTGGCCGTAACGATGGGCTTATCGCTTTTAACAGCTTGTGCATTTAGTTATGGGATGAGTGAGCAAAGTGGCGTTGCTCTGTCATTGTCGACCTTGCAAAATTTAGCGCAAGCGGCATCAACGAATACATTCCCCATCCAAGCGAATCAAGAAGTGCAGGCAGAATTAAATGCGTGGCGTACCGATGGCAAAGCCCATGCTTACATGCAGCAATCATTGCAACGCATGAAGCAATATCAAAGCGATATTACGGCGGCATTGCAAGAAAGAAAGATGCCGACCGCGTTACTTGCGTTGCCACTCATGGAATCGGGTTATCAAAATTTACCCGAAACGGCAAATCCCGTTCGTGCGGCTGGCGTTTGGCAATTTATTCCCGAAACGGCAGTGCATTATGGTTTAAACGTGGGTTTAAAACATGATGACCGTTTAAATATGCAACGCTCAACCGTGGCGGCGTTAAATCTGTTACAAGATGATTATCGCATTTTCAATGATTGGAAATTGGCGGTGGTGGCGTATGAGATTGGCGAGCAGGGCACGATGCGTTTAATTAAGTCGACGGGTTCCCGCGATCCTTGGGTTCTGGCCCGTTCTGCTTATGCGCCGCGTTCTTTGAGTAAATCGCTTAGTATGTTTGAAGCTGGGGTTATTTTGATTCAGCAACCGCAGGTTTTAGGGTAAGTGTGGTTATCATCACCCTGCGCGAAAGCGCAGGGTGATGGGGTCGTGGTTAAGGCTACGAGTGCAAGTGGCTATTTTTGCTGTATCTTCTATTGAAATCCGCTACAATTCGCCTTTCGTAAAATTACCCGATACGCGAGGCTCGAGTATGTTTAAACATTCAGTAATCTGTCTTTTTTCAATGGGTTTGCTCAGTTTAACCGCTCAAGCCATGGCAAGTGCGCCAGCTGAAACCAACACAGCAACCTATTTCCAAACGATTCAATCCGACCCAGCAAAACTGACTAAATTCCTCCGCGCTATGCCAAAAGGTGGCGATTTGCATAATCACTTAAGCGGCGCAACCTATGCTGAAAACATGCTGCGCTATGCCGCCAAAGACCAATTTTGCATTGACCGTAACACGTTTGTCGTTTCGACCAATCCCAATTGCCCCTCTAGCGATTTATTAGAAACCGCTATTTTAGATCCTGAATTTAAAGATCAAGTAATTGATGCCTGGTCCATGCGCCATTTTACGATGGGCAGTGAATCGGGTCATGATCATTTCTTTAATACGTTTAGCAAATTCGGTGCAATACCCAGCGCCCATCATGGCGAAACGTTAGCAGAGGTGAGCGAACGCGCTGCTGAGCAGAACGAATCGTATCTCGAATTGATGACAACCGCCGATAGCAATGAATCCGGTAAATTAGGCAAACAATTAGGTTATGACGCTAACTTTGAGCGCATGCGCCAAAACTTACTCGACCATGGTTTCAATACCATTATTACGCATGTCACTGACAACCTGAATCGTGATGAAAGTAAAATGCAGGAAATTTTAGCGTGCGGAAAAGCGGATGCTAAACCCGGTTGTGCGATAACTATTCACTATTTGTATCAAGTGCAACGGGGTCAAGCACCTGAGATGGTGTTTGCGCAATTGATGGCAGGTTTTATGGCAGCAGAAGCGGATGCCCGCGTCGTTGGTTTAAATATGGTAATGCCTGAAGATGGCACTATTTCCATGCAAGATTATAAATTACATATGGAAATGGTGAAGTACTTCCATACGCTTTATCCCAATGTGCATATCAGCTTGCATGCAGGTGAATTAAGTAACCAACTCGTTACCAGTGATGGTTTGAAATTCCATATTCATGATGCCGTGATGGTAGCCAGCGCCAATCGCATTGGACACGGTGTAGATGTTGCCAATGAAGAGGGCATGCAAGATTTATTAACCACCATGGCTTTAAAGAAAATCTTGGTGGAAATTAATTTAACGAGTAATCGCGTTATTTTAAATGTGGCCGGTAAAGACCATCCCCTTAATTTATATTTACAAAATAATGTGCCTGTTGCCTTATCGACCGATGATGAAGGCGTCAGCCGTAGCAACTTAACCAAAGAATACGTTGAAGCAGTGACCGATTTTAATTTGCCTTATCTCACGCTAAAACACATGGTGCGTAATAGCTTGCATTACAGTTTTGCAGCGGGTAGCAGTTTGTGGGTTGATGATGGATATCAAGAAAAAACATCCGTTTGCCGCACCGATAATGCCGATTGTAATGCCTTTTTAAACGCCAATCCTAAAGCACGTTTGGAGTGGGATTTGGAACAGCGGTTTAATGTATTTGAAAATCAATATGTGAAGAGCGAATGATTAATTTACGGAATGTGACGCTGCGCCGCGGCGCGCAAGTTTTATTAGAGCAATGTCAGTGGGCCATTTATCCTGAACAGCGCATTGGGCTTGTTGGAGAAAATGGCAGTGGCAAATCGAGTCTTTTTGCTTTATTGCGCGGCGATTTAACGCCCGATGCGGGCGATTTAGAAATACCGAAACAATGGCAGCTCGCTTTTGTTGCGCAAGAAACGCCGGGGTTGACCCAGAGCGCGCTCGATTATGTTTTAGATGGTGATGAAGAATTACGCCAAATTGAGCGTGAATTGCAAGCCGCCGAAGATGCGCATGATGGGATGAAAATTGCCACAGCCCATGAAAAGTTGTTACACATTGATGCGTATTCCGCTCCGGCACGTGCGGGCAGTTTGCTAGCCGGTTTAGGTTTTAAAGCCAGTGAGCAAACCCAATCCGTGCAGAGTTTTTCGGGTGGTTGGCGTGTGCGCTTGAATTTGGCGCGTGCTTTGATGTGTCGTTCCGATTTGTTATTGCTTGATGAACCCACCAACCATTTAGATTTAGATGCTGTTTATTGGCTAGAAAACTGGCTGCAGCGTTATAAAGGCACACTCATCATTATTTCTCACGATCGCGATTTTTTAGATCAAACCGTGACGCAAGTGGCTGCCATTAAAAATCAGCGTTTAACGCTTTATACCGGCAATTATTCTCAATATGAAGTGGCGTATGCGAACCAGCGTGCTTTGCAACAAGCGGCTTTTACCAAGCAACAAGCTCACATTACCCATTTGAAACATTTCATCGATCGATTTAAAGCGAAAGCGAGTAAAGCCAAGCAAGCGCAAAGTCGTGTAAAAGCGCTCGAGAAATTGGAAATCGTAGCTTCTGTGCAAGATGAGAATGCGTTTGAATTCGAATTTATATCGCCAAAATCAGCCCCGAATCCATTGCTGACGTTAGATGATGTGTATTTTGCATACGATGAAAAAGAAATTTTAAAACGCGTGCAATTAAGTTTAGCGCCGCGGGACCGCATTGGTGTATTGGGCCCAAATGGTGCCGGTAAAAGTACGTTAATTAAATTGTTGGCAGGTGAGCTAACGCCAAAGCACGGCGAACGGCATGCCGCGAATACTTTAAAAATCGGTTATTTTGATCAGCAACAAGTAGATCGTTTGCAAATGGATGCTTCCCCTTTACTGCATATGCAACGTTTGGCGCCGCAAGCCTCAGAATCTACTTTGCGCACGTTTTTAGGCACGTTTGGTTTTGTCGGCGATAAAGTATTTGCACCGGTTAAGCAGTTTTCGGGTGGCGAGAAATCGCGTTTAGCCTTAGGCATGATTGTTTACGAACAACCGAATTTATTATTACTCGATGAACCGACCAACCACTTAGATTTAGCGATGCGCCATGCACTCAACATGGCTTTGCAAAATTATGAAGGTGCAATGGTGTTGGTTTCGCATGATCGCTTTTTGGTGCGAATGACAACGGACACGTTATTGTTGGTGGCGGATCAAAAATTACAACCATTTGAAGGTGATTTAAGCGATTATCAAACGTGGTTGGTGCAACATCGTAAAGGAAACAATAGCGCTAAAGCGGAGCGCGAGCCGGTTGTAAAAGAAGCGGCGCCTAAACGCGAATCATTAAAATCGTATCAGCAAGCCGTGGAAAAGTGGGATAGTAAAGTTCGCGCTGAAACCAAACGCTTGCAAGCATTAGAAGCGCGTTTGGCTTTGGAAGAATTATATCAAGCGGATAAGAAAGATGAGTTGCAGCAATTGTTGCAAGAGCAAACGCAGGTTAAGCAATTGTTGAATGAGTATGAAACTGCGTGGTTGCAAGCGAGCGAGGAATTGGAACGGCGCCAACAATAATAATAATAAACTTCCTCCACCCTGGCCATCGGCTTTGTTTAATAAATCAAATTTTTAACAAAGCCCCTTCGGGTCGAGGAAATCTTAAACGCCTCCGAATATACCCATTACACTTCAAAACGCGAAGCGTAATGGGTATAGGCCCATGTTTTTATGAGCGGTGCGAATAAATTCGCACCGCTCACCAAAGGGGTGAATCGCGATTCTCCCCTTTGGAAACCCCATCGCGTAGGGAGCACTTCAAGATGCAAAATCGCATCTTGAGGTTAGAATGGTAAAGACATGCCTAATCTCGTCATGCGATTGATAATATTGCACCAAATAACCGCCTCCGCCTTTGATATCCAATTTTTCTAGAGCTTAATTTAAGCTCCTCTTAACCTAGGCATGGTAGGATTTTGCACAAATTAGATTATCAGAAAACGAGGCAAGCTATGCAGCGACGCAATTTAGAACTAGAGCATTTAATGGCTGAAGAAAAAACAGCCGGCCCAGCACTTGATATTCCGGTTGACGCTAACCAGGAAGATGCGGAGTCATTGCAGAAACTTTTTTTAAATTTATTGCCTCCCAATGTAAAGGGCCAACTAATTGATTACTCAGATTGCGAACGAGCAGTCTATCTGCGGAGGCTCAGTTTATTCCCAGCAAACCTTGATAAAAGTTTTGTGAACAAAATGGTGTGCACTGTTTTGCAAGGGGATCTTCCTCAAACGGAAATCCTTATCAAGCTAAAACAACCGCTTGTCTTTCTTAAAGGCACGGCAATCGATTATTCAGGTCGCACCTTAAATGAAGTAACCCCTTTCCAAGCAGCTTTATGTACATGGGATAATGAAATGTGCGAAATGCTTAGGAAGTACATGAATCCTGAAGAAGTAGCGCGCCAATACCAAGAAATTTTCCCACAAGGTCATGAACAATATCTTGCCTTAGAATCATTTGATTTCAGTGAATTGGTTGATGTGATTAATGAAAGCTCAATGGCGGATATAAACGCGGCACTAGCGAAGCAGCAAAATGACACGCTTCTTTGTCAAACGCTGAATCAATTTAGAAATAATTTTACCCACTGTTCGCAGCAAGAAAAAGTATTTAACCCGCAACATCTCATCAAAGCCTATCTACTGTATGATGAGCATTATGAGCAGTGGAAGGATTGGGAGCGGCGCGATTTATTTTGGCGTCAGGTCATTGGGTATGTTCAGCGGTTCTTGCCGGCAAATATTGCTCAGGATATTGCCCAGGGTCTTTACAATCGCGTGGAGGGGGACGAAAAGGCGTGGCGGAGTTTCAACTTTAGATTTGGTGGTCATTCTATTTTTCCGCTCGATTTTAATTCACCTGTCAATCTTGGGTATAATTTTGCCGGAAGTCAGATGGGGACCGAGGGTGGACAGGTAAAAACATCAGGGGTTGCTGGCGAATTTTCAATACTTATGTTTGACAGAATCAGGGCAATGAACAGTTATAGTAAAGTCTGTATTTTAAACATATCATGAGACACAAAAGCTTGCTTAGTTTTATCCCGCTTTTGCAATTTGCCACGCATCAGATTTAAAACTGGAAAGGGTAAGCACCCAATCCAGTTTTTATTAAGCATAATTATTTGCTAGGCATCGGATTAACTACCTGGTTAAGTGGTAAGACATCACCTCTTGTGTAAATAGGCCCATGAAAACCTGGCTCAGACACCACTCCATTTTCGTTGGGATAAACCAGTATTTGAACGCTAATACCAGCCATTGGATAGCGCGTCATAAGATCATCCCCGATTTTAGCAGCAATAACTTCCCAAAAGACATTTGTCGGCAGTCTTTCGCAAGGTTCAAGGTAAGTTAGTGCAATATTTCTAAGATCCCTATAATCCGGATATTGAGAGTAATCCACTTCACCTTTCATGGTGTAGCGAACATTAAGATCTAACGTCTGCCCACCTTGACGTTGGGTGTGATAATTACTGATTTGAAATTGAAAGTTATTTTCAGCAGCATATGACATGTTTGCTGTAATCATTACAAAACTAATGAGAATAATTTGAAAAAATTTATTCATGGATAAATATTCCTAAAAATTAATAGTTAGCAAGCTGAATATTATTCAGTTGCATTTGGTTGTTATTTGGTAATGCAATTAATTTTTAGGAGGTTTGAAGATGTCGTAAGCCAGTATTTTATAGCGCTTACTATGATCTGTTAAAACGCTATAATTTCTTTTTAATATTAAAAAAGAGATTAAGCTGAGAAAACTATTTAAAGAGATACATAATTGGCTTTGACAAATCTGCCGCGATATTTTTGACTGCGTTTCTGCTTTAGGGCAAGGGTTTAGAATGTTAATCGTTGTGCGGTTGGCGAGGAAATTAAAATTAATTTTTAAATTACTTAAATAACCTAACATAATCATCTGCGTAATAATGATAATAATTAGGAGTTTGGCTGGCCATTGATTATGCAATTCTCTGGGCATTACGTTGCATTTCTTAATTTTAGTAATTTTCAGCTTACTTTCAGTTAAAAGATAAATCAAGCTAAAAAGAATTCAATAGCGAAATACTAATATCGGCCTAGTTTAACTGATGCATAACAAATAAAAAAATGGCTCAAAATTTAATCAACCCAATCCTAAGTACCACATTTATATCCCTTAATAGTTTCCCCCTCTAACTTAGGTATCATAATAAGGGTAATTCGAACGAACAATGGAGGTTCCACTCATGCGCAAATCTTTACTAATCGCTTCGTTAATCCTCGCCACACAAATCTCGTTTGCCGATGACACCGCTACCACGACCACGCCAGCCGTTGCACCAACAGATGCCATGCAACAACCAATGGCGGCACCCGCTTCTGATGGCGACAACCGGTCTTGCAAAGTGATTGCAAAAGCTTGCCTAAACGGTGGTTACTCACGCAAAGGTGGTCCAGGCAAAACTTTCTGGAATGATTGCATGCACCCGATTTTATTAGGTAAAAGCGTTACTTCTATCAATGTTGATGCCAACGCTATTCAAGCTTGTAAACAGTTTAAAATTTCTAAAATGCAACAAGAGTTAAATGAGTTGCAAGCAACCATGCCTGCCCAGGCTCAGTAAGTAGTGAAGGGGCCAAACTTTTTGGTTTGGCCCTTTATCAATCCCGCTACCATTCGCCTTAAATGCGCAGCTTATTCCTTCAACGGTTCGCAATGACATCCTATCCGCACCGTTGACGCCTCATTCCTCGGCGAAGTCAGTTTCATCTGGTCAAATAACTTAACCGCTGGTTTTAAACTTTTTTTTTCAGCCAAGAAAATTTGTCGGTTCGTCATATGCGCAATGACATCACCACTTTGCGCATCCAATAAAATAAAATTATTTACTTCCGGTAAAGCAGGGCCTTGATAATGGCGTCTTGGGGCGTAATATAAAGTTTGTAACCAAGCTTGCTCAATCTCTTGCGGCGCCAACGACAATGTTTGCAAAATTTCCCGATAAAACGGTAACATTTGCGGCAGTAACATCGCACTACCCGCTAACTTCGTTTCATCTTTCTTTAAAACAATTCGCCCCTCTTTTTTAATGACAGGGAGGGTGCCTAATGAATATTCACCATCTGGCTCACCCGCTGGGCGCAGTGCATCCGAAATTAATAAAATAGTATTTTTAAAGTGACGATAAACTAATTTAATAAATTCGGGAGAAACATGATTGCCATCGGCAATGATTTCCGCATTTTTATCGCCATATTGAAGCGCGGTTTTAACCCATGCGCTTGTCAAATCCTCTGCTGTCAGCGGCTTATCACTTCTATGCTTCGTTTCGGCATTTGCATTGCCTAAATGCGTAAAACCCACAGCGCCAGCAGCCAGCGCGGCTTGAATTAATTGAGGTGCTGCATTGGAGTGACCGAGATAAATACTAACATGCACTGATTTACCGTTAATGCTAAGCCCTTTACTCGCCTCACGAATAAACTGAATAGCACCAAGCACATCGGGTGCGAGTGTTAATTTCCATTCGCTAATATTCGGTGCGGCAGCAACAATTTCTTTGAACTCTTCCACGGAAATTTGATTCAATAACGCGCTTTTACTATGTGCACCACAACAAGCCGCTGAAATGTAAGGGCCTTCTAAATGCACGCCAATAATACGCGCGCGGCCTTGCGCCGCATGACGTGGGCTTGAAATATACTGATCTAAACCCATCAAGGCATATTTTAATTCACTGAGCGGCAGAGAAACGAACGTGGCATAACAAAAAGCCACCCCTGCTTTCCCTAACTGCTCCGAAATTTTATCAAAACCACTTATTGCACCATCTGCAAAATCCGCACCATGACAACCATGAATATGCGTATCAATTAAACCCGGTAGTAACAAAGCACCTTTTGCATCAAAGCTAACACAATCTGCGGGAACATCATTTAAAGGAGGGAATTCCAGTTGTCCTTGCAGATTAACTAATACGGAACCATTAAAAGATTGCTGAGATGCCCCGAAAAGGGTTGGATCGAGTAGGCGCACATTACGAATTAACATAATAATCCCTATATGTTGTCGCCTACCATTCTAATGAATTAGGCTGGACTCTGGCAATTGTTGGCAATCAATTTAAGCATGGCAATGGCAGCATCCGCAGCATCCGCCCCTTTATTGCCTTCTGCTCCGCCAGCGCGAGCATGGGCTTGTTCCTCATTTTCCGTTGTCAAAATGCCAAAAATCACCGGAATTTCAAAATCCAACATGACACGTTGACAACCCTGGCTCACCTGATCACAAACATAATCATAATGAGATGTTTCGCCGCGAATCACTGATCCTAACGCGATGATAGCTTTATGATTGCCATTTTTCGCGATAATTTGAGCGATTAAAGGGATTTCCACCGCCCCAGGCACCATGGCGATGGTAATATCTTTTTCCTGACACCCTAATTCAAGCAAACGCGTGTGCGCGCCTGCTAATAATTTACCTGTGACTTCTTTATTAAATTCGCTGACAATAATCGCAATTTGGTGGCGCATAAAATTATCCTGACTGTTGATTAAAAGAAATATCGTGTTTTAATTTATCTTTTTTGGTTTGCAAATAGCGCTGATTATGCAGATGGGCAAAGGCAGGCATGGGGATGCGCTCAACGCTGGCAATATGAGCTGTTTCTAATTCCGCTAATTTATGCGGATTGTTAGTGAGCAAACGAATCGCCTTAATATCATAGTGTTTTAAAATACTTGCCGTGATGTAATAATGCCGTGCATCAATGGGTAAGCCTAATTTTTCATTCGCTTCAACCGTATCTAATCCATCGGCTTGTAACGCATACGCCTTAATTTTATTTACTAAACCAATGCCGCGGCCTTCTTGCTGTAGATAGATTAATAAACCACCTTCTTTGCTAATTTGTTCTAACGCGTATTGTAATTGTTTATGGCAATCGCAATGGGTTGATGCGAATAAATCGCCCGTTAAACAGCTGGAATGAATACGTACCAAAGGCGGTTTGGTTTTATCAACCGGTTCACGATATAAAACTAAGTGTTCATCTTGAGTGAGCGCATCGCGCACCGCCAAGGCATTAAACGAACCGTGGGGTTCAAGGTGCAATGTCGTGCTGGCGCATTCGCTAATTAAATTTTCATGCTGCAAGCGGTAAGCAAAAATATCTGCGATCGAAACAGAAACCAGATTATGCGCTTTGCCAAATTCATTTAATTCTTCGCCGCGCGTCATGGTGCCATCCGGATTCATGATTTCACACAACACGGCACCAGGTTGTAATCCGGCTAAACGCACTAAATCCAATGCACCTTCGGTGTGACCATCACGACCAAATACACCGGCTGGGTGAGCACGTAACGGAAAAATATGGCCCGGTTTTACCAGGCTTTTGGGGTCAGCCGGCGTTGCCATTAATGCCTGAATTGTTGCCACGCGATCGGCAGATGAAACACCCGTGGTAATATTATCGCGGGCATCCACTGACATCATAAACGGTGTACCGCGTGAACTGGTGTTTAATTCAGGCGCTACCATGCTAGGAATGTCTAGTGCGGCCAATTGTTCTTCCAACATGGAAATGCACACAATGCCGGAACAATGACGAATAAAAAAACTCATGCTTTCATCGGTAATTTTTTCGGCGGCGATGATTAAATCCCCTTCGTTTTCCCGATCGGGATCATCAATTAAGATGACCATTTCACCGCGGACAAGTGCTGCCATGGCAATTTTAACGCGTTCAATGGCTGTTAGCATGCGCATACGCTCCCATAAATTTTTCGATGTATTTTGCCATCATGTCAACTTCAATATTAAGGCGTTGACCGAGAGCATACTGTTGAGTGATGGTGACAGCTTGCGTGTGTGGAATGAAAGTAACGGTAAACCAATCTTTACCACAATCCACAATCGTGATGCTCATGCCATCGATGGTGATATAACCTTTTGAAACAATGTATTTGCTAAATTCTGGTGCGATACGCATTTTTACTAACCACGCATCGCCTTTTTCTATATCAATGATTTCAGCCGTGGTGTCCACATGACCTTGCACAAAATGGCCGCCCAAGCGTGCTTGCAGGGTCATTGCGCGTTCTAGGTTTACGTGGCTGCCAATGGTCAAGGCACCTAAGTTTGTTCGTTTTAACGTTTCCGGCACGGCAGTGACGTTGAAGGTTTTGTCATCAAATTGGGTGACTGTCAAACACGTGCCGTTGATAGCGATGCTTTCGCCGATTGTTAAATCGCGATATGGGGTTTCGGGTTGAATGGTAAAGTGCGTGCACTCACTTTCTACCACGCAATTGACAATGCATCCTAGGGTTTCAACAATGCCGGTAAACATTTAATTTTTCCTCGTTAATGCTGCGCTAAAATGAAAATCCGCGCCGCACGTTTTAAAATCTATTTTTTCAAGAAATAATTTCTTGGGTAATTTCGCAATTAAACACGGTGCAATATACACTTCAATCTGGTCAATTAATTGCGCGTTAAAAAAATGTTGTAAAGTTTTGCGGCCACCTTCAATTAATAAAGACGTAATGCCTTGTTGGCCGAGTAACTGCAATAAAGCAGGCAAATCAATCAAGCCATTCGCATCAGCGGGCGCGACAATAAAGCTGATACCGTGTTTCGCATAATGCAAATGTAAATCAGGATTGGGGTTGGTAGTGACTAATAAAGTTTTGCCGGGCAAATCGGGATTAAACAGAGTGAGATGAGCCGGTACATCACCATTTTGACTCAAAATAATGCGTTGTGGATGACGCGGAATTTTCGAGTCAGAAAAACGCACGGTTAATTGGGGGTCATCGTTACGGGCGGTTTCAGCACCAATTAAAATAGCATCCACTTGTTCGCGTAATTGATGTACGCTTTGTTGCGCAAGACGTCCGGTTAATTGCTTTTCATCACTCACGTGTGTCGTCATTTCACCATCCAGCGACATGGCCCATTTGCCAATCACAAAGGGCCGTTTGGTTTGCATGTAATGAAAGAAAATGCGATTGAGTGTTTGCGCTTCTTTTTCCAATACCCCGACTTCGACAATCACACCGGCTTCTTGCAATAGTTTTACGCCTTGACCACTGACTAAGGGGTTGGGATCTAACGTGGCGACAATGATATGACGAATGCCGGATTCGAGAATGGCGTTTGTGCAGGGTGGGGTGCGTCCTACATGGCAGCAGGGCTCTAAGGTAATATATAAAATGGCATCCGGGGGCAGGGGGGTTGTGAGCTTATCCAGTGCGATGACTTCCGCATGTGGGCCACCGGCATATTCATGAAATCCAGAGCTGATTATCTGATTATTAGCCACAATCACAGCGCCAACCATGGGGTTGGGCGAGACGCTATATTTCCCTTGCGCTGCCAAATCCAGCGCAATTTGCATGTATTTTTGATGTGTGCTTAACATTTAGCTGCTCTTTTGGCCTTGCAATAAACGTGCTTTCGCTTCGGGCAGCAAATAAAATAGTTGAAAATCATGCAGTTATAGCGTGCTTCTATTATCCGGACTATACCGTCGGCTTTGGAATTTCACCAAATCTGCTGACCTTAAGTTGCCTTAAGCGCTCGCGGGCTATACCGCCGGTAGGGAATTGCGCCCTGCCCCGAAGACTTGCCGCATAGTATTATGTATATTCAAGCAACAATAAAGATGTTATATACATTTTTTTGAGACTATTTTCTTTAAAGACAGGGAGAAATATGAAATTATTAGGACTTTTCACCGCCCATCCGGCAAGTTTAAATGAATCCTATGGCCAGCATTTTTGGCAAGCAGTAGGGTATAGTTTTAAATTGTGGGGAGCAGGCACGGCGTGTCTCATTCATGCTATTTTCCCGTTCCTATTTGCAAAAACAGCGAGTAATTGTTTGATTCATTTAACGACTGATTTAATTCGCCGCGCCCCCAACCTTGAAATGCGCTTTGCGCCGTTGCACGATTGTTTAGCGGAAAAAATTAAAACGTATGAGTAATAATCTTTGGCCACCGCCGTATCAATTAAAAACCAATGCGCGCGCTAAACGCGTTAATTTTCGCATTACGCCGCGCGAAGGTTTAATTGTTACTGTGCCCAAGCGGTTTCGTTTGCAGCATCTGCCGGACATTTTAGCGGAGCATAGGCAATGGATTGAAATGCAATTAAGCCGGATTGATTTAACAGCGCAACACGTTTTGCCATTAGAGGTTGTTTTAACCGCCATTTCTGAGACTTTTCCCATTTCCTATCAAGAACAATTAGGCCGCTTGTGTTTGTCGAGGTTGCCAAGCGGTGGGCTATTGCTGAAAGGTCCAATCACATTGGAAGGCGTTAGGCGTTTGTTGCATCGTTGGTTGAAATTACAAGCCGAAAACTATTTAGCGCCGTGGGTGGAAGCGTTATCACAAGCGACAGGGCTCACTTATTCCAGCGTGCGTTTTCGCGATCAACAAACACGTTGGGGCAGTTGCAATACGGAAGGGGTGATTAATTTAAATTACAAATTACTTTTTCTTTCTACTGATCTTGCTAAGCACATTATTTTGCATGAACTTTGTCATACCAGAGAAATGAACCACAGTGCGCGTTTCTGGCGTTTGGTCAGTCGCTTTGATCCGGATTGGCAGCATAATCGTCGTGAAGTGAAAACCGCAATGACTTTTGTTCCGGGTTGGGCTAAGTGACAATTTTATTGCGAGGCGCAAAATAATAACCCCTTGATAACATGATTCTTTTTGAAAAAAATCCTCCGTCTCTGCCATGCTATAATATCAGTATCACAATAATTAAAACGGTACAAAACGATGGGATGGAATCTTAAAAAAGTGCTTCTATTTTCCGGAAGTTTTTTTGGTGCCGCCATTTGTTTAGCTAATCCCGTTTTAGATAATGTTGCATCCGGTAATGTTTCCATTCAGCAAACTCCTAATGTCACCACGGTTAATCAAGCCTCGCAAAACGCTATTATTAATTGGCAAAGTTTTAATATCGGTGCGAATCAAGCTACGCACTTTATTCAACCGGCTGGTGGTGTGGCGTTAAATCGTATTTCACCATTGCAAGGTGCGTCACAAATTTACGGTACGTTAACTGCGACCGGTAAAATTATTTTAATTAATCCCGCTGGCGTGTATTTCGGGCCGAATTCATTTGTGAATGTGGGTAGTTTGATTGCAACCACTTCTAATTTAACGGATGAGAATTTCTTAAAAGGTATTTATCACTTTGATGCCGTGCCAGGTTATAACG
>CAZQXH010000024.1:0-37924 GCA_964597435.1 uncultured Coxiellaceae bacterium | reverse complement strand
GAATGATTTGCCCTCTCTAAATACTGATGCTATCGGAAATTTTTATTATCCTTATCTGAGCACAATCGCATTCATCCTTGGTGATGGGAACTTCCCTTCTTCACAAGTTGAATTTATGCGCTTCGGTGGTGGTGATGGCACATTGGCTGACCCTTATGTTGTTTATGATATTTATAGCTTACAAGGTATTGCGACCAGCACTGCCTTGCTCAATGCAAATTATCAATTAGGCGGGGACGATGCTTTCCAAGCAGGCACTGGACCAACCACATTTAATGTGTTTGACACTAAGGTCTGGAATAATAATAAAGGTTTTATTCCCATTGGTACTTTAGCCAATCCATTTAATGGTACATTCGATGGCGATAATCAAGATCCCTTTAATAGTGGTATTTGGTATATCAGCGTGAATGATCCAACACGCGACAATGCTGGGATATTTGGTGTCACTGGGACGAGCGCTGTTATTAAAAACTTAATGCTGTTTGAGCTTTCCATTCAAGGTAAGAATAATGTTGGTACCTTAGTCGGCACTAATAATGGCTTACTCGATAACATCGAAGTCGCTCAAACAACTTTGTCAGGCAACAATAATGTGGGCACCATTGCGGGTGTGAACAATGGCACTATATCTAATAGCGGCGTCTACTCTAATCGCACGTCCGGGGTCAATAATGTGGGCGGCATTGCTGGGGAAAATAGCGCAACCGGTATTATTGATCAATCTTATGCAGCGAATGGCGTCTATGGCGGCACGATGACGGGCGGTATTGCCGGTACCAACAGTGGCCTTATCCGCAATAGCTTCTGGGATACGGGTGCAACAGGCCAGACCTTCGCAGCGAATAATAGTGGTGGCGCCTTAGATCATGTGACAGGCGGCTGTTTATTAGGTGGCGCTTGTGCCTTTGGCGGCACGGCCACTTTAAGCGACCCAGCGACTTATTTAACGTCAGCTGATGGCGGCCTTGATTTAGTCAGCACTAGCTGGGATTTAACCAATCTTTGGGCCATTGCGCCGGGCACTTCTTATCCCCACCATCAGTTTATCTACGATCTTCCCTCTGGCGGACCGCCAACCGTGTTTTCTGGGAAAACCAATAGCGCTTATCAAATTTTATCTATGATATGGGGCGAAGCGGAAAGCTTTGAATCAACGGTTTTTAACATGTTTGCTGGTCAAACCGTCACGGGTGGCGATGGAAGTTTTTATATTGTTTGGGGGTTTGGCTCAGTCTGGGATGGTGATTTTGTATTAATGAATCTTGTTGGTGGTAATGCGGATGGCTCTGTGGGTTTCGTTGCAAAAGAAGACCCTGACACGGGATTCACGCAAAATCTCACTAATATTCCCATCGTTGCAACCCCCAATGGAAAACCTGCGAATTACAATATTGCTTACACCACTGATGAAATATCAGCGCTCAACGCAGGCTTGCCAATAGAGATCCTATATAAATACTATTATAAAAATCAAGTGATTCTAGGCCAAAGTAATGTTTACGTCGCAACGAAAAGTTTATATGAATATAAATTCAATTTAGCTTCCGTTTTAGGTTATGCAACCGATGAATATCAACAAGGCCTATTAGACGAAGTGAAGCGGTATTATGAGGCTAATAATTTAGTGCTAGGTGATGCGCAAGCCTTGAAAACGTTCCAACAATATTTAGACCAACAATTCCTGAATCGCTATTTAGTCACGCCAATTGGAGCAACGTATTGTCAGTAATGAGCTCGTCATCGAGTCAGCGTTAACAAGAAAGGGGCGCTATTGCCCCTTTTGAATCCGCCCGATCAATCCTGCCAACACTTTTCCGGGACCAATTTCCACAAAATCCGTTTCCCCTTTTTGCAATAAATATTCCATTGATTGTGTCCAAAGCACGGGATGATTAATTTGTTTTGTTAAATTATTCGTAATGGTGTTAGCCGCATAAGGCAAGGCATCCACATTGGCAATGACCGGAATTTCTGGCGGATTAAAATGGAAACCAGCAATAAATGCAGCAAATTCACGCTGCGCTTGATCCATAAAGGATGAGTGAAATGCACCACTCACTTTTAAAGGCTTATAGAGTTTAGCGCCAGCTTGCTTAAAAATCGCCTCACTCGATGCAATCGCTTCCGCTGTGCCCGATAAAACAAATTGTGAAAAAGAATTATAATTCGCAACCGAAAAGGTTGTTAAATTCGCTTCTGCTAACACACCTTTAATAGCCGAGAGCGGCAAACCAATCACCGCGGCCATTCCACCACCCATTGCTTGACGCATTAACGCCCCGCGCTTTTGCACGAGCTTTAAACCCGTCTCAAAATCCATGACACCGGCTGCAAACAACGCATTGTATTCCCCTAAACTATGGCCCGCGAGATAATCTGGTTTTTGACTGGTTTCTTGCAACCGTTGCAAATAAGCTAATGCATTCACTACATACAATGCGGGTTGCGTAAAATCCGTTTCGTTTAATTGTTCGCGCGGGTCTTCCAAGCAAAGCTCTGCGATAGAGTAGCCTAAAATGGCATCGGCTTTTTTTACCCATTCGGGGAAAGCATTAAATAAATCCTCCCCCATTCCTTTCGCTTGTGATCCTTGTCCCGGAAAAAGATAAGTCGTCATATTATTTTCTACCATGTCTTAGGTTTAGTCGGTGATGATGTAGGGGTTGGCAGCAATGATTGCGGCGATGCTGCACTTTGAAATAATAAACCAATGGGTGAAGGTGGACGCGGCGGCACAACCGGCGCATTCATCATTTCTTGCAAATAATCTTCCGCTACTTTACGGGAGGATGGCGGCTGCGATTTTTTTTCAATCGCATCAGCGAGTGCATCCAGCGCATTGCTACTGCCATAAGGCGGCGGCGTCTCCTCTTGAATGAATGAAGGTGGAATCACTTCACACTGAGGCAAGCTCAAATACTGTTTTTTAACATCCTCATACAGTACATGCATGGCCTTTAAAACAAACTGTGCGGCCGGATCTTTCACTGCGCGTAGCGTATCAAACCACTGGCCCCACTCTGTAATGACGGTTGCACAAGCGCTTTTTTCTTTCTTTTGTAATAAATCGTGCCAACGCCCTGCTTGATGCTTAAAGACTTCATCGTATTTTTTAAAAGGATTTTTTACTTCACGGTTTCTTGCAAAGAGCGCGTTCCACTGAGCTGTCATTTCTCGAAATAATACTTGAATGCGCGTAAAAGGACTTGCTAACACATTATGTGTAACACGTGCCTTTTGCGCCCAAAGCGAATTGGCATGTTTTGCCATCAGCTCTAAAATTTTTAATTTCGCCTGCCAAGTTTCCTGCGAGGAATTATCCACATCCCAACACTGTATTAGCTCAAACACTTTATCCGTCCAACTCACTAACGGAGCGGAAAGCAAAAAGTTGCTAGCCGCCGCATATTGTTTTTCTTGCAAAAACTTTTCAAAAATCAGCCAACTTAACTGTGCTCGCTGCTCAAGCGTTAATTCATTAATACTCATTTGGCGAAACGAATTTAACGAAGCATCAAAACTCTCTAACGCTTTAAATGGTAAATTCGCTTTCAAGTAAACCTTAAACGTTGCATAGTGAAGCGCTGCCTTTACTTCCGCATTAATCTCCGCGGATAAACATAAATTCGGCATGACTTCGTTTTCAAAATTTTTAACCACTTCCAATGCCGTAGACATCGGCAATTGCGAAACATTGCTTGCCAGCGCCATAAGTCGCTCTTTTAAGAAAATTTCCGACTCGCCAAACTCATGCTGCTTCAAAAATTTTCGCTCAGGAATGTTTTGCTTGGCATGCGAAAGCAAGTGAGTCATGATGTTGAAATAATAACTCACATTGAGCAAATCAAATTGGAAGGCCTTTTCAATACCCAATAAAACGACATGCCATTCAGCCACCATCCCTGCATTGAGATCGCGCGCCACGCTTAACCACAGCCTACCCCCATCTGTTGTAAATTCTTTCATTGCGAACAGCGCATCATAATTATGGGATTTAACATTATGACTTAAATTCACCACAGCTTGTGGGGTATGACCATTCAACAAATAAAGACCAATGAGCAAACGAATTAAGGTAGAAGAACGATGTGTTGTTATGGCGCGCCATTGCAACAGTGCCTTAGGATATTCATTATAATCAAATATCCAACGCGCATTCGCATCACTATTCATGCAAGCATGTAAATACAAAAGAATGGCGCTCAAGAAATCTTTCTGATTAATGCAATGTTGTGCATATTCAGAAAACAGCGCGGAAGTAAAATTATCTTTCCTCCGCAATGCAAACCCCATTGCGAAACAATCCATCTTTATTTTGGGATCTGTTTCCAAGAGGGCCAAGGCAAAAGGATAAAAGAGATGATCAGGATGAATTGCCCGATAACGACGACAATGACTAATTAAGACTTCACGACTAAATCGCTTGAATGAATTATCATTAATGGCACGCGCAATAATTTCTTGCCACAATTCCTCATCTTCCTTTAAGTCCATGCCGAGCTTTTCTAAATCGTTGCGCTTAAATACTTTATAACGAAGACTTTCAAAAGGAAATTTCATGCACACAACCTAACTAGCTGGAATCAGTTCATCCAAACGTGCCGCTTTAGCAATACTTGTTAAATCAGCTGGAAAATGTTGCAAATCAAGCGGCCTATTTTTTTCACGGGCAAGCTTGACCCATTGCAAGACTAACGCCAAACCAGAACTATCGCTGGCTGTTAATCCTGAAAAATCAATGCGCCAATGCGATAAGGATTGCAACAGCGACATGCTGGTTTTCAACACTTGCATGACATTACTCACATGCAAGTGTCCGGCAAGATGTAACGTTTCGTCCTTTAATGTCACTGTTGCTTCTTTCATCGTTAGCTCTTAACGTGAATTATGTGCTGATAAGCGTTGCAATAATTGCTCTATATTGCCCGATGCTAAAATATCCGCAAACTGTGAACGGAAACTTTCTAACATACTGACGCCTTCTACTGACATATCAAATAAACGCCAGCCACTGCCCGCACGCACTAAACGGTAAGTAACGTGAATCGGTTGACTTTCTGGACTCACAATATCGCTATTCACTTCAACCGTTGCACCATTTGCGCCACCACGAATGGGATAAAATTTCACAACTTGGTCTTGATAAGAAGATAAGGCAGAAGCATAGGTGCGGATTAATAAAGTCGTAAACTGTTTTTGAAAACGCATGCGTTGCTGCGGTGTCGCATTGTTCCAAACTTGTGGCGAAATAACACGACGCGACATTTCATTTAGATCAGCGTAAGGAACGACATATTGATATGCCAGGTTATAAACCGTTTGGGGTTTCGTTTTTAAAGTGGCCTTGTGTGACTTTAATCCTGAAATCATGTTATCAGCGATATATTTCAGTAATTGTACGGGATCGCCGGTTGGAGCTGCCTGTAATGGTGATACCAATAAGCACCAGCTAAATAAAACCATCCACACTTTAATCCACATTCGATTAGCACGCATTAGCTTCCCTCCTTTTATGATTTTGCTGGTTTCGCATCGGCATCAGCATTGTTACTGCTACCACTGTTAATTTTATAAATGAATTGGCCAATTAATTTTTCTAAAATCATTGCGGATTGCGTTATTTCAATGTGCCCACCATCCTTTAAAAAAATGGTGCTGTACATGGGGGAAATCGCGATGTAATTATCGCCCAGCAAGCCGGCGGTAAAAATACCAGCGGATGAGTCATAGGGAATATCGTTAAACTTTGAGAGGATGCGCAAGGAAACTTTCGCTTTAAACGTGACTTTGTCTAAATCGATGCGCGACACCTCACCGATTTGCACACCGCCAATTTTCACTGGCGCGCGCACTTTAAGACCGCCAATATCATCGAAATTAGCGGTTACGGTATAACTATCTTCTGGAAAAAGATTGGTTAAGCCACTGACCTTGAATGCGAGCACAGCGAGTGCTAATAACCCTGCCAAAACAAAAGCGCCAACTAAACTTTCAATAAGTCGTTGCGAAGCCATTACCAACCCCCTATCATCATCGCGGTCAAGATAAAATCAAGACCCAGTACAGTGAGCGAAGCATACACGACTGAACGCGTTGTTGCATTAGCAATACCCGCTGATGTCGGCACGGCAAAAAACCCTTGGAAAACAGCAATCCAAGTGACGGCCACACCAAAAATAACACTTTTTGCGATGCCATTTAAAATGTCGGCATGAAAATCAACGGCCGATTGCATATTGGCCCAAAACACACCCGCATCCACTCCTAACCATTTTACCCCAACCAGGTAGGCGCCATAAATTGCCATGGCATCAAAAATCAGGGTCAATATGGGTAGAGAAATGACCCCACCCCAAAATCTAGGCGAAATCACGCGACGGATGGGGTCAATCGCCATCATTTCCATGCTGGATAATTGTTGCGTGGCTTTCATTAAACCTAACTCAGCCGTTAAAGCAGAACCGGCGCGGCCGGCAAACAAAATGGCCGTTACGACCGGGCCTAATTCACGGGTCACACTCAAGGCAACCAACGTGCCTAATTCTTGTGATGCGCCAAATTTGACCAGCGTATGATAACCTTGCAAGGCCAATACCATGCCGATGAATAAGCTTGAGACCATGATAATGGCCAGCGATAAAACCCCTTCGGCGTATAATTGTTGTACGAGTAAGCCCAATCCTTTCCGCAATGCTGGCGGGTGAAAAATAACGCGTCCTAACAAGATACTCGCTTTGCCCAAGGCAACCAGGTTATCGATGCTAATGCGTCCAAGACTCGCGATGCGATTTGTCATGCTACCCTTCCAAGAAGTCTGCAGCTAATGTATTGGCTGGATAATCAAATGGTACGGGACCATCTGGTAACCCCTGCACAAATTGCTTTAACGCCGCAGTGCCATTGCGCTGCAATGCTTCCGGCGTACCATGTCCAACAACTTTTTGTTGCACAACCACATACGCATAATCAGCAATGGCCAGGGTTTCTTGCACATCGTGCGAAACAATGATGGTGGTTAAACCTAATGCATCATTTAACGTGCGCACCAATTTTACCAAAATGCCCATGGAAATGGGGTCTTGGCCGGTAAAAGGTTCATCATACATGATGAGTTCCGGGTCAAGCGCTATCGCCCGCGCCAACGCTACACGCCGCGCCATTCCACCCGATAATTCGTTTGGCATTAAAGTAGCGGCACCGCGTAAACCCACCATCTGCAATTTCATCAGGACCAAGGTTTTGATCATGGGTTCAGATAAATTCGTGTGTTCACGTAAGGGAAAAGCGACATTTTCAAAGACATTTAGATGCGTGAATAAGCCACCTTCTTGGAATAACATCCCCATGCGTTTACGCAAATTGAAGAGATTGTGGTGGGATAAGGCATGAACATTTTCGCCTGAAAAAAGAACAGTTCCGGTGCTTGGTGTCAATTGCCCACCAATTAACCGGAGCAATGTGGTCTTACCTGTGCCACTTGGCCCCATAATGGCGGTAATTTTACCGCGAGGAATGACAATATCGACGTTATCAAAAACGCGTTTGCCATTCTCATGGCAGAACGAGAGTTGCTTAATTTCTACTAGGTTTTCAGACATTTACTAATTTTCTCAAATGCGCTCAAAAATAGCTAGAACTATCCACTTGCGCAGGAGGACGAGCGGCATTTAAAAATTAGACCATTTTGACGGGATGAGCTAAGATAGGCGGCATGAAAACTGAACAATTATGCTCTATTGGCCGCGAGGTCATCGCCATCGAAGCGCAAATGATTAATGCGTTAGCCCAACGAATTGATCAAAACTTTGTCAAGGCCTGTCTTTTACTGGGCGATTGCCGCGGTCGCATTGTGGTCATTGGCGTCGGTAAATCCGGACACATCGGTAAAAAAATTGCAGCAACCTTTGCAAGCACCGGCAGCCCTGCTTTCTTTGTGCATCCCAATGAAGCTAAACATGGTGATATTGGCATGCTGACGCCGCATGATGTGGTATTAGCCATTTCAAACTCCGGGGAATCGGAAGAAATTTTAGCGATAATGGGCGCTATTAAACGCTTAAATGTACCCATCATCACCCTAACCGGTCGCCCGCAATCGAGCTTGGCACAGGTTGCAACCGTCAATTTAGATGTCAGTGTCGCCAAAGAAGCCTGCCCCCTCGGTCTTGCCCCCACTGCCAGCACCACAGCGGCTTTAGTCATGGGCGATGCCTTGGCTATGGCACTGCTTGAACATCGCGGCTTTACCAAAGCCGATTTTGCCCGCTCGCACCCAGGCGGCACACTAGGCCGTCGCTTATTACTGCAAGTCAGTGAAATCATGCATCAAGAAGAGCACGTACCCAAAGTTAACATCGACACCTTACTGAAAGATGCATTAATTGAAATGACGCAAAAAAAGTTAGGCATGACCACCATTACGCATCATGATGGTCGTTTAGCGGGCGCCTTTACCGATGGTGACGTGCGTCGCGCCATGGATCGCGAAACCGCATTAAATACCCCCATCGCCAACCTCATGAGCAAAAATCCAAAGACCATCGCTGCCGACATGCTAGCCATTGAGGCGTTGCAATTGATGGAATCGCATAAAATCACTTCGCTTATTATTACCAATCCAACCGAACAACCGATTGGCATTTTACACATTCACGATATTTTGCGCGCAGGAGTGGTGTAATGAATCCGCAATTTCAAGCTGCAGCTAAATCCATTCGTTTATTAATTTTAGACGTCGATGGTGTTTTAACGGATGGTCAACTGTATTACTCAACAAGCACGCATAGCTTAAAAGCCTTTCACATCCAAGATGGGCTTGGCATTCAATTATTACAACGTGCAGGCATTAACGTTGCTGTTATCTCAGGAAAAACCTCACCCGGTGTTGCGAAACGCTTAACTGAATTAGGCGTGCAACATCAATATTTAGGGCACGATGATAAACGGCCTTGTTATGAGGAATTAAAACAAACATTACAATTAAACGACCATGAAATTGCTTACATGGGTGATGACTTGCCTGATTTAACCTTAATGAAACGCGTGGGCTTACCGGTTACCGTGCCGAATGCGGCTTCTGTTATGAAACAACACATCCCCTTTGTCACCACGCTCCCTGGCGGCAATGGCGCAGTCCGCGAAGTGTGCGAACTGATTTTAAACGCCCAAGATCATTGGGAAACATTAATAAAAACCTATCTAGATTAACTGCATGCGCTTATCTTTAATTTTTAATCGATTAAGTTTAATTTTATTTTTTGGCTTAATTGCATCCATTGCCTTGTTAAGCTATCAAAGCCCTGCGCCCATTGTTGCTGAATCTCGCGGTTTACCCGATGCTTATTTAGAAAATGTTACTGCTCGCTTCATGGATGCTCAGGGTCGCTTACACGTGAAAATTGTCACACCGGAAATGCTCCATTATGCAACCGATGACATGACACAATTAACATTGCCTGCTATTACCTTTTACCGTAAGTCGCCACAACCTTGGTACATTACTGCCCAACATGCAACCGCACTGCATGGCATGAAATGGGTGGAATTTTCAGATGATGTGATTATCCATCGCGCTGCGGATGGCACCAATCCTGCCACGTTAATAAAAACACCACGGCTTTTAGTGCATCCTAAAGAACACGTTGCAGAGACAGCAGACCCCATCACCATGCTCCAACCGGGTTTAAAAGTGAGTGCAACAGGGATGCATGCGGACATGAGCAATGGTAATATAAAGCTACTCTCTCAATCGCGAGGCGAATATGTTCCGGATGCGCGTTCTTAATGTCATTATCAGTTGCGGATTTGCCATTTTAGCGACAGCAGCAATAGCGTTACCCACTGATAGCAAAGAACGTTTATATATTGTCGCTGACTCCACGGTTTACAATTACAAAGCAGGCATTAATACCTTTGAGGGCCATGTCAAAGTCGATCAAGGCAGCACACACATTATCGCCGATCGCTTAGTCACCAAGACCAACGCGCAGCATAAAATTGAAGAAGCCATTGCGTATGGCAATGCTGATCCTGCGCATTTTTGGACGATACCTCAACCCAATGAATTACCCTTGCATGCTTATGCAAAAGTCATTCGCTTTTATCCTTTAGTGTCGAATGTCACCTTAGAACAAAGTGTCACCGTCAAGCAAGGTGACAATCGCTTCCATGGCGAATTGATTCATTACAATAATCTTGAACAAACGATCACGGTGCCACCCTCTAAGAATGGTCGCGCCGTGTTAGTGTATAATCCGGAGCAACGCTAATGCCTAATGCTTTGAGCGCCAAGCATTTAAAAAAACAATTTAAATCGCGCCAAGTAGTGAAAGATGTTTCGCTTGAAGTACGTCGCGGTGAAGTCGTTGGTTTATTGGGCCCCAATGGCGCTGGAAAAACCACTTCTTTTTATATGATGGTTGGCTTAGTGCCGGCTGATGGTGGCGAGATTTTTTTAGATGACGAATCCATCACTGCCCTGCCCGTGCATGCCCGCGCCAAACGCGGCTTGAGTTATCTTCCGCAAGAAGCATCCATTTTTCGAAAGCTCACGGTGAAACAAAATATTTTAGCCATTTTAGAATTGCGTCCCGAATTATCAAGAACAGAACGCAAACAAAAGCTCGAACAACTCATTGATGAATTTCGCATTGGACATGTTGCCGACACACTCGGCATGAGTTTATCAGGCGGTGAAAGACGACGCACAGAAATCGCTCGCGCCCTCGCTGCGGAACCTCAATTTATTTTATTAGATGAACCCTTTGCTGGCATTGATCCCATTTCCATTACCGATGTGAAGCGCATCATTCAACAATTGCGAAAGCGCAATATTGGCGTTTTAATTACCGATCATAATGTCAGGGACACTCTTGCCATTTGTGAGCGCGCGTATATTGTTAACCAAGGTGAGATTTTGTGTGCCGGCAATCCTGAAGCAATTTTAATGAATCCTGAAGTGCGCAGCGTTTATTTAGGTGAAGAATTTAATTTATAACTTTCGAGGTCTTTTATGCAATATCACATTGTTGGTAAAAATATCGATGTTACCGATGGATTAAAAGAAACACTCACGACCAAGTTACACCAATTATTTAAATCGTTCGAACCGGTTACACATGTGGACGCTGCATTTTACCTGGAACACCATGAACAAGTCGTCGAAGTCAGCGCACGGTATCATGCGCACGAAATTCACGCATCCGCTAAATCCGCTGACATGTATCAATCGATTGACCAGGTCATTGATAAGCTTTCAGCGCAATTAGTCAAACACAAAGAAAAATTAATTGAGTCACACCGGTAATATATGATTCAAGAATCTGTCATTATTCAAAATAAATTAGGCTTGCACACGCGTGCAGCCGCCAAATTAGTTGACACAGCGAAACGTTTTGCGAGCCGCATTGAGCTCACTTATCGTGATCGCACCGTTGACTGCAAAAGCATCATGGGCGTTATTACTTTGGGAGCGCAAAAAGATAATGTTTTAGAATTGCGTATTCAGGGTGAAGATGAAAATGAGGCTTTGACTGCTATCACGCATTTAATTGATGCCAAATTTGGTGAAGACTAATTCGTACCACTGATTAAATCGATCGCCTAAGCTTGCGGTCGATTTAAGTTATGCAAAGAAGCAGTTATGGACAGCAGAAAACGCCAGGCAAAGCATTTTTCTCATCTAGCAGAATTCATTAACCAATTTCGCAATGAAGTTGAATCACTGCGCTTGGATGTTTTGGGCTTATCCTACCCACCTAAATTTCGCGATTTTAAAAAAGTTTCTGCTTTAGGTTGGCACCAATTGGATGGCCTTTTAAAAAAGTTAACCAGCAAAGCAGAAAACCCACCCGTCACTAAAGAACAGCTTCAACCATTGGTTGATTTACTTAAAGAACGTTTCACCGATATTAAAGACTCGCCCATTGCCTATTGCCGAGCACCCCACTTTCCCATTAATTTAATCTATTTGAAATTAGCAGAATACTTAGAACCTATTTTCGGTGTTAGCCGTTTTCAATTATTGATGCCAACGCTGCTCGTAACCGTTAACGAACTAACGGGCACTTCATTAACCGATACCAACTTACGACTAATGGATTTTGTATTAAGCGATGATAAAACGCGTTTTATTGAAATTGCACCTTGCCTAGACTCCGCTCAACCTGAGTTAATGCATACTGCTCTTTTTAATGGTGAAAAACGTGCGTTATCACCCAGTGAAAAAACAAGAAGTCATTAACCATTCAAATTTAACGCAATTATACTATGAGGCTATTTTAGCAAAATATCACCTAAGTAAACCTTTTACTTTTGGTGATATATTAAAAAGACTTAGTATTGATATGGAGCGAGATGCAGAAGACGAAATTGAAAAGCAGCCCTTTTCAAACGCTTTCGATCAATGGATTGCTTATCATCGAAAAGGCGAATTCGGCAAGCGGGCACGTCATGCCGTTGAACTTTTTTCAAATTGGATTGCCTCTCTAGAAGAAGCTGACCTGGAAAGATTTAAGCAATACCGAAGCGCAAATAATCTTTCGCTGCGCGATGTGATTACGCTATTAGCCGAGCACCAAAATCATAATTCGAATTCTGCAAATACTATTTTTAGCCTTAGCGATGCTATTTTACAAAAAAATCCCAATCTTTATGCGCACGTTCCCAAGCTTACACCGACAAGCTCAAAACACTACGATGATGCTGATCGCATTTATGAAGAGGAAAAAACTTATTTTCATAAAAAAATGTGCTCGCCGCATTATCCTTTCCCAGAAGTAAAAGACCAACTTTCCTTCAGTCATTACGGTGAGGCTGAAAAAAATATCGTCTTAAAAATGATTCGTCATTACGATGATGTTAACGCTATTTTTTTCATGAGCGAATTTTTCTTAGCCAATGACTTAAATACGATCGTGGCAAACTTTAATGCTAATCTTGCACGCCACTTCACAGATCAAGAAAAAGTTAGTCACTTTATTGATGTTATTTTTGGAGTAAAATATTATAAATCCGAATATGAAGCTGCACGCTGCGAATTATTGAAAACATTTTACAGCGCATTTGCCTCACGTTTAGCCGAACTCTTTGGCACGAAGCACGCTGTGGAAACGATCGCCTGGTTTCCACCATGCTATAAAGAATACGCACAACTGGCATTAGTAAAAAATCTCAATCCAGGATCCGTCACTAAGCAGGGTCTTTTTGCCAATGCTCCGATAATATCCTCTCCAGCGCCAACCACTGGACTTATCCAAGCAAGCGCATCGTAGAGTAGTGACTATACCATTCGTACTTCAAGATGCGATTTATGCATCTTGAAGTACTACTTTTAAAATCTAATGCCCGCCCAACGTTACTTCATCAATCAAAATCGAGCCGGTGTGCACATTACCGCGCGTATCAACATCATTACCAATCGCACGAATGCCCGCGTACATGGTTTTTAAATTTCCACCGACCGTAATTTCTGAAACGGGATATTGAATTTCACCATTCTCAACCCAGAAACCACCAACGCCGCGCGAGTAATCGCCGTTTAGCATATTGACGCCACTGCCCATCATTTCGGTAATGACCAATCCCTTATGCATCATCTTCAACAAGCTATTAAAATCTTGATTCGTATTTTTCACAATCACATTGTGCATGCCGCCAGCATTCCCCGTGGTTTTCATGCCTAACTTACGCGCGGAATAAGAACCTAACGCATACGATTGCAATTCACCTTGATCAATAAACACATTCGCACGCGTTGCAACGCCATCGTTATCAAAGGGAGTACTCGAAAGCGCAAAAGGAAGATGCGGTTGTTCTTGAATGTGCATAAAATCTGGAAAGATTTTTTTGCCTAAATGATCTAATAAAAATGAAGATTTACGGTATAAATTTCCACCCGAAATAGCAGAAGCAAAATGCCCAATTAAACCACGCGCTTCTTCCGCTTGGAAAATAACCGATGTTTTACCGGTTGGCACCTTGCGCGCGCCGAGACGGCGCACCGTACGCAAAGCAGCCTCTTTTGCCACTTCGCTAATGGATAACAGGCGTTTTGGATCAGAAGCCAAGGTGTAACTATAATCGCGCTGCATGTCATCGCCTTCTTTGGCTATTAAAATACAACTTTGTTCATGGCGGGTATAAGGAAATTGCCCGATAAAACCATGGCTGTTCGCATAGAGCACGAGGGATTCAGAAGTGGAAATGGTGGAGGCTTCCGCACTCATGATGCGCGAATCCACTGCCATTGCTTCACGTTCACACTGAATCGCTAATTCAATCGCCTCTTCTACCGTTAAAGCCCAAGGAAAATCGAGTTTCAAGTGAGGATAGTTAAATGCTAAATCCTCTTTATCCGCCAAACCACTATCCGGATCTTCATCGGTAAATTTAGCAATGTGACAAGCAGCTTCCACTGCTTTTTTCACCGCCTCCGGGCGCAAATCGGTAACGCTTGCTGAACCGCTACGCTTACCGAAATAAACGGTAATATCTAAAACTTTATCTTGATGGTATTCAACCGTTTCAACATCACCATCGTGCGCCGTGACGGTGTAACCTTTATTAGCAGCTAAATTGACAGCCGCCTGCGTTGCACCTTGGCGCTCTGCTTCCAGTAAAATGCTTTCTGCCAATGATTTTAATTTTTCAGCATTAATCATGGGCATGGTTTCATTATTCATTATCACATCCTTTTATCCGTTAGATTCGCGTCCCGCCCACAGTGATTTCATCTACCCGCAAAGTAGGTTGCCCCACACCAACAGGAACACTTTGGCCTTCTTTTCCGCAAATACCAATACCTGAATCTAATTTTAAATCGTTACCGACTAGCGACACTTTTGATAACACATCAGGACCATTGCCAATTAATGTCGCATGCTTAACTGGCGCGGTGATTCGACCATCTTCAATTAAATAGGCTTCACTCATGGAAAAAACAAATTTACCAGAAGTAATATCCACTTGGCCGCCACCAAAATTCACGGCGTAAATGCCTTTTTTGACAGAAGCAATAATTTCTTCGGGCGGTGTTTGACCCGGCAGCAGATACGTATTGGTCATGCGCGGCATAGGTAAAGCAGAATACGATTCACGACGACCGTTACCCGTGGATTTTTGCCCCATCAGCGCCGCATTCCGTTTATCTTGCATGTAATTACGTAAAATACCTTGCTCAATTAACACAGTGTTTTGAGTTGGCGTGCCTTCATCATCAATATTAAGCGAACCACGTCGGTCTTTTAACGTGCCATTATCAACCACCGTACAAAGTGAGCTTGCTACCTTTTGCCCCATGCGGCCACTGTAATTGGAAATACCTTTGCGATTAAAATCCCCTTCCAATCCATGCCCTACCGCTTCATGCAATAAAACACCTGGCCAACCAGCGCCTAACACGACCATGGTTGGGCCTGCTGGCGTTTCAATGGCTTCTAAATTGACAAGTGCATGACGTAATGCTTCATCGGCATACGTTAATACCACATCGGTTGCCGTAAAATGTTTATAATCATAACGCCCACCACCACCAGCATAACCGGATTCGCGGCGACCATTTTGCTCAACAATCACGCTGACATTAAAGCGAATTAAGGGACGCACATCACCAGCCATGTTGCCATCGGTGGATAAAATTAAAATGGTTTCATATTCACCCGCTAAACTGACGTGCACTTGCACAATGCGGGGATCTTTGGCGCGCAAATAACGATCGACACGTTGCAACAACTCTACTTTTTCTTGCTCGTTTAACGATTGCAGTGGATTATTCACGGTATACAAATCATGGCCTTGTTGTTTGCGCCAGGCCTTGATCATGTGTTCACCGCCATGCTTCACAATACTGCTCGCCGCGTGCGCCGCTTGTTTCAAGGCAGGAAGTAAAATGTCATCCGCATACGCAAAACCGGTTTTATCACCACTGACCGCCCGCACACCAACACCACGATCAATATCAAAACTACCGCTTTTTAAAATGCCTTCTTCCATCGCCCAAGTTTCTGAGTAAGACGATTGAAAATACAAATCGGCATAATCAATATTGCGGCCTGCCAATCGATGTAACACTTGTTGTAATTGCGTATCGGTTAATCCAGACGGTGCGAGTAAATCCTGACGTGCCACTTCCAATAAATCTTTCATAGGTATCTAACCTTCTTAGCTTGATAACCGTTCAACGGGACGTAATTGCGGAGCTTGCAAAGCCGTTTCATCACGCAAATAAATTTGCTGCTGGGGACAAGGTGGTTTAATGCCGTGCTCACCGAATGCATCCCAAATGCCTAACAATACGAGCGACATGACACTCGCGCGCGACCTCACTTGCCTGATATTGACATGATAACGGAATTCAAATTCCATTATAAAATCATCCACGTGTTTTAAAAATACTTCGGGCACTGGGTCTGGCAACACGTTCGCATGCCCTTTTAATACCGCCGTAATAATGTTTTGCACTTCATGCGGATTGTCATGACGGCTAATTTTAATGTGGCCAATCGCGCGCACAATGTTGTCGCGTGCCGTCCAATTAGTAAAGGATTTATTAAAAATTTCCGCATTCGGCACAACTAAATCCATATGGTCCCAAGTGCGGATCGTTACCGCCCTGCCACCAATGTGGGCAACTTCACCTTCAACACCATTTACATTAACAATATCACCAACGCGCAGCGGTCTTTCTAATAAAATTAAAAATCCGCATGCAAAATTATTGGCTAAGTCGCGCAGACCCAAACCCACACCGAATGCAAACGCACTCGCAACCATCGTTAATGCTTTTAAATCAATACCCAACACACGCAAACATAAAATCGCCCCAATCACGACAACACTGTATTGACTTAAAATAGCGATAGAATTACGAATGCCCATGTCCTTGGTGCGTGACAATAATAAACGATAAACAAATTCTCGCGTCCATTTTGCCGACCAATAGAATACGGAAATCACAACACTCAACTCAATGACACTTAAAACAGTGATCGAGGTATTTAAAACGTGTAAGAATTGATAATTGAGTAATCCCCACAAACGCTCCACAATGGGAGATTGTTTATCCCAACCATATAATAAAAATAATAAAGCACCACCGCTTAAGAACATCATAATGCGCAGTAACTTATCCAATGGCTTCAAAAAGGCTTCGTTCAGCAACCAACCATTCGGCAAATATTGAATGACAAGCTGCGATAATTGCTCCATCCCTTCAGACAGCAAACCGCGCATGACAAGATAAGCCATGGTCACCAGTAAAAATATACCTTCATACCAAGCAATGGACATGATGAGATTAACGTAACCATACAAACCAATCAGGGCGTTGGCCATCATCAAGAGCGGTACCAACACGGCAATAAATCGGATGCTGCGCGTTAAATAATTATGGTCAGCTGCGAAATGCGCCAAAATTAAATTCGGCACCACTTCTTTACTGCGCAACAAAATAACAGAGACCACTAAAAGCAACATTAAAAACAAGCAATCGCAAAATGTTTTTAAATCGTAGATGAGCGGCAAGCAATTGACAAAAACGGTGGCGGCAGAAATTAACCCGCCTAATAAAAACAACCAGCGTAGCCCTTGATACAACCGCACATCACTACCTGAGTGATCATGGGTTGTTTCAAATAAAGCAAGGCGTGCGACTACAAATAAACTTTTAAAAACCAGCCACACGGCGGAAAGATAAAATAGAATAACCAAATTTTGCGGCGGAATACCAATCACGCACAACAAGGCCAATGCATTAACGATAACAACCACATCAATGAAATGATAACGCACCCACTGCCAACATAACCATTTCGTGGTGATTTCTGTCGTTGAGAAAGCAAGGTCAGCATGGCGCGCAATAACGCGCTCACGAATGAAATAACAGCCAACCATGATCAAAAATTCAATACCGGCGAAGAGGACCCAATCAAATGGCGTGGCGCTACCTATAACTTTGTAAATATAATTCATCAAAATTTTAATCATTTGGAACGTGAGCGCTGGCACCAATAAAATTTCCTTGCCCAAATCCACAATCGATTTCATGTTAAATGTTGTCAATCCTTGCCTTGAAGCAAGCTCTGCTTGTAGCGCACGATCTAAATTATCGCGAAATTCGGCTAATTGAGAGCTGACTTTTTTAAGGCTGGTATCCGCACTCAAGTATTGGGATTTCAACGATTGCAATTGCCCAACATAGGGTTTAATTTGCTCCAGATCCGTTTTCTTTTGCCCCATATAACTAATGTGTCGATCCAATACGCTCATGCGCGTTTGCAACACTTCATCTAAGCGATCAATTTGCTTACTCAATAATTGTGTTTGATCGCTAATTTCACTTAACAGACTAATTGACTTACTGCGCAAAATTGCCAAACGCATTTGTTGAATTTGGTCTTTATAACGCGCTAGCAAAGAATAAACATACGCCACATTCGCATTTTCATTGGCATTAAAGATATCACGCTCAAGTTGGGTGTAGGCTGCCCGATTTTGGCTAGGATCTGTTTTAGTTAATTGCTGCGATAAATTATTTAATTGCTGCAACCAATGATTTTGCCGCACTTGATAAGCAAGCTCAGCTTGATCCTGCTGTTGCTTAAGGTGCACTAAATTACGCGACTTTAATAAGTCATTGAGATTATTGTAGTGCTCGTTGCGCAACGCTAAGGTGTTATCCGCCATTTGCTGCAATTGCACTAAATAATGTAAACGCAGCTTTTCTAATTTTAAAAGTTTACTGCCATAGCTTAAATCACTCCGCCATTGCGAAGCATCCACCGCGCCTGCGCCAATAATTTTCGAGCCAAAAATATTGAGCACACCTAATTGGTTTTGCGCATCTTGAATACTTTTTTCTAACCAGGCGATGGTTTGTTCACAATCCGTTACTTCAATATTAATGCTATCGACATTCGATTTCGCAACGGACGTATCCAGCGCTGCTTTATTTAATAAATTACGACTCGCTTTTTCAATGGCTTGCGGGCTATAACCATTTTGTTCTTGTAATTGTAAACGTTGCAGCTCCATCTCACCTTGCTTGTAGCGATCTTTCAACAAAGCAATTTGTTGCTCGACGAGTTGTGTGCGATCAATGGAGTTGGAACGCATGCCATTTGTTGTTTCCGCAAGAGAAACACCCGCAAACAGCAGAAAAACACTGCTAATTAAACACAGTATGGTGATCGCACGGCCACGTTGTAGCCGTTCTGGTTCACCTTTAGCTTTAAACCACTGGCAGCGGCGTATCATGCGCATTAACCTTTTCTTTAATCCAACCCACTAAAACAATACCTGGCACACAAATAATGGTCGTTAACACAAAAAAATTCACCCATCCTAAATGGGCCACTAAAATGGCTGCAATGGGTCCAAAATAAACGCGGCCCAAGGAGGCGAATGTCGATAATAACGCAAATTGTGAAGCGGTGAATTGATGATGACAAAGCCCCATCATAAAAGCGAGTAAAGCAGCGGTGCTTAAGCCACTACAAAAATTTTCGACGAAAATAGCGGTCATCATTAACGAAAAACTTTTCCCGACCCCTGCTAGTACAGCAAATAATAAATTGGACGCCGCTTGCGCCGAACCAAAAATGACTAAGGCTTTCGGTAAAGACCAACGCGTTAAATACATCCCACCCACAAAGCCGCCTAAAATAACCGCGACAATACTCACGACCTTATAAGCAACGCCCACCTCTGTTAAAGTAAAACCCAAACCTTTTAACAAAAACGTTGTCATCAATGATAAAGCCAGTGCATCACCAAACTTATAAAAAGCAATAAAGCATAGAATTAAAATAATGTGCTCGCGCTGCCAAAGATCGTTAAGTGCCGCTTTTACCGTGCCATATAAATCGCTAGTGGGTAAAGGATATTCTTTTGGCGCCGGTGAAAAATAGGTTGCGATCATGGTTAGCAAAAATAAAGCTGCCATGCACTGATAAGTAAGGCGCCAACCTATTTGATCTGCGAATATCAGTGCTAAACCTCCCGAAACCAAGACAGCCATTCGGTATCCAAAAATGTAACTGGCCGCGCCCAAACCGCGCTCATCCGGAGTTAAGACATCGGTTTGATAAGCCGTGATGGAAATATCTTGCGAGGCAGAGAAAAAAGCGACTAACAATGCCACAACGCCCATCATCCATGGCTGCTGCACTGGACTGCCGAAAGAAAGCCATAGTAACGTTGCGATCAAACCAATCTGCATGAGCAAGATCCAGCCTTTACGCTTCCCGTAACGCAATGGGCTATAATAATCCATAAGCGGTGCCCATAAAAACTTTAAGGTATAGGGAAGCTGTAGCAAGGTTAATACACCAATTGCCATTAGACTGACATTGGCAGCTGTAAACCACGCTTGCAGAGTAGACCCGACTAAGGCGAGCGGCAAACCCGAAGCAAAACCGAGCATCAACACAGCGAGCAGCCGGGGACTACGCAAGTACGATATCCAATGTAAGCCCATGTAATATCTCAAAGTTTTTTTATGCGAAAAATGACTTAAATTTTAACATAGCTTCTAGTTCATTCCTATCATAAAAACCGTTATGATTGGCACCACTTACGCCTTAAAAGGAAGGTAGTTTTAACATGGCAATCAGTGTTTTTAATTTATTCTCTATCGGCATCGGCCCATCCAGCTCACATACGGTTGGCCCCATGAAAGCGGCGCTCGACTTTATTTCCCGTGTTAACACTGAAATTGGCTTTGAAAAAGTAAACCGTTTGACCGTTGAATTATTTGGCTCACTGGCTTTTACGGGTAAAGGCCATGGCACCGATAATGCGATTTTATTAGGCTTAGAAGGACAAGCGCCTGACACCGTTAACCCCGACACAATTCGCCCGCGCGCAGAAATGATCATCAGTGGTACCGGCATTGAACTTAATGGCACGCACCCCCTCCCCTTTCATTACTTGACCGATTTTATTTTCAATTTTAAAGATTTACTGCCCCATCACACCAATGGCATGCGCTTTACCGTTTATGATGCGAAAGGCGACGCACTTCTTGCGCGAATTTATTACTCTATTGGTGGCGGATTCATTTTAGATGAAGATCAAGCAGCGCACCTAGACACTGTAAAACAAGTGGAATTTCCTCATGATTTTGGCAGTGCGGCAGCTTTACTTGAGCTTTGCGAAAAACACCATTTCAGCATTGCCCAGTTAATGCTCACCAATGAAAAATCACTTCGCACTGAAGCAGAAATCAAATCGGGTTTATTTGCGATTGCTAAAACCATGCGCGGCTGCATTGAAAAAGGCTGTGAAGCGAAAGCAAAAGGGATTTTACCGGGGGGTTTAAATATTCCGCGACGCGCGCCCATGCTTTATGAAAAATTAGTGTCGAAAGGCAAACCGGCTTCTTATCAACAATTTGACAGCATGGAATGGTTAAATCTATTTGCTATTGCCGTGAATGAAGAAAATGCCGCGGGTGGACGCGTTGTGACCGCACCGACAAATGGCGCCGCTGGTATCATTCCCGCTGTTTTACACTATTATTTAACTTTTTATCCCAAAGCAAAAGAAGAAGACATTATTACCTTCTTACTCACTGCCGGCGCTATTGGCATCCTTTATAAGAAAAATGCCTCTATTTCGGGCGCAGAAGTGGGCTGTCAAGGTGAGGTGGGCGTCGCTTGCTCAATGGCAGCGGCCGGTTTAACCGCTGTACTTGGTGGCACCCTCTATCAAATCGAAAATGCCGCAGAAATTGCGATGGAACATCATTTGGGTTTAACGTGTGACCCGATTAATGGTTTAGTGCAAATTCCCTGTATTGAACGCAATGCCATGGGATCGGTGAAAGCCGTAAACGCAGCATCACTCGCCATGCTCGGGGATGGAACGCATTATGTTTCGCTGGACAAGGTCATTGCGACAATGCGGCAAACGGGTAAAGACATGATGACGATTTATAAAGAAACATCGTTGGGTGGGTTGGCCGCTAACTTGCCGGAGTGTTGATACTATTGGACTCCCTCTCCCGCGCGCGGGAGAGGGAAACACCTACTTTTTCTTTCGTAACCACTTCCACAACATCAATGCCGGCCCAGAGCTCGCAAAAATCGCAAAAATGCCAAACAATGCCTCCGCCGGTTCAAACGCCACCGCCGCGATTAAAAACACCATGACCACAATCGTCACAAAAGACACACGACCACGAAAATCAATATTCTTAAAACTGTAATACGTCACACTACTGACCATGAGCGCCGCCAAAACCACGGTTAACAAGGCAAACAGCCAAGCATGATCTGGTCCAACCCAGTTATAACTTGAACCGATCCACACCGAGCTTGCAATCAAACCCGCTGCAGCTGGAGAAGGTATCCCATAAAAATATTGTTTATCGGCCACTTGAATATTAAAACGCGCCAAACGCAACGCCGTTGCTGCCGCATATAGAAAGGCGGCCAACCAGCCGAGCTTGCCCAAACTCATTAAAGACCAGCTATAAACCACTAATGCTGGCGCAATTCCAAATGCAGCCATATCCGATAAACTATCGTATTGCGCACCAAATGGGCTTTGTGCATTCATTAAACGGGCGACGCGACCATCTAAGCCATCTGCTAACATGGCAATAAAAATTGCAATCGCAGCAATTTCAAAATAGCCCTTCATAGCAGCCACAATGGCATAAAAACCAGCAAACAAGGCAGCAGTGGTTAATAGATTGGGCAAAAGATAAATGCCCCGGTGAGCTAATGAATCATGCGCTTCTTGATCTTTGGTGGACTCGTCTGTCATGAATACTCCTAACCCTCTTTAGAAAATGCCGTTAAAGCGGCCTGTAAATCTTCATCGAGCGGTGCCTCAACGGTAATCAATTGATTCGATGAAGGTATTGTAAACGAGAGTGAATGGGCATGTAAAAACATGCGTTTTAAACCAAGCGCCCTGGCGCGCTTATTAAATTCATTATCACCATAGCGATCGTCACCCGCCAAGGGGTGGCCTTGATGCGTTGCATGCACGCGAATTTGGTGCGTGCGCCCAGTAAATAAACGGACTTCCATCAAACTCGCATCCTGGTATTTTTGTAAAGTACGAAACACGGTTAGCGCCGTTTTACCTTCAGCATCGACCTCGACCACATGCTTACCCCCATCACGATACTCTTTTTGCAGCGGCACATCGACCCTTAAGTCATTGCGGTGCCAATGGCCTAACGTTAACGCCCAATAAACTTTCTTTATCTTTCCCTCGCGCAGCAACCCATGTAACTCCCGCAAAATGCGTTTCCGCTTGGCAATCAGAAGGCAGCCTGAGGTTTCTGCATCTAATCGATGCGCCAATTCGAGCTGCGGCCGATGAGGGTAAGCATGCTTTAGTGCTTCAATCACCCCTACCCGCACCGTATTGCCGGCATGGACCGACATGCCTGATGGCTTATTAAGGATCAAAATATCATCATCTTCGTACACAATCCGCTCTTTGAGACGATTTAGCGTAGCAATACTGGGGGGAACGTTTTCAGCTTGTTCTGCTACTCGAATGGGTGGCAAACGGACGACATCTCCGTCGATCAAGCGGTAATCTGCGCCGATCCGCTTCTTATTGACGCGAACTTCACCTTTTCGCAACAACCGATAAATTCGTGATTTAGGCACGCCCTTTAAGCGAGTGATTAAAAAGTTATCAATTCGCTGCCCCGCCTGGTCATCGTTAATGGTTAAAAAGGTAACGCCTTGATTCAATGAGGGCTTCATAGTGGTGATTTCTTAAGAATTTTTCTATTATTATTCATCAAACTTGTTGTAAAATTTGGTTTTTAATTGCTATAAAAGATGGATATTGCTAATATCCCTTGTAACGTTTGCTACTTAGCAGGCTGCATTGTACAGCCATTACGAGATAAAGTAGATAACATTGTGAATTAACGTGCCTTGTGTCGGCACTGACGAACGAATACGGTTTAGTATGCAGAGGTGTGAGCACCTCATGTTGAGAGCGAAGGATTTCGCGGTTTGACCCCGCGTGTCGAACTGAAAGCTTAATGGAAAGTTATAGTAACTTTGACCATATGCGCCGCGGAGCGCGCTGCTCTTTCAAGACAGCGCCTACCAATGACGGCCTCAGTTTGAACTATATTATGTGTTTAACACACCCGCTCAGAGCCATTCGTCCAGTTCGGCCCAGCACCCAATAACTGGATATGCCTATGTCAAGAATGCTTATCAATGCCACTCATAATGAAGAGTTGCGCATTGTGCTCGCCCGTGGTCAACACCTCGAAGAATTGTTAATTGAATCAACCTCCGGTATCCGCAAAAAATCCAACATTTATAAAGGCAGAATCACACGTCGTGAACCCAGCCTGGAAGCGGCTTTTGTGGAATACGGTGATGGTCGTCATGGTTTCTTACCTTTAAAGGAAATTGCCCGCTCTTGCTATCGTAGCGATTACCATGACACGGGACGACGCCCAACGATTATGGATGTTTTACAAGATGGTCAAGAAATTATCATCCAAGTCGAAAAAGAAGAACGCGGCAATAAAGGCGCAGCACTAACAACCTTCATCACCCTCCCCGGCTCTTATTTAGTCTTAATGCCAAACAACCCCCGCGCGGGTGGCGTTTCACGCCGCATCGAAGGGGATGAGCGGGATGAACTGCATACCGCACTTAGCCAATTACAAGTACCCGATGGCATGGGTTTAATTATCCGTACGGCTGGCGGCGGTCGCTCTATTGAAGAATTACAATGGGATTTAGAAATCTTATTAAGACTTTGGAGCGTCATCCAAGCCGCTAGCCAAGAAAGACCAGCGCCCTTCTTAGTTTACCAAGAAGGCAATGCGGTTATTCGCGCGCTGCGTGATTACTTACGCAAAGATATCGATGAAATTTTAATCGATAATGCCGACGTCTATGAGCAAGTGGTAAACCATTTAAAATTAGTACGACCCGACTTTGTCAATCGCGTCAAATTATACAAAGACCCAACCCCACTTTTCACTCGCTTCCAAATTGAAAGCCAGATTGAATCCGCTTTCCAACGTGAAGTGCGCTTACCTTCGGGCGGCTCGATCATCATTGACCACACCGAAGCGTTGGTGGCCATTGATATTAACTCCGCCAAATCCACTAAAGGTGGCGACATTGAAGAAACCGCACTGACGACCAACTTAGAAGCAGCCGATGAAATCCCCCGCCAATTACGGTTACGCGATATCGGCGGCATTGTGGTCATCGACTTTATCGACATGGAATCCAGCCGTAATCAACGTGAAGTAGAAGATCGCTTAAAACGCGCACTCTCCGTTGATCGTGCTCGCGTCCAAACCGGCCGCATCTCCCGCTTTGGCTTAATGGAAATGTCACGCCAACGTTTACGCCCCTCGTTAGGCGAATCAAGCCGCGTCACTTGCCCACGTTGCTTAGGCCAAGGTGCCATCCGTGGTATTGAGTCGCTAGCCTTATCGATCATTCGCATCATTGAAGAAGAAGCGATGAAAGAAAATACGGCGCAAGTGCGTACCTTATTACCTACCGAAGTTGCCGCTTTCTTACTGAATGAAAAACGTCAGACCATTATTGATATTGAAAAACGTCAACAAGTATCGGTAATTGTGGTGCCAACGGCAAGCTTAGTCACACCGCATTATGAAGTGGAACGCATTCGCGAATCTGATTTAGTGGAAAAAGAGGAACGCTTAGCGAGCTATAAACTCACGATTAAGACAGAAGCCACTCCGCAATCCACGACAACGCCTGTTGCAAAGAATGCGCACGAACCAGCAGCGCGTACCGCGCCAGCAGTCGATACACCTGCACCCATCACGCATGCGAGCACGCTTGCTAATACCAAGCCGAAAGAAGAACCCGGCATTATCAAAAAATTATTTAACTTCTTATTTGAAAAACCGGAAGCAATGCCACCAAAAGCGACAACGCCTGCCACCAGCACGGGACAACAACGCCCACCACGTGGCCGAGGTCATCAGCATCGCCGGAAAGGCCGTCATCAATCCAATCGCGATCGTGATACCCGTGGCGGTGATCGCCCTGATCGTGGCGAACGTACCGACCGTCCTGATCGTGTTGAACGTGCCGATCGCCCCGACCGTGTTGAACGAACCGACCGCCCTGATCGTGTTGAACGTGCCGACCGTCCTGTTCGCGTCGAGCGTACCGACCGCCCTGATCGTGTTGAACGTGCCGATCGTCCAGATCGCGGTGAACGTCCCGATCGCAATCGTCAAAACCGCGATCGAGATCACCAACGCAATCGCGAGGAACGCCCAGAACGACAAGGCAATCGTGACGAGCGCCAACCTCGTCGTGATCACGCTGCACAACATGCAGAACATCGGCACACATCCGCGCAACACACCACGACACCCGTTGCTCAAAAATCTGAAATCGTCAACTTAACCACAACACCCGTTGTGCAACCAACAATGACGCCACCACCCGCGCCAACGCAACAAGTGTTGCACGTCATTGAACCGATTCAAGCGCCGGCACCTCAACAAACACAGCCGGTGAATATTGCGGTGAATGCAGATACATCAACCAACATCTCGACATCGCATACGGGCAGCACCGAAGTGGTTGAACGCGATCCCGGAATGGAAGAACGTAGACCGCGTCGTTTCCACCCACGCCATCGCCAGCGTCAACACGGCAAGCAACGGGATGGCAAACAACGTCGTCCGCATACGCAACGAGAACACAAACCGATGGTCGCTAAAGCACCTACACCTGAGTCGAATTCGGGAAATGGTGGGAATAATAATTCGGGCAGTGAATCTCAATAAGATAAGCTTCCCTGCTCCCGCGTGCGGGAGCAGGGTTAGGGCAAACTTCGTTGAAGGTTGCTTTCTTCACTCACCCTCTCATCCTCGCCCCATTTTTGAAAAGAAAGGAGCTATGGAATAATATTATTCATCATCCACATCCAACCGACGCGCACGCGAATCCAACATAACAGGAATAGAATTAACAATAGGAAATGCCAAACGATCAAACTTACAAATTAATTCTTGATTGGGTGCATCATAAATTAGCTCTCCTTTACACACAGGACAGGCTAATATCTCCAATAGACGTTTTTCCATTAAGGCTTACTCACTTTGAAAAAGGATCAGCCAATACTACTTGGAAGGTTTTAGAATGACAATCGCAAGCAAATCGCGCAACACCCTTTTCGGCTTTAATGTCGATCAAGTTCATCCCAGCTGGCTTCCCTATATCGAGGCAGGACTAGAGGCGATGGATGCGAAGTACCTGCAAACATTGCAAACTCGTCACGCTTGGCTCCCTGGCCCTAATAATATTTTTAATGCTTTCTCACAACCGTTAGCTGCAGTCAAAATCGTCTTATTAGGTGAGTCACCTTATCCACGCACAGAATCCGCCAATGGCTTTGCTTTTTGGGATGCTGCGGTCGGTGACTTGTGGTCAGAAACCGGTTTAAACAAACGCGTTAATCGGGCGACCTCACTGCGCAACATTATCAAAATGCTATTAATTGCCGAAGGCTATTTAAAAGCCAATCACTGCGATCAAGCGAGCATTGCAGCGCTGAATAAGAGCAAGCTCGTGCAAACCAATGCCGATTTTTTTGGCAATTTATTGAAATTGGGTTTTTTATTGCTAAATGCGACCCCGGTCTTACAAGAAAGCGGCCGTCCTGATGTTGATGCTAAAGCCTGGCAGCCTTTCCTTTCTGCTATCTTCAAAGGCTTAGAGAAAGTGAACCCCGAAGCCACCCTCCTCCTTTTTGGTCGGATTGCACAAACCATTGATAAACTCTTACCTGATGGTGCCTTTAAACGAGTTATTGCCGTTCACCCTTATAATTTATCCTTTATACAAGATCAAAAAATTATAAAATTTTTCAAACCCTTACACCTTCTACAGCAAAATCCTTAGACGAAAGGTTCATTATCCGAGTAAAATTGAAGTCACTCCATTAAAGCAATTTTTGGTATACTTAACTAATGGATAAATAAAGGGCACCACCATGCGCATACTCTTGGTTGAAGACGATGAACTCTTAGGGGAAGGAACTCGCAAAGGCCTCACCCAAGATGGTTACACGGTTGACTGGGTAAAAGATGGCGCCTTAGCCGATCAAGCCTTGAAGACTGAAAAATTTGATTTGGTTGTTTTAGATCTTGGCCTTCCAAAAACCCCTGGTATTACCGTACTAGATAACTTACGTGATCGTGGAGATAACACGCCGGTTTTAATTTTAACGGCCCGTGAATCCATCGAGGACCGCGTAAAAGGGTTAGATAAAGGTGCCGATGATTACCTAACCAAGCCCTTCGATTTACACGAATTATTAGCCCGTTTACGTGCACTGCAACGCCGCTTTGCATCGCGCGCCGCACCGCTTTTGGTGCACAATGACATTACGCTTGATCCTGCATCACACACTGTCACTTATCATAACGAACCGATTAATTTATCGCGGCGTGAATTTGCGTTATTACACGTTTTACTGGAAAACGCCGGTCGCGTTTTATCTCGTGAACATTTAACACAATCGCTTTATGGCTGGGGTGAAGAAGTCGATAGTAATGCGTTAGAAGTGCACGTTCACAACTTACGCAAACGTTTTGGTCAAGAATACATTCGTACCGTACGCGGTATCGGCTACACCATCGAAAAAAGCAAAGACGCTAAATAGTTGGCGTTATGATTAAATCCATACGCTATTTTTTGCTGATCAGTTTGTTATTGAGCATCACTATTGCATCAGCAATTAATGGCGTAGGTAATTACCTCCTCGATGAACAAGTCATTCAACCCTATCTCGATAGCCAATTAATTCGCGTGGCCTCCCTCTTGGATATTTTGGTGGAAACAAAAACCATCAATACGGAAACCAGTACGCACATTCTTAATTATTTACAAACTTCGGAACCACTAACCAAACAAAAATTTTTATTTCAGGTTTGGAATAAAAAAGGGGAATTGCTGCTGCAATCCACGCAAAAAGGCGATTTATCTTTTAAAGATGTGCCCATTGGCTTTAGCGATGATGTGTTACGAGGTGATGATTGGCGTATTTACGCAACCTATGATAAAGCAATGCAAAATAAAATCATCGTCGCCGAACAATATAATTTACGCCGCGAATTAGCAGATGATATTGCCCGCAGTAATGCCAATATTTTATTAATTACTTATCCTGTGTTTGGGCTCTTGGTATGGTTTATTATTAGTTTAGCGCTACGCTCTGTAACGCGCGTTACGAATGAAATTTCTTCTCGTGCCTCAACCTTCTTGGAACCTGTGCAATTGACAGAGATCCCGAATGAGATTAAACCGCTGGTTGGCGAACTCAATCAATTATTCATTCGTTTAAAATTAGCATTTGAACGTAACAAGCGTTTTTCTGCCGATGCGGCACATGAATTAAAAACGCCTTTAGCGGCGTTAAAAACACATGTGCAAGTCGCGTTAAAAGCAGAAAATGAAGCTGATCGTGAGAAAGCGCTGCAAAAAGTAATTGAGAGTGTGGATCGTAGCTCACACGTAGTAGCTCAGTTGTTAACGTTGAGTCGATTGGGTGAAGAAGAAACGTTAACCGACGTCAAACCACTCGATTTACATAAATTGGCCACGGAAATTTTAGCTTACCTTGCACCGCATGCCTTAGAAAAAGACATCGAGTTAGAGCTTTTACCAGCACCACCCGAAGCGACTATCTTTGGTAACGACACAGCGATTGGTATTTTAATTCGCAATGTTGTCGATAATGCCATCCGTTACACTCCACCGAAAGGCGATGTTAAAGTTCAAATTTTAGACAATGGCACGCAAATCATTTTCCGTGTCGCTGATACCGGCCCTGGCATCCCGGCAGAACTCCGAGAACGCGTTTTTGAACGCTTTTATCGAATCTTGGGCACAAAAGCATCAGGTAGCGGCCTGGGACTAGCCATTGTGAGCCAAATTGCCGCCCTCCACCATTGCAACATTGAATTAAACACCCCAGAATCCGGCGTTGGATTGCAATTCGACGTGGCCTTCCCTAAATATCACGCTTAAAAAGATACACTTAAGAAGATACACCATTCGTACTTCAAGATGCGATTTTGCATCTTGAAGTACTCCCTGTGCGATGGGGTTTCCCAAGGGGAAAACCGCGATTTTCCCCTTGGGTGAAAGGTGCGAATTAAATTCGCACCTTTCATAAAATGGGTATATTCCTCAAAATGGGATTCGCATTTCGAGGTCTGGATGATATAGTTAGCCCCTCAGTTTCTCCATTGATAGGAATACGATTGTGCTAAAACGCTTATTGCCTCGTCAGGACTCGTTTTTTGACCTTTTTAAGCAAGCCGCCGGTAAATTAGTTTTCGCTGCTAGCGAATTCGCGAGACTCTTAGAAGATCTAGCGCATCAGCAACAACACGTTGATGCGATTGCAAAAGTAGAAACCGAAGCGGATCAAATCGCTTATACCGGTTTTGAAATGCTTCATAAATCATTTATCACGCCGTTTGATCGTCATGACATCCATCAGCTCACCAGCAACTTAGATGACATTATCGATCTCATCAATCGTATCGCGCAACGTTTTCCGTTTTATGCATTAAACAGCGTTCCCCAAGAGAGCATTCAATTAGCCAAGCTAAGCTTAGAAGCCACCTTACATTTAAAGTCTGCCGTGGATTGTTTACATTCCTTAAAACACGCTGACACTATTTTTAGTCATTGCTTGGAAATCGATCGCGTAGAAAGCAAAGCTCACCAAGTAGTGCTTGCCGGTGAAAAGAAATTATTTTGCGATGAAAACGACTTTAAAACATTTTTTAAATTAAAAGAAATTTACGGTCACACCAAAATGGTCATTAATCGCTGCCAAGATGTTGCTAATATCTTGAAAGGCATTGTTCTTGAGTATTCTTAATCATGACCCTAGTCTTTTTTACGATCGCATTAGCGTTATTTTTTGATTTTTTAAATGGCTTTCATGACGCGGCCAACTCCATTGCCGCCATGGTCTCAACGCGGGTGATGAAACCGCATTGGGCAGTGCTTTGGGCTGCCTTTTTTAACTTTGTCGCTTTTTTATTTTTTGGCGTTCACGTGGCAACCACCATTGGTACTGGCTTAGTCGATCCTAACGTTATCAATACGGAAGTGATCTTAGCCTCGCTCCTCGGTGCCATTTTATGGAATATTTTCACTTGGCTTTATGGCCTACCCTCAAGCTCTTCGCATGCGTTAATCGGTGGTTTATTAGGCGCCTCCATTGTTCATGCAAGCACTGCATCGTTACGCTGGGTTGGCATTGCCAAAGTCTTGGCCGCGATTGTGCTATCGCCTTTACTGGGCATGTTGATGGGCATGATCTTAATTGTTTTAACGGCGCGCTTATTTTTTTACTCAACACCAAGCAAAGTGGAGCATTGGTTTCGCAAATGCCAATTCCTCTCATCTGCCTGTATCAGCTTAGGACACGGTAGTAATGATGCCCAAAAAACCATGGGGATTATTGCTATGCTTCTTTATACCTCTAACCTCTTAGGCAAAGACTTTTACATCCCTTTCTGGGTCGTCGTTTCGTGTAATTTTGTGATTGCATTAGGAACATGTTTTGGTGGTTGGCGCATCGTCAAAACCATGGGAATGAAAATCACCAAATTAAAACCAGTCAGTGGCTTTTGCTCAGACACAGCCAGTGCGCTCACTTTAGCGTTGGCAACTTCGCTTGGGGTTCCCGTCTCAACCACGCACACGGTGACAGGTGCAATTATTGGCGTGGGTTCTTTAAATGGCTTTTCAGCTGTGCGCTGGGGCGTTGCTCGCAACATCGTTTGGGCATGGATTTTAACCATACCCGCTTCCGGCTGCGTTGCCGCTCTCGTCTGGTATGGTTTGCAATTTTTACATAGCGATATGGCAAAAACCTTGCACATCGCACTACTTAGCTAGCAGCCCGTAATTCCCGCCTGCGCTCCGCTTGGATTAATGCTGCGCATTCGCGAATAGCGGTGGTGATCATCCCCAAACAATCGCTTTGTGTTTCCTTATATAAATGCGACATGTGCTGACGAGAAAAATATTGCTCGATGCTATCATCTAGCGAACTAAAACTTTTGCTAGTGAGAAATTGTTGCAACACACGACAAGCTTGTAATTTATCCTCACGAGTTGGAACCACTTTTGTAAAAAAATTCAAATGACCGAATATCGCGCCTGCCGAGGTTTTAAATTGAGGCTCTAACTTTCTTAATCGATAGTACAGTTCGCAAAATAAAAAGAAATAAATGCGCGCAGTTTCTGTATTATGCCAAACTTGTTTTGCACCCTCACGCAGGCGCTCAAGGAATAATTCCTTTTTGTTTGGCCACTCAACGTAAATATCAAAATGAATTTGTAAAAAGCCATTACATAATTGTTTGGCTAATTCTCGATGGTCTTCTTGAATGTCTTTTAAAAAAGACGCCCAACCCATCTTTGGCAATAATTGCAATGTCTCCGCTAATTTTACCGCGTTAGTTTTATTAGGCCCATCGTCCGATTCAAAACAACGTTTAATAATGACCATGGCAATCTTATCCCGGGCTTCTGGCGGCTGGGTTGAACCATAATAATAAGTGACACCCTCGGGATTTTCTATTTGAAAGACCCATTTCTCATCAATACCCACTAGCGATAATATTTTTTTTGAAATCATGACGGTCGCTAGGTTTGCAGCACCCATTTTATTGATATGAAAATTGGCCGACGTCTCTCCCAGCGCAAGGAGCCGCGTTTGCAGCAAGCGTTTCAGCGGAACCAGTTGATGCTCATTTATCGTGGACAACGATTGCAATGCTGCCAAATGTGCTAAAATATAATCAATAAATTGCCTTGATTCTAATTCAAAATAAATATTTTCTTGTTTTATGTCGTTAGCTAATTCTTTTATTTTGGTAATTAAATCGCAAATAACATCATTTCTCTGCATAGCTGTCTTCTTTAATGTTTTCCTAATGTAGCGGATACGTGAACCCCTGGCTGGAAATGTTCCCCCGCTTTTTTTGCAATGCTTGTCAATGTCACTAATACGCTGGTGCTAAATGCGGGTTTAATCGTTAATGACGGCAATGAATCTAATTTATTGACGCTCCTTAAATATTCTTCTAATTGATCTAAGCGATAATCGCTCACCAAAAAATTAGTAAAATTATCTGCGGCGACCGTCTTCTCTTCCCGGGTAAACGATCCGGTTAAGCTGGAAGTGGAAACTAGTGAACTGGTAAAATAACTCAGCATGCCTAAATTACTTTTAGAGGTAGACAGGGCTGGCCTTGCAAAAAAATATAAATTCGTTAACGCTAGTAATTTGGCGCGTATCGCTTTTTCGCCTAATTGAAAATTAAAATCTTGCTCATTAATCATTGCCAACTTGTCATCTATTGCCTTTGCCAACGGAACAAATGGATTTTGATTACTGCTTGAGCTAGCCATGACAGGAATATCTAACATTATTTTGGCAAGGTCTGCCATGTTCATCGATTGCAGCAATAGCTTCCAGCAGCTGGGTTCAGTGCAATCTGCAAAATACTCAATAAAATCATCGGCCGATGCGAAAAAAGTAAATAATTGATGCATTAATCGCTGGAAAGCCTCTCCCCCATGACGAATTGACACAATAAAATTGGGATTTTTAAAGTCTTCCAAAAGCGTTTTTCTAGCCTCTTCAGGATGATTAGGAACTTTCAAGGTGAAATTTTTAACCGCGATTGAATGGCCTTTTAATAAAACCACTTCTTCGCTCAAAAAGTACGATGACTTACTGACCGCACCGTTTGGTAAAAACTTTTTATATTGTGGATTAGTGGCTGCTTGCGCTTGTAACGGTAAAATATTACCGCATAAATTTTCCAGCACATCAATGGGAGTTCCGTCTTTATCCACCATAATGCGGTGCAGTGGCAATTTACTTAAATCACCTTCCACCAAAGCAAAACTATATTGCTTGGATTTAAGTCCCAGCAATAAATCATAGGCAGGAATGTTGGTTACGAGCGCCAATTGTTGTGCCAACTCATGACAAACTTTCACACTCGGCAAATCAGGCCGCGCGCAAGGAAATGCATCTGTGAAAATACGCACATGGCGTTCTTTTAAGAATGCCACTAACGGCTCAACATTCTCTTCCATTAAAAACTCATCGCCGCGCTCGCGTAATTTTTCTAAAACAGCTCGCAATTGTTTAATATCATTATAGGAGATGACCTTGAGCCAAACATCCATCGTCGTGCGAGGCGCTTCCTGCTTATTTAAAAAATCGAGCATTATGTCAATTAAATTGTTTATCGTCCTTGTTTGCATATTGACCTCATCTGGGTTTTTGGACAGATTCCTTTTGAGCTTGTTGCACGCTTCCTTTAATCTGATCAAAATCAATTCCCATCACTTTGCAAGAGAGAATAAATCCTTGGAAGGTTTTACCTAAATCGGAATTTACTTCGGTTAAAGCGCCGCAATGAGAAAATAAAATGGTACCAGGCGTTACCAAATCTTTTACTATTCTATCCAGGGTTTCACCGCTCGTTAATGCCGCGATAAGACAATTCGCTGCCTGCGTTTTTTGTGGTTCAGAATAAACCGTCATCACGGAACTCGCTGCCCAAGAAAGTGCGCCATTAAATAGACCATGATAGCTAACATTCATCGCTTTACGCTGTTTAATATAAAGTGACAAAGCACAAACCAGCATGCGACGATTAACTTCTTCTGATCCATTATATTCAAAAGGCACTTGATCTGGCTTTTCAATGTTGTCATTTTTGAGAATTTGCGCTAATTCATCCGCAGTAAATTTTTCTAAATAGTCACACCACATTTTAGCGGGTAATTTTGCTAACTGCGCATCTAACGAAGTGCGGTCTTTAGCAAAACTAATAACATACGCTATTAGTGGATGTTCTGCTTTGGCGTCTACGACTTTAATGAATCCCACTTCCGGCTCTAAAAACGTTTTCGGTTCGCACATGCCGGCTGCGCGTAAAGTCGTGACAAAAGCGATATAGTAAGCCAATTCTGCGCAAACGCTATCCGCAGGAGGAACCGCTCTAGAGCGAGGCTGTTGCGGCCCTAAACGCACCCAACGATCGCGTAGCAATTCGATTAAGCCATCCAAATTTTTCATCTCAATGGGATAATTTTCTATCGTTACTCTTTTTACTTTATCGAGTTTATTAATTTCCATTTGAATAGCAGTTAAGGTGTGATTATTTTCTAAAATATCAAACGGATTATCGCTGGAATAATTTTTGTTTTTTTCCGCCGTTATTGCTAGCTGAATTTGCTGTAAAAAATCTCTACTTAAAAAATAGCGCTTAAGCTCACTATTTATTCCAGGGATCGCTAGTGCGAGTAACATTTCCCGACGAAATGCATCCGTATTAACGTTTAGCTGCCGCAAATCCAGATTATCAGAACGGCTAATATCAAATGCTTCAAAACGCCTTAATTGTTTGCAGGCTTTATTGACGGGTAAATCGATGTTTCTACTTAAACTGGGATCAGCAGGTGTGCCAGCTAATATTTTGGCGCGCCCTTGAAAAAAATCAATTAACGGTTCAAGGCGGTCTCTGGTGAATTTGGTGCGATTCTTAAATGTCTCAAGGCGTTTTTTTAATTCTTCCATTGCTAGCAATTGCTCAACAATCACTGCGGGATCAAACCCACTTTGAAACTCAGGTTTTAAAAAGGCCTCAAGGCTTTGCAATATATCTTTGAGCGTTAATCTATAATTCTGAGGAATGCTCAATTTCAATTCGTTATTAATTAGTAAAACGATGTCTTGGCGACAAGCTTCGGCTTTGAGGTCTGTAGCATTGCCCTCTTTTACAAAACTATCTACAAAGCGCTGGTGAAAGAACTCATCTATTTTTTTTATATCGTCTTCAGTCACCTTTCTTCGGGTAGGGTCTTCGGCGAACGAGGTCATTAATTGTTTTAACCCACTAAAGGTGTTTTGGGATTCGATGTTTTGCTCTGAAGCAACAAACCCTTGGAGGTGGCTGTCTATTATTTTGTTTATTCTTTCGACAAATTGCTTCACAAACATTGCGACTCCTTGTTTATTAAATAATTCAAATAATCAATTAACTTACCCCAAGATATCGTTAATTTCTTAAGGCTACCTTAAATAGCACAATCATTTTCTTAAGCAAACCTTAAGGTGAGTAGGCGCAGTATGAAAAGACATAAGAGGAGATTTTCAGCATGGAAACTAGACATGAGCATTTTGCGTCTTCCGAGCATCAAGCCTTAGGCCCCCAAACCTTCCCCGGCATTCCCAATGAAATTAACCATCTTCCCCTAGCCAATCACCTCTCCCTGAAATATGGCGATATTATCGCGCTAGCAGGCGATTTTTATGGCATTGCCAATGAGCCCATTGGTTGCGGTGAAACGAAAGAAATACGTGAGCGTCGTTTCTTAGCCGCATATCAACAATTAGCCCATGCTAAACCTGATGATGTGATTAGCATTTTAGACCGTATTAACCGCGAACGACAAGCCGTTGATAAAGCGATTCGTGAAGGACGCGATCCTAAAGAAGGGGTTGACCAGGACGCACTGATTGAGACCTTAACTTACCTAAATAAAACCCATTTAAATTATTTAGAACTAGCCAAAAACAACTTAGATCATTTTGGCGAAGAATCCCTGCGCGCTTATGAAGCAGGTCACGCCGTTGCCATGCAGGAAGCTGCGAAAGCATTAAGCAAAACGAATCCGAAAGAAAAGCAACTGCAGCTTCTCTATGCCTATTCATTAGAGGCCTTCGCTGGGCATTACTTAACTGACCGATTTGCCAGTGGCCATCAACGCGTACCACGACACGCATTAAATGATAAATTTGGGGCCGAAATTGGTTCACTATTGTCACTGCTTCATCATGATGAAGATGGCGATCATGGTTTAAGTTTATTAAACGCCAATGGGTCAACCTGGATGGGGTTTGGTGATGGCCATTTTTTCGATGAAATGAACCAAGAAAACCGTCATCATGCGCAAATGGCCATTGAAGCGGCTTTAGCTGATGTTTTTCGCGCTTCGTTAACAGGCAGAGTAATGGATTTTAAAGAATGTTTAGTGGCAAAGTTCATTCCATTTGCCGATGAAAAAAATAATCCCGCGCCCTTATTTCGCGTTAACGCTCAAACGAAGAAGCTTGAATACCGCCATGAATTGCAAAAGACACATCTTAAAGAATCAGAAGCAACTTATTTTGAATTATCGCTTTTAGCTTTACCGCGAATTTTTGAGCATTTCATTCTACATTATGGAAATCATCACAATGCATCGATGTGTACGCGCATTAATCAAATGAAAGGGAAATTACAACCAAGCACTTGGTTAAATTGGTCGGTATTTGCAACCAATGGCGCGCCCGAGCAAGCAGAAAAACCCAGTCGCAGCTGTGAATGCACGCTAACTTAAGATCGCTTTTTAGCAAGGGCCGCTTGATCTAAACCCCGTAAATAGGTCAAGCGCTCGCCCATCTTGGCTTCTAAACCACGTGCAGTAGGCACATAAAATGGTTTCACTTTTAACCCATCCGGGAAATAATTTTCACCCGCTGCATACGCCCCGCCTTCATCGTGTGCATAACGATAACCTGCGCTATAACCCAGCTCCGACATGAGCTTCGTTGGCGCGTTACAAAGATGCAATGGCACAGGCAATGATCCCGAAGCGCGCGCCGCGTCCAGCGCAGCGTGATAAGCGAGATACACTGCATTACTTTTCGGTGCCACCGCTAAAAACACAATGGCTTCGGCAATCGCTAATTCACCTTCCGGCGAACCTAAACGCTCGTAAACATCAGCCGCTTGCAAAGCCAATTGCAATGCGCGGGGATCTGCCAATCCAATGTCTTCATTTGCCATGCGAATAACGCGTCTTGCAATGTAACGCGGATC
>CAZQXH010000023.1:0-45446 GCA_964597435.1 uncultured Coxiellaceae bacterium | reverse complement strand
CATCTAATGTTTTAGATAACATCATTAATTTAAACGGTGTGTTACAAGCGAAATCTGTTTATTCACAAAATGGTGAAATCATTATTTCCGGTGATGCCAATGGTGGCGGCGTTCACATTAAAGCGCAATTAATTGCATCCGGTAAAAATGCCGGCGAAAAAGGCGGCACGATTGTCGTTACTGGTCATGATATTTTAGTGGATTCAGGAACAGTGATTGATGCAAGCGGTGATTTGGGTGGCGGTAAAGTGGTTATTGGTAAAGATGAATTTGGTCATTTAGCTAATAGCACCATTATCCAACCAGAAGTTGCCTTGATTGCAAATGCCATCAGTGGTGGTAACGGTGGTTTTATTGAAACGTCCGCCGATCATTTATTTTTAGGGGATAATTTAACGGTTAATACCAGCGCGCCGGATCATAAAAATGGTGGTACTTGGTTAATCGATCCTACCGATTTATTCATTGGCACCAATCCAACAGCTTACATGTGGTTTGGCCCGAATTCATTTACCGGTGATCCCAATATCAGCGTCAGCTTCTTAAACATTAATACGCTGTTAAACCAATTAAATAATTCTAATGTCGTCGTACAAACCACCAGTGGCGGCCCAGGGAATGGCTCAGGGAATTTAACGGTAGCGACGAACATTAATTGGAATTCCGTTTACAGCTTAACGTTAACGGCATTTAACAATTTAATCATTAATAACGGCGTTAGCATCACCAACAGTAATCCACTTGCCAATTTAACTTTGATCGCGAATAACGGCGGTAATTACAGCACTGCTTCCGGCAATGGCCGCGTCATCATGAATGGTTTAGTGAATATGGCAGGCACCGTTAGCATTTATACCAACCCCGCTAGCATGGCTTACAACGTACCAAGCTTTAGTAATCTCACTGCGGGATTAACTAACATTTACATGATGATTAGCAATGGCAGTGAATTGGATGCAGTGAGCGATGATAGCGCCTTATGGGATAAAAAATTCGCTTTAGCCAAATCCATTGATTTAAGCGGAATTGTCTTAAACCCCATCGGTAATACCGTTACTGCTTTCACTGGTGTATTCGATGGGTTAGGTCATATCGTTAAAAACCTGAATCTCTCTGGTACCGATAACGTTGGTTTATTCGGCGTTAACAGCGGCACCATTCAAAACATCGGTGTCACCGGCACGGTCAATGGCGACAACCAAGTTGGTTTATTAGTCGGTGATAATCAAGGCACTGTGAAAAATGCTTTTAGCCAAGGCTTAGTGAACGGCACCGGAACCAATGTCGGTGGTTTGGTGGGTTCAAACAGCGGCACCCTCACCGATACGCAAAGTTATGCCGCAGTAAATGGTGACACCAATGTCGGTGGTTTAGCAGGTAACAACAGCGGCACCATTACCAACGCACTTGCCATGGGCAATGTGGTTGGCAACACAAACGTTGGCGGTTTACTTGGTAACAACAGCAACGTTGTCACAGCAAGTTTTTGGGATACCGATTCCTCTGGCTTAAGTGACGGTATTGGTAATGGTTCAGGCGGTGTGACTGCTGGTTGTTACGGTAGTGCTTGTGGCGGTGTCGATTTAACGGATGCCAGCACGTTCAGCAACGCCGGTTGGAATATGAGTGATACCTGGGGCGTGATTGCAGGAACATCTTATCCCTACTTAAAAGTTGTCTTCCCAAATGGCCCGCGCATCGTCACCGGTCAAATCGGACACTTCGCCAGTTACATTGAAAATCCAAACTGGGCACCAATGAACCAAAGCGAAATGAACCCCGATTATAGTTCATTCACCGCCGATGCCATCGCGCAGCAACAAGTTACTCTTGCAGCAAATGGCTCTGTGGTGAATAACAATATCTACAGTGGCGCAGATGGCCGTTATTACACCTTAGAAAACAGCATTGCAGATAACGCACCCGTTATCGCTTATTTAACGGGCAGTAGCAATAAAGCCAACACCATTACCGTTGCCCCCACTAATGGCGCGAGTTTAAGTAATTTTAATTTAGCCCTGGACACCGTATTGATAACCGATAATGGCCAGCTCACCATGCCCAGCAATGCTGTAAACTATGGCAACTTCAGAAATTATCTGGGGCAAGCCATTACCTACCACACTCCTCTTTCACAAAATAATGTCGTGGCCGCGATAAATGGCTTAAATGATCCTGGTTTATTATTCACGACGAATGGCAACGATATTATCGTCAATCCAAACCATAATTTAGTCCTAGGGCCTAATACCTTTTACAATCTCAGCGGGAACATCACTACCGATCATGGCTCCATCTCCAGTTACGGCATTATGGGTATCAGCCCCTTCGCTGCCAACTATAATAACCAAGTGACATTAAAAACATTAAACGGTGGCAATATTTATTTAGAAACCATGCTCTGGGAAACACTCCCTGTAGCACCCATTAACAGAATAGTGAATGTTGACTCCGCTAATAACATTATCTTGCATGGACTATTTTCCTCATCAGAAAATAGTGCGCTTATACAAAATGTAGCATCACGTCCTTTTTCTGATAAGGGCTTAGTGTTAAGTGCCGCTTATACTGATCAAAGTATAACAACCGGTGCAGTCGATACCAGTTGGATTTTTTTGGCAAATCTCACTATTTTAAAAGGTAAATGGTATCAGAATGATTTGCCCTCTCTAAACACTGATACTGTCATAAATATTTATTATCCTTATTTTAGCGCCGTGCGTTTCACCCTAGGTGATGGAAACTTTCCCTCCTCACAAGTTGAATTTATGCGCTTTGGTGGTGGTGATGGCACGTTGGCTGATCCTTACGTTGTCTATGATGTGTATGGCTTACAAGGGATTGCGACCAGTACCGCCTTACTCAATGCAAATTATCAATTAGGCGGGGATGATGGTTTCCAAGCAGGCACTGGACCAACCACATTTCTTGTTTTGGTGGATACTAAGAATTGGAATAATACTAAAGGGTTTATCCCCATTGGTACGGTACCCAATCCCTTTAATGGTACATTCGATGGTGATAATCAAGATCCCTTTAATAGTGGTATTTGGAGTGTCGATATAAATGACCCAACACGCGACAACGCCGGAATATTTGGTGTAACCGGAACAAGCGCCGTCATTAAAAATTTAATGCTGTTTGAGAACACCGTTGTCGGCAACAATAATGTCGGTTCATTAGTCGGTATTAATAATGGCTTACTCGATAACATCGAAGTCGCTCAAACGTCTTTAGTAGGCAACAACAATGTTGGCACCATTGCCGGTGTGAACAATGGCACCATTTCTAACAGCGGTGTCTATTCTAATCGAACGTATGGGGTTAGTAATGTGGGTGGCATTGCTGGAGAAAATAGTGCGACTGGCACCATTGATCAATCTTATGCAGCGAATGGGGTCTTGGGTAGCACGATGACAGGTGGCATTGCGGGTACCAACAGTGGCCTTATCCGCAATAGTTTCTGGGATACGGGTGCAACGGGTCAAACCTTAGCAGCTAATAATAGTGGTGGCGGCACTTTAGATCATGTGACGGGCGGCTGCTTATTAGGTGGTACTTGTGCCTTTGGTGGCACCGCCAATTTAAGCGATCCCGCCACTTATTTAACGGTAGCTGATGGTGGCCTTGATTTAGTCAGCACTAGCTGGGATTTAACCAATCTTTGGGCCATTGCACCAGGCACTTCTTATCCGCATCATCAATTTATCTATGATCTTCCCTCTGGCGGACCGCCAACGGTGTTTTCTGGTAAAAGCAATAGCCCTTATCAAATTTTATCCATGATGTGGGGAGAAGCGACCACCTTTGGGCAAGCTACGATATCTTCTACCGTATTTTCTGGTCAAACTGCCTCAGGGGGCGATGGAAGTTTTTATATAGTTTGGGGGTTGGGTTCAGTCTATGATGGTGATTTCGTATTATTTAATATAGTTGGTGGTAATGCTGAAGGCTCTGTTGGTTTTGTTGCGAAAGCAGATCCTAATACGGGACTCACGCAAAATCTCACTAACATTCCCATTGTCGCGACACCCAATGGAAAACCCGCAAATTACAATATTGCGTACACTGTTACTGAAATATTAGCGCTCAACGCAGGCTTACCAATAGAAAACTTATATAGATATTATAATGGGCTAGCTAATGCGATTCAAAGTTCAAGTAACGTTTATGTCGCAACAAGAAGTTTATACGAATATAAATTCAATTTAGCTTCTGTTTTAGGTTATACAACCGATGAGTATCAACAAGGTCTATTAGACGAAGTGAAACGTTACTATGAGGCTAATAATTTAGTGCTCGGCGATGCACAAGCCTTGAAAACGTTCCAACAATACTTAGATCAACAGTTAATGAATCGGTATTTAGTCACACCGATTGGGGCAACGTATTGTCAGTAATAAAAAGTAACCGTCTCCAATCTATTTCATTCACACATCAAGATGCAAAAATCGCATCTTGATGTGTTCTTACGCAGATTCCAAAAACCAAGACTGCCACGACTAAAAAAAGATCTCACCATGATGCATTAATGATAACGCTCATTTAAAAACGCAAACAAAGCGCGAATTCCCATTGCTTCACCGCCAATAGGACGGCCTGGTTTTGTTCTAACATTCCACGCCATGATGTCGAAATGTAACCATGGAATGGTATCAGGCACAAACTCTTGCAAGAAAAGCGCGGCCGTAATCGCACCCGCATAACCATCTGCGGTGTTATTATTGATATCCGCAATACTGCTATTAATTAATTCGCGATACGGTTTAAACAAAGGTAAACGCCACACCGGATCATGTTGTTTTATGCCGTGTTGCATCACACTGTTCGCAATAGCATCATTATTAGCAAATAAAGCGGGTAATTCCGTCCCTAAGGCAACACGCGCAGCACCCGTTAAAGTGCTCATATCAATGATTAAATCAGGATTTTCACTGACCGCTTCTGTTAAAGCATCAGCTAAAACAACGCGACCTTCTGCATCCGTGTTACCCACTTCAATCGTCGTGCCTTTACGACTTTTAATCACATCGCCTGGGCGATAAGCATTTCCACTGACGGCATTTTCCACCATTGGGATCAATACCCGCAAACGCACCGGTAACTTTGCACTCATGATGAGTTTTGCCAAACCCAATACATTCGCGGCCCCTCCCATGTCTTTTTTCATTAACAACATGAAAGGCGCTGGCTTCAAATCTAACCCACCCGTATCAAAGCATACCCCTTTACCCACCAAAGTGAGTTTAGGATGGGTTTCATTTCCCCAAGTGATATCAACTAAACGCGGCGCATCATCGCCAGCACGACCAACCGTGTGAATGCTGGGATAATTTTCAATTAATAAATCATCACCGATAATTTGCTTATAATTAGCAGCATGTTCTTCTGCCAACTTTTCAGCTACCACCGCAAACTCCGAAGGCCCCATGTTATCAGCAGGCGTGGTAATGCAATCGCGCACGAGATAAATGGATTGCAAATAATACGTGAGTTTTTCCAAATCCGCTGTTTGCACCAGTAATTTCGCTGGCTGGCGGGTTGCCGCTTTATAACGCGTAAATTGATAAGCACCCAAACCCCAAGCGAGCGCCGCGTTAAAAGGGTCTGCCACATCAGCAGTCAATGTATAAGTGGCTTCCGGCAATTGCAATGCTAATGCACCCCAATCCCATAAATTAGCCGCTTGCGCACCACCGACCACGACTAATTTAATATCGCCTTTCTCATCGGCAATTAAACGCACACTGCCTGTTTCAGCTTTAAATTGCGTTGCTTGCAACCAATGCTTCGTCGCAGCGGTTTGCGTTTCCAACCAGGCCGACAATTGCGCTGCCGTGACAATTTGGATGGGAATGGCTTTATGCGGATCTGTCGTATAGCAATTTAACATGCCTTATACTCCAATCACATCACTAGCGGGCACATATGATTTTTGCAATGCTTCCGCCACCGCACGATACGTTAATTTACCGTGGCAAACATTCAATCCGTTTAACAAATGCGGATTTAACTGCATCGCCACTTTATAGCCTTGGTTGGCGAGCGATAATACAAAAGGCAAAGTCGCATTATTTAATGCAACCGTTGATGTGCGCGGCACTGCGCCTGGCATATTCGCCACACAATAATGCACCACACCATCAATTTCATACGTCGGATCAGTGTGCGTGGTGGCTTTGCTCGTTTCAAAACAACCGCCTTGATCAATCGAAACGTCTACCATTACCGTGCCTGGTTTCATGCGGCTTAATAAAGCACGATTAATTAATTTTGGCGCGGAAGCACCCGGAATTAAAGCGGCGCCAATAATCAAATCTGCTTTTAACACATGTTCTTCAATTGTATCGGCCGTTGAAAAAAACGTATTAATTTTTGATTGGAATAAATTATCGAGGTGGTTTAAACGTTCCAGTGATTTATCAATGACGACTACATTTGCACCCATGCCGACCGCAACACGAATGGCGTTTAAACCGACCACCCCACCGCCTAAAATGACAACTTCGGCAGGTTGCACACCCGGCACGCCGCCAAGCAAAATGCCGCGCCCACCATTTTTCACTTCCAAAGTAGTCGCGCCTGCTTGGATCGACATACGCCCTGCCACTTCGCTCATCGGCGCTAACAAAGGTAAACCATTCTGCGCATTCGTCACCGTTTCATAAGCAATCGCCACGCAGCCTGATTCCAACAACAGTTCAGCTTGTTTCGGGTCAGGCGCCAAATGCAAATAGGTAAATAACACTTGGTTTTCACGCAATAATCTACATTCTTCTGGTTGCGGTTCTTTTACTTTCACAATCATTTCAGCGCGAGAAAAAATCTCATCACGCGAATTAACAATTTCCGCTCCCACCGCACGATAAGCATCATCACTAAAACCAATTTTTTCACCTGCGCCACGCTCTACCATGACCGCATGACCATGCGCCACTAATTCGCGCACACTACTTGGGACTAGGCCAACACGATATTCAAAATTTTTAATTTCCTTTGGTACGCCTAACAGCATAATGAACTCCTAGTATTAAGAAAAAAGCCACGCTGCAATCAGCGTGGCGATAAATTTTTTAATTTAAAATACCTAACCATAATTGATTAACGCGTTGCACATAACCTGCGGGATCAGGCAAAGGACTGCCCTCAGACAATAAAGCTTGATCGAATAAAATAGTAGTCCATTCTTTTAGCGTTTCTTCCGGTAAACCACTATTTAATTTCTTAATAATGGGATGGTCCGGATTAAGTTCTAAAATGGGTTTAGCAGGGTCAATCGTTTGACCGGCGGACTTTAATAAACGCTCCATTTGTGGGCCTAATGCATTTTGATCACGCACCAAACACACCGGAGAAGAAGTCAAACGATGTGATAAACGCACTTCTTTTACTTTATCATCCAATACCGTTTTTACTGTTTGCAACAACTCTTGATACGTGGTTTGTTGTTTTTCTTCCTGTTGCTTTTCTTCCGCTGCTTTTTCTGGTGTTTGACTGATCTCATCCAGTTCTAAATCACCTTTGGCAACCGATTGCAGTGGCTTACCCTCAAATTCAGATAAATGTGCTACTACCCATTCATCAATACGATCCGTTAGCAATAATACTTCAATATTATTTTTCTCAAACACTTCTAAATGCGGACTGGATTTTGCGGCGTTAACATTTTCGGCGGTAATATAATAAATTTTCTTTTGCTTCTCAGGCATGCGCTTTACATAGTCAGCCAAAGAAACGGTTTGACTACCGGTTGTCGTTGAAGCAAAACGTAATAACTTTGCGACCCGATCACGATTAGCAAAATCTTCAGCCGGGCCTTCTTTTAAAACATTACCAAACTCTTGCCAGAATTTTGCGAATTTTTCCGGTTCATTTTCAGCGAGACGATCCAATAAATCTAAAACATGCCGCACTAAAGCGGATTTTAATTTAGGAATATTTGGATGATCTTGTAAAATTTCCCGCGAGATATTTAAGGGTAACGCTGTCGTATCTAACACACCACGCACAAAGCGTAAATACATTGGTAAGAACTGATCAACTTGATCCATGATGAAAACACGCTGCACGTATAGCTTCAAACCATGATGCGCATCACGCTGCCATAAATCAAAGGGGGCCGCGCCTGGAATGTATAACAAGGTCGTGTAATCAATATTGCCGCCCTCAACGCGATGATGGGTATACGCTAAGGGGTTTTCATAATCGTGCGCGATGTGCTTGTAAAATTCGTTATATTGCTCTTCAGTGATGCTGCTTTTGGGTAACGCCCACAATGCAGTGGCACGATTGACCGTTTCCCATTCTTCAGTTGGCTTACCATCATCCGTCAATTTTTGCATTTGAATTGGGAAATTAATGTGATCGGAATACTTGGTAATAATGGTCCGTAAGCGCCAAGGTTCTAAAAACTCATCTTGGTCAGCTTTTAAATGCAAAGTAACTTCCGTACCGCGCGTGTCTTTTTCAACGTTGATCAGGGTATATTCCCCATCCCCTGTTGATTCCCAAACGACACCATGCTCTTTTCCTAATCCAGCGCGACGCGTTGTCACGGTGACTTTGTCAGAGACGATAAAAGCAGAATAAAAACCCACGCCAAACTGGCCAATTAAGTTGGCATCTTTCTTTTGATCGCCACTTAAACGGGCTAAAAATTCCCGCGTTCCGGATTTTGCGATTGTGCCTAAATTTTCCATCGCCTCTTCACGACTCATACCAATGCCATTATCCGCAATGGTTAGCGTGCGCGCGTCTTTATCAACGCGGATACAAATTTTCAAATCACTATCATTTTCATATAAAGCAGGATCTGCCAAGGCGGCAAAGCGGAGTTTATCCGCCGCATCGGAAGCATTGGAAATTAATTCACGCAAGAAAATTTCTTTGTTACTGTAGAGTGAATGCACCACAATATCTAATAATTGCTTCACTTCTGTTTGAAATTTTAATTTTTCTGGATGCGCTTCAACCGTCATAGTCACTTTCTCCACTACTTACTGTTTGGTTTTTAAAACAAGAATCATACCTAAGATACCGAAAGTCGCTGGCAATAATAATGCTGCCAGCCCTTCTGGCAATTGATAAACAACTGCTAACTGCCCCGCCATCGCATTTAATAAGTAAAAAGCAAAACCGATTAAAATGCCTAACGTAATGCGTTTACCAATGGCGGCCGTGCCGATATTGCCAAAAACAAACGGAATGGCAAGTAATACCATGACCAAGGTGGTCAGAGGTTGCAAAATGCGCCGCCAAAATTCATAGCGATAGGCCGTTGCCTGAATACCATTTTCACTCAAATAACGACTGAATTTCCGTAAACGACCCAGCGGCATTTGGTTTGGATCAACCAATCCGACATTTAATAAATTGGGATTAAATTCAAAAACGAGTTTTTTTTTCAAAAACGCGAGATGTTTTGTTTGTTCTTTATAAAAAGCGGTACCGGTACCATGAAACATCCACCACGTTTTATCGATATAACGAAATTTATCGACATAATAGGTGGCGAGCAATTGCTGCTCGTCATCAAACTGAAACCACGTGACTTGTTTCAGTAATTCACGGTTAACCACTTCACCCACGTGAAGAAAATTATTCCCCACATGAAACCAGGCGCCCTTATTCGTCACAATGGCTTGCCCGGGATGCTCCGCGTTTTCTTTGCGAACTTCGGCCTTAAAACTTAAAGAAGGTCCCATGATTTCACCCAACAAGGTGATCGCAAGAATTAAACATAACGCCGCCATTAAAGTACTGCGAGTAATTTGCCAAATGGAAAATCCTGCCGCACGCATGACGGCTAGCTCGCGGGAAGCCGCTAAACTGCTTAAACCTAATAGCGTACCGATCAAGACTAAAAGCGGTGAAAATTGATAAATGGCATTCGGTAATTGCAAGATGGTGTGAAAAATGGCTTGCAAGAAACCATAGTCACCCTTACCCACACCGCGCATTTCACTCAGCAAATTAATTAAAAATAAAATCGCGGTAATAATTGCTGCGGTTAATCCTGTCGAAACCAGAATGGTTTTAGCAATATAACGCGAAAGCAATGTCAGCATTAAACCGCACCTTTTCGATAGCGAATTAAAATTAAAATAAATGTTAATAACAATAAATGGACCCACCACATGCCGACACTGATTGGCAAACTGCCTTTCTCAACCGCATGCCGCGCAAAATACAGTAAATTGATGTAAATCACGTAACAAAATATGGCCGGCAATAACAGCATATAGCGATTTTGCCTGGGTGGCACATAGGCAAAAGGCACGGCCAGCAAGCCCAATAATAAAGCGGCAATGCCTAACGAAATACGCCATTGCAATTCCGCCGCTTGATCGGGATCGGCATAATGTTGCCATAACACCCACGAACGGTACATTTCACTGCGCCCATGTACGGTTTGCACATCATTTTGTAAGACGCGAATGATATTTTTTTTAAATTCGATAATTTTATAATCGTTTCTACCGGGTTCACCTTCATACCGAAAGCCATTATTTAATACAAACAACATATCACCGGTTTGCTTGTCTTGCGTTTGATACCCTTCTTCCGCTACTTCTAGCATCCAATTACTTTGGCCAGTGGCTGCATCGGTGGATTTTTGTTGGGCTAAAAAAACATCTTGCGCGCGTTTATGATCCCGCGACAGGGTTTTTACATACAACACGTGCGTGCCATCTTGGGTTACTTGAAAACGACCGGGGATTAAGGTTTGCACTAAATCCACGGTTGCTTCGTCGCTAGTCATGAGCGCTGCACGTTTAGTTGCAATCCAGGGATTAAAAAATAACGATAAGAGCAGGACCAAAATTCCAATGGAGGCGCTGATGCTTAAAATGATTCGCAATAAGCGCGCTTGCGTTAAGCCGACCATGTGCATAATGGGGAGTTCTTGATCAGCGTATAAACGGCCCAGGCATAAAAAGACACCCAAAAATAGGCCTAGCGGCAATAAGAATGCTAAGGTAAAAGGCGCTTCCATTGTCACTAGCACAAACAAGAGACTGGTCGGTATTTTACCAGCAGCCACAAAACTTAAATAACGCACAAATTGCTGGCTAATAAATGCTAAGGTTAAAACCACCGTTACCGCCAGCACTGTCATCATCACTTCGCGGGTAAGATAGCGCGATAAAATCACAATGAGTCCACCAAACTATTCAATGGCGAGGATTATAGCAATATCCGGCCTGAATTTCCTATAAATGACTTAGATAGTTACCCTTTCCCAGCCTGAGAAGGGAGTAGGTTTTATTTTTATAGGCCGATGCGTATACTGTGCCCCAATAACTAAGGAGAGGCTTTAAATGAAAATTCAATTGCAAGTCACTGAATCACGCTTGCCTAAAAATACTTGCCTTGTCATTCCCGTAACGGAAGATGCTCATTTTACAGCAACCGGTCAGCTAATTGATAAAGCGTTAAAAGGTAGCTTATTAAAACTCATTAAAGCCGGTCGTTTCCAAGCTAAAGTTGGCCAAACCTTACCCTTATTTCATTGTGATGGTTATGAACACATCTTATTAGTGGGTTGCGGCACCAGCACTAAACTCACACCCGGCAGTTTACGCAAAATCGTCTTCGCGGCCAGCCGGTCTTTAGTCAGCACGAAAACCAAAAGCGCGGTCTGTTTTTTTACGGAATTGAATATCAAAGAACATAGCACCGCTTGGAAAGTTAAATTCATTGCTGAAGTCGCCGCTGAAACACTGTATGCGTTTGATGATCACAAATCAAAAAAAGAACCCAAACCCGAATTACAAACATTGACGTTGACCGTTCCCTCTAAAAAAGATTTAACAGCGGCAACGACTGGTTTACAACAAGGCCAAGCCATTGGTCATGCAGTCACTTTCACCAAAGATTTAGCGAATACGCCCAGCAATATTTGCACACCGCGTTATTTAGCAAAAGCAGCGATGGCATTAGGCACCAAACACCGTCATCTTAAGGTGAATGTTTTAAATGAAAAAGCCATGGAAAAATTAGGCATGGGTGCATTGTTGGCCGTTTCCAAAGGCAGCAGCGAACCCGCCCAATTCATTATTTTGGAATACCGTGGTGGCCCAAAAAACCAAGCGCCTATTGCTTTCGTCGGCAAAGGCATCACGTTTGATACCGGTGGCAATTCGATCAAACCTGCCGATAGCATGGTGGGCATGAAATACGATATGTGTGGCGCAGCCACTGTATTGGGCACGATGCAAGCCGCTGCCGAATTAAAATTACCATTAAATTTGGTTGGTTTAATCCCCGCTGTTGAAAACATGCCGGGTGGGAATGCTTATAAACCAGAAGATGTTTTAGTCAGCATGTCAGGGCAAACCATTGAGGTGATCAGCACCGATGCGGAAGGTCGTTTGATTTTGGCCGATGCACTGACTTATTGTGAACGCTATAAACCACGCGCTGTTATCGATATCGCTACCTTAACCGGTGCCGTCGTGATTGCGTTAGGTTTCCATACCACCGGATTAGTCACTAACCATCAAGCCTTAGCCGATGCATTATTAAAAGCAGGCGAGCAAAGTTATGACCGTGCTTGGCAACTCCCTTTGTTTGAAGAGTATCAAGAACAAATCAAAAGCCCTTTTGCCGATATGGCCAACACAGGCGGTCGCTCCGCAGGCACCATTACAGCAGCCGCTTTCCTCTCCCGCTTTGCTGAAAAATATAACTGGGCACATTTAGACGTAGCAGGCACAGCCGCCATGATGATGGGCACATCAGAACGCGCTGCAACGGGTCGACCAGTACCGATGCTCGTTCAATACCTCATTAATGAAGCAGGTTAATATGGCTCAACAAGCTGTTGATTTTTATATATTAAATCATGGCGGCCAGCAACACAGCTGGCTGCTGGCTTGTCAGTTATTAGAGAAAGCCTATTTGGCGGATGAGACGTGTTTAGTGCTCATGAATAACTTAGACGATGCAAAACGGTTTGATGACTTTCTGTGGACATTTCGGGAAGATAGTTTTGTTCCGCACCAATTAGGCACGTCCGATTGCGCAGTGCAAATTGTCACTGAAATTACCCCTTCCCATTCCGTTGATTGCATCATCAACTTAAGCCTTACCCTACCCAATCCTGCCGTGCCCGCCAAACAACGTTTAGTGGAAATTGTCTTTCCCGACCCCAATGTGCAACAATTAGCACGCGATCGTTTTCGCCATTACCGCGAAAAAATGTACAACATTAATACTATTAAATTAGACAAATTATGACCGATATCGATAAAGCATATTCACCTCAAGAAATTGAACAACATTGGTACAATGAGTGGGAACAAAAAGGCTATTTCGCACCGAGTGGCAAAGGCCATCCTTACACCGTCATGCTCCCCCCACCCAATGTCACTGGCAGCTTGCACATGGGACATGGGTTTGGTTTCACGCTCATTGACATCCTGGTTCGCTATCACCGCATGTGCGGTATGAATACCTTGTGGCAAACAGGCACTGACCACGCCGGTATTGCGACGCAAATGGTCGTTGAGCGCAAATTAAATCAAACCGGTCAAACTCGCCATGACTTAGGTCGCGAAGCGTTTGTTGAAAAAATTTGGGAATGGAAAGAAGAATCAGGCGGCAATATCACGCGCCAATTACGTCGCTTAGGCGCCTCCATGGATTGGGAGCGGGAACGTTTCACCATGGACCCTGCTTTATCCAAAGCCGTCCGTGAAGTATTTATTCAACTTTATGATGAAGGTTTAATTTATCGCGGCAAGCGTTTAGTCAATTGGGATCCCGTGTTATTAACGGCCATTTCCGATTTAGAAGTCATTAACGAAGAAGAAAAAGGCCACATTTGGCATATTCGTTATCCCCTTAGCAATGGCAAGGGCCACGTAATTGTTGCCACAACGCGTCCCGAAACATTACTGGGCGATGTCGCCGTCGCCGTTCATCCTGATGATGAACGTTACAAACAGTTAATTGGAAGCACACTGAATTTACCGCTAACCAATCGCACGATTCCCATTATCGCGGATGAATTTGTCGATCCGGCTTTTGGTACAGGCTGCGTTAAAATCACACCTGCTCATGACTTTAACGATTATGCCGTTGGCGTTCGGCATGGTTTTGAACCCATCAATATTTTAACCCCCACCGCCCATTTAAACGATGATGTGCCAGAAGCCTATCGCGGTTTAGAGCGGTTTAAAGCGCGCAAACTAATCATTGACGATTTAAGCGCACAAGATTTAATGGAAAAAATCGAACCGCACACTTTAAAAGTGCCACGCGGCGATCGCTCCGGCACGGTGATTGAACCGTATCTCACTTTCCAGTGGTATGTTAAATCTAAGCCGTTAGCGGAACCCGCCATTGCAGCGGTTGAAAACGGCGACATTAAATTTGTTCCTGAAAACTGGGATAAAACGTATTTCCAATGGATGCGTAATATTGAAGATTGGTGTATCAGTCGGCAATTATGGTGGGGCCACCGTATTCCGGTTTGGTACGACGCAGAAGGTAAAGCGTATGTCGGTCAGGATGAAGCCGATGCACGTGCACGCAATGGTTTAAGCCCAGACGTTGAATTAAAACAAGATGAAGATGTGTTAGACACCTGGTTTTCATCGGCATTATGGCCTTTTTCTTCTTTAGGTTGGCCTGATAAAACACCCGATTTTAAAACGTTTTTCCCCACCAACGTGTTAGTCACCGGATTTGATATTATCTTTTTCTGGGTGGCACGCATGATCATGATGAGTTTGAAATTCACCGGTCTTGCGCCCTTCCGTGAAATTTACATTACCGGTCTTATTCGCGATGCGGAAGGACATAAAATGTCGAAATCAAAAGGGAATGTATTAGACCCAATTGATTTAATTGATGGCATTGATTTAGAAGCCTTGGTGCAAAAACGCGTTTACGGTTTAATGCAACCTGCCATGGCAAAGAAAATTGATACGAGCACGCGCAAAGAATTTCCCGAAGGGATCCCCAGTTATGGTACGGACGCATTGCGCTTAACGTTTGCCGCATTAGCGACCTACACCCGCGAAATTCGTTTTGATACCGCGCGTTTAGGTGGTAATCGCAATTTCTGTAATAAAATTTGGAATGCATCGCGCTATGTACTAATGAATACCGTTGGCCATGCATTAACGGATGACGGTGAATTATCACTGCCCGACCGCTGGATTCGTGCGCGTTTACAAGAAACCATCGCGAGCGTGCATGCGAACATGAAACTGTATCGTTTCGATTTGGTCGCACAAGCCTTGTATGATTTCACTTGGAACGAATTTTGTGATTGGTATTTGGAATTATCGAAGCCCATTTTAACCAATGCCGATAGCACTGTGGAAGCATTACGCGGTACCCGCTACACGCTAGTCAGTGTTTTGGAACAATTACTGCGGCTATTGCATCCCATCATGCCCTATATTACGGAAAGTTTATGGCAGCGCGTTGTGCCATTATTAAATGACCATCATCCGGCTAGCATTATGCTTGCGCATTATCCGGAAGTGGATAAAAAATCCATTGATGAAACGGCATTACGTGATATCAGCTGGTTGAAGCAAGTGATTATTTCTATCCGCTCTATTCGCAGCGAAATGAATGTATCGCCCGCAAAACGTTTATCCATTTTATTCCGCAAAGGATCAGCAGAAGATAAAGCGCTGGTGAGCAAACATAGTCACTTGTTAGCCACGTTAGCGAAAATCGAACAGCACGCCTGGTTAGAAGATGAGGCAACACCCGAAGCTTCTGCCACCGCGTTCGTGGGCGAATTAGAAATCTTTATTCCGTTAGCCGGTTTAATCGATGTCGCAGAAGAACGCGCACGGTTAAGCAAAGAAATGGCGCGCATTGAAAAAGATTTATTAACGATAAAAAATAAATTAGGAAATGCGAGTTTTGTCGACCGCGCACCCGCAGAGGTAGTGCAAAAAGAACGGGATCGCGAAAAGGAGCTATTATTTACATTAGGAAAAATGCAAGACCAATTAATGCAATTAGCGAAGATAGGCTAATACAACCCATCATCCCGCGGCTTAACCGCGGGATCAGCTTCATTTAGCGGGGTTTAACCACTAATCGATTTTTAACCAGCACGACTCCTTCAACCGATGCCGCATCACGTTCAGCACGTAATTTTTGATAAGGCGTATTGACAAAGCCGCTTAATAAAACGGTCCTCTTATAGGTTTCCACGGAAATTGGCAAAGAACTGATCGATTTATCAGCAACCAATTTGGCTTTCACCTTAGTAGTAATAACGCTACTATCTACAAATTGACCGGCGCTTTCTTGGCGCGGGGTGCTTGCGCAGCCGCTTAAAACGATGGCGATAGGGAGAACGAATAAAGCAACAAATTTTGTGCGCATAATAATGTTCCTTCTTTTTATTTATAAGATGATTCCCTCTTCCACCAGCGGGAGAGAGCATGAGCATAGGTAAAACTTCAGTATAGAAACTCTTTTACTGCTCACATTGAGCTTTATCAATTAATTTTAAGTTTTCTCTAAGCTTTTTGTAGTTATACTCGAGATGTACCCAATAAAAAATTTGTCGGAAGTATTAGCACGAATGAGGGGGGATACATGCTTAAAAATCGCCATCAATTAAGCATTGATTGTGCAACCTGCCCGGTTCGTCATCTGTGTCTTGCACAGAATCAAGAACCTGCAAGCGTTGCAGAGTTAAATCAATTAATTCAAAAAGTCCGTTGCGTTACCAAAGGAGAACATCTTTTTCATTCAGAAGATCCCGCCCATCACATCTACGCTATTTTTTCGGGTAGCTGTAAGGAATATCAGTTAGATGAAAATGGCAATGAATGCATTAAGAATTTTTACTTCCCAGGAGATTTAGTCGGTTTAGAATCCATACCTGATCAAAAACATTTGTTTGCTGCAACCGCATTAGAAGATACGCAACTTTGTGTCATACCACTTGAACCGTTATTGGAATTAATCAGCAAAGACTCACACCTTTTGAAACGATTTATTGATGTCAACAGCTACAAAATGCAAAACGATCAACAAGTGCGCTTTTCCACCAATGCCAGCCAACGCGTTGCCGATTTTCTGGAAAACATGGTATTGCGCTTGCAAGAACGTAATCATGTGACGGAAGAAGTAGTATTACCGATGTCGCAAATTGATATCAGTAATTTTCTCGGCATGGCACATGAAACCGTTAATCGTATTTTACGACAACTGCACTTAAAAAATATTATTCAGTACAAAAACAAACGCATATCCCATATCAACATGGAAAAATTACATGACCTTGCTTTAAATAAATGTAATTTGATAAAAATCAATGTCACGTTACCACAAGGCTGCATAATGAAATTGAAGCAATAATTTAATGGGGAGGATTTTTTACATGAATAATAATTCTAAAACGAATGACTTGAAACAAAACTGGAACGATGTCAAAGCAAAATTGAAACAACAATGGAACAAATTGAAGAACGAGGATTTAGATACGATAGAGGGATCTTATTCTGAACTCGTGAACAAAGTGGGTGAAGCTTATGAGCTGACAAAAGAAGAAGCCACTCAAAAAGTAAGTGATTACTGCGATAAGCTCGGTCTTTCTTATTTACCCGAAGAAACCGCCGCGCTGAAAGATAAAGCAATCGATAAAACCCAAGAAACAAAGGATAAAGTTGAAGAGTTTTGCAAAAATTCATATCACAAGCTTAAACAAACCTCACAGACTGCTGAGGAGAATTTGTCGACATATATTAAAAGCAACCCATTGAAAACAGTTGGCATTGCACTCATCGCTGGTCTGCTAACAGGAAAGCTATTTAACCTGCGCCGTTAATCAAGTCGTCATTGCGAGGTCGTTTTTTGGTTGAAGCCTCTTTACTCTTAACTTGGCATTAGCAAATTAAAGAGATTGTCGCGTCGCGAAAAGCACGCTCATCGCAGTGACGCAATCTTTCTCGCCATAAAGCCCATTCAAGGAGAACACACATGAAACTTGTCAAGCCCTTAAAACGTTTTGTAATTTATTTTATATTTGCCCTCAGCATAACCAATGCCGCTTATGCATCTAGTAATTATTTAGATGACGCAATGATCACCGCCAATGTAAAAGAACAAATCGCCAACCATAAAAACTTATCGGTATTTGATGTGAGTGTCAGCACGGAAAATGGCGTGGTTTTTTTACAAGGTAGGCTGGGCTCAACCAGTGAAGCCGCTTCTCTCGTCGAAGTAACGGAAGCAGTCGATGGCGTGAAGGATGTGGATACTACGCGTATTGTCGTGAAAGAAAGCCAGCAACCTTTTACCGACAGCATGATCACCGCAAAGGTGAAGGGGATGTTTATCCGAGAAAAGTTGTTTGGTAAAGGCAGTGTACCTCTACAAGGGATCAGCGTTGAAACCACCAACGGTGTGGTTTATTTAAAAGGTCGTGCAGATAAAGCAGCGGATGCAAAACGCGCAGCGCATATTGCAAGCTTAGTGAAAGGAGTGAGAGAAGTTAAGTCTGAAATCTCGGTGGACGGCACTATTTATTAAATAAAGCAAAGCCCCTTCTTCCCGCGCGGGGTTAGGGGTGAGAGTTCACTAGTGGGCTTTCTCGCCCTCTCATCCCCAACTTTCCCTCTGTAGGGGGCCACTCTTTTTTTCAACTAAAAAAGGTGAATCATGCTATTTGACCAAATCATCACTCATTATTTTAAATCGGTCAATTCCAATGATTTCCTCTTCATCGTCGCAATTGTCGCGACCTTAGCTGCGTTTACATTAATTTTGATCCGAAGCATTTATTTCAATAAATACAGTGCTATTGCAAAATTACATTCATTAACCGCCTTCTTATATGAAGTCAGCTTTAAACCTTTATTAGTGCTACTCACACTTTATTTAACGCATTACTGCTCTTATTTACTCAGCTTAAGCATCAGCACACTAAAACCGTATCAAGAAAAAAGCGTTTACCTATTAAGCATCGGAGAATTTCTCGTCTATTTTTGGCTGATTCTTAATTTATTAAATCTAGGCAAAATGCGTGTCGCTAATTTATTGATTGAGCGTCACTATGCATTAGGTTATGCCATTTTTTCAGCGATCGGCACGAGTCTACAAGCCGCAATTTTACTGGTTATGCTAGATGTGCTCATTCCGCAAATTAGTTTAGCCGGCATTCCACTCAATATTTTAGAAAATATTTCAAAAATATTACTGATTGCCTTAATGGGTTTAATCGCCATTAAAACCATTGAAGTGGTTGCCAAAGTCATTGAGCAGCGCTATGGCTTAGCTGACAATGGCACAATCCATTCACGCAAAATTAAGACGCAATTAGTGATTATTAAACGCGTTGCCGTAACCATTTGTTTAGTAATTGTGATTGCCTCTATCTTGCGACTATTTGATAGCGTCCGCACCATTGGCACAGGCATTTTAACCACCGCCGGCATCTTAAGCGCCCTGGGTGCTTTTGCCAGCCAACAAAGCTTAGGAAGAGTGTTTGCCGGTCTTCATATTGCTTTTACGCAACCCATACGAATTGGCGATACGGTAATCATCGAAAATGAATTCGGCCAAGTTGAAGAAATTACTTTATCTTATATCGTCATCAAATTATGGGATTTACGCCGCCTGATTCTGCCGACCGATTATTTCACCAGCAAAGGTTTACAAAATTTAACCCGTTCTTCTTCTGAATTACTAGGGACAATTTTTATCTATACCGATTACACCTTACCCGTTGAACCGGTGCGCAAGAAATTTTTTGAATATTTAAACACGTCAAATCTTTGGGACAAAAAAGTTGGTACTTTTCAGGTTACCGACATCAAAGAACGCTGTATGGAAATTCGCGCCTTAGTCAGCGCACAAGATTCTGGCACATTGTGGAATTTGCGGTGTGAAATTCGCGAAAAATTGATTGCTTTTATTGTTGAGCAGTTTCCAAATTGTTTATCACGCTCGCGTGCTTAATTTACCGGCCTGATAAGAATCATTTAAACTTATGACCAAGTGATTAAAATCTTTTTCACAAAATTGCGTTTTTAAAGCACGCTCCAACCATTGCTGAAAACGTTGCGTATCCATTTTGTAATAAGCTAGTTCAGCTTCAATTTCGGGCAGAGAAATAAGCTCTTTTGACAGTAAGTTTTGCACCATCAGCCACTCTTGAATATTGTATTGGGACTGCAAGTTAAAACAGGCATAGAGCTCATGACAAAGATCTTGCAGTTGCCGTTGAAATTCAGGATTTTTTAAGTAGGCATCAAGATTATGGCGGAGGTGAAAATTGACTAGCTCGATGAATTGATTGGCTAGCATGATACACAAAGGTTGATAACGGGAATCCATTGGACACCTCTTATTATTATTTTTTATTATTTTTTGGGTTCCCCCTGACGAAGAGAGGTTGGGATGAGAGCTTTAGTTCGACGCGGCCTACTTCTCTCACCCCTATACCCACCTATCCCCCTCTGTATCGGAGGATGGAATTAATTTATGTTTTTAATTTTTTAAGCCAATTTAATTGCATACGCTCAATTTGCTGACTGATGGAATCTACGTTGGATGGATTAAGCTCCATCAATAAACGCACCAACTCGAGAGAGGATTCACTATTTAACTTAACTGTAAACATGTGTCGATAGCGCGCAGCTTGTGCTTTAAAATATTCAATAATTGCATCCACGCATTCAGCATAAGATTGTTGCTGCGCCTTTAACATATCCGCAATCAAACAAAAGGTTTGGCTTTTAGGAATACGTTCATCATTTAAAAATGCACTTAACTTCTTGCACAAATCCTCCAGCGCTTCTTCATTCACCCCATTTAAATGCATTTCCACAGAAGCTAGATTCAGCTCTTTTGCAAACTGGTCTAATTCAGCCAGCAACGCTTTTTCACGTACTTTTCTTAAAGTATCATTTAAACAGTCTGCTTTATATTTAGTAGGGTCTTTAAAATTCTCTCTAAATTCACTACAGTGGTTGCGAAGCTGCAACGCTTTTTGTTGCAGCTTATTAACCTTCACCCCACCATCAGCTTTTTCTTTATCAAGCGCTTTGGCACGCTGCTCTAGTTCATTTAACTTTTCATCTAATTGATGAGTTAACTGATTCATCTCCAATAATTGCGATGCAATGGCATGAAATGCTTGAATGGTTTCAGTAAGGATTTTAGTAATATCATCGGTCGAAGGATGGGGAGAGAAAGAGGAATGAATAGCCACAGCCTTTGCGTGCATTAAATGCGTAAAAAAATCGATCCAATAAAGATTACCATCAGCTGCAATTTTTTCTGCCTCATTATAAATTGCCATGAAATCATCTATTTCATGGGTTAATAAAGCTTTTTGTTGCACTTCTGCTAATGGAGTAGACGCCAAATTATGCACGTTATCATGTATTTGCTTCCAACGGGCTTGAGCGACGGCCACCGGAACCCCGCTCTGCTGCTCTTGCATGAATACACTCCCCCTTTCGTTTCTATTAATAGTATAGACGCTATCAAGAAAACCGGGGGATTTAGGCGATAAGAATATAATTTATTGATTTTTAATGAAAACTTATTCGTTTTAGTGCTCTATAATGGAATAGAAGAATCTATTTGCCACGTTAAACAGCCAACTGACTGCCGGGGCCTTTTATTTCATTACTACCCTATTGAACCGGCATTAAGCCATTTCAGCCAACATACCCGATTGTTTAACCGCTGCATCCAGCGCTTTTAAAACGCTTAATAAACTTTGCATTTTTTGTAATGGCCACATATTGGGACCATCAGAGGGAGCTTGGTCAGGATTAGGGTGGGTTTCCATAAATAAGCCAGCAACACCCGCGGCAACTGCCGCACGTGATAAGGTTGGCACAAATTGTCTTTGTCCGGCGGATTTATCACCCCCGCCGCCTGGCAATTGCACTGAATGCGTGGCATCAAATACCACGGGGCAATTTGTTTCGCGCATAATCGCGAGTGAGCGCATATCTGAAACTAAATTGTTATAACCAAATGAAGCCCCACGCTCACACACCATGATTTGATCGTTACCATATTGACGCGCTTTTTCCACAACATTTTTCATTTCCCACGGGGAAAGGAATTGTCCTTTTTTAATGTTAACGGGCAAACCAGTTTTAACCACACGTTGAATGAAATTAGTTTGTCTGCATAAAAAAGCCGGCGTTTGCAACACATCAACAACGGCAGCCACTTCATCCATCGGGGTATCTTCATGCACGTCCGTTAACACGGGCACCTGCAATTGCCGTTTCACTTCCGACAAAATTCGCAAACCCTCTTCCATGCCGGGACCACGATAACTGTGAATAGAAGTTCGATTCGCTTTATCAAATGAAGATTTATAAATAAAGGGAATATTTAAAGCACTCGTTATTGCCTTTAATTCACCGGCGGTATCGATGGCAAATTGCTCGCCTTCAATCACACAAGGGCCAGCGATTAAAAAAAACGGTTGCTTTAATCCAACTTCAAATCCACATAATTTCATTTCGTATCGCTCCCTATACTGCTTGCTTGACCTTGAGTTTGTTGTGTTTGATAAGCTCGCCCTGCCTGCACAAACGCGCTGAATAATGGGTGGCCATCACGCGGCGTTGAAGTAAATTCAGGATGGAATTGGCAAGCAACAAACCAAGGATGATTGGGTAATTCAACAAGCTCGACTAAACCATCGGGTTTAGAACGGCCTGAAACCACTAAACCGGCTTGTTCTAATTGAGGTAATAACAGATTATTCACCTCATAACGGTGGCGATGACGTTCCACAATTTCATCGCTTTGATAGATTTTTCGCGCTAATGATTGGGGTAGTAAAGTACAAGCTTGCCCACCCAAACGCATCGAACCACCGAGATCGGTCTGTTCCGTGCGCGCTTCACGCTGACCTGCTTGCGTTGTCCACTCAGTCACCAAAGCCACAACGGGATAAGGCGTATCTTTAACAAATTCCGTGCTATTGGCATCGGTCATTTTTACTATATGACGCGCAAATTCAATAATCGCAATTTGCATACCTAAACAAATTCCCAAATAAGGGATTTTATTTTCACGCGCATACTGTGCCGCTTTAATCTTGCCTTCAATGCCACGCTTACCAAATCCACCGGGCACTAAAATGGCATCGACATTCTGAAGACGACCAACACCATCACGCTCAATGTCTTCTGAATCGATATAATCAATGATAACACGCGTGCGCGTGGTGATACCGGCATGGCGCAACGCTTCGGAAAGGGACTTATAAGAATCAGCAAAATCAACGTACTTACCAACCATGCCAATGGTGATTTCACACTCCGGATGGCGATAAGCATCCACAACGCGATTCCATTCCGCTAAATCAACGGGCGCAGCTTGCATGCCTAAATGTTGAATCACGGTTTCATCCAAGCCTTGCGCCTGTAATTCGGCGGGCAATTGATAAATGAAATCGACATCCAATAAAGGAATAACCGCTTGTTTTTCCACGTTAGTGAATAATGCGATCTTCTGGCGCGCATGATCGGAGATGGGTCTATCGCTACGACAAAGTAAAATATCGGGTTGAATACCAATGGAGCGTAATTCTTTGACAGAATGTTGCGTGGGTTTCGTTTTAGTTTCGCCAGCAGTAGAAATATAAGGCAGCAAGGTTAAATGGATGAACAAGGTTTTTTGCCGACCGAGCTCTACTCGCATTTGCCGAATGGCTTCTAAAAAGGGTAGCGATTCAATGTCGCCGACCGTACCACCAATTTCCACTAAGGCCACATCTACTGCGCCTGCGCCTTGAATGACCTTACGTTTAATCTCGTCGGTAATGTGCGGGATAACCTGCACCGTTCCACCTAAATAATCGCCGCGGCGCTCTTTGCGCAATACTTCGGCATAAACTTGGCCCGTTGTGAAGTTATTCAACTTCGACATTTTTGTGCGCACAAAACGCTCATAGTGCCCTAAGTCTAAATCCGTTTCTGCACCATCTTCGGTGACAAATACTTCACCGTGTTGCAAGGGATTCATGGTACCGGGATCGACGTTGATATAAGGGTCGAGTTTAAGCAAATTAACCTTGAGTCCGCGCGCTTCTAAAATCGCTGCAAGCGAAGCCGCAGCCACGCCTTTACCCAATGAGGAAACCACACCGCCTGTGATGAAGATATATCGAGTCATAGTTATAATCGGATATAGTTGAGTTAAATAAGGAAAGACCTGGAAGGGAACTTTAACAAAGTTGGCCGATTCTAGCAATGCTCCCCTTCAGCAATTGCCTTATTTTCTTACGGAGCGCGCGGCAAAAAAGCAAAACTCTCATTAATTCAAACAAATAATATCGCCTCGTCGCGAAAAGCACGCTCCCCCGTAATGTCAGGCTTAAGCACTATAATACATATCAAATTCAATTGGATGGGTCGCCATGCGTAAGCGTGTCACTTCCTCCATCTTCAAGGCAATATACCCATCAATAAAGTCTTTAGAGAACACCCCACCCGCCATTAAAAAGCCGCGATCCTCATTCAAGTGGTGTAGTGCTTGATCTAAAGAAGAACACACTTGCGGAATATGCATGGCTTCCGCTTCCGATAATTCATATAAGTTTTTATCATGCGGATCGCCGGGGTGGATTCTATTTTGAATACCATCTAATCCCGCCATCATCATGGCACTGAAAGCCAGATACGGATTAGCTAAGCCATCGGGAAAGCGCACTTCAATGCGGCGCGCTTTCGGTGTGGGCACATGCGGAATCCGAATTGAAGCGGATCGGTTGCAGGATGAGTAAGCGAGCATAACCGGCGCTTCAAATCCTGGCACAAGACGCTTGTAACTATTCGTTGTGGAATTCGTAAACGCATTTAAAGCGCGCGCATGCTTAATGATTCCACCAATATAATACAAAGCGGTTTCTGATAAACCCGCATATAAATCACCCGCAAATAAATTTTCGCCATTTTTTGCTAATGATTGGTGGCAATGCATGCCGTTACCATTATCACCCACTAACGGTTTTGGCATAAAGGTGGCGGTTTTACCCCAAAGATGCGCCGTGTTTAAGACGACGTATTTTAAAATTTGCATTTCATCGGCTTTTTTTAACAAGCTATTAAATTCGGTGGATAATTCATTTTGGTTTGCTGTCGCCACCTCATGATGGTGCGCTTCTACAATTAAGCCCATTTTTTCTAGCATTAAACACATGGCAGAACGCAAGTCTTGTGCTGAATCCACAGGGGGAACAGGAAAATAACCGCCTTTGACACCCGGTCTATGGCCAGTATTACCCTCTGGATATTGAATTTTATTACTCCATGCCCCTTCTTGCGATTCAATAACAAAATGTGCGGCATTCATTTGCAAATCCCAGCGCACATCATCGAAGACAAAAAATTCGGGTTCAGGCCCAAAGTAACATTGATCAGCAATTCCCGTTTCTTTCAAGTACGCTTCAGCACGACGTGCGATCACGCGCGGATCAAAGTCATAACCTTTTTGGGTTTGCGGATCAAATACATCGCAGCGAATGTTTAAAGTGGGCTCCGCGGTGAAAGGATCAAACACGGCCGTTTCAGGATCCGGCATTAAAATCATGTCGGAGTTATTAATGCTACGCCAACCAGCAATAGACGACCCATCAAACATTTTTCCATGTTCGAAAAAGCTTGCCGTTAAAGCACTAGCAGGAATTGAAACATGCTGTTCTTTGCCACGAATATCAGTAAAACGCAGATCAGCAAATTTAATCTCTTTTTTAGCAAGATCCATGATTTCTTTGGCTTTCATGTGCATCCCTCACATTCGCGTCAGTTCAAGTTCCTTTATAGTTTTATTATACCTCAGAACAACTTAGGCATGGTATGAGCAAAAAAAATGCGCAAAACAAGAGGGAATGGCAGACCAATAATCAAGAAACCTGAGAGGGCTTCAAACGCTTAATAAACTTCCGCAGCAAAATTTGATAAAACTCACGCATCCCTTCCACTTTCAAAAGATAACAAGCCAGCAAATAAACACTACCACTCAATCCAATGGCAACCAGCAAGCTCAATGAATATAGCCAAAATGAAGCACCTTGTAGCCATTCATTGAAATGCGCAGTTAACGCCCAACTCATTGCACCTAATCCAGCGCAAGCCAGCGCACAACGCGATAAATGACCCATAAACCGCGCCGTTTGCAAAGGATGTGTTGCAGCCATCAAGATATATAAAGCGACAAAATTCCCCGTAGCAGATAATGTCGTTGAAAACGCCAAACCACGATGCCCTAAACCCATTTTAAAAATAAAGACGTAATTTAAAATAATATTGATTACGACGGAAACGAGACTAACCACCATCGGCACCCATTTGCGATTAATCGCATAAAACCCAGGCGATAAGACTTTAATACCGGAATAAGCGACTAAACCGGGCGCATAAAATTGCAACGCATAAGCCGTTTGCAAGGTATCTTGCGCGTGAAATTTCCAATGCTGGTAAATAATGCTAATGATGGGATTAGCAAAAAAACATAACCCAACGGCGGACGGCATTGTTAAAAAAGCAGCGAGGCGCATGGCGCGCGCTAATGTTGCGCCAAATAAGGCATCATCGCGGGTGGTGGCAATGCGTGAAATGACGGGCAAAGTGATGGTTGCTACCGCGACACCAAACACACCAATGGGAAATTGCATGATCCGAAATGCACTATTTAACCAGGCAACCGCTTCTTTTCCCACATAAGAAGCAAAACCGGTATTCACCAATACATTTAACTGCACGGCGCTCGCGGCAATCACGGCTGGGACTGTTAAAATTAACACTTCGCGCACGCCCGCATCGCGCCAATTAAAATCAAATTTAAAGCGAAAACCGAGACGCCATAAACTGGGAAGTTGTGAGAGGAGTTGTAATACCCCGCCAATTAACGTGCCAATTGCTAAACCGATTAATGCTTTGGTACCAAAACTGGGGTCAAGCCACCAACCAAATAACATACCGCCCACAATCGAACCGACGTTAAAAAAACTGGAAGCAAGCGCCGGCACACCAAACACATTTTTGGAATTCAACATGCCCATGACGAGCGCGGCGAGCGAGACCAACAAAATAAAGGGATACATGATTTGCGTGAGCAAAATAGTATTGACGGCATCCATCCCCTGAAAACCCGGTGCTAAAATGCTAATCATGGGTTTTGCAAAAACAATGCCGGCAATGCTGATAACACTCATTAACACTAACGTTAATGTCATGATTTTTGAAGCAAGCGCCCAAGCAGCAGCGTCACCTTCTTGCTCAATTTTTTTAGAAAAAATGGTGATGAAGGAGATCGATAATGCGCCTTCTGCGAACAAATCGCGTAACAAATTGGGGGCGCGAAAAGCAATGAGGAAAACGCCCATGGCAGAGGTGCCGAAAAAGGCATTGAATAATACTTCGCGGATTAACCCTAAAAATCGGCTAAATAACACCGCAAGACCGATAATACCGGTTGCTTTGACATTCAGGGTTTTATCGTTGCTCGCCATGAGTACTTTATTCTTGATTAAAACTGCCCATCTTATAGGCAATTCCAAGAAAACTCAAAACCATCCTCATTTTTTTCCGCAATTAATTGGGTTTCCATAAAGTAGCCGGGGATACAGATTAGCTTATCTTCATGAAAAATAAGCGGCAAAGTCGCACGTTGCCAGGGAGGCACACCTAAAGCTTGGAATAACGTTTTTAATTCGCGCGTGCCACGCTTTAAGAGCTTAACGCACTGCCCAGGAGCGCGCATTTTGACAACGACATTGCCTACCTTGAGGCCTTTGCCCTGCACCGCGGTGGCGGTTAAGGTGCCACTGCCTAAGGTTAAAGGCTGGCTTAAATCCCAGATCGCTCCCACGTCTAACCCCTCTTCCACTAGCGGGAGAGGAGAACGCTTCTCTCTTCCAAGAAAAATATTGTCTCGATAGCGCCGGACACAAACCCCACCCCACTCGACCTTCGGCTGCCGATCCACTGCCGCAGAGTGTAATTGCTGCTGCAAGGTCAACAATTTTGCCTGCTCTGGCACATCTACCCCCTGCTTTTGCAACCAGTGCCGCAACACCAAGCGTTGTTTAGCAGCTGAAAGTCTCTGCCAAGCTGAAAGAGACAATGTATTTGGCAAACTGCCCGCTATTTCGCTGATCAACTCTTCTGCCATGTCACTTAGCAAATCCTGTCCTTCCTGACAAAGGCTAGCGCTCCGCGAAAACGTTGTCGCAAAACTCGGCCAGCGGGCTTTTAACAAGGGCAAAATTTGATGACGCAAATAATTGCGACTAAATTGCGGATCACGATTCGAGGGATCTTCAATCCATTCCAACTTCTCCGCCAACGCATACGCTTTTAAACGCTCTTGCTGAACGTGCAATAAAGGGCGCGCATGAAACCCCTTGGCAAAAACCGTTTTGATTGGCATCGCCGATAAACCAGGCAATCCACTGCCGCGCAATAATTGTAACAGCACGGTTTCTGCTTGATCTTCCGCATGATGCGCAGTGAGCAGCAAGTCATGCGCTTGTAAGCGCTCGGCAAAAAGCGCATAACGCGCCGCACGCGCATGCGCTTCTATATTCGTTTGGGATTGCAATTGCAGTGTGGCACTTTCAAAGGGTAAACCATATTCGCGCGCTTTTTGTTCGGCCCAGACCGCCCATTGCGCTGCCTGCGTTTGCAATTGATGATTGATATGAATAACACGCAATTTAAGCGCATGCTTTTTTCTAAGCGTTACACAAAGATGAAGCAAAACATGCGAATCTAAGCCACCGCTAAATGCCAACCAAAATGTCGGCGTATTCCCTTCTTGCACAAAAAAAGCATCCAAGCAGGCGAGCAAATCGCTCATGAACTCATGCCATAACTCATAATGCGTTTGTAACGCTGTTTCAATAAATCGTCTAAAGAATAACTTTGCAATTCGTAAAATTGCTTAATTAACTCTGCCTTAATCCGGTCTGCCATTTCATTGTAATCGCGATGCGCCCCACCTAATGGTTCAGGAATAATGCCGTCAATTAAACCATTATCATAAATTTTATCTGCGGTTAGCCCCATGGCTTCTGCGGCCAATGCGACTTTTTCTGGACTGCGCCATAAAATTGAAGCACACCCTTCCGGACTAATTACAGAATAAACCGTATATTGCAACATCAACACGCGATCAGCGACACCAATTGCCAATGCACCACCCGATCCCCCTTCACCAATGACAATGCTAACAATGGGGGTTTTTAAGCGTGACATCTCCAGCAAATTACGCGCAATGGCTTCACTTTGATTACGCTCTTCTGCGCCAATGCCAGGATAGGCCCCTGGGGTATCAATAAAGGTCACTAATGGCATTTTAAATTTTTCAGCAAGCTTCATGATGCGCAATGCTTTGCGATAATTTTCGGGATACGGCATACCGAAATTACGCTGTAATTTTTCTTGGGTTTTGCGGCCCTTCTCATGCCCAATGATGGCGATGGGCTGACCGTTTAAACGGCCAATGCCCGCCATAATGGGTAGGCCCGCAGAAATGGCCCGATCTCCGGATAATTCATCAAAATCATCAAAAATGCGTTGGATATAATCTTGAGTATGCGGTCTTAGGGTATGCCGTGCTAATTGCGTCACTTGCCAGGGCGTTAAATTGGCAAATGTTTCTTTAATTAATTGGTTACACTTTGCTTCAAGGCGCGAGACTTCTTCACTTAAATTAATATCCGCATCCGTTCCCACCATGCGTAATTCTTGAATCTTGGCTTCTAGCTCAGCAATTGGCTGTTCAAATTCGAGAAAATTGATATTCATCATACACCTTTCCGGTCAATCGATGCGAAAGTATACCTTTTACACCCGCGTTTTTAAACTGTGCGCCATGGCAACAATGACGACCTTTCTAAATCGATGCGATGACCCAATCATATTAAGGCCGCTGGCAGCATTTTATAGTAGAATGAGGCGTCTTTTCGATTGAGGTCTCGGGATGGAACCGACTTTTGTTCATTTGCGTTTACATACTGAATTTTCTTTAAGTGATGGTTTAATAGCGATTCCTAATCTGATGGAACAAGCCGCAGAGGATGGAATGGTCGCGTTAGGGATCACCGATAAAGGCAATTTATATGCAACGGTTAAATTTTATCAAGCCGCCTTGCAGGCTGGGATAAAACCCATCATTGGCGCAGATTTGACCATTCTGGAAGCAGACAATAAAACGACCAGCCGCTTAACCCTGCTTTGTCAAAATAATACAGGGTATTTAAATTTAGTACGGATTATTTCTAAGAGTTTTTTAGAAGGCCAAGCAACGGGTAGCCCCCTCGTCGCAAGACGCTGGCTGGAAGAGGCGCATGAAGGCTTGATTGCCCTCTCAGGCGGCCTGGAAGGCAATATTGGTCAGGCCATTTTAAATCAAGATAACGACAGCGCAGGCAAACATTTAGCCGCTTGGGCGACCCTTTTCAAAGACCGGTTTTATTTAGAAATTTCTCGCGTCGGAAAAGCACAAGAAAACGCTTATTTACATACCGTTTTGAAATTAGCAAAAGAGCAACACATTCCCGTGGTTGCGACTAACGATGTGCGTTTTCTAAAGGCAGAAGATTATGAAGCGCATGAAGCGCGCGTGTGCATTCAAGATGGCGTCATTTTAAATGATCCCAATCGCGAGCGTCGTTACACTGAGCAACAATATTTGCGCTCACAAGCAGAAATGCAAGAACGCTTTAAAGATATGCCAAGCGCGCTTAAAAATAGCGTGGAAATTGCTAAACGGTGTAATGTCACGTTCACACTGGGCAAATCGAGTTTGCCTCACTTTCCGGTACCGAGTGAATACACCACCGAAACGTATTTATGTGCCGTTGCTAAGCGTGGTTTAGATGAGCGATTAGCAGCGCATTTTGATATACAGGCAGCCGATTTTGCCGCAAAGCGCGCCGAGTATGATGCCCGCTTAGCATTAGAATTAGATGTGATTAATAAAATGGGTTTTGCCGGTTACTTTTTAATTGTGGCTGACTTTACCCAGTGGGCCAAAGACAATGGCATACCCGTGGGTCCCGGTCGGGGTTCAGGTCCCGGATCATTGGTTGCGTATTCGTTAAAAATTACTGATCTTGATCCCATTGCACTCGAACTCTTGTTTGAGCGTTTTTTAAATCCAGAACGTGTGTCCATGCCCGACTTCGATATCGACTTTTGCATGGATGGCCGCGATCGAGTCATTGAATACGTGATGGAGAAACACGGTCATGATAGCGTTTCGCAAATTATCACCTATGGCACCATGGCGGCTAAAGCCGTTGTGCGTGACGTTGGCCGCGTCTTGGGTTTAAGTTATGGCTTCGTGGATAAAATTGCCAAACTCATTCCTTTCGAATTAGGCATGACGCTGGATAAAGCATTAGAAGTCGAGCCGTTACTGAAAGAACGGTATGAGCAAGAAGAGGAAGTGCGCACCTTAATTGATCTTGCGCTAAAACTAGAAGGCATCACGCGTAATGTCGGTAAGCACGCCGGCGGTATTGTTATCGCGCCGGGTAAATTAACGGATTTTGTGCCCGTTTATTGTGAAGCCAGCGAATCGTCTAATCCTGTCACGCAATTTGATAAAGATGACGTGGAGTTAGTTGGACTCGTTAAATTCGACTTCTTGGGATTAAAAACATTAACCATCATTGATCGCGCCCTTCGCATTATCAAAGACACGGCCCAAAAAGAAATTAATATTGGTTTATTGCCACTACACGATTCGGAAACATTTAAACTCTTAAAACAATGTCAATCAACGGCCGTGTTCCAACTTGAATCGCACGGTATGCGTGATTTAATTAAACGCTTACAACCCGACTGTTTTGAAGATTTAATCGCACTCGTCGCGCTCTTTCGTCCGGGCCCATTGCAATCTGGGATGGTGGACGACTTTATTAATCGTAAGCATGGTCGTGCACAAGTTATTTATCCGCATCCCAAGCTGGAGCCGATTTTACGGCCCACTTATGGCGTAATTTTATACCAAGAGCAAGTTATGCAAATTGCCCAGGTATTGGCAGGTTACACGCTCGGTGCTGCTGATATTTTACGTCGCGCGATGGGTAAGAAAAAACCAGAAGAAATGGCCAAGCAACGTGCTATTTTTTGCGATGGTGCAATTGAAAATGGCGTGAATGGTGAACTAGCTAATCAAATTTTCGATTTAATGGAAAAATTTGCCGGTTACGGGTTTAACAAATCCCACTCTGCTTCTTATGCCTTAATTGCTTATCAAACGGCCTGGTTAAAAGCGCATTATCCAGCCGCCTTTATGGCTGCGGTGCTTTCTTCCGATTTGGATCGCACGGATAAAGTCATTATTTTATTAGATGAGTGTCGCGCCTTTAAATTGGAAGTGGCCGCGCCCAGCATCAACCAAAGTAATTATTATTTTACCGTAGTAGACACCCATCACTTATTATACGGCTTAGGCGCCATTAAAGGCGCAGGACAAGCAGCCATTGAAGCGATCGTTGCTGAACGCAATCAAAACGGGGCGTTTAAAGATTTATTCGATTTTTGTGCGCGCATTGATTTACGCAAAGTGAATAAACGCGTCCTAGACGCCTTAATTAAATCAGGCGCCATGGATTGCCTAAATAAAAATCGCGCCAGCCTCCTCGCTACTTTGCCGAAAGCATTGTTAAACGCAGAACAACAAAGTCAAAATTTAAGTTTTGGTCAAAGTGATTTATTAGCGGGTTTTAGCACTGAAAGCAGTTTAAATTACGTCTTAGCTGAACCTTGGGATGATAAAACGCAATTACAAGGTGAGAAAGATACACTCGGATTTTATTTAACCGGCCATCCGATGAATCGCTTTTTGGCGGAATTAAAACAGGTCACGACAGCGCCTTTGGGCGAAATTCACCCGGGTGACCACCCCACTGCACGCGCTGCCGGCATGATTACCGATGTACGCACACGGCAAACAAAACGTGGCGATCGCATGGCGATTTTCACCTTAGAAGATGGCACGAGCGCCATGGAAGTGGTGTGTTTTTCGGAAACGTATAATAAATATCGTCCTTTGTTAGTGGCAGATAACATTATTGTCGTTGAGGGCGATGTGAACATGGATGAATTTAGTAATCGCCCGCGCATTTTAGGCCGAGACATTATGACGCTTGAAGAAATGCGTGAACGCACTGCAAAGGGATTGCAGATTGATATTGATTCTTCGTTTAATGTAAATGGTTTAAAACAATTATTGTTACCGCACACCGGTGGAAATTGTTTGATCCGGTTTCGGTATATGCGGGACCAGATTGAAACGACAATTACCTTAGCGCGGAATTGGGCAATTAAACCGACAGAGAATTTGTTGGGCGTGTTACGCAACCAGCCCGGGATTGCGGGGATTCAATTGCTGTATTAGGTAATGAATGGTTCTCCTCTCCCGCGCACTAGTGCTCGAGGAGAAAGGCTTGATGAGTTTTGTGAATAACCTTGAAGACGGACACTTTATGCGCCAATTAAATTTGTTAACTTGCTTATTTCTTTCACTCGGAATATCTCTCACCGCTTTAGCCAGTGAAAATGTTTGTTTAAATAACTTAAACGCAAATAACAGTTCATCTTTAAATGTAATGAACTGTGATTTAAACGATGCAGATGTCCCGACACTAGTCGCCTTTCTTAATAAAAATCCTGGCATTCTCTCTTTATATGCAGTCAACAACCACATTGGGGATGCGGGAGCGAAAGCATTGCGGCAATGCAAATCCATTGCGGGCCTCATTTTGGATAACAACCAAGTCAGCGATGTAGGGGCCGAAGATTTAGCTAAAATGAATTTGTATAAACTCTCTCTCAATAATAATAAAATTACCGATCAAGGCGCTATTGCTCTCGCCAATAGCACCACGCGCGTATTAATGTTAAATCATAATCAAATTACCGATGTGGGTGCAGGCGCGCTCGGTGAGACCACCCATGAAGAGTTGGAATTAAACGATAATAAAATTACGGATAGAGGTGTGCTTCAATTTGAAAAAAATGCTTCTTACATGGCTATTTCATTAGCAGGAAACCACCTTACTGATCAAAGCGCCAAATCGCTTGCCACTCTACCGAACTTATTGAGTTTAAATTTAGAGCGCAATCAAATTACCAATGCGGGTGCTATTGCCATTCTTAAAGGCAAAGGTCGGATTAGCAATCTACAATTGGGAAAAAATTTATTGAATGATGATGTGGTGAATTTGTTTGTCGATAAATATTTCTCATTCCTCTCGCTGGGAGGTTATTTGACAGATAAAAGCGTGCCGCTGCTATTGAAAACCCGCGCTGAGAAAACTGATCTTTCGGATAATTTGTTTACTGATAAAGGCGCCATGAAGTTAGTCAACATTCCAACGGAAGATTTATCATTAGCAGGGAATTCCATTTCCGATAACACAGCCGTTTATTTCGCTGCGCAACGAAAACGGTTTCGTTTATTAGATTTTAGTCGCACCGGTTTAGGGGACCAAGGCGCGATTGCGCTGGGAACGTCGCATCTTTATCAAAATCTTTTATTTGCACATGATCAATTGACTGATATTGCAGCAAAAGCGATTGCGCAAAAATCAGGGTCGATGTATTTAGATATTAGTTACAACCATATTAGTCCAACGGGAATTTCGGCTTTGAAGAGTAATCCTTATATTCATTTGACGGCAATGGAAGGGAATGATGGATGAAGACTTTCACGCTGATTAACTCCCGCCGCCCCGCCGCTGCAACTCGCTAAGGACGACGAGGTGCGGTGGGTGTATTGGATAATGAGCTCACCGCACTTTGATGATGAAACAATCCCGCAATTTGTAACGCAGTAAAACCATTCTGCGTTTTCGCCTGTAGATTCGCTCCCGCTTTAAGAAGCGCAGTAATTGCCGCTGATTGACCATTTTCCGCTGCTAACATCAGCGGCGTTCTATCCACTGCAATGACCTCTTCTAAATTAACCCGTGGCGCAAGCGCAGTAATCACTTCCGCATGACCATAACTCGCAGCAATGACGAGCGGCGTTAAGCCACTTTTACACGCTTTATTAACCTCAATCCCTTTGGCGATTAATGTAGCCATTATTTTGGGATTGCCATTGTAAGCTGCGTAATGTGCCAAGGTGAAATCGCCCGGGCCTTTTTGATCGATTGCTTCTCCTGCATCCAAACACTGCGCCAACACTTCTTCATCACCGCTATAACAAGCCAATTGCGTGAGCGTAATTCCTAATTTTGTTTTTTCTTTCAAATAACATTTCTGATTAGCCTTCTGAAAACCATCTTGCTGTTGCAGTCGCTTATGAAAGTCATTTACTTCCGCCGGATTAGTGGCATAGAGGTAAATGCGACTTACCACACCTAAATAATCGCCATTTTCAAATAGTGCTGAAAAACTCGGTTGGATTAGAGTAGCAATCGCTTCTGTTGCTGGCGCAAGCGGCACTTGGTTTGCATTGGTTAATTCCCATAATTGCGTTTCAACGTCAAAACAGAGATTGATGCAATGCACGTGATTATCAACCATGATGGCGATCGATTTCTTTTCTGCGTTTGCCGTGACTTGAAGTGCCTGCAAATAATGCTGCCATTGTATTTTACTGTATAAATTGAAATGCGTTGCCACTTTAGCAATGCCGGTAAAACCGAATAACGTGGCTAATTCTCCGAAATTAAAATGATTGATACCTTCTTTTTCATGCACCTCACGATAAAACTGTGCTTGTTGAAATAACTCCACTCCCTCTAAAAAAGCAATTGCGTTCCATTCAAGTACACTTAACGTTTCCTCTTTGATAAACCGCTCTGCTAAGTTTGCCGCTTTAACATCGGTATAAATGAACTTCATTATTTCAGCGATTAATTTTTTTTTGCCCTGTAAAAAATAAAGCGCGCTCATGGCGGCAACACCATTACAAACGCCGTTTGGATCAGCGCGTAAATTAAAATCTTGCATGAGGGCTAGTAAGGGCTTTTGAGGTCCTTTCAAATACGCGCGCAATTCACGCATAACAACTCCTTACAATGCTGTGGGCTTACTTTCATGCTAGGAAATCCAGATTAAAGCAGTATTAAACTTAATAAAAGAGTTTAATAATTAATCACAGCATGATGATTTGGATTTTATTGGTGCTGATTTGCACACTTGGTTTTTGCTAGATAGGGTTGAGTTACTATCGTTGTTGCTGGTTGTGCATGCTTTGGCTTGGCAATGTATTTCAAGGAAAAACTTCGGGCGTACACACACTTATGCACCCATACCGAAAAAGATCGAGTCCGGATGCGTAATTGTTGAAATGAGAGCAAGAGCAACAGCATAGCGACTTGCCGTTTTAGAGGAAACAGCACATACAGCGTTACAATTAAGAAGAAGGGCCGTTCAAATGCATTGCGCTAAATAAACGGCCCTTTAAATCCTGGAGCGCTACCTAATCGTGGTTACAGCACTACTCTACTGCTGATTGTTAATGACAATCTTTGCAGCAGCAACCTGGCTTTGCTTATAAAGTTCATATTCAAGCATTGCATCGCTTTGCTGGATTTGTTCTGCAAAAACAGAATATTGTTTTTCATCGCGCGGCATGCCTTTTTTAACTTGTTTCAACATGACCACTGCATAACCATTGGGAATACGCGTTACCCCAAAAGTTGGCTTATCTTGATTCATTGTAGCAGGATTGGGCATACGGAATGCCAAATCTAAAATCGCATTGTCGATTTTATTGGAATAACGCGCCAACAAACCCGCTTGCTTCCACGCTAATTTTTGCTCTGCCAAAATCTGCGTTGGGTTAGCGTCTTTCGCAGCGAGCTTTGCCCGCAATTGCGTTGCAAATTGTTCAGCACGCGCATCATAAGCTTGGTTCTTCAATTTATCAGTGATTTGCTGTGACACATTGCTTAATGGTAATAAAGTGGAAGCCACATGCGATTTAATCCGTATCACAATAACCGTTTCAGGGTTTATCTGGATGACATCGCTATTGTTTTGCAATTCCATGACATCGTTACTAAACGCCATGTCACGGACTTTTTTGTATTGAGAAATATCTTTACCCGCTTTTTCGCGACCAAATACTTCGCTAGTTTTGATGGGTAAACTCAACAGCTTTGCAGCAGACTGCAAGCTTTCAGGGTGTTCGTAGGTTACATCCGCCAATTCATCACGTAATTCAGCAAATTTTTCTTCGGCATGTTGATGTACGTAAGCATCAAGGACCTTGGGTTTAACCGCCTCAAAGGTTTGCATTTTAGACGCTTGAACCGCAGTCACTTGCAAAATGGCATAGCCTGTATTGGTTTTAATAAGCTCAGAGATTTGCCCAGGCTGCGTGAGGTCCGCTAATGCTTTTTGCACTTCATTAGACGACACTTGGCTTAAATTAACCCACTTTTCCTTATCCGTTAACTGGCTAGGATAAGTTTTGGCTAAATTAGTGAAATTATCTTTGCCTGATTTTAATGAAGCCAGGGTGGCTTCCGCTTGTTGCTTAGCAGCAGCCATCTCCTCTGGTGTTGCGGTTGCTGCAGCAGGTATTTCCAAGCTCTCTACCTTCCACTGCATAGGCTGCGTGTATGAATTAATGTTTTCATTGAAGAATGACTTTAATTCACTATCCGTTGGCGTAATTTTGCTGGATAAGTCTTTTAAAGATAGCTCAACGTACTCAACAACCACTTGTTCCGGCGTCATAAAGTCTTTTTTATGCGCATCGTAATATGCTTGGATTTTAGCCGGTTCAATTTGAATAGGCTGAGATAAAAAGTAAGCAACTGGAATGGTGACATAATCCACATCCCGTTCTTGGTTTAGCAAGGCAATTGTATTTTCAGTTTCATCCGGCAACGAAAAAGAACTCAACACAATGCCGAACTTAGGCTGATCAATTAATGAGCTGGTGCGAATCATTTCTAAAAATTCGCTAGTGGAAAACATGGTAGAAGACAGGAAGTTTTGGAAACGATCCAATGAGAACTGACCATCCACCTGAAATTCCGGCATGCTTTGCAAGAAGTTATCCACTTGATGATCTGACACTAAAAAGCCTTGGCGAATAGAGGATTGCTTTAAGACTTCAGTGTTGACTAAATTTTGTAGCGCCTGAGTTTTCAGGTTGGATTCATCTTTAGAAAGGGGGCTGTTATTGCCATACATGACTTGGTTTTGACGACGAAGCCGTTCATAGGCAACTGCTAGTTGTTCTTTAGAGACATCTACGCCATTAACTGTAGCCACATTAGTGTTTGCGCCACCGCCAACAAAGTAGCTGTGGATGCCCCAGAAGGCGAAAGCGAGGATGATGGTGCCGATGATAGTCCCTGCTATCCAACCTTGAGTGCGTTCTCGGATAGTTTGAAGCATGTCTTGCCTACTCCAGTTCCGTTACAAAAAAGGCGCGTCTTTGTCACCAAGACACACCTTTGTTTGTTTGATTATCTTTACGGAGTGGACGGGACTCGAACCCGCGACCCCCGGCGTGACAGGCCGGTATTCTAACCAACTGAACTACCACTCCATGGAAACGCTTTTTAAACCATTTTTTGAAACTTTACAACTACTTTTTACTACTTTCTGAAACTTTTGGGTGCTGAGGGGATCGAACCCACGACAACCGCCTTGTAAGGGCGATGCTCTACCAGCTGAGCTAAGCACCCAGATTACTTAAGCCTTAACCGCATCTTTCAATGCTTTGCCAGCTTTGAAGCCTACTACATTTGATTCAGGTATATCAATCTTTGCTCCGGTCGAAGGATTGCGACCGACGCGAGCAGCACGTTTTTTCGCGGTTACCGTCAGAAAGTTCGTCCAAACAACTGGGTCACCATTACGCAACGAGTTAATAACACCTTCTTGGAAGGCATCTAAGGCGCTGGTTGCAGCGGCTTTCGTTAAGCCAGCTTTTTCTGCGATGAATTCAACGAGTTCTGCTTTATTCATGAGTATCTCTCTCTATCCATGGTTAAAAATTAGGACCACAATTGAGACAAGCCTGTATCAACTTCCAGTGTGGCAACAAGCTCATAACGAAGTGTGATTTATACCAAGTGCGCCTTTCGATTGCAAGTAAGTAATAATAAAATTAAATGAATATTCGTGTTGATTTTTTTATTAAAATACGCTGTCACCTTTTTTATGGCAAAAAAATTACCGTATTAAACACAGAGAAGAAAATTTTCTTCTCTGTGTTTAATAAATTTAAAATTAAGAATGCGTGTTGTAACAAAGAATGAAACGGCGAAGTACTCTCTTACTAAAAATATATTCTTTATACTTCTTTAATTCGCACCATTCATAAAATAAGTATTTTTTCTGAAATTGCTGCGGCCACTTGCGTGGCCTCGCAATGATCGGTTAATGCGCGCGAATACGGTCGGTTTTACGCGCTTTACTTTTTACTGCACTCACTAACGCCGGTTTGATTTTTTTTTGCTTTACACCTTTACGTTTTGTACGTGCGGCATAACCCGTAATGGCTTCTTCTAACACCTCATCAATCCAACGCACTGGTTTAATATTTAGTGCATTTTTCACATTATCCGGAATTTCTTTTAAATCTTTCACATTTTCGATGGGAATGACAACATTTTTAATACCGCTGCGATGCGCCGCCAATAGTTTTTCTTTCAAACCACCAATTGGCAAGACTTCACCGCGTAAAGTAATTTCACCCGTCATTGCCACATTTGCTTTAATGGGCATGCCTGTAATAACAGACACTAATGCTGTACACATACTAATACCCGCACTAGGACCATCTTTCGGTGTTGCTCCTTCCGGCACGTGAATGTGAATATCATGCTTATCGAAGAAATTTTTTGGCACATTAAGTTGTGACGCGCGTGAACGCACCACCGATAATGCCGCCTGGATGGATTCTTGCATGACTTCGCCCAACTGACCGGTGTAAATGGTTTTACCTTTACCCGGTAAAGTAATCGCTTCAATACTCAGCAATTCACCACCCACTTCCGTCCACGCAAGCCCCTTCACTTGACCGATTTGATCTTGTTGATCAGCCACATCGTAACGGAAACGACGCACACCTAAGTAATGTTCAAGATCAGCCGGTTTAATCACCCGCGCACCTTTATTTTTTACTTTGGCTTTCACTTTATTTTTTTCTTTCTTACTTAATAAAACTTCTTTCACCACGCGACGGCATAACTTAGAAATTTCACGCTCTAAATTACGCACACCGGCTTCACGCGTATAGTAACGAACAATATCCGTCACCGTTTCTGCGGTAATATCGATTTCAGACGGCTTTAATCCATTCGCTTCAATTTGCTTTGGAATTAAATGCCGAGTCGCAATATTTACTTTTTCATCTTCCGTGTAACCTGGAATACGAATGATCTCCATGCGATCACGTAGCGCTGGCGGAATATCTAAACTATTCGCTGTGGCCACAAACATCACATCGGATAAATCATAATCCACTTCTAAGTAGTGATCGTTAAACGTATTGTTTTGTTCTGGATCTAACACTTCCAGTAAAGCAGACGCCGGATCACCACGAAAATCCATGGACATTTTATCAATTTCGTCGAGCAAAAAGAGTGGATTATTCACACCCACTTTTGCCACTTTTTGAATCATCTTGCCAGGCATTGCGCCGATGTAAGTACGACGATGACCACGAATTTCTGCTTCATCTCGTACCCCACCTAAAGACATGCGCACAAATTTACGACCCGTGGCATTTGCCATGGATTGACCCAATGAGGTTTTACCCACACCTGGGGGGCCCACTAAGCATAAAATAGGACCTTTAATTTTCTTAACGCGTTGCTGCACTGCTAAATACTCAACAATGCGTTCTTTCACTTCATCTAATCCATAATGTTCTTCTGTCAAAATCGCTTGTGCGTCTGCCAAATCGACTTTAGCAGGATCACGCTTGCTCCAAGGCAATGACAACAACACATCTAAATAGTTGCGTGACACTGTTGCTTCAGCAGATTGGGTTGGCATCCCTTTCAATTTATTTAATTCCGCCAACGCTTTTTCTTTCGCATCAGCAGACATGCCGGCTTCTTCAATGCGTTTTGCAAAATTTTCTAATTCATTGGGTGAATTTTCAATCTCATTTAATTCATCCTGAATCGCTTTCATTTGTTCATTTAAATAATAGCCGCGTTGCGTTTTTTCCATTTGTCGTTTCACGCGACCACGAATTTTTTTCTCAACCTGCAACAAGTCGATTTCGTTTTCTAATAAACCCATGAGTTTTTCTAAACGTTTGGGTAATTTTTGCAATTCGAGAATTTTTTGTTTTTCTTCTAACTTAATACTCAAATGTGCAGCAATGGTATCGCCCAAACGACTGCCATCATCAATGGCTAAAATGGATGCCATGATTTCGGTAGGAATTTTACGGTTTAATTTAACGTATTGTTCAAATTGAGATTTCAATGACCGCACATAAATTTCGACTTCGCGATCATGACTGCCATCATCTTCTAGCAACATAACATCTGCCAGAAAATAATCTTTATTTTCAATGTAGCGTTGGACTTGGCCACGCTTCACACCTTCCACTAACACTTTTACAGTGCCATCAGGAAGTTTTAATAATTGCAAAATAGTTGCCAAGGTACCCACATCGTAAATAGCACGCTCATTGGGTTGGTCTTCAGTGGCATTCTTTTGCGTTACTAATAAAATTTGCTTATCTGCCGCCATGGCGACTTCTAAGGCCTTAATCGAGCGGTCACGGCCCACGAAAAGTGGCACGACCATGTAGGGATAAACCACTACATCGCGTAACGGCAAGACAGGAACATTAACGCGATTTGAATCAACTACAGGAATGGATGCCATATAATGAGCCCTCCGCTATTCCGCAAGCGTTCTGCTGTTTGGCTTTATTGTTCAGCAGCAGACTGCTGTTGGTTTTCATAGATAATAATGGGTTTAGTCTCACCACGTATGGTGGTCTCATCAATGATCACCTTAGATACCTGTGTCAAGGATGGTAACTCATACATGATGTCTAATAAGGTTTTTTCAAGGATGGAACGTAAACCGCGCGCGCCCGTTTTCTTTTCAACACAGAATTCAGCAACCGCTGCGAGTGCAGAGTCACGGAACTCAAGGCCAACCCCTTCCATTTCAAACAATTTGCGATATTGTTTGATTAAAGCATTTTTAGGTTCGCTTAAAATGCGGACCAAGGCAACTTTATCTAATTCTTCTAATGTGGCGGCAACGGGTAAACGGCCAATTAATTCAGGAATCAAGCCGTACTTAATTAAGTCAGCGGGTTCCACATCACGGAATAAATCGGTGATAGTTTTGGCATCCTCTTTACCGTGAATTTCTGCGGAAAAACCAATGCCTGATTTTTCAGAGCGATCGCGAATGATTTTTTCAAGGCCAGCAAACGCACCGCCACAGATGAAAAGAATATTACGCGTATCCACTTGAATGAATTCTTGTTGTGGATGCTTACGACCACCTTGGGGCGGAACAGATGCAATCGTTCCTTCAATTAATTTTAATAAGGCTTGTTGTACACCTTCGCCGGATACATCACGGGTGATAGAAGGATTTTCTGATTTACGAGAAATTTTATCGATTTCATCAATGTAAACAATGCCCATTTGCGCTTTGTTGACATCATAATCACAACGTTGCAAGAGTTTTTGAATAATGCTTTCTACATCTTCACCAACATAACCCGCTTCCGTTAAGGTAGTTGCATCAGCAATCACAAACGGCACGTTTAATAAACGCGCTAAGGTTTCAGCTAAAAGGGTTTTACCGCTACCGGTGGGACCGATGAGCAAAATGTTACTTTTGCTTAATTCAACATCGTCATGCTTAATGCCATGAGTACGTAAACGCTTGTAATGGTTATAAACAGCAACGGATAAGACTTTCTTGGCCTGTGTTTGACCAATGACATACTCATCTAAGGTATGCAAAATTTCAGTGGGCACCGGCAAGCGGGGTAAGGTTTCAGCCGTACCAGGGGTTTTCTCATCGCGCGTTTCTTCATTGATGATATCGTTACACAAAGCAACGCACTCATCGCAGACGTAAACAGACGGCCCTGCGATCAATTTACGGACTTCATGTTGACTCTTTCCGCAAAAGGAGCAGTGAAATACCTTGTCTTTTCCACCAGTTCCGCGTTGGTCATTACTCATAGACGATGCCTCTTCAAGTTAGCTACTATATATAAGGTCATTTACAAAATTTTCAACTGACACCCGTTAAGGATTATTCCTTAACTTTTTCTCTTTCGGTGCGGTAGTTGATAATTTTATCGACGAGACCATATTCAGCCGCTCGCTCAGCAGACATGAAGTTATCTCGATCCGTATCACGGCCGATCACTTCTTCGGGCTGCCCCGTGTGGTGAGCCAAGATCTGATTCAAACGTTTACGGATTTTGAGTGTTTCTTCAGCATGAATGGCAATATCGGATGCCTGCCCTTGAACACCACCCAACGGTTGGTGAATCATGACGCGGGCATTAGGGAGGATATAACGTTTTCCAGCAGCACCTGCGGCTAACAATAACGCTCCCATACTGGCTGCCTGCCCCATACACATGGTGCTAACATCCGATTTAATGAATTGCATGGTATCGTAAATTGCTAATCCCGCTGTGACCACACCGCCAGGAGAATTAATATAAATGGAAATATCTTTGTCTGGATTTTCTGATTCTAAAAACAACAATTGGGCAACCACTAAGTTTGCCACGTGATCATCAATGGGGCCACCTAAAAAGATAACTCGGTCTTTTAATAGGCGAGAATAAATGTCAAATGCACGCTCGCCTCTAGCGGTTTGTTCAACCACCATGGGCACTAAATTGGCCGTCATTGGAGCACCATTCAGAAGTTTATCAGGCATAAGATTTCCTTTGTTTATAACTCATTATATACCGCCAAGCCACCAAGAGCGAAGCGATTTTGATTGAGACGAAATAGCGTGGTTGGCATGAGTTTTGCCGGTAAGCAATTTTAAAACAGAAGGCCGCAGGAAACCCCTGCAGCCTTGTTTTTAGCCATTCCCTGATTCCATCCTATATTAGTGAATCAGTTCGAATTATGAACGAATCCCCTTCAATTCGGCATACGCCATAGTTTTTTCATTCACTTTTGCGCCAGCCATCAAGCTATCTAATACTTGATCTTCCAATACCTGCGACTCAATGCCAGAACGACGCTCAGCGCTTGATAACCAGGCCATGACTTCTTGTGGCTGCTCATAAGCCGAGGCAATTTCTTGCATACGCTGCTCAACGCGCCCCTTATCCGCCTTTAAATTATTTTTCTTAGCGTATTCCATCACGAGCAAGCTAAGAGCAATACGCTTTTTGGCAATATCAGCAAACATGGCATTTTCTTCGTCACTATGACTGTGTTCATGACCATGATGATTGGGATGCATTTCATCGTGAATACTTTTTGACTCACGAGCAATTAATGATTTAGGGATATCTAATGTATTTTGTTCTAATAATTTCGTAAATACTTGTTCTTTCAGCTTTTCTTTTACCAAGCGATCGCGTTCTTGTTCTAACGATTGGCGAATCTGCTGTTTTAAATCTGCCACTTCACCGCTCTTGATACCCAATTTTTTCACAAAGTCGGTATCCAATGTTGGCATATCTGCTTCAAATACTTGCTTGACGGTAATCTCAAATTCTACCGGCTTGCCCACTAAACTCTTATCGCCAATGTTTTCAGGGAAAATTAAAGACAATTTGCGCTCATCGCCTGCTTTAGCGCCCACTAAGCCTTCTTCAAAGCCTGGCAACATGGTTTTGCTGCCTAATTCGAGGGGGGCATTTTCCATTTTCTTTTGGTTTTCATTCATGCCTTCAAAGGAAGCCGTGTAGTCAATCACAACGCGATCTTGATTTTGCGCGGCACGCTCAACGAGATTCCATTTGGAATACTGTTTAGTTAATTGTTTTAATACATAATCCACATCGTCATCAGCAACAGTGACGTTTAATTTGTCAATTTCACCTAAATCACAAGCCACTGTTTCAATTTCAGGCAAGGTTTCTACCGTTGCGATGTATTCTAAGGGCTGGTTTTCTAAAACGGATTTAGGTTCAACGCGGGGCTGGTCGATCGGTTTTAATTTTTGCGCAGTGATGGCTTCGTCCAAGGAAGATTGAATCACTTCACCTAAAGCCATTTGTCTAGCATCTACACCATAAAGTTGTTCAATTTGAGCGCGCGGTGCTTTACCTGGGCGAAAACCATTCACTTTGGCTTTGCGGCTGTATTGTTCGATTTGCCGATTGTAGGCAGCATTAACCACTTCAGCGGGCACGGTTATCGTAAGACGATGCTCAACATTGCTAACTTTTTCAACAGATACTTGCATGATTAACCCCGATAATAAAAAATTTGAATGCGAACGGAGAGACTCGAACTCTCACGGGTTACCCCACTGGAACCTAAATCCAGCGCGTCT
>CAZQXH010000022.1:0-48590 GCA_964597435.1 uncultured Coxiellaceae bacterium | reverse complement strand
ACAATGGTTCAGTGATCGCCGATGGCGGTCGAATTTTAGTGACGGCTAAAACGGCCTCTGCTGTGTTAGATAACATCATTAATTTAAACGGTGTGTTACAAGCGAAATCCGTTTACTCACAAAATGGTGAAATCATTATTTCTGGTGATGCGAATGGTGGCGGCGTTCACATTAAAGCGCAATTAATTGCATCCGGCAAAAATGCCGGCGAAAAAGGCGGCACGATTATCGTTACTGGCCACGATATTTTAGTGGATTCAGGAACAGTGATTGATGCGAGCGGTGATTTAGGTGGCGGTAAAGTGGTTATTGGTAAAGATGAATTCGGTCATTTAGCTAATAGCACCATCATCCAACCGGAAGTTGCTTTAATTGCAAATGCCATTAGTGGCGGTAACGGTGGTTTTATTGAAACCTCTGCCGATCATTTATTCTTAGGGGATAATTTAACCGTTAATACCAGTGCGCCAGATCATAAAAATGGCGGTACTTGGTTAATCGATCCTACCGATTTATTCATTGGCACAAATCCCACGGCTTATATGTGGTTTGGCCCAGGTTCTTTTACAGGTGATCCTAATATCAGCGTCAGCTTCTTAAATATTAACACGCTATTAAATCAATTAAATAACTCTAATGTTGTTGTGCAAACAACCAGCGGCGGCCCCGGTAGTGGCTCAGGAAACTTAACGGTAGCCACGAACATTAATTGGAATTCCGTTTACAGCTTAACGTTAACGGCATTTAATAATTTAATCATTAATAACGGCGTTAGCATTACCAACAGTAATCCGCTCGCCAATTTAACTTTAATCGCGAATAACGCTGGCAATTACAGCACCGCTTCCGGCAATGGCCGCGTCATCATGAATGGTTTGGTGAATATGGCCGGTACCGTTAGCATTTACACCAACCCTGCTAGCATGGCTTATAACGTACCTAGCTTTAGTAATCTCACTGCGGGGTTAACTAACATTTACATGCTGATTAGCAACGGCAGTGAATTAGATGCAGTAAGCGACGACAGCACCTTATGGGATAAAAACTTCGCTTTAGCTAAATCCATTGATTTAAGTGGGATTGTCTTAAACCCCATCGGTAATACCGTTACCGCTTTCACGGGTGTATTCGATGGGTTAGGTTATATCGTTAAAAACCTTAATCTCTCTGGTACCGATAACGTCGGTCTATTCGGCGTCAACAATGGCACTATTCAAAACCTCGGTGTCACTGGCACGGTCAATGGTAACAACCAAGTTGGTTTATTAGTTGGTGATAATCAAGGCACCGTGAAAAATGCTTTTAGCCAAGGCTTAGTAAATGGCACCGGAACCAACGTCGGTGGTTTAGTAGGTTCAAACAGCGGCACACTAACCGATACACAAAGTTACGCAGCAGTAAATGGTGACACCAATGTTGGTGGTTTAGCAGGCAACAACAGCGGCACCATTGCCAATGCACTTGCCATGGGCAATGTGGTTGGCAACACAAACGTTGGCGGTTTACTTGGTAACAACAGCAACGTTGTCACAGCAAGTTTTTGGGATACCGATTCCTCTGGCTTAAGTGACGGTATTGGTAATGGTTCAGGCGGTGTGACTGCTGGTTGTTACGGTAGTGCTTGTGGCGGTGTCGATTTAACGGATGCCAGCACGTTCAGCAACGCCGGTTGGAATATGAGTGATACCTGGGGCGTGATTGCAGGAACATCTTATCCCTACTTAAAAGTTGTCTTCCCAAATGGCCCGCGCATTGTCACCGGTCAAATCGGTCACTTCGCTAGCTACATTGAAAATCCAAACTGGGCACCAATGAACCAAAGCGAAATGAACCCCGATTATAGTTCATTCACCGCCGATGCCATCGCGCAGCAACAAGTTACTCTTGCAGCAAATGGTTCTGTGGTGAATAACAATATTTACAGTGGCGCCGATGGTCGCTACTACACCTTAGAAAACAGCATTGCTGATAACGCACCCGTTATCGCGTATTTAACAGGCAGTAGCAATAAAGCCAACACCATTACCGTTGCCCCCACCAATGGCGCGAGTTTAAGTAATTTTAATTTAGCCCTGGACACCGTGTTGGTAACTGATAATGGTCAGCTCACCATGCCCAGCAATGCTGTAAACTATGGCAACTTCAGAAATTATCTGGGGCAAGCCATTACCTACCACACTCCTCTTTCACAAAATAATGTCGTGGCCGCGATAAATGGCTTAAATGATCCTGGTTTATTATTCACGACGAATGGCAACGATATTATCGTCAATCCAAACCATAATTTAGTCCTAGGGCCTAATACCTTTTACAATCTCAGCGGGAACATCACTACCGATCATGGCTCCATCTCCAGTTACGGCATTATGGGTATCAGCCCCTTCGCTGCCAACTATAATAACCAAGTGACATTAAAAACATTAAATGGTGGCAATATTTATTTAGAAAGTATGCTCTGGGAAACGCTCCCTGTAGCACCCATTAACAGAATGGTAAATGTTGATTCCGCTAATAACATTATTTTACATGGAATTATTGCCTCATCAGAAAATAGGGCGCTTATACAAAATCTAGCATCACGTCCTGTTTCTGATAGGGGCTTAGTGTTAAGTGCAGCTTATACGAATCAAAGTATAACAACCGGTGGAAACGATACCAGTTGGATTGTTTTGTCAAAGCTCGTTATTTCAAAAGGAAAATGGTATCAGAATGATTTACCCTCTCTAAATAATGACGCTACGATTAATTATTATTATTCTTACCTGGCACCAAACACTTTCATCCTTGGTGATGGTAACTTCCCCTCTTCACAAGTTGAATTTATGCGCTTTGGAGGTGGTGATGGCACGTTGGCAGATCCTTACATTGTGTTCGATAGCCTTGGCTTACAAGGCATTGCGACCAGCACCGCCTTACTCAATGCAAATTATCAATTAGGTGGGGACGATGCTTTCCAAGCGGGCACTGGGCCAACCTCATTTATTACTTTGGTGGGAACTAAGAATTGGAATAATAATAAAGGCTTTATTCCAATTGGTACGGTTGCCAATCCCTTTAACGGTACCTTCGATGGTAACAATCAAGATCCCTTTAATAGTGGTATTTGGGCTCTCGATGTAAGTGATCCAACGCGCGATAACGCTGGGATATTTGGCGTAACCGGAACGAGCGCTGTTATTAAAAATTTGATGCTGTTTGAGAACAGCGTTGTCGGTAACAATAATGTCGGCGCCTTAGTCGGCATTAATAATGGCTTGCTTGATAACATCGAAGTCGCTCAAACGTCTTTGGTAGGCAATAATAATGTGGGCACCATTGCTGGTGTGAATAATGGCACCATATCTAACAGCGGTGTTTACTCTAATCGAACCTCTGGGGTCAATAATGTGGGCGGCATTGCGGGGGAGAATAGTGCAACCGGTATCATTGATCAATCTTATGCAGCGAATGGTGTGTATGGAAGCACAATGACAGGTGGTATTGCCGGCACCAACAGTGGCCTTATCCGCAATAGCTTCTGGGATACGGGCGCAACGGGCCAGACAGTAGCAGCTGGTAATAGTGGCAGCAATTTAGATCATGTAACGGGCGGCTGTTTATTAGGTGGCACTTGTGCCTTTGGCGGTACAGCCACTTTAAGCGACCCAGCCACTTATTTAACGGCTGCTGATGGCGGTCTTGATTTAGTCAGCACTAGCTGGGACTTCACGAACCTTTGGGCTATTGCGCCGGGCACTTCTTATCCGCATCATCAATTTATCTATGATCTCCCCTCTGGCGGACCACCAACCGTATTTTCTGGTACAACCAATAGCCCTTATCAAATTTTATCTATGTTTTGGGGGGAAGCGGGTAGCTTTGGGCAAAGTGCGGTACTAACTAGCCTCTTTTCTGGTCAAACTGCGACGGGGGGCGATGGAAGTTTCTATATTGTTTGGGGGAATGGTTCAGTCTGGGATGGTGATTTCGTATTATTTAACATGGTTGGTGGTAATGCTGACGGTTCTGTTGGTTTTATTGCGAAAGAAGACCCTAACACGGGGTTCACTCAAAATCGCACTGGTATTCCCATTATCACAACCCCCAATGGGAAACCTGCGAATTACAATATTGCCTACACCACTGATGAGCTACTAACTCTCAACGCAGGCTTACCAATAGAAGCCTTATACAAATACTTTAATGGGATAACGAATATAGTCCAAGGCTCAAGTAACGTTTATGTCGCAACAAGAAGTTTATATGAATATAAATTCAATTTAGCTTCTGTTTTAGGTTATACAACCGATGAGTATCAACAAGGTCTGTTAGACGAAGTGAAACGCTATTATGATGCTAATAATTTAGTGCTAGGTGATGCACAAGCGTTGAAAACGTTCCAACAATATTTAGATCAACAATTACTGAATCGTTATTTAGTTACTCCGATTGGGGCGACGTATTGCCAGTAATAAAAACCGTAAGTGATTGCCTCGTGTGAGGCAATCACTGTATTACAACCTCTTGATAACATAAACTTTATTAAAAAAATCCCCCTTCTGCTGCCATGCTATAATATCAGTATCATAAGAATAAACGGTACAAAACGATGGGATGGAATCTTAAAAAAGCGTTTCTATTTTCCGGAAGTTTTTTTGGTGCCGCTATTTGTTTAGCTAATCCCGTTTTAGATAATGTTGCATCCGGTAATGTTTCCATCCAACAAACCCCCAATGTCACTACCGTTAATCAAGCGTCACAAAACGCTATTATTAATTGGCAGAGTTTTAATATCGGTGCCAATCAAGCCACGCACTTTATTCAACCTGCTGGTGGTGTGGCGTTAAATCGCATTTCACCGTTGCAAGGTGCATCGCAAATTTACGGTACGTTAACTGCGACCGGTAAAATTATTTTAATTAATCCGGCCGGCGTATATTTCGGGCCGAATTCTTTTGTGAATGTGGGTAGTTTAATTGCCACTACTTCTAATTTGACGGATGAGAATTTCTTAAAAGGTATTTATCACTTTGATGCCGTGCCAGGTTATAACGGTAGCATTGTTAACGCAGGTACCATTCAAGCAGCGCAACATGGTTTAGTGGCACTCGTGGGTTCTAATGTCACGAATGATGGCAAGATTCAAGCGAATTTAGGTCATGTGGTTTTAGCGAGTGGTGATGCGTTTACGATGAGCTTTGCAGGGAATGATTTAATTAATTTTGCTATTGATAAACCGGCTGCGAATGCGAAAGTGACGAACAATGGTTCCGTGATTGCCGATGGCGGTAGAATTTTAGTGACCGCTAAAACCGCCTCTGCTGTGTTAGATAACATCATTAATTTAAACGGTGTGTTACAAGCGAAATCCGTTTATTCACAAAATGGTGAAATCATTATTTCCGGTGATGCGAATGGCGGCGGCGTTCATATTAAAGCGCAATTAATTGCATCCGGTAAAAATGCTGGCGAGAAAGGCGGCACGATCATGGTGACTGGCCATGATATTGTTATGGATTCAGGAACAGTAATTGATGCGAGCGGTGATTTAGGTGGCGGTAAAATCATTATTGGTAAAGATGAATTCGGTCATTTAGCGAATAGCACTATCATTCAACCAGAAGTTGCCTTAATTGCAAATGCCATCAGTGGTGGTAACGGTGGTTTTATTGAAACCTCTGCCGATCATTTATTTTTAGGGGATAATTTAACCGTTAACACCAGTGCGCCAGATCATAAAAATGGCGGTACGTGGTTAATCGATCCTACCGATTTATTCATTGGCACCAATCCAACAGCCTATATGTGGTTTGGCACAAATTCCTTTACAGGCGATCCCAACATCAGCGTCAGCTTCTTAAACATTAATACGCTGTTAAACCAATTAAATAATTCCAATGTCGTTGTGCAAACCACCAGCGGCGGCCCGGGTAGTGGCTCTGGGAACTTAACGGTAGCCACAAACATTAATTGGAATTCCGTTTACAGCTTAACATTAACGGCATTTAACAATTTAATCATTAATAACGGCGTTAGCATTACTAACAGTAATCCGCTTGCCAATTTGACTTTAATCGCGAATAACGCTGGCAATTACAGCACCGCTTCCGGCAATGGCCGCGTCATCATGAATGGTTTAGTGAACATGGCGGGCACCGTTAGCATTTATACCAATCCTGCGAGCATGGCTTATAACATGCCTAGTTTTAGTAACCTCACGGCTGGCTTATCTAATATCTACATGCTAATTAACAATGGCAACGAATTAGACGCCGTGAGTGACGATAGCACTTTATGGGATAAAAACTTCGCTTTAACCAAATCCATTGATTTAAGCGGAATTGTTTTAAATCCCATTGGTAACACTGTTACTGCTTTCACTGGTGTATTCGATGGGTTAGGCCATCTCGTTAAAAATCTTAATCTCTCCGGCACCGATAACGTTGGTCTATTCGGTGTAAATAACGGCACCATTCAAAACATCGGCGTCACTGGCACGGTTAATGGCGACAACCAAGTTGGTTTATTAGTCGGTGATAACCAAGGCACCGTGAAAAATGCTTTTAGCCAAGGTTTAGTGAACGGCACTGGAACCAATGTCGGTGGTTTAGTCGGCACAAACAGCGGCACACTAACCGATACACAAAGTTATGCTGCGGTAAATGGTGATACGAATGTTGGCGGTTTAGCCGGTAACAACAGCGGCACGATTGAGAATGCATTAGCAGTCGGCAATGTTGTCGGTAACACGAATGTCGGCGGTTTACTTGGTAACAATAGCAACATTGTAACTGCCAGTTTTTGGGATACCGATTCATCTGGTTTAAGTGACGGCATTGGTAACGGCGCAGGCAGCGTCACCGCTGGTTGTTATGGCAGCGCCTGTGGTGGTGTCGACTTAACGGATGCCAGCACGTTCAGCAACGCCGGTTGGAACATGAGTGATACGTGGGGCGTCATTGCAGGAACATCTTATCCCTACTTAAAAGTTGTCTTCCCAAATGGCCCGCGCATCGTCACCGGTCAAATCGGACACTTCGCCAGTTACATTGAAAATCCAAACTGGGCACCAATGAACCAAAGCGAAATGAACCCCGATTATAGTTCATTCACCGCCGATGCCATCGCGCAGCAACAAGTTACTCTTGCAGCAAATGGCTCTGTGGTGAATAACAATATCTACAGTGGCGCAGATGGCCGTTATTACACCTTAGAAAACAGCATTGCAGATAACGCACCCGTTATCGCTTATTTAACGGGCAGTAGCAATAAAGCCAACACCATTACTGTGGCCCCCACCAATGGCGCCAGTTTAAGTAATTTTAATTTAGCTCTCGACACCGTGTTGGTAACCGATAATGGCCAACTCACCATGCCCAGCAATGCGATAAACTATAGCAACTACAACAATAAATTGGGCCTGTCCATTACCTACCACACGCCTATTTCACAAAATAATGTCGTGGCCGCGATAAATGGGTTAAATGATCCTGATTTGTTATTCACAACAAGTGGTAACGATATTATTGTCAATCCCAACCATAATATAGTCTTAGGGCCGAATACCTTTTACAATCTTAGCGGGAACATCACCACCGATCACGGCTCCATTTCCAGTTATGGCATTATGGGCATAAGCCCCTTTGCGGCTAACTATAATGACCAAGTGACATTAAAAACATTAAACGGTGGTAATATTTATTTAGAAAACATGCTCTGGGAAACGCTCCCTGCAGTACCCATTAAAAGAATAGTGAATGTTGATTCCGCTAATAACATTATCTTACATGGGGTATTTTCTACAGGATCCAATCCAGCTCTTGTTCAAAATGCAGCAACTCGACTTTCCGTTCCTACTGGCCTAACTTTAAGTGCGGCCTATACGGATCAAAGTATAACAACGGGTGCAAACGATACCAGTTGGATTTCCTTGCTTGTTCTTACTATTTTAAAAGGGAAATGGTATCAGTATAACTTGCCCTCTTTAAATACTGATGCTGTCTTAAATTTTTATTATCCTTATCTATCCTCAACCTATTTCACCCTGGGTAATGGAAGCTTCCCCTCTTCACAAGTTGAATTTGCGCGCTTTGGTGGTGGTAATGGCACGTTGGCTGACCCCTACATTGTGTATGATGTTCATGGTTTGCAAGGCATTGCGACCAGCACTGCATTACTTAATGCGCATTATCAATTAGGCGGGGACGATACTTTTCAAGCAGGTACTGGGCCAACCACCTTGCAGACGAGTGGTACTAAAGTTTGGAATAATGGTAAAGGCTTTATTCCCATCGGTACTTTGGCCAATCCTTTTAACGGCACCTTCGATGGCGATAATCAAGATCCCTTTAACAGTGGTATTTGGTATGTCAGTGTAAATAATCCAACGTTCGATAACGTGGGGATATTTGGTGTCACGGGAACGAGCGCTGTTATTAAAAACTTAATGCTGTTTGAGAACGACATTACTGGTGGAAATAATGTTGGCGCCTTAGTCGGGACTAATAATGGTTTACTCGATAACATTGAAGTCGCTCAAACGACATTATCCGGCAACAATAATGTGGGTACCATTGCCGGTGTGAACAATGGCACCATTTCTAACAGTGGTGTTTACTCTAATCGCACGTACGGGGTCAATAATGTGGGTGGTATTGCTGGGGAAAATAGTGCAACCGGCACCATTGACCAATCTTATGCGGCAAATGGTGTCGTGGGTAGCACGATGACAGGTGGCATTGCCGGCACCAATAGTGGTCTTATCCGTAATAGCTTCTGGGATACTGGCGCAACGGGCCAGACCTTAGCAGCGGGTAATAGTGGAGGCACTTTAGACCATGTCACCGGCGGTTGTTTATTAGGCGGCACCTGCGCCTTTGGCGGCACGGCTGATTTAAGTGATCCAGCCACTTATTTAACGGGAGTTGATGGCGGCCTTGATTTAGTTACCACTAGCTGGGATTTAACTAACCTTTGGGCTATTGCGCCGGGCACTTCTTATCCGCATCATCAGTTTATCTATGATCTTCCCTCTTGGGGGCCGCCAACCGTGTTTTCTGGTAAAAGCAATAGCCCTTATCAAATCTTATCTATGCTTTGGGGTGAAGCGAGTACTTTTGCGGGAAGTACACAAGTGATAAACCTATTTGCTGGTCAAACCGTCACAGGAGGCGATGGAAGTTTCTATATTGTTTGGGGGTATGGCTCAGTCTGGGATGGTGATTTCGTATTATTTAACATAGTTGGTGGTAATGCGGAAGGCTCTGTGGGTTTTGTTGCAAAAGAAGATCCCAACACCGGATTCATTCAAAATCGCACTGACATTCCCATTGTCGCAATACCCAATGGTAAACCCGCTAATTATAATATTGCTTACAGTACTGATGAAATAACAGCGCTCAATTCAGGTTTGCCAATAGAGGACTTATATAAATACTATTATCTCAATAGGGGGGGATTTATTTTAGACGCAAGTAACGTTTATGTCGCAACAAAAAGTTTATACGAATACAAATTCAATTTAGCTTCTATTTTAGGTTACGCAACCGACGAATATCAACAAGGTCTATTAGACGAAGTGAAACGGTATTATGAGGCTAATAATTTAGTACTAGGTGATGCACAAGCCTTGAAAACGTTCCAACAATATTTAGATCAAAAGTTAATGAATCGCTATTTAGTCACACCAATTGGGGCGACATATTGTCAGTAATAAAACCGTAAAGGATTGCCTCAGGTGAGGCAATCTTCATCTCTCGAAATCGAGATGTGATCCCAGCGTGCTTGTAATGATGTTATTGTTAACCTCTTGAATGTGAGCCTTATTTTAAAAAAACTCTCCTTCCGCCATTCTGTCAGGGTATAATATAGTTATCATAATAATAAAATGGTACAAGACGATGGAATGGAATCCGCGGAAAGTGCTTCTATTTTCTGGAAGTTTTTTCAGTACCGCTATTTGTTTAGCTAATCCTGTTTTAGATAATGTTGCTTCTGGTAATGTTTCCATTCAGCAAACTCCTAATGTCACCACGGTTAATCAAGCCTCGCAAAACGCCATTATTAATTGGCAAAGTTTTAATATTGGTGCAAACCAAGCCACGCACTTTATTCAACCGGCTGGCGGTGTGGCGTTAAATCGCATTTCACCGTTGCAAGGTGCATCGCAAGTTTACGGTACGTTAACAGCGACCGGTAAAATCATTTTAATCAATCCCGCTGGTGTGTATTTTGGGCCGAATTCATTTGTGAATGTCGGTAGCTTGATTGCGACCACTTCTAATTTAACCGATGAAAATTTCTTAAAAGGTATTTATCACTTTGATGCCGTGCCAGGTTATAACGGTAGCATTGTTAACGCAGGTACCATTCAAGCAGCGCAACATGGTTTAGTGGCACTCGTGGGTTCTAATGTCACGAATGATGGCAAGATTCAAGCGAATTTAGGTCATGTGGTTTTAGCGAGTGGTGATGCGTTTACCATGAGCTTTGCAGGGAATGATTTAATTCATTTTGCGATTGATAAACCGGCGGCGAATGCGAAGGTGACGAACAATGGTTCCGTGATCGCCGATGGCGGTCGAATTTTAGTAACGGCTAAAACGGCATCTAATGTTTTAGATAACATCATTAATTTAAACGGTGTGTTACAAGCGAAATCCATTTATTCAAAAAATGGTGAAATCATTATTTCCGGTGATGCGAATGGTGGCGGCGTTCACATTAAAGCGCAATTAATTGCATCCGGTAAAAATTCTGGCGAGAAAGGCGGCACGATCATGGTGACTGGCCATGATATTGTTATGGATTCAGGAACAGTAATTGATGCGAGCGGTGATTTAGGTGGCGGTAAAATCATTATTGGTAAAGATGAATTCGGTCATTTAGCGAATAGCACTATCATTCAACCAGAAGTTGCCTTAATTGCAAATGCCATCAGTGGTGGTAACGGTGGTTTTATTGAAACCTCTGCCGATCATTTATTTTTAGGGGATAATTTAACCGTTAACACCAGTGCGCCAGATCATAAAAATGGCGGTACGTGGTTAATCGATCCTACCGATTTATTCATTGGCACGAATCCAACAGCTTATATGTTGTTTGGCCCGAATTCCTTTACAGGTGATCCTAATATCAGCGTCAGCTTCTTAAACATTAATACGCTGTTAAACCAATTAAATAATTCTAATGTCGTCGTACAAACCACCAGTGGCGGCCCAGGTAGTGGCTCTGGGAACTTAACCGTAGCCACAAACATTAATTGGAATTCCGTTTACAGCTTAACATTAACGGCATTTAACAATTTAATCATTAATAACGGCGTTAGCATTACTAACAGTAATCCGCTTGCCAATTTGACTTTAATCGCGAATAACGCTGGCAATTACAGCACCGCTTCCGGCAATGGCCGCGTCGTCATGAATGGTTTAGTGAATATGGCCGGCACCGTTAGCATTTACACCAACCCTGCGAGCATGGCTTACAACGTACCTAGTTTTAGCAACCTCACCGCAGGCCTATCAAATATCTACATGCTAATTAACAATGGCAACGAATTAGACGCCGTGAGTGACGATAGCACTTTATGGGATAAAAACTTCGCTTTAAACAAATCCATTGATTTAAGCGGAATTGTTTTAAACCCCATTGGTAACACCGTTACTGCATTCACTGGTGTATTCGATGGGTTAGGCCACATCGTTAAAAACCTTAATCTCTCCGGCACTGATAACGTTGGTTTATTCGGCGTCAACAATGGCACTATTCAAAACATCGGCGTCACTGGCACGGTTAATGGTGACAACCAAGTTGGTTTGTTAGTCGGTGATAACCAAGGCACTGTGAAAAATGCTTTTAGCCAAGGGTTAGTGAACGGCACCGGAACTAATGTCGGTGGTTTAGTGGGTTCAAACAGCGGCACCCTCACCGATACACAAAGTTATGCCGCAGTAAATGGTGACACTAATGTTGGTGGTTTAGCAGGTAATAACAGCGGCACCATCACCAATGCACTTGCTATGGGCAATGTGGTTGGTAACACAAATGTCGGTGGCTTACTCGGCAACAATAGCAATATTGTGACTGCCAGCTTCTGGGACACCGATTCTTCTGGTGTAAGTGACGGCATTGGTAACGGCGCAGGCAGTGTCACCGCTGGTTGTTATGGCAGCGCCTGTGGTGGTGTCGACTTAACGGATGCCAGCACGTTCAGCAACGCCGGTTGGAACATGAGTGATACGTGGGGCGTCATTGCAGGAACATCTTATCCCTACTTAAAAGTTGTCTTCCCGAATGGCCCCCGCATCGTCACCGGTCAAATCGGCCACTTCGCTAGCTACATTGAGAATCCAAACTGGGCGCCAATGAACCAAAGCGAAATGAACCCCGATTACAGTTCATTCACGGCAGACAATATCGCGCAGCAACAAGTCACCCTCGCTGCGAATGGCTTTGTGGTGAAAAACAATATTTACAGCGGCGCCAATGGCCGCTACTACACCTTAGAAAACAGCATTGCTGATAACGCACCTGTTATCGCGTATTTAACCGGTAATAGCAATAAAGCTAATACCATTACCATCGCCCCCACCAATGGCGCGAGTTTAAGTAATTTTAATTTAGCACTGGACACAGTTTTAATAACCGATAACGGACAACTCACCATGCCCAGCAATGCTATAAACTATGCCGACTCCAGAAATACGCTGGGAGGAGTTATTACCTACTACACTCCCCTTTCACAAAATAATGTGGTAGCGGCGATAAATGGACTAAATAATCCTAGTTTATTATTCACTACTAATGGCAACGATATTGTTGTTAATCCAAACCATAATATAGTCCTAGGGCCTAATACCTTTTACAATCTTAGTGGGAACATCACCACCGATCACGGCTCCCTTTCTAGTTACGGCATTATGGGGATCAGTCCCTTCGCAGCTAACTATAATAACCAAGTGACATTAAAAACATTAAACGGCGGGAATATTTATTTAGAAAGCATGATCTGGGAAACGCTTCCTGCAGCACCCATTAGTAGAATGGTGAATGTCGATTCCGCTAATAACATTATCTTACATGGACTATTTTCTACAGTGGAAAATCGGGCGCTTATTCCAACTACAGCATCACGGCTTTTGGTTGATAACGGCTTAGTGCTAAGTGCAGCTTATACTAATCAAAGTATCACAACGGGTTCAGTCGACACGAGCTGGATTCTTATACATAATCTTACTATTTTAAAAGGTAAATGGTATCAGAATAATCTACCCTCTCTAAATACTGATTCTTTCGTAAATTATTATTATCCTTATGTGAACATAATAGCGGATTTCCAGCTTGGTGATGGCAACTTCCCGTCTTCACAAGTTGAATTTATGCGCTTTGGTGGTGGTGACGGTACATTAGCTGACCCATACATTGTGAATGATACTTATGGCTTACAAGGTATTGCGACCAGCACCGCCTTACTCAATGCAAATTATCAATTAGGTGGAGATGATACTTTCCAAGCTGGCACTGGACCAGCCACATTTTTTGTGTATGACACTAAGCTCTGGAATGATAATAAAGGTTTTATCCCCATTGGCACTTTAGCCAATCCCTTTAACGGTACATTCGATGGTGATAATCAAGATCCCTTTAATAGTGGTATTTGGTATCTCAGTGTGAATGACCCAACACGCGACAACGCGGGGATATTTGGTGTCACTGGGACGAGTGCCGTTATTAAAAATTTAATGCTGTTTGAGCTTGCCATTCTCGGTAATAATAATGTCGGTACCTTAGTCGGTATTAATAATGGTTTGCTCGATAACATCGAAGTCGCTCAAACGTCTTTGTCAGGCAAAAATAATGTGGGCACCATTGCCGGTGTGAATAATGGCACCATATCTAACAGCGGTGTCTACTCTAACCGCACGTATGGAATCAGTAATGTGGGTGGCATCACCGGGGACAATAGTGCAACCGGTATAATTGATCAATCTTATGCTGCGAATGGTGTCTATGGTAGTACAATGACAGGCGGTATTGCCGGCACCAACAGTGGTCTTATTCGCAATAGCTTCTGGGATACGGGTGCAACGGGTCAGACCTTAGCAGCTAGTAATAGTGGTGGCACCTTAGATCATGTGACGGGCGGCTGTTTATTAGGCGGCACTTGTGCCTTTGGCGGCACGGCCAATTTAAGCGATCCAGCCACTTATTTAACCGCAGCTGATGGCGGCTTTGATTTGGTAAGCAATAGCTGGGATTTAACGAATCTTTGGGCCATTGCACCGGGCACTTCTTATCCGCATCATCAGTTTATCTATGATCTTCCCTCTGGCGGGCCGCCAACGGTGTTTTCTGGTAAGACTAATAGCCCTTATCAAATTTTATCCATGGTTTGGGGGGAGGCGAGCGGTTTTGGGGAAAATGCACTATTGAGTAGCCTATTTGCTGGTCAAACCGCCACGGGAGGTGACGGAAGTTTTTATATTGTTTGGGGAAATGGATCAGTCTGGGATGGTGATTTCGTATTATTGAATTTGGTTGGGGGTAATGCGGAAGGCTCAGTTGGTTTTGTTGCGAAAGAAGACACTAACACAGGATTCACGCAAAATGTCACTAATATTCCCCTCGTTGCAACACCCAATGGCAAACCTGCGAATTACAATATTGCTTACACTACTGATGAAATAACAGCACTTAATGCAGGCTTACCAATAGAAAGCTTATATAAATACTACTATGCAGGAATACAAACGATTCTAAGTCAAAGTAACGTTTACGTCGCAACGAGAAGTTTATATGAATATAAATTCAATTTAGCTTCCGTTTTAGGTTATGCAACCGATGAATATCAACAAGGCCTATTAGACGAAGTGAAGCGGTATTATGAGGCAAATAATTTAGTACTAGGTGATGCGCAAGCCTTGAAAACGTTCCAACAATATTTAGACCAACAATTAATGAATCGTTATTTAGTCACACCGGTTGGTGCAACGTATTGTCAATAAAAATGCCGCGTCAATTCGGGGCGTGTTTAGCTTGGGTATCTTTATTGTTTTCCTCTTTAGGTTGTGTGCGATGGTATAATGCATTGCGATGAGTAGAAATACGCGGCAACGCAGTGTTTGCTTGAAAAATACTGTAACCAATCCTAATGGCCTTCTGATCCGTTGGGAAAAGCCTCACTAAAAAATCGAATGGATTATAATATTTTAGTTGCGCTTGCAAAGCCCCGATACTTTTACTCAGGATGAAAATCGCTAACGTCTCTTTCTCTGATAACATACTGGGCTGATGCGATGTAAATAGCTGTAAGTCACGAAATACATCCGTAAGTTGGACGCAAAGCATGATTAACTCTCTATTTAATCGAATGGGATAAACTGTGTTTTTAAAATCAAGTTCAATGAATTCATCAATGAATTCCGCTTGATCATTACTCATTGTTAAAATGCTTAATAATAAACATAACTTTTCATATTGTTTTTCAGCATGAAAAGCGTCGATGAAACCTTCTTGAATGATACTATTTAGCGCATCAGGATGACTAATTAAAACTGGACCTCGTGAGGGAATCTCCAATGGAGGAGTGGCTCTTAGTAGAGAAGAAGGTTCATGCTGTTGTAAAGCGCGGATTAGATTGGCTAGATGGGTGGTATCAAAACACATGAGCACTGTCATCGCGCCAAAATGATGGTTTTTAGCCTCTGCTATTAGCATGAAAGTGGGTAAATCGTGTAATGGCGTCACGTAGTCTGGCTTGGTAAGGTAATGAGCGCCATGATACAGCATTGTAAATTGAGCGCCCGCTAACATTAATTGGCATAGTAAATCGGTGCGCAAAAAGGCACTGTGAGCGCTAATGGAAATCGCTAGTTTTGCACGAGTTTCGTTAGGTAAGAAAAATTGTGGACTAGTGTGCAGCAATGCAAAACCCTGATAATGCAATAGGGCGGTTACATCTGCTAAAGGAGCGAAAGTGAAACATTCAAAGTCATCCGCAAATTTTATCACATAAATGGGATAAAGACTTTTAGCCCAGATTACTCGATCTTTTGAAAAAACATAATGAGGGCTCGGTCTGTCTTCCGTGATGAATTTTGCATCGGTGCAGGTGAGTTGAAAGGTCGGTAGTGATGTTACCTCTGCTCCCGTAAGCAGTGCTGTTTTGGGTTGTAATTTAAGATCAGAAGAAAGGGGGGTGCGTATCCATGCTTTTTCATTTTTTGGTAAAACATCAAACAGATTGGTCGGCCGTTGCATATATACCATTCGTGCTTCAAGATGCGATTTTGGCTCTTGAAGTCCTCCCTACGCGGTGGGTTTAAACAAAAGGGGTAATGTTCCCCTCCTAAAATCACCTGACGAGTTTTCTGCTCGTCAGGGTGAAATTTAACTTACGCTGCAAATTGTTCCGCGACGAAATCCCAATTAACGAGTGCCCAGAAATTATCTAAATACTTGGCGCGAGCATTGCGATAATCAATGTAGTAAGCGTGTTCCCACACATCACACGTTAACAACGCTTTTTTGTTTGCTTTCATCGGTAAACCGGCATTGCTTTCGTTAATAATTTCTAATTCACCATTCGCGTTTTTTGCAAGCCAGGTCCAACCGGAACCAAATAATTTTAAACCGGATTCACTAAAGCTTTTCTTAAACTCAGCAAAGGAACCAAATTTTTTGTTAATGGCTTCCGCTAAAGCGCCTTGCGGTTCGCCACTGCTTTTTGGCGTTAAACAATGCCAGTAAAACGTGTGGTTCCAGATTTGCGCGGCATTATTAAAAATGGGGCCATCAGACGATTTAATAATTTCTTCCAGTGATTGATTTTCAAAGGGCGTACCTTTCACTAATTCATTTAATTTATCGACGTAAGCTTTATGATGCTTGCCGTAGTGATACTCCAGGGTTTCTTTGGAAAGATACGGTTGTAATGCATCGAGTGCATAAGGTAATGGGGGTAATTCAAACATGGTTAAAGCTCCTTCCTTTTTTAAATAATTTCTTCACTGCGTTTGGTTAACACTTCATAGCCCGTTTCAGTGACTAAAATGGTGTGTTCCCATTGAGCGGATAAGCTGTGGTCTTTGGTGACGACGGTCCACTCATCCGATAATAATTTCACATCGCGTTTGCCGGCATTAATCATGGGTTCAATGGTAAAGATCATGCCGGGTGCTAATATTTCTCCGGTGCCTCTGCGGCCATAGTGCAAAACGTTGGGTGGCTCATGAAACACTTGGCCAATACCGTGTCCACAATATTCGCGTACCACTGTAAAACGGTTTTTCTCGGCGTATTCTTGGATGGCGGCGCCAATGTCGCCTAAGTGAATGCCGGGTTTGACGAGTTTAATCCCGAGATATAAGCATTCTTGGGTAATTTTTACCAAGCGCTCGGCAAGAATAGTGGGTTTGCCAATGATGAACATTTTGCTAGTGTCGCCGTGGTAGCCATCTTTTAAAACTGTGACATCCACATTCACAATATCGCCGTCTTTTAATTTGCGCGGGCCAGGGATGCCGTGGCAGACGACATAGTTGATAGAAGTGCAAATGGACTTGGGAAAGCCATGGTAATTAAGTGGGGCGGGGATAGCCTGTTGCTCATTCACAATATAATCATGGCACAACTGATTTAATTCATCGGTTGTGACACCGGCTTTTACTTGTGGCGTGATCCACTCGAGCACTTCGGCGGCGAGACGACCAGCAATTCTCATTTTTTCAATATCTTGCGAATTTTTTATGACAATATCAGCCATGCGATTCCTAGATGGTATTTGCCTTGCGGCATATTGTTGATTCGAGTGGTCTATGGTATAAAGGCGTGCTTTATTAAGCAATGTTTTCATTTTTACAGCCCACACGCTGATTATACCCTTTCACTGGGTGCTTATAATAGTAGCTTTACTGTTTAAGTAAGTGAATGAGGTCAGCGGAGGCCTAACCCAAACTTAAGAGGTTTATATGCAAGTTAATATGCAAGATATGTTAAAAGCGGGCGTTCACTTCGGTCACCAAACCCGGTACTGGAACCCCAAAATGGGCCAATTTATCTACGGCGCCCGTAACAAAATCCACATTATCGATTTAGGTAAATCCTTACCTTTATTCCAAGATGCCTTAAACTTCATCAGCAGCACGGCTGCTAACAAAGGCAAAATCTTGTTCGTTGGCACCAAATACGCTGCCCAAGATTACATTCAGCAAGAAGCCGAACGTTGCAAAATGCCCTACGTTAACCGTCGTTGGTTAGGTGGCATGTTGACGAACTACAAAACCATTCGTCAATCCATTAAGCGTTTAAAAGAACTCGAAGCCATGTTTGAATCCGGCAAGTTCGGTCGTTTAACCAAAAAAGAAATTTTAAATTTAGAACGCGAAAAAGCGAAATTATTAAGCAGCATGGGCGGTATCAAAAACATGGGTGGCTTACCAGATGCCCTTTTTGTTATCGACGTTGGTCATGAACGCATTGCTGTCCGTGAAGCAAACCGTTTAGGTATCCCTGTCATTGGTATCGTCGATTCTAACAATGATCCCGATGGTATTGCTTATGTTATCCCTGGTAACGATGACTCCAGCCGCGCCATTCGTTTTTACACCCAAACGATTGCTGATGTGATTTTAGAAGCACGTGCCAGCACCGCTTCAAGCGCTGAAGAAGTGAATGAGTTTATCGAATTGACCGATGTGCAAGCGTCTTCCGATAACGGTGATGCTGCTGAACCAGCCGCGAATGCTGCTAAGTAAGAGGGATAAATCATGACAGTAAATATTACTGCAGAACAAGTTCGTATTTTGCGTGAGCGCACAGGCGCAGGCATGATGGAATGTAAGCGCGCTTTAGTAGAAACCGAAGGTGACATGGATAAGGCTGCTGAAGAATTGCGCAAGAAAGGCGCAGCCAAAGCGGATAAAAAATCGGGCCGGATTGCTGCAGAAGGCGCAGTTTATATTCACGATGCTGGTAACCAAGCCGTAATGATCGAAGTCAATAGCGAAACCGACTTCGTTGCTCGTGATGGTAATTTCACTGCGTTTGTTAAATCGGCTGCTGAAACCGCATTCAAAACCCAACAAACCGATGTTGCCAATTTCGTGCAACAACCTATGGCGGGTTCTGAGCAAACCGTTGAACAAGCACGCCAAGAACTCATCACTAAAGTGGGTGAAAACGTGCAAGTGCGTCGTATCGTTGCCAGCAACGCAAGTGCTGCCACGGTCGGATGTTATTTACACGGTAGCCGCATCGGCGTACTCGTTGAATTAGACTCCGATCAAAAAGAATTAGCACGCGATATCGCCATGCACATTGCTGCAAGCCATCCTATCGTGATCAATCCAGAACAAGTGTCAGCAGAATTAATTGCGAAAGAAAAAGAAATTTTCTCCGCACAAGCTGCAACCAGCGGTAAGCCACAAGAAATCATTGAAAAAATGGTTGTCGGTCGTTTAAAGAAATATTTAGACGAAGTGAGCTTAACTGGCCAACCCTTTGTTAAAGATCCTAACGTGACGGTTGGCAGCTTGCTTGCTAAAAACCGCACGAAAGTATTGAACTTTTACCGCTTTGAAGTGGGTGAAGGTATCGAGAAAGTGGTTGAAGATTTTAAAGAAGCTGTTATGTCGCAGGTGCAAGGCAACTAACTCATGGACAACACAGCAAAACCGATTTATCGGCGTATTTTGCTTAAACTAAGTGGCGAAGCCTTACAAGGTGACCACTTATTTGGAATTGATGTTAATAAACTTGCCAAAATTTCCCAAGAAATTGCGAGCATCACTGAACTCAATGTTCAGGTGGCGCTCGTGATTGGGGCGGGTAATTTAATTCGCGGTGCTGATCTTTGCGCCGCGGGTTTTGATCGTGTTACCGCTGATCAAATGGGTATTTTAGCAACGGTCATCAATGGTTTAGCATTACGCGATGCATTGTTAAATAAAGGTATCCCCACGAGCTTAATGTCAGCGCACAGTGTTGCTAGCATGGCCGATCAATACGATTGCGCTAAAGCAAAAGACATGCTGAATGCGGGTAAAGTCGTTATTTTGGCTGGTGGCACGGGTAACCCGTTAGTCACTACTGATTCTGCTGCGGCATTACGCGGCATTGAAATTGGTGCCGATATCGTCTTTAAAGCGACAAAAGTCGATGGCGTGTTTACCGCCGATCCCATTAAAAATCCAGAAGCAGAACGTTATGAAACCTTATCTTACGATGAAGTCATTTCACAGCGCTTAGGTGTCATGGATTTGACCGCTATTTTATTGTGTCAAGACCACAGCTTACCGCTCAGAGTCTTTAACATGAATAAGCCAGGTGCATTACGCCGCATTTTATTGGGTGAAAATATTGGGACAGTTATTCGCTGAGTAAAGAGGAAAAGTCATGCATAAAGTGACAAAAGACGCAGAAGTGCGCATGCGAAAAAGCATTGAATCGTTTAAAGCTGAAATTGCAAAATTACGCACGGGTCGTGCTCATCCCAGTATTTTAGATCACGTTCGGATCGATTATTACGGTTCGGACATGCCGCTTAATCAGGTTGCCAATATCACAGTGACGGATGCGCGTACCTTGACCATCAGTCCCTGGGAAAAGAAAATGGTACCAGCGATTGAAAAAGCGATTTTAAATTCGGGATTAGGTTTGAATCCGACCACTGCCGGTGAGGTGATTCGTGTACCTATGCCTGCATTAAATGAAGAACGTCGTAAAGATTTAATTAAAGTGGTGCGGACCGAAGGTGAAGCAGCTCGCGTTAGCATTCGTAATGTGCGTCGCGATGCGAACACCGAATTAAAAGATATGTTAAAAGCGAAATCCATCACGGAAGATGAAGAACGTCGTCTGTCGGATGAAGTGCAAAAAATTACCGACAAGCTAATTGCTGAAGTTGATCAATTGCTTGCCGCAAAAGAAACCGACTTAATGGCTATTTAGTAGGTATCAGATGGGTTCTGATTTACCACGCCACATTGCTATCATCATGGATGGCAATGGGCGTTGGGCCAAAAAGCGCTTTTTACCCCGCGTTGCTGGACATCGTGCTGGGGTGGAAGCTGCGCGTGGTGTGATAAAGCTTTGCATCAAACACAATATTCCCGTTTTAACTTTATTTGCCTTTAGCAGTGAAAATTGGCGTCGTCCGCCGGATGAAGTCAGTTTCTTATTGGATTTGCTGATGAAAGGCTTAGATCGCGAATCAACCATTTTGCATGAAAACAATGTGCGGTTGCGTTTCATTGGCGAACGCAATCGTTTTACACCCCTCATGCAAGAAAAAATTCGCGCGGCTGAAACGTTGACGCAAGCGAATTCTGGCTTAACGCTCTTAATCGCAGCGGATTACGGTGGTCAATGGGACATTACCCAAGCCGCCATTGCTTTAGCCAGGCAAGTGGAACAAGGGCAATTGAAAAGCACGGATATCAACTCGCAAACGTTGGCCAGTCAATTATCGTTTGCTGATTTACCGGACCCCGATCTTTTTATAAGACCCAGTGGTGAGCTTAGAATTAGCAATTTTATGCTGTGGCAATTAGCGTATGCCGAATTATATTTCACGCCAACCTATTGGCCCGATTTTAACGAAACGGAATTTGCGATGGCATTAAGTCATTATGCGCAAAGAGAGCGGCGCTTTGGTTATAGTAGTGAACAATTAAGTGAAATAGCATGCTAAAACAACGTATTTTAACGGCCTTAGTCTTAATTCCACTGGTGTTGGCCGGACTCATTTTTTTACCGAACCTGGCATTTTTAATCATTTCTGCGTTAATTTTTCTAGCGGCTGCTTGGGAATGGTCAAGCTTAATGGGCCTAACCAGTCGGCGTGCCCGCATTCTTTATTTGCTATTAATAGCAGCCAGTTTGGTGGGTATATCGCTGACTTCTGTTACTTGGTATGCGCCTGCTGCATCGGGTTGGTGGGTCGTTGCAACGATCATGGTATTTGTTTACCCGCAAGGCCAGACACTCTGGCGAAATCGATTTTTACGCGGTTTGATGGGGATTGCTGTGCTAGCGCCTTCCTGGGCTGCCATTAACACCATCCGCAGCCAGGCAACGGGTGTGTATGCTTTATTATTTTTACTGTTGATTATTTGGACTGCTGATACGGCGGCTTATTTTGTTGGCAAACAATGGGGTAAGCGCAAGTTGGCACCGAATGTTAGCCCCGGTAAAAGTATTGAAGGTTTTCTGGGCGCTTTTGTTGCGACCACCTTGGTTGCCTTGCTCGCTTTTTATTACAGTGAAGTGCCAGTAACACGCTGGGGTTTTGGTTTATTGCTGGTGTGGTTTACTGTGTTTTTCTCTGTTATCGGTGATTTATTTGAAAGCATGTTAAAACGAATTGTGGGTGTAAAAGATTCAGGCAATTTATTACCCGGGCACGGTGGTTTGTTGGATCGTCTTGATAGCTTAACCGCCGCAGCCCCCATTTATCTTTATGGCGAATTGATGCTCAGTTTGTACTATTCCTAACTAACAAACTTCCTCCCTCTTAAGTCTCTCCCGCGCATGCGGGAGAGACTCCTTCATCAGAAGCAGGCGTTATGGAATACATCAAATTTTTAACACAGATGGCGGTGGGAGTTTCGCAAGCGATTTGTTTTTGTTTGATATCAGTTTTATGAAAGCACTTGGCGACCAGTCATGCTTTGCCCGCGACAGCTGGTCCAAGGCGCGCGCTGAAGCCGCAAAATCAAAACCTAGAATCTTCTGCGAATTCAAATCGAGCGGAAAAATAGAACCGTCACCAAATCTAAAATTAAAGCTCCGCCGCGCTTTTTCCTTTTCTTCTACGCGATAATAAAGCCCCTGGGCAGTATCCTGGGCAATATTTGCAGGCAAGAAGCGCTGAACATACCCAACGACCTGTCGCCAAAATAAACCGCGCTGCTCCCAATTCCATTGCTCATAATACTCATCATACAGTTGATAGGCTTTAATGAGATGCTGTGGGTTGAACACTTTTTCTTGCTGTGAATGGTGGGTAAAATTAACTCTAAATTGATTCAGTTCTTGACAGAGGCGCGAGCCATTTTGCTGCTTCCCTAGCGCCGCTTTTATATTTGCCATTGAGCTTCTCGTAATTACACCAATCAATGCACTGAAATCAAATGATTGTTGTGAGGCAAAATACTTCTCATGACCTTGCGGGAAAATTTCCTGGTATTGGCGCGCGACTTCCTTAGGATCCATGTATTTCTGGAGTATTTCGCACATTTCATTGTCCCATGCACACAAAGCGGCTTGAAAAGGCGTTGCTTCCTTTAGGGTGCGATTTGAATAATCGGTTGCTGTGCCTTTGAGCGCGGTAAGTGATGGCCTTTGTTTGATCAGGATTTCCGTTTGAGGAAGATCCCCTTGCAAAACAGTGCACACCGCATGGTTCACTAACTTCGTATCAAAGGTTGCTGGGAATAAACTGAGTTGGCTGAGATACGTTATTCGTTCGTAATCTAAATAACTAGCTAATTTATCCTGTAAATCGGGAGACAATAAATTAAAAGAGAGTTTCTGCAATAGCGCCTCGTCTTCCTCTTTGGCGTTAAGCGCAATCTTAAGCGCTGGTGGGGTTGTTTTTGCTTCAGCTATTAAATGCGCTAGTTCTAAATTGAGTCGGTGCATTGCTTGCCATACCTCGCTTTCTGATGATCTGATTTGTGCAATATTTTATCATTTCGGGGTTAAAGAAAGCTTAAATAAAGCACCCGAAAATTGAACACAGCGGCGGAGGTGGTTATTTGGTGCAATATTATTTTGCAATCAAATGTTTAAAATCATCCCTCGCTCTAAGGGGCATTGTTGAAAATTTGATTTATTCAATAATGCCTCGGGAAACGGGAGGAAGGGCCGAGGGCTGATACTCAAACTAAAATCACTGGATTTTGCCTTAAAAAGTCCAGATAATGTGACACCTTATCCTTGCAATGAAGCTGAATAAAACGCCAATGAAAAAAATATTCTCTCTACTAATCGCGTTATTCATGCTGTTCTCTAACAGCGTCTTTGCTTTTATCGTTCAACAAATTCGGTTTGATGGCTTACAGCATTTTAAACCCGCTACGGTTGAAACGTATCTTCCCATCAAGCCAGGTGACAATGTCACAGAGGCAAAAACGCCAGAAATTTTACGCGCCCTGTACAAAACGGGCTTCTTTGAACAAATCAGTTTATCGAGAGAAAATAATAACCTCATCATCCACGTTGTTGAACGACCCACCATTGGCCAATTAAAAATTAGTGGTAACTCGGTTATTCAAACCGACAAATTGACCTCGGTGATGAAAACCTTAGATATTGCGGAAGGCCGCGTTTACAACCCTGAAGTATTGGAACGCATTAAACAAAGCTTGTTGAATCAATATTATCAATTAGGTCGCTACAACGCTCGCGTCACCATTACCACAACGCCTATGTCCCGCAATCGGGTCGCGGTCAACGTTGTTATTTCTGAAGGATTAATTGCTAAAATTAAACGCATTACCATCATCGGTAATCACGCTTTTTCAGAAGCGACACTGGTTAAACAATTAGACATGAGTACCAGTGGTATTTTCTCTTTCTTTACCCAGAATGACCGTTATTCTGAAGAAAAACTCAATGCTAATTTAGATAAATTGCGTAATTATTATTTAGACCGTGGTTATTTGCGTGTAGAAATTAAATCTTCACAAGCGCAAATTTCGCCCGATCGTAAAACGGTTTATATCACCATTGTCGTGATGGAAAATGCACCGTATTACATCGAAAAATGCGAAGTGCAAAGTGGCAATTTATTAGTGCCGCGCGAAGAAATTATTAAGCGCATCCAATTAAAAGCCGGCGACACCTTCTCGCGTCAAGCCGTGTTGGATTCAGAAAAGAGCATTTCTGATTACTACGGTGATCAAGGTTATTTGTTTGCGAGCATTAATTTGCGTCCGCAAGTGAACGATAACACCCATAAAGTGATTATTTTGTTTGATATCAATCCTGGCAAACGCACTTATGTGCACCATGTCTCTTTCACAGACAATATGCGTACCAATGACGTCGTATTAAGACGTGAAGTGACGCAAATGGAAGCCGCTCCTGCTTCTAATAAAAAATTAGAAGATTCTAAACACCGCTTGTTGTTACTGCCTTATATTAAAGAAGCGGAGATGAGCGTAAAGCCAACGCCAGATTCAGACGATCAAGTGGATGTTGACTATAAAGTGAAAGAAGATACCGCGGCGCAAGCATCGGTGAAATTAGGCTACTCCGCAATGTATGGTGTTGTGGTGGGTGCTGGTTTTAATCAGAAAAACTTTTTAGGCACTGGCAATACACTGGGTATTAATTTCAATCGCAGTACTTATGAACAATTTTATGGCATTGATTACACGAATCCGTATTTTACACCGGAAGGCATAAGCCGCAGTTTAAGCTTCTCGGTATCACGCACGGATCCTGGCTCAATGGCAAACGGTGATACGGGTTACATCACCAACGAATATGACCTTGGTATGATGTTTACCATCCCCATCGGTCAAGAAGCCAATGCATTTGATCGTCTAGTAGTGGGTGGAACGTATCAAAACACTCTGATTAATTTAAATACAGGCAACCCCTCGACGATTTCTAATCAGGTGAACACCTATATCACTAATCATGGTCGCCGTTTCCAAGAGGGTGATTTGCGCATTGGTTTAACTCGCGATAGTCGCGATCGTGCCATGTTCCCAACTTCTGGCTCGGTACAAACCTTGTTCTTCGATGGCTTTGTCCCATTGGCGAAAGATTCCGTGTTTTTCTATACCGCCAATTACCATGCCAAGTTATATCAGCCAATCTATGGCCCCTGGATTTTTGTCACCCGTGGCGACCTTGGCTATGCCAATGCCTTTGATGGTACGCGTAACTATCCGTTCTTCCGTAATTATTTCACGGGTGGTATTGATTCGGTCCGTGGTTATCAAGGTTTCTCCTTGGGCCCATTAGATTCAAACGGCAAGTCTTACGGCGGTAATATGCTGTTTGACGGTAGCGTGGGTCTTATTTTCCCGAATTATATCTCCGAAAACTTACGTACCACGTGGTTTGTGGATGGTGGTAACGTGTATAGCTCTTTGAATAATAGATTATTTGGTGGTGCTAGTACGAACACTGGTCCATTGCGCTACTCAAGCGGTATTGAAGCGGATTGGTTGACCCCGTTCGGTCCTATCGAGCTAAGCATTGCTGAGCCGCTAAATTTCCACCGCGGCCATGATCAGATGGAGCGATTCCAGTTTGCGCTAGGAGCAAATTTCTGATAAAAATTGCACATTGCCAGCCTTTTAATGAAAGGTCGTGCAAAGTCATTAAGGATAATAGAGTTTAACTATATTTTGGAGAGAAATATGAATATTGCAAAAAAAATGAGCATTTTAGTGGGTGCGTTGACCTTAGCTGGTGCTGTAAGCGTTGCGCAAGCCGATGTTGGTAAAGTTGCCGTTGTTAACGTTCAACAATTAATGCAGCAATCCCCACGTGTTGCAACCTTGAGCAAAAACTTAGAAGTTCAATTCAAAGCACGCCAATCAAAAATTGCTTCAGAACAACAAGCTCTCCAAAATGAATCAGAAAAGTTCAAAAAAGAAGCACCCACAATGAAGCAAGCCGATCGTGATGCCCTGCAAAAGAAAATGGCTGCTGACCGTGCTGATTTAGTGAAGCAAGTTGTTGCTTATCAACAAGATGTACAAAAATCTCAATCACAAGCAATGCAATCTGTGATGGGCGATTTAAATGCAGTTGTTTCAAACATTGCTAAAGCACAAGGCTATTCCATCGTGTTAGATTCGCAAGCTGTATTGTTCTCACAAGGCAGCGATATTACTGCTGATGTGGCAAAACAGTTTAACGACAAGAAGTAAGTCATTCTTCACAGCTAAGCTGTGAAAATAGGCTAGAACGGAAGCCGCGGGATGGTAATAATTAGGTAGCATTTACACTGATTATTATCGCCCCGCGGTTTTCCATTACAAAAAGATAGCTACTTTCTCCTCAAGCATGAGGGAAGGTCGCTTGGGGAGGAGAGTGAGCGGAGCAAGTTGAACTGAATGAAGCCCCTCACCTAACCCCTCTCCCGCTAGCGGGAGAGGGGAACCTTAAAAAAGCAGAGGTAAAAATGAGTAAACAATATCGTTTAGCCGATTTAACCCAGGGTTTGCCGGTTACCATTCAAGGTAATGACCAAATCTTGATTTCCGGTATTGGTACCATTGAAGAAGCGCAATCTGGTCAAATCGCTTTTCTTGCGAACCCCCTGTACAAACGCTTTTTACAAACCACACAAGCGTCTGCGATCATTCTCGCGCCTGATGAAGCCAGTGACTACACGAAAGGCACGGCAGTCATCACCAGCAACCCTTATTTTATTTATGCAAAAATCGCCGCATATTTCTCAAATGCCGTATCTTCCATGCAAGGCATTCATCCTACCGCCGTAATCGGTGCAGATTGCCGCATTGACCCAACGGCTAGCATTGGCCCGCATTGCGTCATCGGTGATCGCGTTAAAATCGATAACCATGCTGTGGTCGGCCCAGGCACCACCATCGGCTCAGATTCAAGCCTTGGCGCTAATACGCACATCGACGCTAAAGTTAGCATTTACCACCAAGTCCGCATTGGCGAGCGTTGCCGCATTATGGCAGGCGCTGTCATTGGCAGTGATGGGTTTGGTTTTGCAAACCAAAGTGGCGCCTGGCATAAAGTGCCGCAATTAGGCGGTGTGTTAATCGGTGATGATGTTGATGTTGGTGCCAATACCACCATTGATCGCGGCGCAGTGCAAGATACTGTAATCGGTAATGGGGTAAAACTCGATAATCTCATTCAAGTGGGTCACAACGTTAAAATCGGTGATCACACTATCATTGCCGGTTGTGCTGCGATTTCAGGCAGCACCACCATTGGCAAATATTGCATGATTGGTGGCGCCAGTTGTTTTGCAGGTCACATCACAATTGCTGATAAAGTTATCATTACTGGTATGACCGCCGTCACCAAATCCATCGCCGAACCCGGAATGTACTCATCCGGTATCGTTGGCGCTGTACCAAACCTGGAGTTCCGTAAAAATAATGCGCGTTTCCATCGCTTAGAAAATCTCATGCAACGCGTTAAACACTTAGAAACACTTTTAAACAACAAATCGGAAGTTGCGTCATGAACCAAGTCATGAATACGACAGAAATTTTAAATTATTTACCCCACCGTTATCCTTTTTTGTTAATTGATCGCATCATTGCCATTGATTTAGGAAAATCGATCACGGCGTTAAAAAATGTCACCATGAATGAACCTTTTTTTACGGGTCACTTTCCCGGAAAACCCGTGATGCCAGGCGTGCTCATTTTAGAAGCCATGGCGCAAGCAGGTGGTGTATTAGCGTATAAATCCACGAACACAACACCACAAGAAGGTGCTTTATATTATTTTGCCGGCATCGACAATGCGCGCTTTCGTCGTGTGGTCGAGCCGGGTGATCAATTGCGACTGGAAGTGAAGGTCGTGCGTGCAAAATTAGATGTTTGGAAATTAACGGGCGAAGCTTATGTTGGCGAAGAACTAGCATGTGCCGCTGAATTTATGAGCGCACGGAAAGCGAAATAACTTAATCGCGAGGTATTATTGTGATTCACGCAACTGCCATCATTGATCCATCGGCTACCATTGCCGCGGATGTTACCATCGGTCCTTATTCCGTGATTGGCCCTAAGGTTGAAATTGGTGCAGGCACAATCATTGGTCCTCATGTGGTGATCCAGGGTCCAACGCGTATCGGTTGTCACAATCAAATTTATCAATTTGCATCGATAGGTGAAGCGCCGCAAGATTTAAAATTTCGCGGTGAAGAAACCTTTTTAGAAATCGGTGATCGCAATATCATTCGGGAATTTTGCACGATTAATCGCGGTACCGCCCAAGATCAATCGATCACAAAAATTGGCAATGATAATTTATTCATGGCTTATGTGCACATTGCGCACGATTGCATTATTGGTAATCACACGATCTTTTCTAATAATGCTTCTTTAGCGGGCCATGTCAAAGTCGATGATTATGTCACTTTCGGTGGTTTTGCCGGCGTTTTCCAATTCTGCCGCGTGGGTGCCTATAGTTTTATTGCGACCAATTCCGTGGTGATTAAAGACGTGCCACCGTATTTGAAAGTGGCGGGTAGTTATGCCAAACCGTACGGCTTAAATACCGTGGGATTACAACGTCGTGGCTTTGTTGATGAAGCAATTAAGCAATTACGTCGCGCTTATAAAATTGTTTATCGTAATGGCTTAACGGTTGCTAATGCGGTGGCTGAGTTACAACAATTTACAGCCCCGGAAGTAGAGCATTTTTCCCAGTTTATCGCAGCATCAGAAGCGGGGATTGTACGTTGAAAATCGGTATTTTAGCAGGCGAAGCGTCGGGGGATTTATTGGGTGCGAAACTCATTCGCGCTTTACGCGAACGCAACGCCGATTTGCAGATCGAAGGCATTGGCGGCCCCGCGATGGAAGCGGCTGGGTGTCATAGTTTGTTTGATATGGAACGCTTGGCCGTGATGGGTTTTGTTGAACCTTTATTTCGCTTGCCCGATTTAATTAGCTTGCGTCATGATTTACACCAACATTTCTTAAAATCGCCCCCTGATGTTTTTATCGGCATCGATGCGCCGGATTTTAATCTTGGTTTAGAAGTGAAACTGCGTAAAGCGGGTATCCCCGTCATTCATTACGTTAGCCCCAGTGTTTGGGCGTGGCGTCGTTATCGCGTGAAAAAAATTGCGCGTGCAGTTAATTTAATGCTGACCTTGTTGCCATTTGAAGCGGCATTTTATGCCGAGCATCAAGTACCGGTGCGTTATGTCGGTCATCCGTTAGCGGAGCAAATTCCGTTAGTGCCCGATGCGAAAGCAGCAAAGCGTGCTTTATGTCTAGATGAAAATGCGACATATGTTGCATTAATGCCGGGAAGCCGCAAACAGGAAATTCGTTATTTGGCAGAACCATTTATTCTTGCCGCCAAGGCCATGCTGCAATCACGTCCGGATTTAAAATTCATCACTTCGCATGTCAATGAAAAGCGTTACGAAGAATTTCAAGAATACGTTGAACAAATAGCACCGGAATTACCGTTAGAATTTTTCACCCGCCGCTCGCAAGATGTCTTGGCAGCAGCCGATGCCGTGATGGTCACCTCAGGCACCGCAACGCTTGAAACCATGCTGTATAAAAAACCCATGGTCATTGCGTATCGAATGTCTGGATTAACGTATCGTTTGGCGAAATGGTTAGTGAAAACCCCCTTTATTGGCCTGCCGAATTTACTAGCGAATCGCTTAATCGTGCCGGAATTAATTCAAGAGACGGTGACGCCAGAGGCCATTGCCACGACCTTATTAGATTATTTGAACTATCCAGAAAAAACCGCACAATTAGTGCAAACCTATACGAAACTGCATGAAACGCTCCGCATGGATTCAGCGCGAGAAATTGCTGATGCGGTGTTAAGTGTTGTACAACAAAAATGACACCGAGTGCCGTTTATCAACGCCAATGTGAAACGGGTGAAATCCGGCTTGATCCATTGCAATTGCAGGTGATGGAGCGGTTTGATCGCATTCAGGCGGAATTGATTGAGGAAGTTGCGAAACGAAACGGTCTATTGAGCTTATTACGTAAACCCCAAACCGTAAAAGGAATTTATCTTTGGGGCGGCGTAGGGATTGGCAAAACGTTTTTACTCGATTGCTTTTACGCAACCTTGCCTTTCCCCAATAAACACCGCATTCATTTTCACGCTTTCATGCGTGAGATTCACGCCGGTTTAAAACGCCATCAGGGTGAAGCGAACCCACTCAAATTCATTGCGTGCGAAATGGCGAAGCAATATTGCGTGCTATGTTTTGATGAGTTTGTCGTGAATGATATTGCTGATGCGATGATACTCGGGCGTTTATTCAAGTATTTGTTTGATTTTGGGGTGACGTTGATCACGACTTCCAATGTGCCGCCCGATGAATTATATCGTGATGGATTGCAACGCCGCGAATTTTTACCGGCCATTGCGTTAATAAAGCGTTATACAGAAGTGTATCATTTGCCGACGGAAGAAGATTATCGGCTCATGCATTTACATGCGGCGGGTGTTTTTTATACGCCACTTAATGCAGCCAGTGATGAAAAAATGCAGGCAGCATTCAAGTTGCTTGCTGATGACCATGAAATCAAACGTGAGGCGATAGAATTGTATGGGCGTAAAATTCCCATTATTCAAGAAGCGAAAGACACGATTTGGTTTGAATATCAGCATCTTTGTCGCCCACCGCGGAGCCCTGCGGATTATTTGGCGTTAGTTAATCAATATCAAAATATTTTAATTAGCCATGTGCCGCTTATTTCGCCGCAGGCGAAAGACGCGCTGACTTTGTTTATGCGCATGATCGATGTGTTTTATGATGCGCGTGTCCGATTAGTATGGTCTGCCGCGGAACCGATTGAGCGTTTAACGGCAGAAGGGCAGCTCGGCTTTGAATTGGCGCGCACACGCTCGCGGCTGATGGAAATGCAGTCGCAGGCTTATCCCTAGTTTTTTCGCTCCCTTCTCCCCAGCAAAGGGAGAAGGGATCGCTTGTTTAAGAAATTCCACATCCCGAACTTTTCCGCTGCGTCTCAATAACTCGAAAATTTTGCGGATTATGTGCATAAGCTTGAATAACGCCTCTTTCAACTTTACCCAAACATAAAATGTCATCAAATTCGTCTTCATTATACAAAACAAATCCTTTCAGCGGCGTTAACCTAGCATAATTTACCGCAGCATATCGAAGTTCCACCAAGCGTTCATTATTAGCGTATGCATCGCCATATTGTCCGGGACGAATGACCGTTGTTTTATATTCCCACTCCGGTGTTTGGTCATATCCAACAATCCAAATGGAGCGCATAAAATGTCTACCGTCTCGGTAAGTAAACGAGCATTGTGCGGCCTCAAGGGCTTGATAAAGCGTTGAGTGTAACGGCAGCGTGGCTTCAGTACCCGGAGCAAAACTTTCCAATAATGCCTTCGTATTAACATTGCCAAATCGAGTGAATTCGCGTGGGCCCACTCTAACTCCAAGTTCAACCAAATCACCCAGTGCATAAAATAAAGAAGTGTGCTTATTTAAAAGGGTTTCTTGCACTCTTTGTAATAAAAATTCTTGGCAGTTTTGCGGTAAAGCAGTGTGGAAAATAAATTCACGAATAAACGTTTGAATGGTAGCAGATGAAGTGCCTGGAAATGCTTGGTGTTGAACTTCTTTATCTAAATATAATAATCCCAATTTTTTAGCGTGAGCATCTTTTGTAGCAAGATCGGTTGTTTCAAATTTTTCTACATGCAATTTTCGTTTCGTGTAGTTTGTTTTGCCGTAGTTTTCTTGTAATGCGGCCAGGAACACGTAATTGTCAACGCGTGTTGGTTGATTTAAAAAAGGCAGAATAAAATCATTGCTAATACGCAAGATATCAGTATCGGTTAGGTCGCGTCTTCCGTCCATGGAAATCTCCAATAAAAATTTTAAAGGTTCCCCTCCCTCGAGTGAGAAAGGATTAGGGTTCACATAACCAAGCAGCCTGATTGGGTTGCTTTCTTAGGTTCAGCAACGTGCACCGATTGCGGGTTATTGCGGTATTGATCAATAATCACTTTATCCACCTTCCCTAAGCACCAAATGTCTTCAAACGCCTGCTCATTGTGCAGCACAAATCCCTTTAATGGAGTGAGGGTTGAGTGATTCACTGTAGCATAACGTAATTCGGCCAGGCGCTGATTTTTAGCATACGTGAGGCTAGCTTGATCAGTATTAATGACAACTTCTTTTCGTTGCCACTCCAGGGTTTGATTGCAGCCCACTATCCAAATCGGGCGCATAAAATATTTCCCATCGGAAAAAGTAAGCGAATGCTGGGCTGCTTCGATGGCTTGGTAGAGCGAGGGAAACAGGGAGGCAGATTCTTCCGTACACTGAAAAAAATTCTCCAGCAAGACCTTGGTTTTGATAGAGCTTGGCCTGGAAATTTCACGAAAACCAGCTGAGGTTTTGAGCGGAGCTAAATCGCCTAATGCATAAAATAATGGCGTGGATGGATTTAAGAGAGTGGCTTTGGCAGTTTCCAACAAAAATTCGCTGCAGGTGGGTGGCAAATAAGTGTGAAAAACAAATTCACGAATAAAAGTTTGTAGTGTCGACGCTGTCACCCCAGGAAAAAGCGCTTGTTGCGTAGCCTCATTTAAATAAAGCAAACCCAGTTTGGCAGCATGCGCATCATGTTTAATAAAGTTGCTACTCGCATAATAGTCGTAAGGCGATTTTTCAGTCTGCAGGGCGTAGGCATAAGCATAAGCATGTTGCAATTTTGCCATAAAGAGTTTGTTGTCGAGGGTTCGATCAGTTCTTTCGAAAAACGGTAAAATATATTCGTTAGTGATTTTTTGTTTTTCTGCAGGGGTTAATTCACGTCGTCCGTCCATTAGACAATCTCTCCTAAGAAGTTATTGACGTAGTATATAGTAACTTGCGAGTCAGTATTAGAGGTAAGTTGTCAGGCGTTAGCGGAGTGACTGCTGGTGTTCCTAAGTAAAACGCATCGCCTAACGGTCACACCCTAGCGGTTGTGCTTTTATTTTGAACCAGATCCTGTATTAATTTATGGTTGCTTTGGCTTTATTGTCTCTACAGCTAATTGGGCCAAACCTAGCTCTCCGTTTGAAATATTCATCATTAATACATCGATCGCATTGTATAAGCACGAACGCTTATAAGGCATGATCAAGGGTATACAAGACTGCCGTATCGAAACAGCTGCTGCAATTAACGATTGTAAAATATCATCTGCCGTTTTTGCTTGTTCAATTGCAGTAATTAAATGCTCTAGTTGATTCTTACGCGTATTTCCGGGAGACTCTCGCATTGATTGCTTTAAAAAAGCTATAAAACGCGGTTTGTAAAAATCTAAATTTGCATTTAACGTACTTAAACTCAAACTTTGCAGTTGATCAATGAAATTCGCAACATTAACAAACAGGTAATGCGCCGGAAATTCTGATAAACGAGATATGGTTATAGTATTTTTCTCATCATCACTTTCGTACTTATTTTGCGTACAACGAATTACAACAAAATCAGAATTTTCACCCTTTAGGCATATTTGCTGAATCACCTCTTTTGCATGATCTTTATTGCCTAAAAATAGATTGGGAATGATTTCATTCACGGGCGTAAATAAACTTTTTTCCTTATCTGCCTCAGTGTTTAGGTTCAGTTAGCCTAAAAGAAGGGGGCATTTCTGAAATCTCTTCGTTACGTAGCATTAGTTAAACCTTAAGAGGAGGGATAATGGCTATGCATTCTATCTAAGAAATATTAACAACGGATTAAACTGGTTTCTCAGGTGATTTAAGTGCACTAAGTAAAACCTGATACAGTTGTGGAAAAGCGCGCTAGAAACCAAAGCAGCTTATTCAATAATAAGGCTTATTCTGGCTACCTTAATCATATTAAAAAGCGCCAAGCCGAGAATTCATAGGGCTAGCATGGCTGACCAGATTGATTTATTGTTGATCACAAATCATTTGGCTGTTAAAATCCTGCCTAATTTGCCATCCTTGCGTATAAAATAGGTGCCCATGAGTGGTGCGAATTTAATTCGCGCCACTCATAAAAACATGGGCCTATACCCATTACACTTCGCGTTTTGAAGTGTAATGGGTATATATGTGGATAATCGCCAAACAATAATCATTAATAATTAGAGTGCGAATCATGCGTAACCGCTTAAAAGACCTATTGGTATATTCTAAACCCATATCTGAGCAGAATTGGAGCCACACGCCAGGCGCAGATCCTGCAATTAATATCGACCGCTTAATCGCTCAATTACCACCTTTTAGGGTCACTTCCGACGCAGAACAAAAAATTTTAAAAACACTGATTGTTATACCGCAAAAGCAAGAATTTTGGGAAGGTTTCTGGAATGGGTATCAATCGTTGGACAATTTTGCTTGTTATCTAAAAGCGGGTGTCGAGAATAAACTTTCAGCTCTCCAAAACGAGGGGCATCCTGTCTATATACTTCTTAATAATAAGCTAATCCCTTTTGACGCAGGTATGTTCGCAGTAAGTATGTGCCAAGCTTTTGACCCAGATCATAAAAGCACTGAGGCTTCACCATTATCTTTGGTTGAAATTGAGAGATTAGCTGCCGAGCAGTTTTCAATTCCCCTTTCTTCTCTATTGATGGTTGACCAACGAATAATGCGGGAGTTTATTAAAGGCGATGAAAATGAGTGGGAAAGTCTTTCTTCCTATGAGCAAATAGATTTATCGAATAGCAACATCAGCATGGATAGTTTTAATCAATTACTTAGGTTACATGCATCTAAAATTCATGCTCTGAATATTTCTAATTGCAGTAACTTGCTGGGTCATTTAGATGAATCTATTGAATTACCTAATTTAAAAATATTAATTGCCAATAGCCCAAGCCATAAGACTGCTTTACCAATTGCTGAATTAATCAAAGCCAGCCACTCTTTAGAGGATCTTCAAACCAAGGATTTAAGAATCATTGAAGCCATGGAAAATAATTTCAATTTGTTTTCTGAAAAACTAAAAAATTTAAAACATTTAAAATTACACCATTTTGAGCATGTCAGGCACGCAATACAATTTTTAAAAATCAATCCACAATATATTTCAGTTTATTCTCTATGGAGAAGAGATGAATATGCTGACATATTACAGTTCCTGTTAAATACTCCAGCCATCATCAGGGAAATAGATTATTTGGACTGGCAGTTTCTTCCGAAATGCGATGGTGCATGGATTCAGAAATTGCAAATTCGCAATACGAAAATTAGAATAAAACAACTTTCTATTACATCCGATAATGTAGAAGAATCTCAGGCATTTCTAAATAGGTGCGAATTCGATGACTTAGAAATAATTCTAATTCAAGGAAAAACAAAAACCAATTTTTTTGAAACCCATTTTCCATCTGTAAAACCGAAAAAGTTAAAAGAAGCTATGCTTTATGATGCTGGAGGAAGTCCACTTTCATTATTCAGTCCAGGCTCAGTGTTTGATTCTTTGAAAAAGCTAGTTATCTCAACTCAAGTTGTAAGTTCTAATCTCTTTTCTAAACTATCTGAACACTGTCCAGGATTAAATGAATTAACTTTGGCAGCGCTGGAATTAGATGGCGCAATGTTTGAATTGCAGCATTTTTCTTCATTGAAATTTCTTTCATTGCTCAGGCTTGATGTAAATAAATTTCTAGTTCCCCTTCTGCGTTCCGCAACTAATATTAAATCGCTGGGAATAAGTGATTGTTCTTTTTCATGCCTCAATCATTTGCAAGAATTATACAATAGTGGTTTTAGGCTTACTTCATTAAATGAAATTAATTTATCCAAATGCAATATTGACAAAGAATATGTTGAATTGCTAATTGCACTGGCACCCAATCTTTTGGTCTTAAATTTAGTCGACAGTGCAAGCTCGAAAAGTGATTTGCATAATTTCAGCATTGGAAACACAAAAAAACACCAAGTAATCACTTCAGGCCCTAATCAAGAATCAATCAAATTGTATTTAAAAGATTTAGCACGCTCCACTGCAACCATAATTGATGCCGACACAAAAAAAGATAAAAAAGTTTATGAAGTCGATAGAATTTTTATAGGAAATCCAACTTCGCCTGATGTGCGAATGGTCAGAGAAAAAATCTATGATGTTATTCGCCTAAATCCACATTCAATGGGCAAAGCAGATCCGTTCATATTAGAACGTTCAACTTCTGATTTAATGCTCGAACCTGTATTAAACTTGAGAAGAAGCACTCATCCCCTCTATGAAACGTTTAAAAATGCTGGAAAAAATCATTACTATTCACGTAGAAATTTAACCCTGACGACCGATTGGTTTGAGTTGCCGAGTGTAAGCGCTTCTGATGATTTTCGAGAATTTTACATTGAACAAAAAGCTGAAGTTGAAATTAAATTTTCACGACTCTTAAGGCAATACGTGATTCGGCTTAAAGACGGTCAACAAACGGTAACCTTAGAACAATTAATCTATTCTCAGCCTCCAAGAATCAAGGAATTTGACCTTCCCGCAGGCATTTGTGAAATCATAAAATTTTGCAGAGGGTTTCGTGACCTGGAAATTAAAAATCTACCCTCAACTGCTTCTGCACAAGATAACTTAAACGAACTCATTAAAAAACGCACCGGATCTTGTAGGCATCGAGTTGTTGTCTTTTATCATTTGATGAAAGAAAAATATCCTGATATTCAAATTGGCATCGATCAAAGTAAGCCGCATCTATTCGTTGAAATTAATTATAATGGCGAATGGTTAAGCTGTGATTTGGGTGGTTATGACAGCGATATAACCATACAAAATAATGGCTTAAGACCACTTAATGAAAGAATAGAGTGCACAAGCTATGAAAGCTTTTCATTAACGCTGGGCGAGCGCGGAACACCGCTTCCATTTGACTTTTTTCAACGTGCGAAAAATCTTACTACCGTTACGTTAAAGCAGCGTAATAAACTTCCCCTATTTTATGATTTTAAATTGATAGATACTTTAAAAATAACTGCTTCAAGTTTCACGGCAAATGAGTTATTTAATTTATTACTAAGCGCACCAAATATTAAAACGTTAATTTTAGATACCTGCAACATGCTCCCTAGTGAATTCATAAAATTGGATTTCTCAAGACTAAAAAAATTAGAAAACCTACAGATGCGCGGAAGATTTATTACCGATGATGCTTCGTTAGCAGTTGTTTTGAAGACAGTGGGTGATAATGTTGAAGTGATCACAGAAAGTGAAAATTTATTAAAAATAGAAGCAACAGAAACCAATGAATTAAAAATATCCCCTATTTCAAAGGTGCCTTCTCGCTACTTCAAGCCTCTTGAAAAAAACGCCACTCAATCTATCTCGGAAATAAAACAAAAATTATTTAATGAAACTAATGGACCGGTATTAGTTGATACATCAAATATTGAGGGCTTGCGACAAGAATTAATGCGTTACTCTCAAACAATTCACCGACCAAGTTTTTATATTCATCATGCTGATGAGTTACGATGTGGCGCACCATTCATCCATCGAATGGGCAATATTGGAAAAATATGTCCTGGCCCGGGCGGTCCGTTGTATTATTTTTTAAATTCAAAATACAAACTCGCTTCATTAATCATTAATTATGAATGCTTTACTGCGGCACAAATTGCCAGCTTTAATGCAGTGATTGACGAAATACCCAGTGCGGATGGAACGCTCATCCCGCCTGGGTATCAAATCATTGGATTAATAGACAAATCAAATCCTAACGCCTATCAGGGTGGGGATTTTTATTCTCGATTTGCAGAGCAGCTCAAGGCACCCAAACTATCACCACCAACACCAAAGGCTGTCTTTAAAAATAGTCATTCAAAAATGATCGAGTTATGCGGTGGTGATGATTGGGAAAGTCGTTTATTAGGATATTGGATCATTGAAAATAACGCATTACGCTTTCAAGAAGGAGCGCTTCTCACTGCGATTAAATCGCACTCAACGATATGCTTAAACAACGCACCAAACAATAATGCTGATTTTAACCGCTTTATTCATGATTTGAAATTGCACGGAGGCGTTTACCATTGCGGTGAATTATTAGCCTCTTTACCTGACAATTTCCAACTTAACTTTACCCATGAGGTGGCATTAACGGATAAACACAACTACCTCTCAATAAACACCTCAAATAATTTACCGGATTCGGCCATCCTTCTGAATCAAGCAACTCTTCCCGATTTTTTAGGTACCTATGTTTGTGATAAGGACAATAACCTAATCTTTAAAGAGGGGCTAATAACAACACGTCAAGATTCTACTATTCAAGTCTGCTTGGGGATGACATTGAATATAAACACTTGGTTGAAGATAATAGAAGCCTGTCGATTGCATCAAGTTAAATTGCATTTATCGATTCCGCAAGGCGTAACGGTGCCGAAAGAATTCGGTGCACATAATCCACCTAAAAATAAAGTGCAATTTCCGATAATTAATAGTGCAATGGTGGTTGTAACGCAAGATCCAGAAAAATGGCTAGCAGCACGCCCGATGGTAATTGAAATAGACATTGATGAGCTTGAACCGCATCATTTATTTCCAAGTATTTACAGCGAATATGATGCCGCCAATAACAAATTTATTTGCCACAACAAAACAGGCTTTGTCTTGCCGGAACTCGCAAAAGGGGGAATGGTTGTTCTAACAGGGAAAGGCTCAACCGAAATGCAAGCTGCTATCCAAAAATTTTTATTTGAGCGCACACGAAGCAAGCAACACGAGGGTGTTTTTTGTGTGCTAACCCAAAATGAACATGAATACTCTTTCATGTCACCCGTAATGGATAATGCTCCTGCCCCGCAAAAAAAATATCCTGAGACGGCGACTGTAACCTATGAAAATCGTTTACCCGCAGTCATTCAAGCCATTGAAGAACATCCTTTCGTCATTTTAAGTGGCGCAAGTGGCATTGGAAAAACGCATTTTATGTTGCATGATCTTAGTAAACATTATCAATACTATTTTGGGGAGAACCAGTTAGAAGCCGCTTTAAATGACAAACGCCCAGGCATAAAACTACTTTGTATTGATGAAGCGAACCTGACAAATTCACAGCGAACGATGTTCAAAGGATTATGCCGTAATACTAAAAATATTTTTTATAATGGTAAATATTATAAAAACGTTAATATCCGCATAATATTTGCCATGAACCCCGCCACGTATGGTGGCGAACGCCAAATGCCAGAACTATTTTCACACCATCACGGCGTCATATTAGAATTTGGCCCACTTCCTGGAAATGTAATTTATGACTTAGTGATTCGCCCTTGCCTTGCCAATCACCTATTAGCCAGTGAAATTGCTCCGCCTATCTTAGATGTTATTGATTTCATGACGGCATGTAGCACGGATCATATGCTCATAACCTCTCGTGAAATTGAAATGATGGTATTGGCAACGCTCCAAAAAACTGAAAGTTTGATTGAATGGGCCAAGTATTATGCTTATAAACTAGCAAGACCGTATGTGCCATTAGGTAATTCATACGAATTTGAACAGCAATTCAAAACAATGCGTCCGCAAGTATCCACAATTCAATTGCCAGACTTTGTTATCACATCAAGCAATCAAATCATCTTAGATTCGTTGCTCGATCATCTGACTATTAGAGAGGCAAAGAAGAAAGGACAGGTTGCATCGACGCATGGCTTAGGCGGGGTCATTCTGGAAGGAAACCCGGGTGTAGGCAAAAGTGTATTAGTCAAAAAACTTTTTCTAGCACTAGGGTTAAAAGAAAATGTCGATTTTTTCATTGTTCCCGTAACGATGCGCACAGAAGAAAAAATAAATCTGTTATTAAAAATATTCCATGAAGGGAAAATAGTCATTATTGACGAAATAAACACTGCGCCCATGATTGAAAGCGTTTTGAATGCCATTTTATCAGGACGTGATTTAAATGGGAAACCTGCAGATAAAAAGGGATTTTTACTCATTGGCACCCAAAACCCGACTAGTTTTCATGGCCGTATCGCAACAACATTGCCTTTGCAACATCGGGTAGAAACATTGATTGTAAGTGACTATACCTATACTGAAATGCGTTTAATTTTAGAAAGTTTATTAGTACCACGCGTGATTGCAAAAACGATGGTAGATGAATATTTGCAAGCTAAACATTCAAACCCGCATTTGTGTTTTCGCGACCTTCAAAAATGCGCTAAAAATTGGACGATTGAAAATTTAAATAAACCAATCTTATCGTTGCCGCTGAATACATTTGTTCCGCAGGTAGGCCAAATTTGTAAAACCATTACCATCGCAAATGTTGAAATTTATTTTGCTAACACAATTGGCTTTAGTGCTCTTCCACTATGGAAAGAGCGTATTCAACCATACTCTATACGACAAATAGTTAAAACAGATGGTTCAATCCAAGGTGAAATCCTTAGCATTGCACAATGCAAAAAAACACTTGATAAAATGGGGTATGACTCTGAAATCGTTTCGACTAATGCCGATATTACTCAATTGATTCACATCATTACAACCAGTCTTGCTCAAGGGAATCTTGCCATCATTGGTATTGCTGTAGATAGAGACACGGGCCATCCAGATCCAGCCCCAATAAATCCTGAAAAAGTAGAACATGCAGCCGTGATTAAAGGTTTTAATTACCAAACGGATGAAGTCACCTTAATACATTGGGGAAGAGAATATTCCGTAACAATTTCAGCTCTCTTTTTGTCAAACAAGGCGTTAGTTGAAACTAGAAAGCCGGAAGCTTATATCAAAAATCCTGATTACAATGTGGCGCAAAGACAAACTATCGCAAAATATATCGAAGTGGATACAGAGCACCCAAGTGCAAAAATCACAGCTTCACCTGCGATTAATTCTGGATTTAAAAACCGTTTACTGGTCGTAAAAAAACCTGATTTAAGAAATTTATTGCATACAAGAACTCAATCATTTTTACTCTTATCTAGGCAAGGATTATTTGCAAATTCTCCGTGCATCTCAGTACAGCAGACCACTTTAAAAAGGAAGCCCGATGGCAGGTAGGCGATACATGCTACGTGGTGAGCAGTAATACTCACCACTATCAATTAAAGCATTAAATACATCGTAAGGGCGTAAATGACTGCGCACTAAAAGCTTAAGTGCTGTTGGGTGCCCTTTTATTTCTTGCAGGTGGATTGTTGTCCGTTTGAATCTGCTTTTCATATCTTTCTATTGATTTAATTTCAGCAGAAATATCGCTAAACAGTTTAGCAAAATCGCTTTTAGCCAAGTTAGCATTATCCTTCATTTGAGCGCGAAGCTTATCGGTACGAGCGGTCACGTTATTCCAATCAATTATTTGGTTCGTTTTTAAGTCTGTCAGTATTTGTAATAAATCTTCAACTAAAGCCTTTTTTTCCTTTTTAGATTGTATCGTTTTATCAGATAATAACTTTTCTAAATGAGGAATGTCTTTTATTAATTTTGCTACTTTGTTTTTCACGAAATTGCGTTGGTTATAAATATCTTTATTTAATATTTTTTCATGTTCCTGCGTTGGTAATAATGTTGAATCATTACTGTATGCAGCAATCATGCTGCGAACATCTCGGGGAGTGTTAGCAAAAAATTGATTTTGCCGGGTAATTTCTCCTAGCATACGCGCATTTTTGTGTGCTTCTTTAAGATTTTGGATGCGGGGCTGTTCATAAATCGTTTTTCTTAATCCTTCTAATGCATCAATTTTGTTTTTAAGCGCGAGCATCTCTTTATTCGGCTTGTCTTTATGCTCTCTCTTTAATAGGGCAAGTGTTTCGGTGTGTGCTTTTAAAGTCTCTTTAATAAATTTCACTGGGCTGAATTCTTCCTTTCCACACAATAAAGGGTCTGCCCCGGCTGCTAAAAGTGATTTTGCGGCAGCGAAGTTGCCCTTAACACAGGCAACATATAAGGGACTTCTACCGTGACTTGGCAAAGAATTGACTACCGATAAAACTTCAGACTTATCGACCATATTTAAAATTAGGTCTACTACATAGCCCCCCGACGTCGCTTCACAAGCCACATGCAAGAGCGTTCTTCCAGAATTATTTTCTTGTTTAAAGTTTGTTTTTGAGGATGCAGCCTTAGTTAGCAATTGCGGAAGCAAATTATTAGCTATCCATTCATTGGCTGAATATTTCACTGCTAGCTGTAGTGCTGTATTGCCAGTGTTATCTTGAAGATTATAATCCACTCCCGGGGTATTAATGATGGCTCTGAAAACCCCCATAAGATGAGGTATGGGTTCTTTAGAAGTAGACGCAATAAGTAAGGTTCTGTGTAATAACGTAAGTCCTTCGCTATCCTTTTGATTTACCAGTGCTGGGTTTTGTCGGAGTTGTAAAGCAAATGTATCACTCTTGACCAGTTTGATGGTATTAATCTCAATTCTTTGCATATGCGACTTCCCTCTTTTTTTACAGTATAGAGCTAAAAAAAGAGTATGGGAGAACCATGATATATCATTAAGTTAGGTTACTCTGGTCTTAATCTTGATGATAATTAAATGTAAAATTTAACCATTTTCATTGTCATCATTGGCGGGCGTTTCATCACCGCCCACACGATAATTTTCTTCCGCCCACTCACCTAAATCGATTAATTTGCAACGCGATGAACAAAAAGGACGATAAGGATTATCTTGCCGATAAGTATTAGGTGCTTGGCAAGTGGGACAGGTGACTTTATCGAGAGACGGTGACATGAAAAAACCTTATGCGTTGCAATAAATAACGGTAAACGGCAAGTTTTCAGTATATTGTTGTGGGCGTTTGTTAATATCGGGGCTAATAAAGCGTACGCTGAAGAAGTGGCGGCTGATGCTGATTTCAGGAAATGCGGGGATGTTATTGGCAATGCCGATGCGAATCATGCGTAAATTGGATTGTGGGTCGAGTAATTCTTGATGGAAGCCGTGAATAGCCGTTTTTTGTTCGGCTTTACCATTTTGTCGCACGATTTCTAGCACTAATTCAGCAATAGCCCGAATCTCGGAAAAGTCACTCAACCAATCTTGAATAATCGCTTGGCGCTCGGTGGTGGGTTGTTGTAGCCAATAATGGTAAATAGGTAAATCGAAACTACAGCCGCCACCAGGACTGGCTAAATGCATGCGGAGCGTATTTAACAATTCGACTTCGCGTAAGCGTTGGCCGATTTTGCCGGAATTATTAATAAGGCTGCGGGAATAGTTTTCCAGTTGCGTGGTTAATTGATTTAATTTGGCTTCATCAATTTCTGGCGCACGTTGGAAGCGTGAGAGGCTAACGGCAAAGTGACTTAATTCTTTGGCAAGCTTCGCGCGTAGATCGGGACGATCAAGAATGAGTAAGATGTTGATGATGTGGCTCATCAAATTGCGCGTGCTCAAGATCGATGCCTCTTCGGGCAGCTCATGATCAATTTGCTGAAAGAGTTGCTCGAGCCGCAAGCAAACCCGAATCATTTCATTTAAGGGCTGATCATAAATAATCGCGTCTGGCATCGGCATCATCGTCACTGATTAGTGTCGTCATGATAGCATGATCTGCTTGTAAAATGTACATGTTTATTAAAAAAAAGACTAAGCCCACGGCTCTGGCTTTAGCTCATTTCGCGAGACTTAAATATTTTTTATGTAGTTCTGCCACCTGCTCCCGTAACGCCTCAATGCTGCCATCATTGATTATTACATCATCGGCATGCGCCAGGCGATTATCGCGCGAGGTTTGATTGGTGATAATGGCGCTCACGTCTTCCTCATGGGCATTGTCGCGGGCGATAACGCGGTTAATTTGCTCATCATGCGGGGCGTCTACCACTAAAATACGGTTAATCAAGGAAGACCAATTAGCCTCAATTAATAGCGGAATCACGGCTATACAGTAGGGGTAAGTCACGGCCTGCATCTGTCGGGTAAGCTCCTCACGGATGAGCGGATGGGTCAAGTTTTCCAACCAGATCCGTTCTGCCGGGCGATTAAAAACGATTTTACGAATGCTGGCGCGATCTAATTGACCATCGGGCAAGGCGAGGGACGGGCCGAAATGCTCTAAAATGGCGGCCGTAGCGGGTTGATTGGGTTGAGTTATTTCGCGGGCAATTTTGTCCGCATCAATAATGGGTACATTCTGTTCTGCAAATAAGTTTGCAATAGTGGTTTTTCCTGAACCAATACCACCGGTTAAGCCAATTCCTAACATGTGACTACCTAAAATGAAAATGCTAAGAGGTAATTTTGCATAATTTCGGGGCCAAACACCATCGTAATCCATCCGGCTAGCGCTAAATAAGGACCAAAAGGCAGCGGAGTGCTTTTAAATTCCTGTTTAATCACCATTTGGATAACCGCAAACAAGATACCACTTAAAGAGGCAAAGATAATGACAATGGGTAAGACTGGCCAGCCGAGATACGCCCCGATGGCGGCTAAATATTTGTAATCGCCTTGGCCCATGCCGGTTTTACCCGTCAACCAGCCAAATACGCCTTGGGTAACAGCGAAAATACCGTAACCGGCAACGGCGCCTAAAATGGCTGTTTTAGGATCACAGAAAACGTTGGCTAAGCTAAATAGTAGACCAATCCAGAGAAGAGAGAGGGTGAGCTGGTCGGGTAGAAGTTGCAGGTCTAAATCAATAAAGACTAGCGCGATGCTAAACCAGGTGAAAATAAGCGCGGCTAAGGTTTTTAAGCTAAAGCCAAAGTGGTAAGCAACATAAATTGATAATGCTGCCGTAAAAAGTTCAATAAAGGGGTAGCGCAAGGAGATGTGGCTGTGGCAAGCGCGGCAGCGGCCATTCAATAAAAAATAGCTAAGGACGGGAATGTTGTGCCAGGGTTTAATGCCTTGCTTGCAGTGTGGGCAATGAGAATGCGGCCAGCATAAATTTAAGGTTTCTGTTTCATCGTGCGGTTTTAAGCCTAAATATAAGCGACACTCTTCGCCCCATTCGTGTGCCATCATTTTTGGTAAGCGATAAATCACGACATTTAAAAAGCTGCCAATAAACAGGGAAACAAAAGCGACTAGCGCTAAAAAAAGGGGTTGGTTTTCCGCGATAAGCTGAAGGCTGTCCATTAGAAGGCATTTCCTAAGTTAAATAAAGGTAAATAAAGACAGATGACCAACCCACCGATTACAACACCAAGTATGAGCATAATCAAGGGCTCAAGTAACTGCTTTAAGCGTTCTAACTGGGTGATTAGGTCTAATTCTAAGTAGTCTGCTAGGGTTAGCAGCCAATGCTCTAATTGGCCTGTTTCTTCCCCGATTTTGACTAGTTGGATGGCGAGTGGCGGAAAGTAGGCGGAACTTTCTAGTGCTTTTTGTAGGCTGATGCCTTGTTCTAATTGTTGAATCAGTTGCGGGGCTAAGTGCTGGGTGTTTGGTGTCAAGCTCAAGCGAATGGCATGGGCTAAGTTTACCCCGGCTTGCGTGGCTAACGCAAAATGACGTGCAAACTGCGCGAGCTGGGTGGTTTTTCGAAGGCGCTGAAAAAAGGGCAAGGGGACAGAGGGCAGCATTTGGTAAAAAAATAATGCGCACGAAAAGCTTCCGAGTATTAACAGTAAAAAGTTGGTTTGGCAAAAAGCCGCGAGGTCGAGTAATAAGCGTGTGATGCTGGGTAAGGGAATATTGGCATTCGCAAAGAGTTCAGCAAAGCGCGGTAACACAAAATAAATTAAACAAAATAGGACGAGGCTGGCTGTGACACACAATATGCTTGGATACAGTAGTGCATTCACCAGTTGCTTTTTAAATTGCACCCGCGCTTCTTGATGTTTGACGAGTAACAGTAATAATTCATCCAATTTACCGCTTTGCTCACCGAGTTCAATGATGCGATAACTCATTTCTTCTAAGGGCGGTTGTTGGGCGCGTAAGCTTTGCGATAAGGCGCAGCCATTCAATAAAGCGTTTTTGGTATTGCGCATAAGCTCGCGAATCAGTTTGCCTTGTTGCTCACTGGCTAGTAGGTCGCAGCACAAAGCGATGTTGACACCGGCTTTGTATAGCAAGGCGAACTGGCGCCAAAGCAATGCTTCTTCGGCGAGTGTGATGGATTGGGTGTTAAAGATGCGCACGGAGATCCCCTAAAACGCGCACTAATTCGGGATAACTGGTCATGCCTTGTTTAATGGCGGTTAAGCCGGCTTGCCATAATGCTTGCAAGGGGTGATGTTGCGTAAATTGGCGCAGTTCTTTTTGACTCAGCACTTCAAAAATGCCTTGCCGGCCATGATATCCTTGCTGGCAAGCAGCACAGCCTTGCGCGCGAAAAGCGGGTTGCGGTTGAGTGGCGAGATCAGGCTCCTTGCAAAGTGGGCAGAGAATGCGAATTAAGCGTTGGCCAATAATTAAGTTTAAACAAGTTAATAAAGATTGCTCACTCACGCCTAAGGCTTGTAAACGTTTGATGGCAGCGCGTGCGGAATCGGCATGAACACTGGCGAGCACGAGGTGGCCGGTTTGTGCTGCTTGCAATGCGATGCCTGCCGTTTCCGCATCACGAATTTCCCCAATCATAATTAAGTCTGGGTCTTGCCGTAATAATGAGCGTAACGACATCGCAAAATCTAAACCAATTTTCGGCTGCACAGCAATTTGATTAACGCCGGGCAATGTCATTTCGATGGGGTCTTCGACAGAGCAAAGATTTTTCTCACTCTGATTTAATTGTTTTAATGCCGCATAGAGCGTTAACGTTTTACCCGCACCGGTTGGCCCGCTAATTAAAATGAGTCCCTGCGGCATATTCAGTTGCTGGAGTAATTGTTGTTGCTGTTGTTCGTTCATGCCGAGCGTAAGAAAATGATTAGGAAGAACATGGGCGCTAAATAAACGCAGCGCGATTTTTTCGCCGTGCGCTGTTGGGCATGCGCTTAAGCGAATGTTGACTTCGGGATGCTCCGTCCAATGCAGGCGGCCATCTTGCGGCAAGCGTTTTTCGGCAATATTGAGATGGGCCATTATTTTAAGGCGGGTGATGATGCGAGTTGCCAAGTGATGTGCAAGGGTTGCCCATTCCACAAGCAGGCCATCTAGGCGTAAACGAATGCGATAATGTTGTGCCTGGGGCTCGATGTGGATGTCGCTCGCCAACCGTTTTAAACCCGTTTTTAATAAGTTATCTACCCATTCAATAATGGAGTCATCTTCCACGCGTTCAGCCAACATGACATAACCCCGCTTGCACACAAGAGCCATCGACTAACCATTCACTGCCATCTTCATTTGGCGTTAACCGATAAGACAATTTATCGACGAGCGCCGTGCCAATGGCCGTAATGACACCATTTTCGACCGCCAAGCGTGCTAACGTGCGCGTGCTTGGCGGAGCGAGTGGAATGCCGTGCTCCCCATTTGATAATTCACGGCGTTCCGAACCCTCTTGAATGGCTAACGCCACCGCCAATTTAAAGCCTTCAGCGGTGGTAATAATTTCAGTAAAGCGTGCGCGTTTTAAATATTGTTGATAAGAGGGAATCGCCATAGCGACCAAAATCCCGATAATGGCTACAACAGCCATCAGCTCCAGCATTGAAAATCCACGTAATTTGGGCATAAGTTCACTCCATTGGAAGTTTGGTTGGGGGTGTTTAGTGATAAAAAAAGGGGGTAAAGCGGAGAGGGGATGAACAGGGCGCAATTTATACGAGGGTTGGAGTTTAATAGCAAGTATTTTTTAATTAAATTAACACCCTGCATCCTTCTCCCCAAAATGGAGCAGAGCAGGGGGTGCTGCCCCTCCCGCTTTCTAATCCCGCACCCAGGCGATGGGCATTGTCTTAAATCTCACCACCAAGAATCGCTAGCAGTCCCTCATTTTTTTGATTATACTCCCGCCTTCACAACGCTGACGTAGCTCAGTTGGTAGAGCAACTGATTCGTAATCAGTAGGTCGGAGGTTCGACTCCTCTCGTCAGCAGTGTGTGTAATCAA
>CAZQXH010000021.1:0-52183 GCA_964597435.1 uncultured Coxiellaceae bacterium | reverse complement strand
CTCGCGACCCCGACCTTGGCAAGGTCGTGCTCTACCAACTGAGCTATTCCCGCGTCACTAATACCTCTCAAGTGCCGCCATTCTAGCGAGTCATCATTTTAAGTCAAGCCCTATTACACAATTTTTTTTAAAATTTTTTAAGTGCATAGGATGTAAATACAATAGCCCCCTTCTCCCGCGCGTAGGAGAAGGGTTAGGGATGAGGGTGGTTAGGGTTTTAAGGCTTCACTTACCCCTTTTACAGGAGAAGGAAGCGCTATAACTAAGGGGAATTGAGTGCGGCCCAAGCAGCTCTCAAATAAAGAACCATGGACCAGATCGTTAGGCCAGCCGCGACATAAAGCAAAATATAGCCCGAGAAAACGACGAGGCCACGGCTGGTATTATCACAGTAAAGTAAAATAATGAGCGCAACCATCTGCACAAAGGTTTTAATTTTTCCTAAATTGGACACAGCCACTTTAGCCCGCTTGCCCACTTCCGCCATCCACTCGCGTAACGCCGAAACAATTAGCTCACGCGCCACAATAATCGCCGCTGGAATGGTCATCACGAAGGCTGGGATTGTCATTACTTGTGAAGTAACGCTTACAAATTGAAACGTAGGCTCTGCGACCACTAAAACTAACGCCACAGACACCATTAACTTATCAGCCACTGGGTCTAAAAAAGCGCCAAGCTTCGTCGTTTGTTTTAGGTAGCGCGCGAGGTAACCATCTACCCAATCGGTTGCTGAGGCAATGCCAAAGGTAATGGCAGCGGCTGCATGCGACCACGTCACTGGTAAATAGAAAAAGAGAACCAATAACGGAATAGCCGATATCCGCAACAGAGTCAGTACGTTCGGTAAATTTAAAATCTGTTCATAAGGTCGTGTCATGGAGTGTTGCAAATATTCTCTCCGCCAATTGACGGTTAATACCGGGAACCTTTGCTATCTCGTCCAGACTAGCACGAGCAACACCCTGAATACCACCAAAATAACGTAATAAATCGCGGCGTCGTTTTGCGCCAATGCCGGGGATTTCTTGAAGCACTGATTGCCGCCGCGCTTTATCACGGCGCTGCCGGTGACTGGTAATGGCAAAACGATGCGCTTCATCGCGAATCTGTTGAATAACATGTAAAGCGGGTGAATTGGTTGGTAACAACGTTGGCACGGCATCAATGCGGTGCAACACTTCTAAGCCAGGTTTACGATCTGGCCCCTTAGCCACACCAATTAACTGAACGGCTGTAATGCCGAGCTCATCCATGACCGCTTGTCCAGCCGCTAATTGAATCCGACCACCATCAATGAGTAGCACATCCGGCAAACCCAAGGGATCGGCTTGCAACCGTTTAAAACGACGCGTGATGGCTTGACGCATAGCGGCCAAATCATCGCCTGGCGTGATTCCCGTAATATTGAAACGTCGATAGGCAGATTTTGCCGGCCCATTTTGATCAAAAACCACGCAAGAGGCAACGGTTGCCTCCCCCATCGTGTGGCTAATATCAAAACATTCAATACGCTTTGGAATATCCACCAATGAAAACGCACCCTGCAATGCTTGCAACCGCTCCGCGTAATTAGATTTTGCCACTAATTGCGTGACCAAAGCTTGTTTAGCGCTAGCGGTTGCCATTAACAACCATTTTTTCCGCTCACCGCGTTGCGGGACATGAAAGTTAACGGTAAAGCGTGTATTGGCGCTTAAAACTTCTGATAATAATGTCGCCTCTTCCAGCGCCACCGGCAAAATAATTTCTTTTGGGATACTTTCAAGGTGGCTAGCATCGGTTAAATAATGTTGTGTAATAAAGGCGCGTAAAATTTCCGCCGCATCAGCATAGTCAGGCACGCGCGGAAAATAAGGACGGCTACCCAACACGGCACCTTGGCGAATTGTAATTAACTGCACAACGACCATGCCCGCTTGTTGCGCTAAAGCAATGACATCCGCATCACCTGAAGTATTACTGACATACTGTTTATCTTGAATTTGTCGCAAGCGTTGAATTTGATTTCGCAGTAACGCTGCCGTTTCAAAATCCAAACGATTACTGGCCGCTTCCATTTGCGATTGTAACCGCTCAGTCACCGCATGGCTTTTGCCATTCAAAAACCATTCCGTCATCGTAACCGCCTGCGCATAATCCTCTTCAGCAATTAATTTGACACAAGGCGCGCTGCAACGACCAATCTGATGCAATAAGCAAGGCCGAGTGCGCTGCGCAAAGTAACTATTTGAACAAGTGCGCAAATGAAAAATCTTTTGCAGTAAATTAATGGTTTGACGGACAGCGCCGGCACTTGGGTAGGGTCCAAAATAATCCGCATTGCGATTGCGCTGACCACGATGCAGATCAATGCGTGGATAGGCCTCTTTGGAAATCGTAATGTAGGGATAACTTTTATCATCCCGCAGCAACACATTGTAATAGGGTTTGTGTTTTTTAATTAAATTGCATTCGAGCAAAACGGCTTCGGCTTCGGTTTGCGTGATGGTGATTGCGATATCTTGAATTTGCTCAACCATGGCTATGGTTTTAGCATCGTGCGGCCGCTTACTGAAATAACTGGAAACGCGCTTTTTTAAGTCTTTCGCTTTACCGACATAAATGACTTCCCCTTTGGCGCCAAGCATTTGATAGACACCGGGGTGATGGGATAATTGCGCGAGGAATGGTTTGATGTTTAACATGCATCAATCATAGCACAGGCTAGGCAAGATTACTCTGTCTCTACTTTTGCCCCTTCCAACATCCCTAAACGCATGGCTAATAAGGTCAACTCAACATCGCTATTAATATTTAATTTCTCAAAAATTCGATAGCGGTAGCTATTGACCGTTTTCGGACTTAAACATAATTTTTTCGAAATATCCTGCACTTTTTGGCCTTGCGTAATCATGAGCATGATTTGCAATTCACGCTCTGAAAGCGCATCAAGTGGTGACTCATCGCCTTTTGTAAAACGTTTAATGGCAATTTGTTGTGCAATTTCGGGGCTGATATAGCGTTGGCCGGAATGGATGGTGCGAATGGCACGAATCATTTCTTCTGGATCACTGCCTTTGGTAATGTAACCGGATGCGCCTGCTTGCAGTAAACGAGAAGGGTAAGGTTCATCTTCATAAATGGTTAATGCTAAGACTTTGATATCGGGATTGTGGCGGACCATTTTGCGGGTTGCTTCTAAACCGCCGATGCCGGGCATGTTCACGTCCATGATGACCACATCGCTTGCTAATTCTTTACTCATTAAAACGGCATCTTCACCAGTAGCAGCTTCACCTACTACTTTAATACCGGGAACATCCTGTAATAAGCGCTTGATACCCATGCGCACTAGTTCATGATCGTCTACCAACAAAACTTTAATCAAAGCGAGTCCCCTACTTTTGATTGAATTGGCGGAGAGAGAGGGATTCGAACCCCCGGTGCCCGCAAGGACACAACGGTTTTCAAGACCGCCGCTTTAAACCACTCAGCCATCTCTCCTTAAGACTTACGATGATGATTACAGTTTGACCAAATCGCAAGGACTGAATATTAGCGTGAATTTTTCGATCCGTCTAGCCTTTTTAAATACCCTTGAAGCGTTATAATCAACCACCCGAAAAAAGGATGGGATTATGCGATTACTGGTTCTTTTTATCCTGCTTTGTGTCACGAATTTGGTCTTTGCTAATGAATCAATTGATAAAGAATTTCAAAAACGAGCCGACCAATATATCGATGACGTGTATTTCCCGAACCACCCAGTAGGCGCAACCGAAGCTGGCGAGCACCGCTATGATCACCTACTCGGAAATTTTTCGCGCGCTAGCATTACCCGCGAGCTTGCTCAATTAGGCGCAAGTGAAAAACAAATTCAGCAAGTTGGCCCGGACAAATTAAGCGCCTGGGTTCGTGATGACCGCGAAATTTTATTAAACCAGATTCGTGGATTACAATTTGAACTTAAGACACTGAAGAAATGGGAAAAAGATCCTGATTTTTATTCAAGTGAGGTCACAAACGGTATTTTCATGTTAATCAATCGTGACTTTGCGCCACTGAATGAACGCTTAACCAGTATTATTGCGCGTGAGAAGCAAATTCCAGCCGCCCTCGCGGAAGCACGTAATAACTTAACGAATCCCCCGAAAATTTTTACGCAAATCGCCCTGCAACAGTTACCTGATAATATTCAATTTTTTGAAAAAGATTTGCCCGATGCCATCGCAAATGCCACGGATAGCAATTTATTGGCAGCGTTTAAACAAAGCAATGCGGCTACCGTTAAAGCCCTACGCGATTACCAAGCCTGGATGAAAACAACTTTACTACCGCGCTCACACGGCGATTTTCGTCTGGGTGCTAAAAACTATCAGAAAAAATTAGCGCTGGATGAAATGGTCGATTTACCGCTAGCGAAATTGTTAGCCTTAAATGATGCGGACACAAAACGCAATCAAGAAAATTTTATCCGCATCGCTAAACGGATTGATCCCAACAAAACGGCGGCAGAGGTTCAGAAAGAATTAGGGAAAAATCATCCCAAACCAGAACAATTACTCATCGCATTTCAGGATTCTTATGCAGAAGTAATCGCCTTTATCGAAAAAAACAAGATCATTACCTTACCAGAAAATGTGTTGCCAAAAATCATCGAAACGCCGCCCTTTTTACGCGCCACCACCTTCGCCTCAATGGATTCACCGGGCCCTTTTGAAACCGGCAGTAAACAAGCATTTTTTAGTGTCACCCTACCCGATAGCAGTTGGACACCAGCGGAAATTGAAGATTACATGAGCTCGTTTACTTACCCACTCGTTTATTCCACCACGATTCACGAGGCCTATCCCGGTCATTACGTACAATTTCTTTGGGCACAAGAATTACATGATCGCGTGCGCCAATTATTTTATACCAACTCTAATGTGGAGGGTTGGGCACATTATACCGAGCAGATGATGGCGGATGCAGGATTTAAGCCTAAAAATGCGGATGAAAAAGGCATTGCCGAATATCATTTAGGGCAAATTCAAGATGCCTTATTACGCAACGCCCGTTTCACAGTGGGGATTAAATTGCACACAGGCACGATGACATTCAAGCAAGCCGTGCAATATTTTGAAAAAACCGCTTATCTTTCTAAAGCCGGCGCTTTAATGGAAGCAAAACGCGGTACATCGGATCCAACTTATCTGATCTACACGTTAGGGAAATTACAAATCTTAAAATTACGCGCTGATTATAAAGCAAAAGTTAAAGAGGAGTTTAGCTTGCAAAAATTCCATGACTTATTTATGCAGCAAGGTTACGCGCCGCTGAAAATTGTACGACGCGCAATATTACAGAATGACTCACCGACGCTATAAGACCATCGCACGCTGGGAATAAAAAGCACTCAGCCAGGCGATTGATTTGCGTCATTAGGAAGAGGAAGGCCACAGGCATTTGCCTTTTTTTTGCAAGCTTTGTAAATACGTTTCATGCGCGGCTATCTCATCGCTATTCGCCGCAATCACGAGCAAGTCCTGGGCATGGAAAACTTCTTGCTCAAAAGAAGCCATTTGCTCGGCACTGTTCGCTGATTTTTCGCTTAGCGAATCAAAGAAGTCACCCTGACCGCCGGTCATGGCCAAATAGACTTGCGCTAGCAAATGCGAGTCGAGCAAGGCGCCGTGCAAATCGCGCTTGGAATTATCAATGAAATAACGCTTACAAAGCGCATCTAAACTATTGCGCTGCCCCGCATGTAATTGGCGCGCTAATTGTAAAGTGTCAATGACATTGCAATGATCGGTTAAGACAGTAAATCCAGGACGAGTTAAGCTAAATTCATAATTGAGAAAGCCCAAATCGAACGCTGCGTTATGGATGATTAATTCAGCGCCGGATAAAAATAACATCAGCTCGTCAGCGATCTTGGAAAAGAGCGGTTTATCTTGTAAAAAATCGGTACTAAGCCCATGGACAGCAAAAGCACCCGCATCCACTTCGCGTTGCGGATTAAGATAATAATGAAATTCGCGGCCGGTAAATTTTCGGTCGATTAATTCCACACAACCAATTTCAATGATGCGATGTCCCTCAGAAACTGGCATGCCTGTTGTTTCAGTATCGAGAATAACTTGACGGTGCGACATGCTCATTTTCCTTACAATAAAGTATCAATCGCTTCATTAGCCAATCGATCAACTCGTTCATTTTCTACGTGGCCATTGTGACCACGCACCCAATGCCAGCTTACAGTATGCTTTTCAGCAAGTGCGGCCAATTGTTGCCACAAGTCAACATTTTTAATGGGTTTTTTATCTGCCCGCTTCCAGCCGCGCTTTACCCACGTGGGCAACCATTCTGAAATGCCTTTTTGAACATATTGGGAATCAGTATAAACATCTACCAAACAATGCTCCCGTAGCACACTTAAAGCAGAAATAGCGCCCATTAACTCCATGCGATTATTCGTTGTATTCGCTTCCACCCCTTGCAAGGTTTTTTCTTTACCTTGACATTGAAGTAATGCTGCCCAACCACCGGGGCCGGGATTACCACGGCAAGCACCATCGGTATAAATCGTGACATGTTTCATCGATATTGTTCCCACCGGAAATTAATTTATATCATTCGTACTTCAAGATGCGCTTTTTGCATCTTGAAGGCCCCCTACGGCGGAGCCAATGATAGCATGACCTGGAATATTGTTTAGTGGTAATGCGCTAATTTGCTGTTTCCATTTTAAACGAATCGGCGTCATGGGAATGACTTTCGCGCGCGCCAATAAAAGATACGACCCACCCATCCCCGGGATCACTCGAGAAAGCCAGCCCATGGGTTTTAATTTCTCATGTAAATTAAGGTGACCTACGGGTGGGGCAAATAAAGTGCGCGTTTGTTTTTCTAAAACAAAATCCAACAAGGCCAGCCAGCTACGAATTTGCTGCGGATAAATGATATTTCCAGCCCATGGCACCTTTTTTTTAATTTTGTTGGCATGCAAACGGCGTCTTAACCCCCAACTACTGGTGGGATTAAAACCGGATATGAGCAATAAACCTTCTGGCTTGATAATACGGCACGCCTCGTTAAGCAGTTGGCGTGGATTATCCACAAATTCGAGGGTATGCGGCAAAAGCACTAAATCAACACTGCCGGATGCGATCGGCAATTCCTGCAAATCGGCTTCAATCGTCTTGGCTTGATGCTGCTGAGTGGAAATGGGTGTTAGCAATGTTTGACAATGAATGTTAGAAGCGGCTAAATAGCGAGCTTGATGCGGCGTGCCAATTAATAGGGCGTGTTTGCCGACGTGCTGGGTAAATAAAGGGGCGATTGCTTGGCATTCTTCATCGATAAGATAGCCACCCAAAAAGTGATGGGTTAGCCATTGGTTCCATTGATGTAAATTCCGATAGCCGTGCGCCAAAGCTTTTCCATCTCCAGGCTAATTTTGGTAATATACCATAGCTAGTCTTGACGTACAGTAATTAATCCGTACTATCAGCTTGACAATGCAGCTTAAAAGCAGTGCAACAAGGAGCAAAAGGAATATGTGTGTATAGCAATCTCTTCTGCCGTTTAAAAGCGGTTCTTGGGCTAGTACTGCTCCTATATTTTACATTAGGCGGTGCGTTCGCCGCGCCCACCACCGAAGGTATTCAATCTTACCAAGCGGATTCTGAATTAAGTCCGGAACATCGCCAAAAAATTGCGGATGATATTACGCGTTATCGTAATGCGGACAATTTATGGGATGTGTTACGGGACGAATTTGCCCTCTCCCATTATGAAAACTCGCCCGCTGTGCAAGAAAAAATCGAATGGTTTATGAATAACCAAGATTATCTTTTGCGCTCTGCGAATCGCTCCGCCCCTTATCTCTATTACATCCATCAACAAGTCAAAAAGCGCCACCTTCCCGCCGAGTTAGTATTACTGCCCATTATTGAAAGTGGCTATAATCCTTTCTCCTTATCCAATGTGGGTGCGGCCGGTATTTGGCAGTTGATGCCAGGCACTGCCTCGGGCCTTGGCATTAAACAAGATTTTATGTATGACGGCCGGCGCGATGTCATCGCCTCAACCCGCGCGGCATTAAACTATCTTGCTTATCTACAAAGTTTCTTTGAAGGGAATTGGTTACTTGCGTTAGCGGCTTACAATACGGGTGAAGGAAACGTTTTATCCGCCATTAAGCGTAATATTCGTGATGGGCGCGATACGGAATTTTGGTCACTTCCCCTTGCACAACAAACGCGTGATTACGTCCCGAGTTTATTAGCGTTAGCCGTTATTATTAGTAACCCCGATCGCTATCCAGTATATTTTCCACCCGTCCGTAATGCCCCTTATTTGGCTCAGGTCGATGTGGGCTCACAAATCAAATTAAAACTTGCTGCTGAGTGGGCTGGTATTAGCTACAGCAAATTAGCGCAATTAAATCCTGGCTTCAGTCGTAAGGCGACCACGAATCGCGGTGGCGATAAAATTGTTTTACCGATTGAAAATGTTGAGCAATTCACTGAAAACTTTAACCGTTCACCACTCAATCAACAGCCGTTAAACTGGCTACATTATCGCGTTAAACCCGGTGATACCTTAGCGTCAATTTCCCGTAAATTTAGCACCACGCCTGATCAAATTCAGCAAATGAACCATCTCAGTAAATCAGCGGTGCATTCTGGAACTAATTTATTAATTCCAAGCAATGGCGAAAACCTACTGGCTTCTAATGAGGATTCTGACGCTGAAAGACCGGCTCCGGCAGCACCGGCTGAAACGGCTAGCAGCAATAGTGATAATACCTTTGTGGCAAGCAACGATGATGATAACGCTGAATCCGCGCCGGTCGTTGAAGCCGTGAAAAAGCATTTAACCCCCGACGTTGTTAAAATTGCCTCAGCCGTTCGCGGAACACGACGTTATGTGTTGCAACCCGGCGATACGATTTATTTAATTCATCGCAATGACACCATTGCAAAATTAGCTAAACGCTTCCACCTTACCCGTGAGGCATTAATTAGCGCTAATAAATCCGCAGGACGTACTTTCAAACCTGGCAAGCAAATTATTATTCCAACGCATGATAAAGTGGCACTGCGCAGTGCCGTTGCCAAATCGCTTAGTAAACAAATGGAACCCGGTGATACGGTGTACATGGTGCGTGCTGGTGATACTATTGAAAAAATTGCCAAAAAATTCCATACTTCGCCCGCTGTTATTCGCATTAGTAATTTAGTGGATAACGATTCATTAAACGAAGGCGAGAAACTCGTCATCCCCACCCATCTGCGTGGATAAGATATTAAGGAAAATAAATCATGTTACGTAACACCCTTCTTAGCTTGATGTTATCTGGTATTTGCGGCATTGCTTGTGCTGCACACAGCGTTCTCACCATTAATGAAACGGATTTTCCCAGCACCGCCATGATTAACAACAGCCACTGCTCTGCGGACATTCCTGGCGGCAGCGGTATCACTGAACCTCATAGCCAAAATTCCATTTCTGGATGGATGGTTGGTTTAGCTTGCATAGGCAGCCCGAACAACCAATGTGCTGCTGAAATTTATCTCGACCGCGCCTGCAAAGGCATGCCAATTGGCACGGTGATCTTCGACACGACCAATGGTTACATCAGCAAACAAATAACCAACCCCGATTACAATGTCGATGTCGTCGATGGTTTTACGTTCATCTTAAAAAAAGCTAACGCTTAATCTTTCGCTTTAAGTAGGCGGGTTATCTCGCCTACTGTGGTTCTTTATTTAGGAAAATTTGTTAAGGAGTAACATTGTATGCGTTTTTCACTAGCCGTTGCCTCATTAGTCTTACTACCCACACTTGCCATGGCAGATATCCATATTCAAAATGACACTTCGCAATATGGTACTGGCAAAATGGGTATTAGCCCCTGCTCTAGTATCGCGAAAGAAAAAGGCATTATTAAACCTGGCCAACCCTTTGATGTCTCACAAAGCATTTTGAATTTCTTTTGCGTTGGCTCATGCACTGCCAAAGTTTATATGGATAAAGATTGTGGGAAAGAAGTAGCGGTTGTAAAAATTAGTAATAAAGACGGCGTAATCGATATTCAAAATCACTTCCCAGAGCGCTTCATGGTTAGCGGCATGGGTAAAAACATAACCGTTACCGAAAAGAGCGGTTTTGAGCAATTTATCTATCGCGTTTTAAATTGGTAAGCGACACTTTATTTTTCGCACCTCACCTTCCCGCGGCTTGAGCCGCGGGATCACAAGACCTTCAGAATACAACCACTCGCTGACACCCTCTTATCCGAGATCGAAAAAAGAATAGGCTCAGCTACCTTTTTTGCGGTTTTTCAGAATAATAAAAAAGCTCTCAAATCTTAAACGACTTGAGAGCTTTAAGTCTAGCGTTTTTAAGCAGTTGCTTAGACGATATCCCAAGTTAACTGGGTGCTAAATACGTCTGCAGCGCCTTTCACACGACCATTGACATTCACGGTGCTAAAGCCAGTTACCAAGGTTTCTGGAGCAACGCGAGCTGTTTTGGTCATAAAGATGTGAGCATAGCCGACATCTACACCAACCGTTTTGGTCGCTTGAGCATGACCACCAAATGCCATAGCAACGCGGCTAGCATCGGGTAAGCGAACATCACGATAAGCGTTTTGGATTGGGCTTTGGTCGAAAGCAACACCGGTACGTAACAAGATGCTGTCAGTCCAGTTGTATTCGGCACCCACCGAAGCAAACCAAGAGTTTTGGTAATGCGTTGGGCTTGTAACAACAATGCCGGTGCTTGGTTGGCCAGCAGGAGCAGATAAACCAGAAACGCCGTTGATTTGAATCTGTTGGATGCTATTCCACTGCGTATAACCTAAGGTGGCCATGAATGCTAATTCTGGCATTGCTTTTGCATAAGCACTCAAGTTGCTGTAAGCAGGCAATGTTATATTAGCCGTGGTGCGTGGCGAAATTAGGCCCGTTGGGAAGCCCACTGAAGTAGCAATTGGACCTTCAAAGGTGCTGTGGCCATGGAAATGGTGTACCACTTGTGAGTGATAAGCTGCACCAAAACGCATGCAAGGATTCACTTCATACAATGCGCCTAAGTGATAACCGTAACCAGTGCTATAGGCTCTGTTGGTAACGGAAGTATCGTAGGATGGGCCCCCTGCTACGCTGTTTGCAATTGAGTTAAAGGAAGCACGTGCTTTTTGTGCATCGAAACCAGCACCCAAAGACAAACCTTCCCAAACACGGGCGCCGATAGAAGGACTTAAATCCACTAATTTAATTTCGCTATAAGTTGCAGCATAACGAATAGGATCGCTAACACCATAGCTAGTTTGTAATCCAAATGGTGCGGTGACGCTTAAACCGAAGTTAATCCAGTCTGCGAGCGGAGCAACATAGTGGAAAGCAGGAACGATTGCAAACGTGCCACCGGATTGGGTGGAGTTGTAAATACCGGTCTTACTATATGGTGATGGTAAGTTTGGTGCATTAACAACCGTCACTCTGCCTCTGAAGGTGAAGTCAGATGCAATGGGGTTACTAGCAAACACAATTTGTTGATTGTGGATACGGGTCATACCGGCTGGATTGTAGAATGCGGTGCTTGCATCGTTTGCCCATGCGGCATAACCGGCATGGAACGTACCGAGACTTGCGCCATCCTGTTCATACAGCTGGAATGCAGCAGCCATGACTTGTGAAGATACAGCTAGAATGCCAGAGGTCACTAACGCAGTAACCAGACGGCGCACGACGAATCGATTCATCTTTAGACTCTCCTTAGACTTTATTGGTCCTACTCCCATAAATTCAATCCCATTATTACAGGAATAAAAAATAATTTCACTTGAAATTAGATACTTAATAAGGATACCGTAACCAACGAAGTTTACAATAATTTTTGTACAAATCGAGAATAAAATATGGCAGAAACCCCCTCTCACATGATTCCACTGGGCACAAAAGCCCCCGATTTCAAATTAATGGATGCTATTTCATCAAAAGAAGTAAGCCTTAGCAGTCATCGCTCACCCATTGCCACCGTTATAATGTTTATTTGCAACCACTGTCCTTATGTAAAATTAATTTTGCCGAAGGTAATTGAGGTTGCAAAAAGCTACCAAGCACAAGGCATCAGCTTTATCGCGATTAACTCAAACGATACGATTGCCTACCCTGCCGACGCACCGGAAGCCATGCACATGGAAGCGTTACAACAAGGTTTTACTTTTCCGTATTTAATTGATGAATCGCAAGCGGTTGCAAAAGCGTACCATGCAGCCTGTACGCCGGACTTCTACATTTTTGATCGTGAATTAGCTTGTGTTTATCGTGGCCGTTTTGATGCAGCAACGCCAGGCAACAATATTCCCGTGACAGGCAGTGATTTAACCGCAGCACTCGATGCGCTATTAAACGGAAAACCCGTCAGCGAACAACAAATACCAAGCCTTGGCTGCAATATTAAATGGAAAAAATAGTGCTATCGCGTTTTCTGATCACGGATTCATGCACCGATTTACGCTGCGAATACCGATGATGAGAAAAATGCCCGGCTGCAGAAGGCTTACCTGGTAACGAAGTGCCTGATGCGATACCTAATATTTCTTGCAAGCGCTGCACATTACCGTCCAGAAATTGATTTCGAATAATCGGCGGCGCTTGACTATAATCTTCATACAGTTTCAAAGCAGTATAGCCCGGTAACACATCGCATTTAATTGACTTCATGCGATTTAAAAAAAACTTTTGAGAACGTTTGAACTCTTCACGCGCTGCATCATCAATCGTCACTTTATTATTTTCTTCAATGACTTCTTTTATTTTTAGATAGCAATGGTAAAACTGAATGACATGTAATAGCGCTTGCAAAGAAACAGCCTGGCACTGAGCTTGATCCTGCTCTTTAAATTGCTCATCCACCCAATTGAATTTCTTTCTACTGCGTGGTTGCAGTGATAGTGATAAGTTATTGTCGAACGATTCTGATAATAGTTGTTTTAACGCAGCATGGTGATTTTTTAATATTTTGATTAACGCACGCGCGATTTCTAAACCATCATCTTTGGCAACGTCTTTAAAGGTAAAATCCGTTAAGGAGCGAATAACAAATTCCCCCAAGCGACAAAATCGCAAGGGGGCAGGTAAGTCAGCGGCTTCTCGTCCATGAGAATGCATAAAATATCTTCCTTACACTTCGCATGTGTGGTTGATTTATTCTTCCCAAGCAGGAATCGGTTGCAAATCTCCTGTTGCTTGTTTTTGCTTGGCAAAAGCTTCATGCAAATGCGCAATGCCTTGCGTTTTTGCGTAATGAATTGGACCACCCCTAAATGGCGCAAATCCCGTTCCAAAAATCATGCCGGCATCGAGTAAATCACCATCGGCAACGACCCCTTCACGCAAACAAGCAAATGCTTCATTCAACATAATTAAAACCAAGCGATCCGAGATTTCTTCTAATGGCTTATCATAAGCAGGTTCTTGCGGTTTGATTTGTTTACCGGATTTATCGTACCGATAAAAACCCTCACCGGTTTTACGACCTAACTTACGTTGCTCCACTAGTTGCGCTAAACGCTCTGGCATCGGCGTTTTAAAATATTGACCTAAATATTTAGCAACGGAGTAACACACATCCAAACCGACTGTGTCAGCCAATGTAACAGGGCCCATTGGCATACCAAAGTCTTTCATTGCCTTATCGATTGCTGTCATGGCAATGCCCTCATTCACCATGTTCACCGCTTCTAATAAATACGGCATTAAAATGCGATTGACTAAGAAGCCAGGGCTACTTTTAACCGGCAAGGGTAACCGATCAATCCTGCGCACAAAACTAATCGCCTTTTCAAATACCGCTGCACTCGTCTTATCGCCTTTCACGACTTCAACCAGTTGCATTTTTGAAACGGGATTAAAATAATGAATGCCCACTAACCGCCCAGGATTGTTTAAGACTTGGTTAATTTCATCTAGCGGAATACTGGAGGTATTCGTCGCTAAAATAGCATCGGGTTTCGCCTTTTCTTCAATGGCTTTAAATGTTTTTTGTTTAATCGCTAAATCTTCAATGACGGCTTCAATGATAACGTCTGCTTCAGCCACGCCGCGCCCTTCTACATCCGGCACTAAATTATCCATGGCTTTTTGAATTAAGTTTTTTTCTGTTTTGTATTTACCTTTATACAAAGCAGCAGCGCGTTTAATTGCTGGTGCAATAAAGCGGGGTTCCAAATCTTGTAAGGTGACGCGCAACCCTTGCAATGCACACCAAGCTGCAATATCACCGCCCATGGTGCCAGCGCCAATCACATGCACGTGTTTGGGTTTGAAAGGTACGCCCTTGCCTAATCCTTTTAAACGTTCTTGCAAAAAGAAAACGCGCACTAAATTTTGCGCGGTTTCACTAAAAAATAATTTACCACACGAACGTGCCTCACGAGCAAACGCTTCATTATCATCCACCCCATATAATTCAAAATTATCGAGTGCTTGAAACGGAGCAGGATAATGCGCTTGGTTCGCTTTTGCTTTTAACGCTTTCCGCGCAAAATGAGCAACAGCTTGGCGGCCAAATTTGGTATTACCGAGTGCTTGTAACGTGGTTGGCTTATGACGTTCAGGCGGAGTGACCGCATAAAATTGCGCAGCCGTTTTTAAATGCCGGCGTGGCACAGCCACATCGACAATGCCCAATTTTGCGGCCGCTTTACCATTTACCGTGCGGCTAGATAAAATGAGCTCCATCGCAGCAGCACCGCCGATTAAACGTGGTAAACGCACCGTGCCGCCCCAACCGGGAATAATGCCCAGCATCACTTCCGGAAAACCAATGCGGGTTTTATTACTTTCTTCAGCGACCCGATAGTGACAAGCTAGTGCTATTTCTAAGCCGCCGCCCAAACAAAATCCATCAATCATCGCTACCGTTGGAATGGGTAATGCTTCAAATTTCGCGAGCACATCATCACCCATCATGAGCAAATTGGTCGCTTCATCCATGTCTTTAAATTGGGTAAATTGTGAAATATCCGCACCCGCTATAAATCCAGTGGTTTTTCCTGAGGCTAACACGAGTGCTTTATAATTGCTGGTTTTCACCGAATCAATAATGCTATTAAATTCTTCGATGACAGCACGAGAAATCGTGTTGACACTTGCATTTTCTTTATCGAAATATAACCACAATGTTTGTTTGTCGTCGGTTTCTAAACGCCAGTTGTGATAAGTTTGAGTATTCATCGTTACACCTCGGAAACACGTTCAATTAACATTGCGCCACCCTGACCGCCGCCAATGCAAATGGTAGCAATCCCCTGTTTTGCTTGTTCGCGTTGCAAGACATTCACAAGATGCAACACAATGCGCGCGCCGCTCGCGCCAACGGGATGCCCAATGGCAATTGCACCACCATCCACGTTTAAACGGGCTTCATCAATCTTGCCCAACGCTTTATCGCGACCCAAAAATTCACGGCAATACGCATCACTTTCCCATGCAGCCAAACACCCTAATACCTGCGCGGAAAACGCTTCGTTAATTTCCCAAAAATCGATATCTTGCATACTGAGATTGCGCCGCTTTAATAATTGGCTCGTCGCATAAACAGGACCTAAACCCATCTCTGCCGGATCAAGACCTGCCCATTCCGTATCAACAATTCGCGCAAGCACAGGTAAATTATATTTTTTTACCGCATCTTTGCTCGCTAATAATAACAACGCTGCGCCATCGGTAATTTGCGAACTATTTCCTGCCGTTACCTTACCGAACTTTTTATCAAAGAATGGCTTTAAGCTCGCCAGCTTTTGCAATGTTGCATCTTTACGAACCCCATCATCGTTCGTATAAAAGTCGCCTGCCGTTCCAAATGCCGCTTCCACTTCACCTTTGTAATTACCATTTTCTTGGCCAGCACTCGCCAATTCGTGGCTGCGAAGTGAAAATTGATCCATCGCATCACGGGAGATATTGAAACGATAAGCAACATTTTCAGCGGTTTGCCCCATGCTTAAATTCACAACTGGGTCAGATAAGCCGTGTAATAAAGCAATAACGGGTTTTAAATAACTCGGACGAAATTTTGTCAAGGATTTAACTTTACCTTTCCAATCCCGCGCTCCCATCATACCGCCTAACCACGTGACATATTGATTGTTATACAGCAAAGGCGCGCGGCTCATCGCTTCTGTGCCACCCGCCAAAACCAAATCGTGTCTGCCTAACGCGATATCTTTCACCGCGCTATCTAAAGCTTGCATACCTGATGCGCAATTACGTTGTACGGTATAAGCAGGAACTGACTTTCCGCAACCTAACCGCAATGCGATTAAGCGAGCGATATTAGCCTCATCTTCACTCGGCATCATGCAACCAATAATCACTTCATTAATTTCGTTTGGCGCAAACGGTTGCCTAGCCAGTAGCTCTTGTCCGGCACGCACCGCAAGATCGGATGCAGAAAAAGGTCCTGGCTTACCGCGTGCTTTTAAAAACGGCGTGCGCGCACCATCTACAATATATACTTCGCGAAAAACGGGGTTTGCAGTTGTCATATACTGATCCTTTCACTTAATCAATCACGGTGGATAAATCAAAAGAAAATTTATTAACTTTAATGATTTCTTTGCGAAGCGCCTCATATTCCAAAACTTGATTCGCTTCATCACGCGTCAAAATCGCTTTATTAACTGCTGCTTCAACTTGTTCTTGGTAATTTAACCAACCAGGAAGGCCGCCGGCTTTAATCCCTTTCCTTATTTTTTTACGCAACGGTTCAACGGTTGGCAAAAGCACCAAGGCCCGCTCTAAACGCCAACCGCAATCTTGGTTATCTTGGCTAAAATATAAAATTTTTGTTAAGCGCTCACGTAATGGATTGGCAGATAACATGGGTTCAACAACAGCATGATGCAATTCATCATCGGGCTTTGGAAAACGCGAGCCCCAGGGAAAAAGAATGAAACGCATCAATCCACCCACACCGCAAACGGGGAAATTATGCAAGATATCGTCGAACGCAATTTTACTGTGATGTAGGCACATTTTTAATGCCCAACGTACATTATCGATATCCGCTTCCGGTTCACCTTCATCTTTAAAATATTTCATGACGGTAGACGCTAAATACAATTGGCTCATGATATCGCCAAGGCGCGCTGAAATACTTTCGCGGCGTTTTAAGCTACCGCCTAATAAAATGAGCGCGGTATCAGCTAACAATGCTAAACCAGTACTCATGCGCGTTAATTGCTTACTAAGGCAGCGCAATTTACGTTGCTTAAGTGGCGCACGAATGAAACAACCCCCCGTCAAACCATAAGCGAATGCGCGAATTAAATTACTGGCGTAAAACCCAATATGCGCCATTAACGTGCGATCCAAAGCGTCAGTATCCGTTTTTTCTGCACTAATTAAACTAACCTCATCCAAAATATAGGGATGACAACGAATAGCGCCTTGTCCAAAGATAATTAAATTACGCGTTAAAATATTAGCGCCTTCAACGGTAATGCTAATAGGTGAACAAAGGTACGCCATTAATAAATTATTTCGCGGCCCTGCTTGAATAGCATGTCCCGCATGTACATCCATCGCATGCGTGACCGAGCGCCGTGTCATTTCCGTTAAATGACATTTAGCAATAGCTGAAACAATGGAAGGATTAATTTTTAAATCCACCGCACCCGCCGTCATTAAACGGCCCGCATGCGTCATATAAGCGTAACCCGCTATAAATCCGAGCGCTTCTTGTACGCCTTCAAAATTAGCAATCGAGGTATTAAATTGTTCGCGCACTTTGGCATAAGCACCCGTGTAACGATAAAGCGTACTGCTTATCCCAGCACCTAATGCGGGTAGCGAAATAGCACGGCCAATGGATAAACATTCCATCAACATACGCCAGCCTTGGCCTGCCATTTTTTCTCCGCCAATAATCCAACTTAACGGAATAAAGACATTCTCACCGCTCGTTGGCCCATTCATAAATGCTTGGAAAACAGGCAGATGCCGCTCACCAATATTAACCCCAGGATGCGTAGTCGGAATAAGGCAAAGGGTTATGCCGATATGCTCTTTATCCCCTAATAAATGGTCTGGGTCATATAATTGAAAGGCAACCCCTAAAATAGTGGCAATGGGTGCAAGCGTAATGTAGCGTTTGTCCCAGGTTAAACGAATGCCTAAAATTTCAACCCCTTCATGCATCCCACGGCAAACGATGCCGTGATCCGTAATGGAACCTGCGTCACTTCCTGCATCAGGTCCTGTTAAAGCAAAACAAGGGATTTCTTCACCGCGAGCTAAACGCGGTAGGTAATAATTTTTTTGCTCATCGGTTCCATAATGGACGAGCAGCTCCCCTGGCCCGAGTGAATTCGGCACCATGGTGTTTACTGCTAAGCTTCCCGAATGGCTAGCAAGCTTTGCGACGACGGATGAATGTGCTAAAGCAGAAAAACCACGACCGCCGTATTCTTTGGGGATGACCATGCCAAAGAAGCGTTCATTCTTTAAATAATTCCAAACGTCTTTTGGTAAATCATGCAACTCATGCACAATGGTCCAATCACTCACCATGCTACAGACATGATTAACTTGGTTCTCTAAAAACGCTTGCTCTTCATCCGTTAAAGTGGGTTTTGGATAGTTAAATAATGTTGACCACTTGGGGCTACCACAAAATAATTCTTTTTCCCACCAAGTATCGCCGGCATCAATCGCAACGCGCTCAGTGGCGCTAATGGTTGGCAATTGTTGTTTTAAACGCGGAATAGCTGGGGTTAGTAAATAACGTTGACGATAGTGCTTTAAGTTGGCGAATAAAGCAGCCGGGAGGAATAAAATCCACGCCAATAATACGAAGGGAATAGAAAACCATCCCAAGATGCTAATCGTTATTAAGGCAACTGCTAGTAGTATTGACCAAACTAATGCTGGCAAACGATAAAAAGCTGCAACATTAATGACTGCTAAAAGTATGACTAAACCAATGAACCATTCCATTTTTTTTGCACATCCTTAAAATTGACGGATTTTAATAGTTTATGGTAACACACCGGTGATTGGCTATATATGAGATTACCAGTAAAAAAGATCAACTATGTTGCTTACTTGTTCCATTTGAACTGGCATTGGCAAAGAGATTGGGGTTAACGTTTGATCGAGCCGCTCAATTGAGTAATAAATGAATATTTTTCGAGGAATGCACAAGCATTGAACTGGATTGGCGCTGTTACTGCCAAGAGACATTCATTTCGTCACAGTGAAGAGCGCAGCGAAGAGCAACTTAACCGCCTCTCAAACAGTGAGAGGCGGTCCAAAAAACTAGTTGGAAAATTTGAGGGTGTAATCGTAAGTGCCGAGTGAATGGTCGATGCCGGAATAATTATAATTTCCAACTGGACTGATGTTAATTATCTCGGGGTTCCACATGTATTGACCATCTCTGATCGTTAAAGTGACATAGTGGCTATCATCCATACCCACTTTTACATTCACTAAACCATCACTCTTGCCACAGGTGCCAATGATTTTGAAGTACGTATCACTGACTTTAACAGCGACAATCGTGCTTGCCTCTAAGCTGAGAACACGCGATCCAACGGGGCCTTGAACGAACATGTTTTCGGTATATTCGCAACCGGCTAAGGGTGCAGCATAAGCAGACAACCCGCCTAAAGCCGAAAAACACAAAACAGTTGCTAGTATTTTTTTCATTTAAAACCCCCTCGAAAATTGAAAATTTAATAGAGACTATGCAAGGCGTTTTAAAATGTCAACGACTTACGTTTCGCTGCATAGAAACAAACCAAAAAGCGATTTTAGTGAAGATGGAGCAAAAAAACTTACTCACAGATTCTGTGGATAACTCAGTGGATAAGCCGCTTATAACCCATGGGAAGCCTGCAGTCTTAGGGTTTTCCCCAAAAAGCCCATTTTCTAGACATAAGTAATATTTGCTTAATAATCAATAAGTTAATTTTTTCATTGCAGCTAAATGGTTGATTGAATGTGGATTCGGCGGAAAAAACAGTACAGGTGAGCAGTTTGAATACTGATGTGTATAAAATTAGCGTATGGATAAAAAGACAACGCGACTACAACGCTCCGGAACGACGAAAGAAACCGTCCAACTCTTTCGTCATCTCAAGCAACGGCGCCTGCTGCGCAAAAGTGGATGCAACATCCGTTGTCCACGTTTTCGTTTTCGAGTTAACCAAAACAGTAATCAATTTATTCGCGCTCTGTGGATAATAAGCCAACACCCAATCTCCCTGGCGCACCGCCAATTGTTTACTTTTAATGATCTTCGCCAACATTTCTGGCCGAACCGTTAAGCGTGTTGTAATAGGATCTAAATGAAACAGATTCACCCCTTCTAAAACCACGTCACGCGCTTCTGGATAAACCGTGCGCACGGCGGAGGGTGAATAGTCACTTTCAAAATACATCACACGAGAAGTGGGTATGGATTTTGTAACGCCTAATAACTGCGGCCAAAGCGAAATGCCCACGGATTGATTTTTTAATTTTAGAAAACTCAGTAACGTGGGCTTAACATCAAGCAACGAAGCGGGGCCTTTTACGGTCTGATGAGTAAACGTTTGCGCAAGACCGCTAGCCTGCCAAGCAAGCAGCGTACGGTATTGCGAGAAACTCAACACATCCGTACCGTGCCCAGCGGATTGGTCTACCGCCTCATCGTCGATACTGGGTGGATAAAAAGCAGGATACTGTTTCACTTTCGACGAGGCGACAAAATAATTTGCACTGGTTATACGATCCCCTGCCAAACCTAATGCTTCACCGTGATCGGATAAAAGGATAACAATCGCATGATCCAACGCATGAGACTGTTGCAATGTCGCATACAAATCCCCTACTTGTTGATCTACGCGCGTTAAACTCGCGGTGTAACGATGGTTAAATCCCTGCTCTGTTACGGGCAACGCATCTCGCCACAAATAGGGATGATGCGGCAAACAAAAGTGCACTGCCATAAAAAGCGGTTGGGTACGCTTTTTGTCGAGAAAGTTTTTTAACCGTAAATTAAATGTACTCGGGTCATACGTTGCAAACACAGGACGATTGGCATAGCTAAAAGGAAATAACCATTGACCGACTTTCGTATTAATAACCAAATTGGATAATGGGAAATCATTTATCGTTCCCAGCAAAAAATCATTCAGTCCCATAGGTGGCGTTAGCAAGTGTTGAAAACCAAACCGTTCATCCATATTGCTAAAACGCGCTTCATCTGTTGCATACACCGTTTCATAACCTGTTTGCTGTAAAAGCATCGGCAAACTCTGCGAAAGGGAGAGATGCGCTGTATCGATCAAATCTGTCCGAATGCCGCTGACAACCGGATATTGACTCAGCAGTAAACTACTCCAAGACGGGAACGTGCGCGCAAGCGGCGTTGTTGCATTATCAAAAACCGTGGCTTGTTTTAAAAATTTATTGATAAAAGGCGTGGCGGATTTACCGCCAAAAAAATGCAAAAAATCGGGGCGCACTGAATCCATGCCAATAATGATGATATTCGGTTTCAATGCACTCCCTGCATCCACCGGAATATTGGTTGGCGAATAAAATTGATTAAAAGCGATGAGGCTTAAGCCACTTAAAAAAACACTTCCGCTCATGCGCCACGTTAGGCATCGTGCATAACCCCAAAAGGCTAACAAAACAGCAACCATTGCTAGCGCACTTAACCCATAAAAACCAGCCCACTTGAGCATCATGCTGGGAAAAAATAAAGTCACTAAATCCGCAAATTTTGAATTGGGATAATAAACGGCATTAGCAAACAACAACCAATTAATACTCACTAACCAGGCAGCAATGATGAGGGTTAAAAACTTCGATTGTAAATGTGGCCAACGTTTCAACCAACCCATCACGGTTACACTGATAATTAATATCAAGACCAGGTGCAAAAAAAATTGCGCCAGAAAAAAAGAAGCGGCACCTGGCAGCATGCTAAGCGGCATATTTAATTTATGCGATATGAAGGCAAAGTCAGTGAGTTTAAAAGGCGCTGCTTGAATGGAGAAACTCACTTCAAAAAACGCCCACACAACCACTAACCATGCCGCATAGTTGAAAACAGATTTAATTAATTTGCTGATTTGCATGTGCCATTTCACTCTCTCGCATAGCACGAGGCGTACGCATCAATTCGTCGGGAGAAAAATCATCGACCTTAATCACCTCAGCACGCGCGATTTCCGCCTCTTGGATCGTTTTAAATTGCCCATTGGAAATAAGCTGTTGTTGCAACGCGATTTCCGCTAATTCGATTAACGTTAATGCTTCTGAATTGGAATCCAATTTGGCCGCGCGAATGATTTTTTCAATGGGTTCAGCCGCAATCGACTTTAACAAGGCATCATTTAATTTCGCGATCACATTATTAGGAACAGCATCCAAATAAATTCCTCGCGTTAATCGATCACGCGCAGCACCCGGCGTCATCAGCAATTGCGCAATTTTATGGCCTAAGCGATCGTGTGGTTTATTAAAACGCTCACCCCACGGGAAAATAAGCACGCGCAGAATAATCGCCAAAAATCGGGAAGGGAAGTTTTTTAAAATATCCGCAAACCGTTCTTGCACTTCAAATAAGCAATATAAACTCGCATAGCGCACCAACGGTAAATCTTCGGTTTTTTCACCTTCATCTTTAAAGCGTTTTAAGACAGCAGATAATAAATAAAGGTAACTTAAAATATCACCCAGGCGCGCTGACAAACTTTCTTTGCGTTTTAATGCGCCGCCAAACACCAAGAAACAAACATCGCTTAACATGGCAAAAGCGGAACTCAAACGCGTGGCTTGTTGGTAATAACGATGCATCTTTGAAGCCGGTGCAAACACTAAATAACCACCGGTCAATCCTAAAATGAAACTTCTGACGACATTACTAATAGAAAAAGCAATGTGTTTCATTAGCACATTGTCAAAGGCAGTGAGCGCGGCATTATCATCTTTCATGCGAGCTGCTTCTAACTCCGGAAAAACATAAGGATGGCAACGCATTGCACCCTGTCCAAAGATAATGAGGCTGCGCGTTAAAATGTTTGCACCTTCTACCGTAATACCGATTGGCATGGCTTCATAGCCACGCCCCAAATAATTATTCGGGCCCAAACAAATCCCTTTTCCGCCATGAATATCCATGGCATCCAGCCCGACTTTACGACCTAATTCAGTGGCATGGTATTTAATAATGGCGGAAGCAATGGATGGTTTCTCGCCGCTATCAATCGCGCTTAGCGTCATTAAGCGCCCGGCATCCGCTAAATAAGTATAGCCACCCATGCGTGCCATGACTTCTTCAATGCCTTCAAAACGCCCAATGGATGTATGAAATTGTTTGCGAACGCGAGCATAAGCACCGGTTGCATAACAAGAAAGTTTTGCGCCACCCAAGGCTTCCGCGGGTAATGAAATAGAACGACCCGCTGCCAGACATTCCATTAACATGCGCCAACCATTACCGACCTGCGCCACACCACCAATGACCCAATCCAAGGGAATAAAGATATCCTTGCCATGAATCGGGCCATTTTGAAATGGCGTATTTAACGGAAAATGCCGTCTACCAATTTGCATGCCGGGCGTGTTGCGCGGCAATAAAGCGCAGGTAATCCCGATATCTTCTGTTTCACCGATTAGGTGATTAGGATCATATAATTTAAATGCTAAACCGATTACCGTCGCGATAGGGGCCAAAGTAATATAGCGTTTATCAAATTGCAGTTTGATGCCGATAATTTCTTTACCTTCAAATTGACCGCGACAAATCACGCCATGGTCTGTCATGGAGCTCGCATCGGAACCCGCATTCGGCGCGGTTAATGCAAAACAAGGCACATCTAAGCCTTTCGCTAAACGCGGCAAATAATATTGTTTTTGCTCGTCGGTTCCGTAATGCAATAATAATTCTGCAGGCCCCAGTGAATTCGGCACTGCTATGGTTGAACCAACGGTAATGCTGCGCCCCCCCACTTTCGCTAAAATTTCCGAGTGAGCGTACGCTGAAAATTCTTTACCGCCATATTGTTTTGGAATAATTAAAGCAAAAAATCCTTTTTCTTTTAAAAACGCCCACATGTGCTCCGGTAAATCCGCACGATTGTGGGTAATGTCCCAATCGTCAATCATGCCGCAAAGCTCGTTCACGGGCCCATCTATAAACGCTTGCTCTTCTGCACTCAGCTTAACCGGTGCTTGCGCTAACAATTTATTCCAATCGGGATTACCACGAAAAATGTCTGCTTCCCACGTTGTAGTACCGGCAGAAATCGCTTCGCGTTCCGTACGCGACATCCGCGGCATAATTTTGCGATAAAAATTTAGAACGGGTTTAACTAAGTAAGCACGGCGAATGGAAGTCACACTAAGCGGTATGAAGATTAACGCTAAAATGGCAACCGTGAGGAGCATGGCTACCGTAAAGCCCTGCTCAACAACGGCTAGAATCATTAATAAGGTGTAACTGATCAGCCAAATGGTTAAAGCGGCACGATGATAGGCAAGTACACCAAAAATAAAAACTATTAATAACCACCAAATCATCGTGTCCCCCTAAAATCAGCTAATCGGATTAACAGGTTGCACCGCCGCAGGAGCGGTTGGTTTACGATTAGCATACACAGCAAAAAAGAGATATGCCATGGCTAATGCAAAGAACGTTAACCCTTCAAATGGCCAGATGGTACCCGTGACCTCAGCGATGGTGCTTATAATCACTACTGGCGTAATGGCTACCATCGACAGTTGAATCGTTTGGCCATAGCTTAAATACGCACCGGTTGCCGCACTAAAGATCTTACCAAACACGCCATAAATCAATGCTTGGATGATGCGGTATACGAAAGAAAAAATAACTAAAATGGGATAAAGTATTAACCATAAAAAAGGTAAAAACGATTTAATGGTTTCGTTCACTTTAACCGGATCAAGGGTAACAGCAGTATCAGCTGGAATCGTATAGGTTTTAATTTCATTAGGTTTTGATTCCATGATGACTTCTTTTTCCGTTACCAGCACTTTACTGTTGCTGTCTTGTAACGTTTTATATTGACCTGATGTATCAATGACTGCCAACACTTCACCTTTTTCATCTTTAACCACATAAGGACGATTTTCGGGTGTGGATATTTTCCCCTCTTTGATATCCAACACAGGCACTTGATTCACCACAGAGGCGGAAAATTTATCGTAGGCAACAGTTGTTCCCTTTTGAGCTACGAAACAAGCGGGAATCCAAGTAATGGCGAGTAGCACCAATAAATAAAGGAATGCTTTACCACCCCAATTTTGCGCGACATCGCGGTAGAGATCGCCCGAAAAAAACGACAAAACAATCGCTTTGAAAATACCGTATTGCTGCATGTTCATCTCCTTATGATAGCGTTTTGTCTGCAATGGCTATTATAACGTTAATTTCGATTAATTTCAGACGCATAGCGCCCGCATTATCAATTTAAAAATTGAATAATCAATGAGTTAGAGATTTGTTTTAATGTTGTTTATTAAACGGGGCAAAGCCCCGTTTCAAATAGAGAGAACTATTCGTTGGCGGCGTAAATACCTGGCACATTGCGCAAATATTCTTCATAATCTAAACCAAAGCCAAATAAATATTTATCTTCAGTCTCCAAACCCACAAAATCCGGCTCGAAATTCACTCCGGGTTCACGGGTGCGCTTCTTACTAACCATGACGGCAGTTAAGACATCTTCTGCGCCAGCTTGTTTGCAATAATCGATAATAGCGGCGAGCGTTAAACCACCATCCATAATGTCATCCACAATTAAAACATTGCGTCCTTTCAGCTCACGGCGCGGCTCCGCCAACCAATGCAAATCGCCAGCACGGCTCGAACCGCGATAACGCGTAACATGGATATAATCGATTTCGAGTGGAAAATGTAAACGCGTGAGCAAGTGACCGGTCGTAATCAAAGCACCCGTCATGACCGTGATCAAGATGGGGTTACTATTTTGTAAACGCTCGGTAATACTGACGGCCATGCTATCCAGTGCGCGATTAATATCATCAAAACTATATAAACATTCCGCTTCATTAATTACGCTAGGAATGCGTTCTACAACAGACATGAATTAAACTCCTTCGTTTAGAGTGGTAATAATAGAATGAATTTCCCGCCAACGCGGTGTGGCTTGAAACGTTTCGCTTAACTCTTTTCTTTCAATGTATAAAGACCGCCATTTCTCCGGCGCCACTTGATGCATCGCTGCCGGCACTTTATCTAAGGCAGCAATGACACCAGGTTGATGATTGCAAACTAATGCAAAATCACAACCGGCTTCGCGCGCTGCCAAAACCCGATCAGCGTAATCCGCCGAAATATTGGCCGCTTCCATGTGTAAATCATCGGATAAAATGGTGCCGGTAAACTTTAACTCGCCGCGTAAAATATCGTGCAACCAACGCCTTGAAAAACCGGCTGGCAACGCATCGATAGCCGGAAAAACAATATGCGCTGCTAAAATAGCCGGGATACCGGCTTCAATCATGGCAATAAAAGGTTGCAAATCGGTGCGCTTTACTTCTTCAAAAGAACGCTCATCCACTGGCAGGCCAATATGGGAATCGACATGAACAGCGCCGTGACCCGGAAAATGTTTACCGGTTGCAGCCATTCCCGCTTGCGATAAACCGTGCTGAAAGGCTTTGGCTAATGCAACAACCGTTTCTGGCTCTGCGGCAAAGGAGCGGTTGCCAATGACGGTATTTAACCCACGATCCAAATCCAACACCGGACCTAAACTTAAATCAATTCCCGCGCTCACCAATTCAGTAGCCAGTAACCAAGCACTTTCACTCATCCATTGCAGGGCTTTTTGCGGGTTAATTTTATATTGTTCGCCAAAATATCCCATGGGGGGCATGCGGGTAAATTCATCACGAAAACGCTGCACCCGGCCGCCCTCTTGGTCTGCCATGATGAGAATGGGGCTCTGCTTTGCCTGACGAATGGCGGCACACAATGACTTTAATTGAGAACGAGATTGATAATTACGCGTAAAGAGAATCACACCACCCACTAATGGGTGCTGAATTAAGTCACGTTCTTCAGCTGTCAACTCGGTACCCACTAAGTCCATTACTAAGCAACCGATGGTATTCGCCATGCTTAACCCCCTGTAGAAATTAAGCTCGAGAGTATACCTGGTCGTAGGTTAAAAGCGAAGAACCCCACCTGGAGGCCTCGCAACGATGGTTTCTCGCAATGATACGCGGTCTTTGGTAATATCCTGGCATTCACTCCGAGGGTCAAAATATGAGCACAAATCTACCTGAATTAATTAACATCCGCGATTTTCTGCGTTACGCCGTCACTCAATTTAATGCAGCTGGTTTATTTTTTGGCCACGGCACCGACAATGCCTGGGATGAAGCAGTAGCACTTGTTCTACACAGCTTGCATTTACCCCTAGACATTAATCCCGATATTTTGGCAGCGCACTTGACGCAAGCTGAGCGTGAAAAAATCTTAAAGCTCATTGAAGAACGCACACAAAAGCGCATTCCGCTTGCCTACCTAACCCATGAAGCCTGGTTTAGCCAATTGCCCTTTTACGTCGATGAGCGCGTCTTAATTCCCCGCTCTCCCATTGCCGAATTAATTGAAAAACAATTTTCTCCCTGGATTGATCCCGATGCCGTCCATTCCATTTTAGATTTATGCACCGGCAGTGGTTGCATTGCCATTACGGCTGCCCTGCATTTTCCGGATGCGCATGTGGTCGCGAGCGACATTTCTGCCGATGCGTTAGCGGTCGCAAAAATTAATGTGTTACGTCATGACGTTGCCGATCAAGTGGAACTCCATGAGTCCGATTTATTTAATGCTATCCCTAAACAAACGTTCGATGTCATTGTCACAAACCCACCCTATGTTAGCGCAGATGAAATGGCAGAACTGCCCAACGAATATCATCACGAACCGCGCTTAGGTCTTGCAGCGGGTACCGATGGATTAGATATTGCCGAACGTATTTTAAAAGAAGCAGGACAATGGCTTAGCCCACACGGTATTTTAATTGTCGAAGTTGGCAATAGTGAGTTTGCTTTGGCTGATGCTTATCCAAACATTCCCTTCACCTGGGTTGAATTCGAACGCGGCGGTGGTGGTGTTTTTATTTTAACAGCAGAACAAGTTAAGCAATTCTGTTAATTAGCCTAGCCTCTCCCCCGTTTGATCAAGTAGGGAGTGCTTCAAGATGCGATTTTGCATCTTGAAGCACAAATGGCATAGGCGAATGCCGATAATTAAAAATTAAAGTTCAAAGTATATTCATACTTTCCATCAACATGCGACATGCCCGCATAATTGATATTGCCAATACAGTTAACATACGAAACGGCTGGATTCATCACTAATGGTCCATCGTGAATCGTTAATGTGCATTTATTGCCTTGATCAAAACCAACATCCACGTATAAATCACCCGCACTGTAATTAACATTACTCGCACAAGACAGCGCAAACGTGGTATCAGATTCTTGCATATAGGCTAAATTACCAGTAGTAAACGGCGTATTGATGATTCTACCGGGAGAAATGACATCAAGGTTAAATGTGTCTTTAAACGGACAAATCAAGGTAGGTTTTGCGGAAAATGCCAAGGGCGCCACGGCAAGAAATAGGAAAGCAGAAAAACCTTTAATTCTTTTCATTGCATTACTCCATTAAAGTTAAGCTAAAACGTATGCACTATACCATTCACGTTGCAACATGCGAAAGCGCATTTTAAAGCAGCTCAGTATTGACTAGCTCCTTTAAATTTGCAAAGAATAGTCAACGCCCCTTAAATGGATGACCATGGAATGACGCCCGAAGAAAGAGTGCGGCTGTTTGATAGTGCGTGGGATCTCATAAAACAAGCAGATTATTATAAACAAGGCCAAGCCGTACAAATCTTAATGAAACTAACTTATTTGCAAGATGAGCACGCAATTGGCTTAATGGGTAGATTAATTATTTTAAAATGTTTTTCTGATCATCCCGAAAAAGAACAAATCAAGAAATTATTTTATTCAACGATCTATGATTGGTGGATCAATAGCAGGCAAGCGCAAGTGGTTATTGCGCAATTCACTCTAATTGATGCTTTAAAATTTTTAATACGCGCAGAACAGAAAGATCCCCTTCTAACACCGACACTTAAAAAGCTAGCCATCACGCTAAAAGGTGAAATTGATTATAATAAGCAACTGGATATGTATTTAAATCCTTATTTCGATGCCGGCCTCGCCGAAAAACGCACGCCACTCTCTATTAGGCTATTTACTCAGCCCGAGGCACAGCCAGCCTCAGCACCACCAGAACCGCGCCACTGTGCGTGCAGCTTAACTTAAAATGCGAATCGCTAGCGCATGAATAGGATCCGGTATTAACTCTTCTAAAGTAGCGTAAATCATTTGATGCGCAGCGATGCGCGTTTTACCCGTGAAAGCGGCCGCTTTAATAATGACGGTAAAATGCCGTCCACCGCCTTGATGGCCCGCATGACCAATGTGCGCGTCACTATCATCTTGCACTTCTAAATGCGCAGGTTGAAAGCGTGCTGTAAGCAAGGCTTCAATCGTTTTCTGAGTGCTTGTCATGATTTAGGCTGTTCCAAATAACGCGATAACATACACGCTTGCACGAAGCTCAGCACAATAAACACTAGCGTGACGCCATAGAATTTATAATTCACCCAAACATCATTACTGAAGGTGTAAGCAATATATAAATTTACCGCACCCAAAATAAAAAAGGTGAGCGCCCAACCTAAATTTAAATTGCGCCAAATATGTACCGGAACGCGCTGCTCAGCCGGCAAGATTTCTTCCATGATACGCTGCATGAGTGGTTTACTGGTAAAAATCTGCGTAAATAAAATAGCTAATGAAAACAACCAAAATAATACTGTTGGCTTCCATTTTATAAAAATGGGATCATGAAAATATAAAGTTAAACCACCAAACAGCACAAAAATACCGAGGGTAATTAATTGCTTTTTATCCCATGTTTTCTTGATGAGGCGAATGGCGAGCACCATAATAGCCGTTGCCGCCATGCCAACGACAGTTGCCGCGTAAATGCCATACCACTTAAAAGCAGCAAAAAATAAAACTAAAGGAATGAATTCATAGATTAACTGCATCCGTTACCTCTTCATCAATAGGATTGGTAAAACGTTTTTTAAGTGGTGCTAATAAAGTATAGGTGATTGGCACAACAATTAAAGAGAAAAAAGTTCCTACAAATAATCCGCCTGTTATCACTAAGCCGATTTGCTGACGACTTTCCGAACCCGGGCCCATTGCAAACGCCAAGGGTAATGCCCCTAAAATCATCGCCGCAGAAGTCATCAAAATAGGACGCAAGCGTAAACCTGCGGCCGCGATGACCGCCTCCAACAGAGGCTTGCCCTTCGCTTGCTCGCGATTCGCAAAATCCGTAATTAAGATACCATGTTTTGCAATTAAGCCAACCAAAGTCACCATGCCGATATTGCTAAAAATATTCAGTGTGCCGCCAAATAACTTTAATGTTAAGAGTGCGCCTGAAAAAGCAAAGGGTACGGTCAGCAAAATGATAAAGGGATCAATAAAACTTTCAAATTGGGCGACTAAAACGAGATAGATAAAAAGAATGGCAAGACCAAAGGTAAAGAGCGTTGCTCCTGATGAATCCACAAAACTTTTCGCCTCTCCCGTAAAAGCAAATTTGACATCGTCAGGCACCACTTTCGTGGCAATAGCTTGCAAAGCACTAACGGCATCCGCCATATGCGCATTGGGCGCCAATGACAAAGAAATGGTATCCGCACGCAGGCGCTCATAATGATTTAATGTTTGCGGCGCAGCCATTTCTTGCACGCTCACTAGATTATTAAGCGCTTGCATTTCATTATTCGTATTACGCACATACATTTTTTGAAACACATTGGAGTCCGCTAGCGCGGTTTGATTAAGGCGTACCCACACATTGGCGTCATCCACTTTACCAATCATTCTCCCCGCAATCATGGTGGAAAGCGTATCGGTAATGGTTGTGATCGGAACATTTAAGTCAGCCGCTTTCGCGCGATCAATGTTCACTTGTAATTCTTCGTTATCCCATTTCAAAGCATTATCGGCATAAGTAAATAATGGGTTTGCTTTTATTGCTTTAGTTAGCTCTTGCGAAATATCTTGTAAGCGCCGGTAATCACCACCCGTCATTAATACTAAACCGAGATTGTGTCCACTGTCGTTACTGGATATTTGGGTGAGTGGTGAAGGCGGAATAAAAGCAAACACGCGCACGCCCGCCAGTTTATCCGCCGCCCCTGAAAGCATTTGGGAAATTTCCGCTAAAGAATGCTGGCGTTCAGATTTTGGTTTTAACATCACGATTTGAAAAGCATTCGCAGCAGAAGCAAAGCCACCCATACTAAGATACGTTTTAACATCCGGTATTTGGCTAATCAATTGTTCCATTTGCTTGATGTAATGATCCGTATAGGTAGCGCTCGCCGTCTTTGGCGCGTTTATGGAAACAAAAATGGAATCACGATCTTCTTCTGGCGCCAATTCTGCCGGCAACCAGCGATACAAACCGTAACTACTGACTGCTAATACCAACATGAGGCCCAACACCCAACGTCGATAGTGCAGGCATTGCATTAAGAGTGATTGATACCTTGTTTGCGCGCGATGCAAGGTGGTTTCAAGCCAGCGTTGATAACGCGTCTCTTCTTGTTGCGGTTTTAATAATCGTGAACACATCATGGGGGTTAAAGTCAGTGCGACCAAACCGGAAATAATCACCGCCCCAGCCAAGGTAAACGTAAATTCTCGAAATAAAATGCCGAGCAATCCATCCGTAAATGCGATAGGTGCGTACACTGCGGCCAATGTGATGGTCATAGCGATCACCGGAAAAATCATTTCGCGACTACCTTGAAATGCTGCTTGCAGCGGTGTTTTACCTTGCTCGATATAACGACTGATATTTTCAAGCATTACGATCGCATCATCCACTACCAAGCCAATCGCCAATACCAAAGCCATTAACGTAATAGTATTTACCGTGAAGTTCAGTAAATAAATTAAGGCGAAAGAAGCAATGATGCAAACTGGGATAGTAATAATAGGTATCCACGTTGCCCGCCACCTACCTAAAAATGCATAAATGACTAACCACACAAAAAGAACGGCTTCAAAAAATGACTCGTAGACACTATGCAATGACGCACGGATATAGTCCGCTTGATTGTAAATAATGTCCGCCTTCATTCCCGAAGGTAGCGTGCGTTGCAAATCATTAACATAGTCTCGAATCTTGGCGGCAATGTCTAATGGATTGGCGGTTGATTGCGGCACGACCCCCAAGGCAACGCCTGCTTTACCATTAATTCGAAAAATAGAATCGGGATCTTCCACTTCGTAAGCTGCGTGCCCAATATCTTGCAAGCGCAAGACTTGATTATTTTCATCACGCAAAATTAATTGATTAAATTCTTCTGGATTTTTTAATGCTGTATCAACCACCACTGAATAATAGCGATCACTACTGCGAATTTGGCCACTCGGTACTGATGCATTCATCGCGCGTAACAATTGCGTAATCTCATCCACCGTAATATTGGCAGCCGCCATTTTCGCAGGGTCCAACGCAATACGAATAGCGGTTTGATGCTGACCATAAACCCATACTGTCCCTACCCCATCAATGGTCTCAAGTGATGGCACGAGAAATTTACTCGCATAATCACTTAACTCACGCTCACTGCGCGCTTGATCAAAAAGAGAAATATATAACACCGCTTCACTATTTGGATCCGCTTTTAAAATCACGGGATTTGAAGCATCTTTCGGCAACTCGCTACGAATACGGTCCACACTACCACGCACATCGGCAACCGCTGCATCCATGTCGCGCCCTAATTTAAACTGAATGCCAATGCTGCTTTCACCTTGGCTACTGCTCGATGTTAATGATTCAACACCCGTTAAATTAGACAACCCGCCTTCAATGATTTTAGTGACATCTTTTTCCACCGTTTTTGCATTGGCACCTGCATACGTAGTGGAAATGGTCACTTGCGGCGGATAGACATTGGGAATCCAGCGCACCGGCGCTCGCAGATAACCAATCAAACCCAAAATAATCAACACCAACGAAATAACAATCGTAAAGGCAGGACGTCTGATGCAAAATTGCGGAAGATTCATTACAACTACCCGTTTAATTTAACCGGTGCACCATTCGTTAATTTTAATTGACCATCGGTTACTACCGTATCACCCATTTTTAGGCCGCTAACAATTTGCACGTTTTGGCCAATGCGCTTCCCGACCACCACATCAACGGTATAAGCACGATTATCCATCACTTTATACACTTGCATGCCGTCTAAAACAGGCATTAAACTTTTCGCTGGCACCATTAAAACCGATTCATTTTTTCCTAAATTTTGCACGACATCAACCAACATACCGGCAGCTAATTGGTCTTTTTCATTCGGAATTTCCGCATAGAGTGCGAGTGAACGGTTTGATGCGGTTAAGGTTGGTGAAATATAAGCAAGCTTGCCTAAAAATACTTGATTAGGATAAGCATTTGAGCGCACTTCAACCGTTTGCCCAATTTGCAAATTCGGTAAATACGTTTCAGGTAAACTATATTCTACGTGTAAATGATGCGTATCCGTTAGCGTTACCAAATGCTGCCCAATGGTGACGTAATCCCCCGGGTTTACGAGCGCCTGACTGACTCGCCCCGCAAAAGGTGCTGCAAGGGTTTGCTTTGCCAATGCAACGCGTGCCTCCTCAGCACTAGCACGTTTTTCTTTTAGCGCAGCTTGTGCTTGATCAACGGCTTGTTTCGCAACGACCCCTTTTGCACCGAGCAATGCTTTGCGCTCATAGTCTTTTTCACTATAAATAAATTGCGCCTCAGCGGACTCACTGCGCGCCCGGTAAGTGGCATTATCTAATTGAAATAACACACTGCCTGCTGCAACAGTCGCACCATCGGTAAATTTTACAGCACTGATGTGTCCCGCGGTTTCAGGCGAAATCGCCACACTGCGCGCCGTTAAATTACCCATGACCTGCGCTTTTAATGCTATCGTCTGCGGTTTTAATTGAATTGCCGCAACGGTGACAGCCGGTGCTGCCGCGCTCATACCTTTAGCACGATAATGCGAATAAACCACATACCCGACTATTGCAAGAACGACTGCCGCACAAAGCACACGCTTTGGCAATAAAGTTAAGTTTAATTTCACTTAATGAATTTCCGTAGATGAAGGTGGAATGTGTTTATTATTAAAAATGTCAGCGACCTCGCTCAACGTAAAACTATATTGCTGGCTACAGAAATCACAAGTCACTACTAAATTAGGACTGGTCTCTAATTCAGTTTCCGCTTCTTCTTTACCTAAAATACGAATAGCCTCGACACTGCGCTGCCTGGAACAAGTGCATTTAAAGCTTAATGCTTGCTCTTCAAATAAATGAATATCTTCTTCGGGATACAATTCTTTTAACAAGGTTTCACAATCGGTTGTTAGCAATTGATCACGCAACATTAAACCCGTATTCACCACCACACTATTAAATGCTTCCGTGCCGGTTGCTTCTTCCGGATCGCGAGCGCTGGCATGCGATGGTACCACTTGCAGCATAAAACCCGCTGCGTGCTTTGCATCCACTTTTAACCAAAGGCGCGTTGCTAATTGCTCAGACGAGCGGAAATACCCTTCAATGGCTTCTGCTAAACTATTACCTGTCCAGGGCACGATCCCTTGATAACGCTCTTTTTTCGGGCCACCATCCAGCATGATTGCTAAAGTACCCATGCGAAATGAGCCGAGTAATTCAGCTTCGGTTAATTCATCGTCCGCTTTAATTAAACCGCGCAAGTGAAATTGATCATCGCACTGGGCTACTAAAAGCTTTAACTTGCCTTCACCCCGAAATTGCACGGTTAAACGGCCTTCAAATTTAATAATGGCGGTCAAAAGACCTGCGACACATAAGGCCTGGCCCAATAAGGTTTGCACAAAAGAGGGGTAAGGATGTTGCTTAATAATTGTTTGATAACTTTCATCCAAGTGAATATATTCGCCTCGAACCGGAGCATTATTAAAGAGGAAACGTTGTAAAGTATCTTTTTTTTTCATGGTTTTATCCGAATTGAAGGGTAGCATTATAACCCACCTTCTTTGCTTCTGCTACTTACCGCCATTGTTGTTTTCTAGCACCAGCACGGCAATTGAGTTACAATTAACCAATACGCAATTTGAGCACCTACCATGTCAAAACGCTTAAAGCGCAGCACAATTTCCCCCGAAGACTTAAAGGACTTCGAAGCGGCAATGACCGGGGTTAAACCGCTAAAAAATATAGAACGCGTCAATCTAAGCAAACCCGTTCCAACGCAGCGCAGAAAGCGCGAACCCGATGAAGAAACCCCTAACTTCAATTTTACTGAATCCGAGTATTTTCCAAGTGTTGGCCCCGAAGATGCCATTAATCACGCAAAATCTGGGCTCTCAAACAAAATCCTTCGCAAATTAAGCAAAGGTCAATATACTATCGATGCCAGATTAGACCTGCATGGCATGACAGTTGCTAAAGCGCGAGAAACCGTGACGGAATTTATCGGATTCCACCACCAACAAGGTGCGCGGGTGTTACTCATCATTCATGGCAAAGGCTATCAAGGTCGAGCACCGAAGCTTAAAAATGCTTTAAATCAATGGCTGCGCCAAGCAGCACCGGTCCTAGCTTTTTGCTCAGCAATGCCCGGCGATGGTAATCGCGGTGCCGTGTACGTACTACTTTCAAGCAGAGGAGATTGAGGGTTGAATAAGAAAAATACTATTATTATTGGCGTTTCCGGCGCATCCGCTTCCGGGAAAAGCTTATTAGCCAATACCATTGTCAACGAATTGGGTTCCGACCAAGTGGTCGTTATCTCTGAAGATTCTTACTACAAAGATCACAGTAACCTGCCTTTTGAAGAACGCGCTAAAGTTAACTACGATCACCCTGAATCCATGGACCATAGCTTGCTCCATGAACATTTAAGCCAGCTCCAAGCCGGCAAAAGCGTTGAAGTGCCCATTTACAATCATTCCATGCACTTACGTGAAAAAGAAACGCGTCATATTGGCCAGCACGCGATTATTGTTTTAGAAGGCATTTTATTGTTTGTCGAACCGGAATTACGCGAATTAATGGATATCCGTATTTTCGTCGAAACTTCACTCGATGTCTGCTTAATTCGCCGCTTAAAACGCGACATTAAAGACCGCGGTCGCTCTTTAGACTCGGTATTGAAACAATATGAAGAAACTGTTCGCCCGATGTATATGCAATTCATTGAGCCTTCTAAGCGTTACGCCGATGTGATCGTGCCACGCGGCGGTGGCAATCGAATTGCGATTGAGATGATTAAGGCGAAAATGCGGGAGTTGCTGGGAAGTATGGAAAAGCAACGGTCGGTTTAGCTTCATCACAGATCCTGCGAGGTGAGTGTTTTTCGCGACGCGGCAATCTCTTTAAAGAGATTGCTTCGGTCAAAAAAACAGCCTCGCAATGATCATATTTAAATCTTCTCAGCCAACTCTTGCGTCAATAAAACCGTACCCGTATTAAGCAGCAACTGCGTAAAGAAACTGGTTTCTAGAGGCTTACTAAAATAATACCCCTGAATGTAGTTACACCCTTTATTCTTCAAAAATAAATACTGCTCTTCCGTCTCCACCCCTTCCGCTAACGTAATGACATTCATTTCTTTCGCCATCGCTAAAATAGCCGAAACAATGGTAATGCTATCGTTATTTGCTGGAATATCACGAATGAAGGATTGATCAATCTTCAGTTTATCAATAGAAAAGCGTTTTAAATAACTCAAACCAGAATAACCCGTTCCAAAATCGTCAACCGCCAAGCTCATGCCAATTTTTTTGAACTCTTTCAATAATCCAATAATGGACTCATCTAACATGGCTGTTTCTGTTAATTCTAACTCCAAAAAGCGCGGATCAAATTCCGTCACTTTTAAAGCATTTTGAATAACATCAACAATATCTTCTTGCTGCATTTGTTTACCCGCAATGTTGACGGAAACGCGCAGCGCATCAAAACCCATTTCATGCCAGCGTTTCGTTTGGCGACACGCTTCTTGTAATACCCACTCACCAATTGGCACAATCAATCCGGTTTCTTCAGCAATTGGAATGAATTGCGCGGGCGAAATCATGCCACGCTCGGGATGAACCCAGCGAATTAACGCTTCAGACGCCACGATCTTTGCCGTTTTCGCATCCACCAGCGGTTGATAGTAGACTTGAAATTCATTATTGGCTAAGGCGGCATATAAATCATTTTCAATTTCTAATTTTTTCGGACTTTGCGCATTAATTTCCGAACGATAAAACTCTAAGCGATTAATACCAAATTGTTTTGCTTGCAACATGGCAGCTTCCGCATTCGCTAGCAAATGCTCCGGCCCATCACCATCTTTCGGGTAAACACTCACCCCTAAACTGGCGGTCATCGTTACCGCGCGCTGCTCCAGATAAATCGGATCATGAACAACCGAAAATAATTCGCGTACGCGCTGATCCACTTCTTCAATTTTTAAGGGGGCGACTAAAATATTAAATGTATCTTTACGCGAAATGGTTATGACATATTGCGCGCCATTCGGTGTTTGCGCCGCTTTTTTCGCCAACAGGATTAAACGATCAGCAACCGCTTTAATTACCGCGTTACCAGCCTCATAACCCAAGCTGTCGTTAATCATTTCTAAACGGTTTAAGGAAAAGCACACTAAGGCAAATGCTTTTTGTGCGTAAATATCGTTTTGTTGTTGGAAAAGCTGGATAGCAGATTCAATCACACCTGGCAAAAGACGCTGGTTTGGTAAATTGGTTAAGACATCATGGTTCGCCTGATAACTCACCACGGTGCTTTCCAACTTAAACTTTAATGAGTCTTTCAACCATTTGGTACTACGCTGGTTAACACTAAAAATAAACGTTAAATAAATAATGGAATAAGAACCAATCAAGTCATACAAAAGGCCACCACGTGAAAAACTCCAAATCATGAGTGGGCACACAATCACCGAAACAGTCGCCACACATAATAGGAATTGACCAATGGTGCCTGTTGCATAAGCTGTCGCCACCATAAATACCGCGATGATTGCCATGAACTGTCGGGTTGTATCTTCCGGCATGAGCAAGGTACAAGGCACCCACATTAAAGCACAGCCCATCAAGACCACTGAATAGAGTATCAACCACTGCTTTGAGGTAAATTTAGGTTTATTTTTAATATAGAAAAAATATAACCCTGTTAAAACACACAACATCAAATTGAAAACAATTACCCAGGCAACGAGCAGCGTTTGTGGAGTATAGCCATGATACATAAAATAAAAAGCAATGCTTGCGCCGACGCCGGTTACTGCTCCTGGCAGGCACCCCTCATACAGATGATCCACCATATCACTCTGCACTTGCCGAGTGATCTGGCGTTTTTCATCTGCCGTTATGCGCTTGGTATCCGCAACAATCGACATAATTAACTTTACCTGTTTGAGCTATTCAATTGATTCATAACAAGCTTCTAATTTCGCACCCGGAACAATCGGGGCAATATAGGAGGCTGCACCACCTTCTAACCCTTTGAATGGACGCTCCCCTTTATAGTTAAAATCATCATACGTTAATTTGCTGCACAATTCCAAGCCTGGGAAATGCGCGACAATCTTTTCGCTGTAAGGACTGGTAAAATCGGAATAGGCATAGCAATAACCGCGGTTAATGGCGAGCTTAATCCCCTCCAAGCCGACCGCCGTGTAAAGACCTTTCGCACGCACACCGGGTGCAACCCCCGCCAACCACATGTGAATAACCTTGCCAGGTTTTAACGTTTTATTCCGCAATGAATCCACTAATAGTTGATCTAGCACACTAAAAATTAAATGCATGCGGGGATATTTTTCAAAATGCGGTTTGAAAGGCTTGGCTAAATCTTCTGATATGACACACGCCGTCACGTGATCATTTTCATCCAGTGCAATCATGCCCATTTTATCTTTAATGGCACGATCAATGACCTCTTCAGCAAAGGGGTAAAAATCAGCGTGTTGAATATGCGCATAACGCGTGACAGGCTCACTATCACAAAAACTTTTTGTCAAAATTTCAATGGCCGACTGGCGATATTTGTCTTCTAGAATCAGAATGCGATTTTGACTATCCACTTTTAAACTGAAATCGACTTGTTCCATAAATCCTCCTATTTTTGTAATTCTCGATTGGCCTTTGCTAAAAACTGCGTAGCATCTTCATTTGCATCAAGTGCAAAAATGTAAGAAGTCACATGGCCAGACGCCCCTTGAAATGGGTAAACGTGCTCCGGCAACATTCCTGCGAACAACACATCGTTGACGCGCTGATAAGAATTAAATTCATTCAATAATTCATCAGGCCATGCCATGGGATGTAAGACTTGTAAAAATCGATAGCCGCGGAATAATAATACATCCTTCAATGACATCCACATTTTAATAATTAAATCTTTATCTAAGAATTTTGCATCAAATGCAGCTATCCACACTTCCGCTAAAACACCCGCCTCAAGTTCAGCCAAATTAACACTCGTTAATTGCAACTGATCGTATACATTCAAAAAGGGGATTAACTTAGGATAGTTAGCAGGCTTTGGCACAAAACGATCCATGGCATCGGCCGCAAGCAATGCCGCACAAACTTTATTTTTCTTATCTAACGCAATAACACCCAAGCCATCATTAACCGCTTTAATACAAACTTCGCGCATGAGGGGTTGCAAATCTTGACGGTGCACTTCTAAAATTTTAATCATGGCATCTTGCGATGCATAAGCGCGAGTTAGCATTTCAACCGCACTTGAAATAAATTGGGTTTCCAGGGTTTGAATTTTTAAATCCTTCGCACGCTGCGCCATCGTGATAACACGCTCTTTAATCGCCTTAAGGTCACCAATCAATTCATTAATTAATGCTTTTGTCACGTTTGGCAGAACACACGCGGTGGCATGCTCACCGGTTAGCATTAATTGATATTTTTTTGCAATTTCTTGGGGTGGCCGGGGAAAAATTACATGAAAATGGTGTGGGTAACTGACTTCACTTGGTCCATATAACTTAACTAATTCATCATACAAATACTGCGCATTGCGCATGTCTTCTTCAATCATTTGTTTTAATTTTTTCGAATCTTTCGTTAAACCCAGCGCTGACAACGCTTGATAAAACATTAATACATTTAAACCAGAGCGAGAACCGCTAATCGTCACGTCTTGAATATTACCGACATATTCAACAATCCGTTCTGCTTTTTCAAACGCTTTTTGGAAAAAAGCACGATCTGCCAACATAATGCCACTCGGCTGTGGAAGTCCTGGGTATTTATGCGCAGAAATACTCAGAGTATGCGCACCAATTGCCATAAAATAATTTTCAACCTCACCGAAAGGTTTTATGATCGGCATAACAAAACCAGATAAAGCACCGTCTAGATGAATAGTATAGGTAATCTTATCAGCAAAAGCAGCTAATATTGCTTTCATTCCCGGCACATCATCAATGGCACCTGTCAACGTTGCGCCAATATTAGCAACCACTATAACGCTACTATGAGGATGTGCGCCCAGATGGAAAATTAATTCCTTTTTAAAATCATTTAAATCCATGGAACCATCATCAGTGCCCGCGACCGCGCGCATATTTAAACGCAAAATCTCTGCGACTTTAGGCACCGAATAATGCGTAAAGCCTTTGGTGAAAAAAACCGTTGGCGTTAAAATTTGTTGTGCGATATTTTTATTCTTTGCCGCGATATTTTTACTTTCAATAATTTTTTGTAAAATTTCGATACGTTTCGCGCTATCGGTTAAAGGTGTTTTGGCCAAAGCAACCAAATAAGCATTTTCTTGCTTAGCTTGTAATTTCACCTCGTCATCAGCGGCGACTAACTTTTCTAATGCCATGGAAATGAGATAGCGTTTACTCCACCATAGTGCTGCAAAGTTCCCCTCTGTTCCACCGGTTGTCACATATCCTTTAGCACCATCTTTGGCTAAGCCATAAAACTGCGCCAGTATACTAATGATTTCACGCTCATGTTTTTTTACTTCTAGTAGCGACGTTTCAGAATCTTTATCTGGATCACCGACATTATTTAATAAAACATTTGCGATGCCATTTTGCTTAATACCAAAAATTGTATTATCAACAAGGCCTAGATAAGAGAGTAAGGAAACGGGATAGCCCATTTTATGGCGTGCGAGATACTCAACATAACGCAGCAATGCCTGATAATCATCAACGGCGTAGTCATTATTGATTACCTTGCGTTTTCGAAACCAATCTATCAACATCATGAAATCCATATAATGTTGTATGCCTCTTTTATTCTAACCTATTCCGCCACAGTTCTTGCATTTAATTCGTATCCACATCAAAATGAAATAGGTAAGTGCGATATTTTCATAAATGTCTTTATTTTGTCCAGGAGGACAAATGAAGCTTAAACATAAAGCAGCTTTAGTCATTGGAACAAGCACTCTGGCTTTTTTAGCCTGCACTTCTTTTGCAGCGCTCCGCATTCCCTGGTTAACTCATGCACTGGTGACCATTGCCTTTGGTGTGTCAATCTACCTTGCTAGTGAATTTTTCTTACTAAAACGCATTCGCCAGCTGGAAGTAGCACTGGATCAACAAGATATTGAACATCCAATACCGCTAGCCCCTGAAGCGGGTGAAGACGAAATAACCGAAATTACTTCGCAAGTAAATAATTTAATTACAGCTATTCAAGCTAACAGCAAACACTTTAATCAAGAAGTGCATGAACGCACCGTCAACTTAGAACAAGACATTGAACGCTTAAAGTCTGAAGTGACTGCACATCGCTTAACAGAACGTCGTTTGCAAGCGGATAAAGATTGTTTGACCCAAATTGCTAAATATGATGATTTAACTTCTTTACCTAACCGCGTGTTTTTTAATGAAATTTTAAATAAATCCCTCAACCATGCACGCCGCCGGCAGAAACATTTAGCAATTTTATTAATTGATTTAGATCGGTTTGGACAAATTAGCTCACAGCTAGGCCAAGCAAAATGTGACATTATTTCAAAAGAAATCGGCAAACGCTTAACGAGCTCCTTACGCACTGAAGACGTGGTCGCAAAGCTCGATGAAGATGAATTTGGCATTTTATTAAATGATATTGGCAAACCTAAATTTGCCAGCACCGTCGCTGAAAAAATATTAGCCGTGTGCTCACAACCAATGAAAGTAGATGATTTTGAATTCTCGCTCACCGCCAGCATCGGGATTTGCATTTACCCCAATGATGGGTTAGCACTGGAAGATTTATTACGCAACGCTGATAGCGCTTTATATAAAGCGAAACAAGGCGGTGGTAACAATTATCAATTCCATACCGATGAATTGGATTTAGAAGCGCGTGAATACATCCAACTCGGTGCCGCTTTACGCGAAGCCTTAAATAACAATGAATTGATTTTATATTATCAGCCAAAATTACGTGTGCGCGATGGCAATATCACTTCCGTTGAATCCTTAATGCGTTGGGAACACCCAGCACTCGGCATTATTCAACCCAGCAAATTCATTCCGCTGGCTGAAGAAACGGGTTTAATCATGAAGATTGGCGAATGGGCCATTCGCGAAGCGTGTCGCACTGCGAAATATTGGCAAGATGAAGGCTACCAACACATCAGCGTGTCGGTGAACTTATCTACTCGCCAATTCCATCATCCAGACACACCCAAGATGATTGCGAATGCATTGCGCATGACCGGATTAAATCCACAATACTTGGAATTTGAAATTAATGAACACACCGTGATGGACAATATGGAATTATCCACCGCGATTTTGGAAAACATTAAAAACACCGGCGTTAAAATTTCCATTGATCACTTTGGAACCGGCTACACTTCCATTAGCCACTTAAAACAAATTCCGGTTAGCGCCATTAAGATTGATCAAACCTTTATCCGCGGCGTTCCAAACAATCCCGATGATTGCGCGATTGTACAAGCCATCATCTCTCTTGCGCATCATTTAGGTTTAGAAGTGATTGCAGAAGGGGTTGAATCCGCTGAGCAAGTGATGTATCTCTCGGAATTAAATTGTGACTTAGTACAAGGTTACTTCTTAAGTCATCCACAAAGCGCGCAAAAGGTCGTCAGTCAGTTTACCAAGTTGCGCGACGAAGCATTAGTTTAACTTTCCCACTTTTAACGATCCTGCCAGCATTGCTGGTGGGATCGTTACATTAATTTATAGTGTTGGATGGATCAATAACGTTAGAAATTCAGGTTCTCTTAAAATACGCACATTCAGCGCTTCAGCTTTCGCTAATTTTGAACCCGCATCCTCACCCACCACAACAAAAGCAGTTTTACTAGAAACACTGCCGGCCACTTTCGCGCCTAAGGCTTCTAATTTTTCTTTCGCCTCATCACGAGACATACTAGATAGCGTTCCCGTAATCACAGCGGTTAAACCTTGCAGGGGTAAATTATTCTTCACTTCAATAGCGGGCCAAGTAATGCCCGCATCAAGCAAGCGTTTGATGACGGCCTGATTGTGTTTTTCTGCAAAAAATAGATGAATATGTTCTGCTACAATAGGGCCGACATCTTCCACACCCTGCAAAGCCTCAATTGACGCATGCATTAATTCATCCAAATTACCGAAGTGATAAGCCAATTGTTTTGCCGTTGCTTCACCCACTTCACGAATACCTAACGCATATAAAAACCGCGGCAGGGTTGTCGATTTACTTTTTTCAATTTGCTTTAAAATATTTTGCGCTGATTTTATTCCCATGCGATCTAAATCAGCCAACTGAGTTTCGGTGAGGTAATAAATATCAGCCAAGTTTTTAACTAAACCCGTTTGAACCAATTGCTCAACTAGCTTTTCACCTAACCCTTCAACATCCATTGCGCGACGCGAGGCGAAATGCTTTATGCTGCCTTCACGTTGTGCGGGACAAAACAAACCGGCACTACAACGTGCAACGGCTTCGCCTTCCACTTGTTCAATTTCAGAATGACAAACGGGGCAATCGTTTGGAAGATTGATTTTATGCCGCAGTTTAGCAGGCTTAGAATGATCAATTCCCACGACTTCTGGAATAACATCACCGGCGCGACGCACAAAGACCGCATCTCCAACGTGAATATCTTTACGACGCACTTCATCCATATTGTGCAATGTGACATTACTAACTATCACGCCGTGCACTTGCACGGGTTGTAAACGCGCAACAGGCGTTAATGCGCCCGTGCGCCCGACTTGAAATTCAACAGCTTCAATCGTCGTTGAAACTTCTTCCGCTGGAAATTTATGTGCAATGGCCCAGCGTGGTGCGCGAGAAACGAAGCCTAAGCGCTCTTGTAAACTTAAATCATTGACCTTGTAAACGACCCCATCAATTTCATAGGCAAGTTCCGTGCGCTGACTTGCAACCCGACTAAAGAAACGGATACAACCTTGAACCCCTTGCACAACTTCAGTTAGCGGATTTACCGGCAAACCCCAGCCTCGCAATTGCTTCAACATTTCAAAATGAGTTTGAGGTTTTTCATCACCTTGGCGTGCACCCACACCGTAACAGTAGATTGCAATGGGCCGAGAGGCAGTGATGCGAGAATCCAATTGCCGCACGCTACCTGCTGCCGCATTACGTGGATTTGCAAATAGTTTTTCCCCGCGCGCTTCCTGCGCTGCATTTAACGCTTTAAAGCCCTCGCGAGTCATGTATACCTCGCCGCGTACTTCTAAAATATCCGGATGACTTGCACCGCGTAAACGCATTGGCAACGTTTTGATGGTTTTAATATTTTGCGTAACGTCTTCCCCTGTCGTGCCATCACCGCGCGTTGCGGCTTGCACGAGCATGCCTTTTTCATAACGCAAATTGATTGCAAGGCCGTCTAGCTTGGGCTCGCAGCAGAATTCAATCCTATCGGAATGATTAATACGGTCCTGGATGCGCTGATTAAATTGCGCAATATCTTCTTCATCAAACGCATTTTCAAGCGACAACATTGGCACGAGATGGGTCACTTGAGAAAATACTTTAAGTGGTGCACCACCCACGCGTTGCGTGGGTGAGTCAGGCGTAATTAATGCTGGATATTGAGTTTCCAATTCACGCAAACGATTAAACAAACGGTCATATTCAGCATCACTGATGGAAGGATCATCCAGAACATAATACCGATAATTATGTTCTGCAATGTTTTCTCTTAATATTGCTACTTCATCTGCAATCGCTTTCGGTATCGCCATTACGCTTCTTCAACCATCTTCATCGCTTTTTCAATATCAACGCTCACCAAGCGTGACACACCCGGTTCATTCATCGTCACACCAATTAAATGCTCGCCCATTTCGATCGAGATTTTATTATGGCTAATGAAAATAAACTGAGTTTTGCCCGCCATGGATTTCACTAAACGCGTAAAGCGAACCACGTTTGCATCGTCCAATGCAGCATCGACTTCGTCTAACAAGCAGAAAGGGGCAGGATTTAAATAGAAAATAGAGAAAATCAACGCCAAAGCGGTTAAAGATTTTTCACCGCCCGATAACAAGTAAATACTGCTGTTACGTTTACCAGGTGGGCATGCCATCATGGTAACGCCGGCTTCTAACAAGTTATCACTGGTTAATTCTAAATAGGCTTTGCCGCCACCAAAAATCGTCGGGAACAAATCTTGGAAACGATTATTCACTTCATCAAATGTTTCTTTAAAACGTTGCCGAGTTTCACGATCAATTTTCGCAATCGCTTCTTCTAAGGTCAAAAGCCCCGATTGCAAATCGTCAATTTGCTGATCCAAATACTGCTTACGCTCTAAACACGTTGCATATTCTTCAATGGCCACTAAGTTAATGGCGCCTAAACGGGCAACACGGCTAACCACTTGATCTAATTTAGCCTGCCATTCCTCTGCTGTAATATCTTGCGGTAATTCTTTTAAGACATCTTCTAACTTAAACTCTGTCGCCGCAATTTGCTCAACCAAGGTTGCTGCACGCACTTTGTAAGATTGTGAGTCCACACGGAGCGTCTCGAGTGATGAGCGCACTTTATTAATATCGCGCTCAATGATTTGACGTTTTTCTTCTAAGCTTTTAAATTCTTGTTCTAATGCTTCCGTCGCAATGCGCGCGGTGTTTAACTCAGACTCTACCGAGACGTGTTTATCCAGGGCGCGATCTAACGATTTTTTCAAAGTATCTATAGGTGGAATAGAGCTTAATTCACTTTGCAACGTGATTTTGCGTTCATTCAAGGTCAACAATTGATTCTGCATGCGGCCAATATTTTGCATTAAACTCGATTTTTGCGAGCGAGCTGTTTGCATACGCAAATCAAACTCGTGCAATTCTTCTTTCAATTGACGCGCTTTTTCGCGTGCGGACTGCAAGGCTTGGCGAACTTGCTCGCGCTCTTGCATTAAGGCATCACGACGATCCGCCTGCGATTCCAACTCTTGCATGGCTTCTTGCCAATGATCACGTGCCGTCAATAATTCTTGCTCTGCTTGTTGTAACTGCTGAGCGCATTCACGTTGTTCTGTCAAAAAGCGTTCAGATTGTTGTTGTAATTCCACTAAACGTTCTTGTTTTACTTTGCGCTGCACATTCAATTGACTGGCTGCATTTTGCATTTGATTCAATTGTTGTTGCAACTGATCACGTTGCTGCTCCAGTTGACGCAAATTCGTGGTGCGCTCTGCAATGTTCGCTTCTAATTCTTGCTGCGTATCTTGCAATTGCTCAATTTTAATAGCGAGCTGCTTTAACTCTTCTTCACGTTGGAAAACACCTAATGCTGGATCAGATTCACGTAAAATCTTAACCCAAGCTCGATTCATCCAAACGCCATCTTTCGTCACCACTGATTCATGGGGGGCTAAATTGGCGGCAATGTTTAAGCCATCTTCAAACGAATCAGCAACATAAATCCCTGCCAACAATGAATCTAACGACCAAGGTGCATTTACTTTACTTAACAAAGTGTCTGCATCTTGTGAAGTCGAACTTGCAACTGTTTGGCCAGGATTAAAAATACAAAGGTTACCCGCTTTCAATTCTTCAAAGTGTGGGGCCAATGCCTTTACATCATCCACACAAATTGCTTGCAAACAGAAACCCAACACTTTCTCAACCGCCAACTCCCAGCCCTGCTGAACTTGCACATGTTGCGCAAGACGGGGTTTAGCACCTAACTCATATTTATTGACCCAAGGCGCAGTGGAATTATCACGTTGACCTAATGCTGTTTGTTGCAATGCCTCTAAGGAAGCTTGCTGACCGCGCGCACGCTGCAATTCATTACGCAAACGATCCAAATTCGCATTTGAATCTTGTTGCACCCCTTGCAAGGTTTGAATTTCGCTTTTAACATCATCTAATTGCTGCGCGCTATAATCTAGTTTTTCAGCAACCTCATGGGACTTTTGCTCAAACTCAGCAAGCTCACGTTTAATTTCATCAAAATTAAATTTTTCTTGATCTTGCTTTAATTGACTGTCACGTTTTTGCAATGACAAAATATTTTGTTCTAAATGTTGAATATGCGTCTTTTCAACTTGTGCGGTTTGCGAAGATTTAGCGGCGGTTTGTTGAAATTCATCCCATTCCGCTTGCCACGTTTGGGTTGCTTCTTCCGCAATTTGCACGCGCTCTTCTTGCATGGTGAATTCGCGCTCAGCGTGCTTATGCTTGGGCTCGGTTTGCATGATGTCTTGTTCTAATTCATGCGATTCTTCTTCTGACTCAGCAATTTGATCTTTTAAGCCTTGCCAATCTTGTTCCGTTTGCGATAAATCATTTTCCCATTGCTGCTGACGCTCTTGTTGATGCAAGACTTCTTGTTCAATGCGCGTGATTTCATTGCCCACGGAATAATAACGGCGCTGCACTTCTTGGAAAGCATCTTGCGCAACTCGTTGCTCATGGCGCAATTGTTCAATATCACGATCGGTACCCGTTAATTCTGCATTACGCGCTTCCAATGCGGTTTCATCATGCTGAATTTTTAAAGAGAAATCGACCATTTGGCTATCTAGCATGCGCCACTGAATAGCATATAGTTCTGCACGCAACACCCGCTCTTGTTGCTTCAAGGTTTTATATTTTTCGGCAACAGTCGCTTGATGTTTTAAATGATTCAATTGTTTTTCAAGTTCAGCATTCACATCATTCACACGCGCTAAATTTTCTTTGGTGTGATTGATTCTTAATTCTGTTTCGTGACGACGTTCTTTATATTTTGAAATTCCTGCTGCTTCTTCAAGATAGGTACGCAAATCATCGGGTTTTGCTTCGATAATACGGCCAATCATGTTTTGGCCAATGATGGAGTAACTGCGTGGCCCCAAGCCCGTGCCTAAAAATAAATCGACGATATCGCGCTTACGGCAACGCACGCCGTTTAGATAGTACGAAGAATCGGATTCCCGGTTAATCAGCCGTTTTACGGAAATTTGCGAGAATTTGGCATATTCCCCACCCAGCGTACCGTCTGAATTATCAAAAACCAACTCAACCGATGCTTGGCCTATGGGCTTTCTCGCGCTTGAGCCGTTAAAAATAACGTCGGTCAACGATTCACCACGTAAGTATTTGGGCGAACTCTCCCCCATCACCCAGGTCACAGCGTCGATAATATTTGACTTGCCGCAGCCATTGGGGCCGACCACAGCAATCAATTTGCCAGGGAATGGCACTGTCGTTGCATCGACAAAGGATTTGAAACCAGACATTTTCATTTCAGTAAGTTGCATGAGGGCAGTCCCTAAAGGTTTTGGGCTTAAAACTGGCGTCCTATTATGCCAGCTTCTATAGCATAGATTCCATACCGTAAATCGATTAAGCTTAAGTAAGAATAGGATATTAACTGATATGACTCAGCATTTCAGCAAACAACGCGCATTACCGATCTTAGTTGCCTTACTTGGCATTGGGCTTTCCTTTCTTGCTTGGTACTGGTTAAAGCATGATGCTATGCGATTCAGCAGCAAGGGTCAAATTGAGAGTTACCATCCCCAATTGGCTTTCATCCTTTGCCTTATTTTGACCACCCTTTTCACCTTAACCGTTAAAATGATGCAAGTGGCACGGGAAAAAAGCCGCCATTTAATTAAGGTGAATGAGCATCTTAAAAAAGAAATTGCTGAACGCACTGAAGCGGTCGTTAGCAAACGTCACTTAGAAACAGCCCTCCAAGAAGGTCAAAAATTGCAGGCCATTGGCACTTTAGCAGGCGGGATTTCTCATGATTTCAATAACATACTATATGCAATGAAAGGATATGCTGAACTGGCGCAGGCGGAAATTAACCCTGAATCAAAAGCTTACCGGAATTTAAGCAAAGTAGTTGAAGCCGTAGCCCGGGGCCAATCCTTAACTGCTCGTATTTTGGCCTTTAGCAGACGACAGCAGCAGCATTTTGAAACGGTTGAGTTAAACCATACGATTCAGGCTGTCCTCGATTTAGTCCGCCCCACCATTCCATCCAGCGTGCACTGCGAGTTTAAGCCCACGCATGATGTATTAATTATGGGCAACCCGACCCAGCTGCATCAAGTACTAGTCAATCTCATTAATAATGCGGTTGACGCTATGGATGGTGAAGGCGATTTACAGATCAAATTACAGCCTATGGCGGCAAATGACCCCGCTTTACAAGAATTTCCTGCAGTTTTAACCCAATCTTATTGTAAAATTGAAATAAGGGACACAGGTCACGGCATGGATCAAAGCACGATGGAGCGCATTTTTGAACCTTTTTTCACCACTAAAGAAGTGGGTAAAGGGACGGGGCTTGGACTCTCGATTGTCCACTCCATTATAAAAGAACATCATGGTGATGTGAGTGTTAGCAGTGAACCGAAACGCGGCACCACTTTTTGCTTAGTGCTACCTGAATATAAGGCGAGTTAAGGAGATAAATATGGCTACATTACTCTTAGTAGAAGATGATGACCTAGTGCGAGACATGCTGAGCCAAGTATTACAACGCGCAGGCCATGACGTTGTTAGCGCCTCAAATGGCGAAGAAGCGACCGAACAATTAAAACGCTGTGAGCCCGAAATTTTAATTACCGACATCATTATGCCCAAAAAAAGCGGCATCACCCTTATTTCGGAAGTGAAACAACGCCACCCGAATTTAGAAGTCATCGCTATTTCCGGCGGCGGTCGCCTTGATCCAACCGGTTATTTAGATCTATCAGAATCATTAGGCGCTTCGGTTTCATTTGAAAAACCGGTCGATAACAGCGCCCTTTTGATGGCAATCGATTTATTGTTACACGGCAGCAAGAAAGACCATTAACCCTGCAATTCTTGCGGCATTAATTTAAAATCACACTGCTCAAGTGGCACAATACGGGTGCGATGACGCCACTTATATCCTAACCATAATGCTAAAAAGATGGGTAAGCCAACGTAAGAAACCGCCGCCCCGTACCAATCAATATTGTCCTTCGTAAAAGCTTCCAAATTTTGACCCAGCACGATAATCAAACACATAGTGAATGCTAAAAGCGGCGCATACGGATAGCCCTTCGCGACATAGGGTAAATCGCTCAACTTTTTCCCTTGTTTTACATAGGCCTTACGGAAACGATAATGACTGATGGCGATACCTAACCAAGCGATAAACCCTGACAAGCTGGAAGCGCTTAATAACCAAAAATACACTTTACCATTGCCAAATAAAGACGCTAAAAATGTCCAGCCAGCGACCAAAGCGGTCAATGCTAAGGCGTAAATTGGCACACCGCGTTTATCTAATTTTGCAAAAATGGCCGGCACATGGCCCTGCTCTGCTAAATACCACAACATGCGCGATGCGGCGTACATGCCAGAATTCCCAGCCGATAAAATCGCAGTTAAAATGACAGCATTCATTAAAGACGCTGCCGAAACAATACCGATTTGTTTAAAAATCAACGTGAAAGGGCTTAATTGCACGTCTGAACTGGTCAGCTCTGTTGCGGTATAAGGAATTAATGTTCCAATCATAATAACGGTTAAAATGAAAAATAATAAAATGCGCCAAAATACTTGTTTGATGGCTTTTGGAATACTTTTACTCGGCTCCGCACTCTCCCCTGCGGCAATACCAATTAATTCAGTTCCTTGAAAAGAAAAACCCGCGATCAAAAAGGCTGCAAATAAAGCGCTAGCGCCACCGTGAAAAGGCGCATCACCAATGGTCCAATTGGTTAAACCCACGCTGGGATACGAAGTAAACCCGCAAACAATGGCGAGTGCGGTAATGATGAAAATGATGATGGTGGTGACTTTAATTAATGAAAACCAATATTCTGCTTCCGCAAAACCGCGCGCTGAAATAACGTTGAACACGACAAAGAAAGCTAAAAATAAGCTACTCCATAAATAAACGGGGCTGCCTGGAAACCAAAACTGCATGACCAATGTGGCCGCAGAAATCTCAGAAGCCATGGTGATCGCCCAGTTGTACCAATAATTCCATCCGAGTGCATACCCTAAAGCGGGATCAACAAATTTCGCCGCATACAAATAAAACGAACCCGTGCTTGGCATATACGCTGCCATTTCACCCAAGCTCGTCATTAAAAAATAAACCATGATGCCGGTCAGTAAATACGCAAATAGCGTACCGCCGGGACCGGCCATATGAATAGAGTTACCGCTGGCTAAAAATATACCCGTACCAATTGAACCGCCGATGGCGATCATATTTAATAAGCGGGGAGTTAATTTACGTTGTAAATGATTGGTATTATCAACCCATTCGGACATAAGAGGCTCCCTTTTATGTAGACCGCACACTATAGACTAAGTTTAATTAAGACTCCATCCCAGTTTGCTTTAAATAGATAACATTACGCGCGGCGATTGATTAAATTTATTTCAACTTGCGATCCAGGCCCAACCACATAGTCATGACGTTATGTGCAACCTATTGATAACATGATTTTTATTGAGGAAAAATCCCCTTCTACTGCCATGCTATAATATCAGTATCATAAGAATAAACGGTACAAAACGA
>CAZQXH010000020.1:55719-57256 GCA_964597435.1 uncultured Coxiellaceae bacterium | reverse complement strand
GGCGATTTGCCCGCAAAAGATCAACATATTATTTTGGCAGATCAAGAAGAGCTGAAAAGTGAAAAGCCATTTGTGAATTTAAATTCAGAAAAATCACTGACTGAAACGAGTGAGCTGTTGCAGCAAAATAAAACGGAAATGGGCAGAAAAATGTCCAATATAAAAGCGTTCCTTTGGCCAAAAGAAAATTCACTTGCTGCGAATTTCCTCTGGCGCGCGGGTAGAGATCCAGTAGATAAAATTGTGCGTTATGTGGATTTGCCGGGTTATGTATAAATAGCCTGTGAGTGGATACTCAGCATCCAAAAATAGCGTAAGCATTCATTTTTTGACTATCAATCGCCTGAGCAAAGTGTCTACGAAACTCTGGGCAGATCACTTTCAGGTGATCTCAAAAAAATAAGCGACTTTAGGGATAAGGAATTAAACCATAGTTATAGCGTACCAACAAAGTGGCGGCAAAAGCAGCTTCTCTACCTTAAGGCCTACAAAGAAAAATGAATTATCACCGTATAAAGTGGGAGTGTCAGCTAAAGTGTGTGATTCACAGAGACCCTTTCAATCTTCTTAGGGCTAAATCTGACTGATAATTGGCAATCTTTTTTAAGAGTTGAACAATCGTCCCAGAAAGATTTAGACTACTTAACATGCATGAGGCATTCGCACTTGAATTCGGATACTGTCAGTGTAATATAAGCAATTCACTAGTTGCATTTAAGATTTGAATGTACTCAGCACTAATCACTTTGGTATTAAAAAAGATTTTAATATGTCGAGTAATAGATTCTACCGCGCTTCAACAATTACCACTGGGAAATCGGTGTTAAATGAGCTTTATAGATATGATAAATATCAATGGATCGCCTCGATTATTTACTGTTATGACGACCAAAAAACTGTTTTGCAAACTAAAGATGGCAATGAATATGAAGCTAGTGTTTTTCGTGTCAGAGTTTTAATTGAAGGTATTAAAGATAATAAACGACGCAGATACCTGATATACTTTATTCAGCATGATGACACGGTCGAATCATGTTTATTGAGGAATGCTGATATACAGCTTCCAAAAAATTATAAATTCATGTCATATCGATTTGACACAGATACAGCAAAAAATTTGATGGAAACTTTAGCATATAAAAAAAATCAAGAAATGGGTTCTAATAAATCCATCTATTATCACATCTTCAATACATTTAGCTCTATAAATAAAAATTTAAAGATGCCAAAAAATTTGCAGACATTTGATAGAGATGCCGAACGATTACGTGGCGCTCGTCCCGATTATTCAATCGCGCCTCAACAAACCCCGACTTATCATTTAACCACTGCAAGTGCGATTGCCTGTGTTGATAAAGCAATTGAAAAATACGTTGATTCATTGTACACCGATTTAGCCACCACACATTGGAATGAACGCGATGCAGGATTGATAGGTAGATTTCAGCCATAAGGTTTGAAATCTAAATAAAGGGCTGCAAAGTATTTCAGTGAGAGGGGAGCCGGCTGTGGTTGTTCCATCTCAAAAAGATTATCG
>CAZQXH010000020.1:0-55619 GCA_964597435.1 uncultured Coxiellaceae bacterium | reverse complement strand
GTATTTCAGTGAGAGGGGAGCCGGCTGTGGTTGTTCCATCTCAAAAAGATTATCGTAAGAAAAATACCTATTCTCAAATAACACATGTAAAAAGTGGAAATATTTGCGTGAAGTTATTAGATATAAAAAATAATTCACTTAAATATTTAGTAAATTTATTGCTAGATTTAGATTGTCTGCCCAGGGATACTGTAATTAATGTTTATCGCCGGCAATATGGCGCTACACATCGCAAGGTGAAAATTGAAAGCAAGCCAGAACAATGCTTTGTTCCTATAATGAAGGAATTTGAAATCAACAGCGAAGTCACCTTACCATCAGGACAGCGCGTAAGAACGATTTTATCTCCAGGTACTTGCATAGGATTTTTACCCAAAGGCAAGCCGTTTAATATCGCTGACATCGTACCACGAGATTTTTTAAATTCTTTAGAAATCCATCACGCTCTATATGCAGCAAGATCTACTGATAAAAATTTTGCTAAGTATTATAGTAAACGGTTTTCACCTGCAGAACTTACCACATTCAAAAATATATTTAAAACCACTCTATTTTTAAGACTATTTAATAGAAAATATCAAAATAAAATACCATTAGATATGGCAAAAGTTATAAGTGAAAATATTGCAGAACCTCAGGTGAGTAAAAAATTCATTGAGCAAACAATTAAATCCAGCATAGAGGAAGCAGAATTTGTTGAAAAACGACATCCTAAATTAACTACGAGATGATGATGGAATGTCAATTTCAACCTAAAGAGACCGAGCTACACGTTACAAAAAAACGGGCATAATAAAGAAGAGTAAAAGTATTTAATCGTCTTTTGAGACAGCTGACGACGAATATCTCAAGCCGAACTTGCCAAAGTACTGAGAATTTCTAGACGGTATTTATATGACATGGAACATGGACGCCGGTTTGAACCCAAAGCCCGCCGCAGCATATGCTAAAAAACCCGGATATTCTAAGCAGCAGCTTGTTCGGCTATGTTTACAAGAATTAGTCGATCGAGATGGTCTAATATGCTGCGGCGGGTTGGCATTGCACCAAAGAACACTGCAATGCATAGCCTATTCGCAATAAGACCCAACACCTCTTCAGGCAAGCGACCACGACCTATTTTAAGACCGCTAAATCCTAGCTACAGAAGATTTGCTACACCATGACCATTAAGCACTGAAATGGGCTACTGATATTGCAATTTAGCCGTATTTATGCTGTCATAAATCAATATATTCAAGGATTTAAACGCATGATTTTGGAAACGCTGCATAACAATTTTATGGTCGGTGTCGTAAAAGGTATTAACTTTTTATTTAAAAGAGCAGTTGGCAACGAGAAGCGTGCGGTTTTTTACGATGCGAAAAACGATTACCCTGAATTACTCGAAATCGAGGCCAACTTCCCCATCATAAAAGAAGAAATGGAAACGGTATTAGCACATAGCCAAAACATTCCGCGTTTTCATGAAGTGGATTCATTACAAGAAAGAATATCTTCTGAAAATGATCCAGCAAAAAATTGGCGCACATTTTATTTGTACTGTTATGGAGAAAAACCCTCCGCTAATCGTACCCTTTGCCCAAAAACCACTGCCATTTTGGATAACATTTCTTCTGTGCAACAAGCCTTTTTTTCAATTTTAGAAGGTGGAAAATCCATTCCACCGCATGAAGGTCCTTATTGTGGAATTATCCGTTATCATTTAGCACTGAAAGTACCACAAGAAAACCCACCCAGCATTCGCATTAAAGATCAATCGTACACTTGGCGTGAAGGCCAAAGTGTTATGTTTGATGACACGTGGGAACATGAAGTAAAAAATAACAGTAAAGAAATACGCGTAGTATTATTCATCGATGTGATGCGCAGACACGTTCCACCTTATTTATTAAAAATTAATAAATTATTACTAGCCTCATTGGGTACGTATTACGGAAAGAAAGTAATGACTAAATTGCACTGGATGCAGTGAGACGGTTTAGTGAAAAAATTGCTTGTCATGAATTAGCAAATCGATGCAATATGACAAGCTCCGAAGCTATCTCAAGGTTAATAAAAATGATTGGACGTTTTCAGGCAGAGCAAACTGGAAAATCTATTTTTGGACAGGCGTATGTTTACAACAGAGAAAATTGGATAGTTACAATTTTAGAAGATTATAATAAACAATTTGACGACAAACAAAAACCCATTAGTATGCTTCGATTAATTTTGGAAGGTATGGTTGAGAATAATCGTAAAGTTGCTCACCTTTACTATTTCACAGCAGAAGAAAAAGCAGAATTATTGCAACATTTTGAATGTGAACCCGTCAAAGATGTTAAGAAACCGAGACAGAATTATTGTTTTGAAACACGTCGTTTAATGCGACCCGCAGCTGAAGCACTCATACAAGCGCTTTCTAAAGTTGAATATTCGCTTTCAACTTATTCCTTTTTTCATCATCACCTGACAACAGTACAGCAGGATATTGGCTTTGCTACTACAGTAGAAAAATTTAGAGAGAATGGCCGTTACATCGATGAATGCGGTCGAGAATATGCGAATGTACGACCACCAAAAATGTTTGCCTCCAGCCAGGAAATGATTGCTGATATGGAGCGTGCTATTGCAGAAACCTCTAAATTAATGGAAGCTTGCGTTTTGCGGCGCTAATGTCGGTGCTTATTCCCGGTGTAACTAAGCGGATACCCCCAGGTTGCGGCCATACGGTAGGACCATGGGGCATTCCCGAATACTCTATTCAATAGGAGACAACCATGCAAGGAAGAAATATATGCTTCCCAAAAGTAGGCGAACTAATAGCCTGTTTGGAATTAATTAACTCGTCGCTACGAATGACGTTTTTACAAACGCATTTTGGCCCAGGTGATTTGCCCGCTTTATTAGACGCAGATCCTAAGCCAATTTATGTTAAGGATGATTATTTCATTCAAATACTGACTAAGCTTTCTTCACACGATCAGCTTATTTTGGTGCGACAAGAGTTAGACTGGATCGGTAAGCACTTTAGCACTGCAAATGGCCTTATTTTGCTGCTAAAAAACTTGTCGCCAGAGACATGGCCTATCATAGTCACAGCCGTGTCGCCTGCTCTGTTGTCAAGAGATGCATTTGAGTTAGTGGTCATCAGCCGTCATTTTGAAACCCCACTAACATTAGCAAATGCTCACTCAGTTTCGCATTTATTTCCTGAGATAGCCACGTTCGAGGCGCTACGGGCCAATCAGATGGCGCTGCTGAGTGTGGGTATTTATCATACCTTACCGATGTTAGTAAAGCACCGCTCTCTAGTGCAATCTTATGATGATTATAAGGCTTTAGTAGCCAGGTTGGGAGAGAATGATCGGGTTTTGGCAGCTTTAGGTAAAGAGTGGTGGAAGAGAGAGTTAAATACGCTGGATCGTGTCTGCGCAGAACTTGACAATTTAGCTAAGGATGAAGGCGAAGAATGGTTTAAAGAAATGGTTGTGCCTCACGTGAAAACCGCAAACAGTTTCTTTAGGCTTCATGATGGCTTTACCGTGCGCAAGTATGGCAATCTTTACCACGCTAGAATCAAGTGCTTAATTGACGCTGTTTTGCCACATTTAGCACTGCCTTTCGATGTGCAAGTTGTGTTAGCAGCTTTTGAGGTAAATGAAATAGACAATAGGAAATATTTTACGGAAAAATTTTGTGAAATATTTTTAAAACGTAATCCGAGTTTTGATACGGTGATTGAATATTTACAGTTATTTAAGGATTGTGGTGATAAGGTTAGAATTCCTAAAGACAATATTGATCAACCCGCATTTTTGGTGCGTCACTATGATTTTGACACAACGATATTTCGCACATTCTTTCGTGGCGTCTTGAATTACTTGCCAATGGTTATCAAAAAGGAAGAGGATTTATCCAGCATCATCAAAGCCATTACCCCCGATTTCAATGGTAACAAAAAAGAATTTTGGACAGTGATGGAGGCCCATCTTCCCACGATCATTTCTGATCCTGAGCGACTCAGTGCATTTCGCAAGACGCATGGGTTGAAAAACGATACGCCAGGGTGGTTTAGCTTCTTTAGGTTTGGACAAACGGAACCCAGTCACATTACGCCCGGCTTGCGTAAGTAAATCAGTGGTAATTTAGATTTAAAATGCGGAATAATGCAGCGGGCTGAAAACAAAGGTTTTGGCCCTTGCGAATGCGATTTGAGGAAAAAGATGTTTAAGCTATTTTTATTAATAATCACTCTAACGATTACAACTTCTGCAAATGCGATTCAATGTTTTGCGCAACTAAAATGGCAATCCTATCTGAATGGTGTGAGTTACGATCTGGGGCCAAGGATAAAACAAGATAAAATTTATCTTGTTACATCTAATATGAATGACGGTTATTTTACTCTGCAACTATTTGGTAAGGCAGGTAAAAAATTGCTTGGTTATCGAATTGCGGAACTTTTTACCTCTCCACCTGCAATCGATGATGAAGGGAATATGTATATTAGTAATGGGAAAAGATTAGTGTCACTGAGTGAAAAGGGCAAAGAACGGTGGGCATTTGATACTAAAGACTATCCACTCACTGGTCCTATACTTAGGGAAGATAAAACCATTTACTATGCCTCATATTCAACCTTGTATGCCATTTCCAAAGAGGGTGAAGAACTATGGCATTATACTCTTATGCCAAAAAATCGACTCAATAGACTTACTGTGGGGATAAACGGTGATCTATATGCTAATAGTCAAGACCATACTAGTCTTTACGCATTTGATGAATTTGGTAATGTGAAATGGAGTTTTCATCGTGATGCAGTGTTAACGCATTTCAGTGCGCCAGCTGTTGATAGCCAAAATAAGAAAATTTATATCGCAGACCACAATGCACTATATGCGCTTGATGAAAACGGGAATTTATCCTGGACTTTACCTTTTATTCAAACCTATTCTGATCTTTATGGGCCTACCTATCCACCAACAGTTGGGAGCGATGGCTCGATCTATCTAGATGGGCGAGAAGGTGATTTTCATTATGCCTATGCTGTCAATTCAAATGGGTCAATAAAGTGGAAAATCGAGTTGGGCGCGTATGCACAGGATAATTTTTATTTAGATTTATCGCCATTTTTTAATGATGAGGGAAATATCATTTTTATTAGCCATGATCGACGAGTAGAAAAAGATCGGGTGTATATAATTAGTCCTTCCGGTAATAAACTTTGTAACGCGATCGAGCTTCCTCAGTCGAGTTTGATGGTCGCTCATAATAATAACGTGCTTTATTTTACACATTATGCGGGTAGCTATTTATCCGCCATGGAAATCAAGTAAGCTTTGCGGAGGGTGGGGGCGTCCGTCTTCTTACATGCTTAAAGCAAAAAAGAAAATACTAAAAGAAGGTGAACCAGTTTCCTATGGTGGTTACTGGCCCGCACCCAAAGACGGAGCATGGATTGCAACACTTGCAGGTGGTTGGGCTGAAGGAATTCCTCGCACTGCTCAATGGGGCTAGTAACACATATCCCGGGCCACTTTGACACGGTAGCCGAGCAGATATCAGCGCGAATGATATGTATAATTTAATGACACTAGATAAGAAAAAGATTAAAATCATTGGCGCTAAGTTAATTTAGATTTTCAGGTATAATTTTCAAACCGGACCGATAAATTTTAAAATACCAAGGATGAGTATGCTTAGAAATAAAGCTGACAGACTTACATTAACCTTTATGGTTATCATGACCACGCTTTTGTTCATTAATTGGCAATTTGCATCAATTCATCCTATTTGGTACTTATTGCTTATTGTAATGACCATGCCAGTATTTGCCATAGCTCATAATCACGTTCATTTACCGATATTCAAGTCTAAAATTTTAAATAGATTGATGTGCTATTGGATAACTTGTTTTTATGGATATCCCATTTTTGCATGGGTGCCTACGCATGTTTGGAATCACCATAAATATAATAATAAGCAGGGTGATATTATGGCAACTTATCGATATTCTGAAAAAAATAACATGCTTAACTTATTAACATACCCTCTTATTAGCATATATCATCAACAAAAATCCATTTATAACTATCTAAATATACTATGGAAAATACGACGTAATGAATTCTATTTTTGCTTATCCCAATATTTTATTCTGGCTTTGGCTTTCTTAACCGCCTGTTTAATTAATTGGAAAAAAGCAGTTTTGTATATGCTTATTCCTCAGCAAATCATTCTGTACATGATTTTAGTTATTAACTACATATACCATGTTCACGCCGATGAAGAATCTGAGTATAATCATTCCCGTAATTTTACTGGCGCCATTATAAATTTACTATGGCTTAATAGTGGCTATCATACGGTCCATCATAACAACATGACGCTGCATTGGAGTGATTGTCCAGCAGCTCATGCAAAAATCGAAAACAAAATTCATCCCGATCTAATTGAAAAAAATATTATATGGTATCTAATTCGCGTTTATTTATTTAGCCCCTTCTCGAGACGGTTTCAAACTCAATCATTACGTTTATTAAGGTAGATACACCTGCATTGTTGTCAAAACCAACAGCCTTATTAATAACATTTTTTCATTTAAATCCCCATTGCACGTCGCTTTAGAAGTGCAATGGGTATATGTGAAGCGCTCACAATGGCTTTTCATATAATCTATAGGTTTTATAGTGAAAAGCTTTAACAGCTTTCAATCCCATAACCATGGCTCTGTTTGTCTCTAATATCCAAGAAGATTCAATGATTGGATAACCATTTGCAGGAATGCTAGAAAATAATTCCATATATAGTAGAGCAGCAAGACGTAAATGACGAAACTTTCCTTTTACACCAAGTAATGGAATCCTTCCGCGGTTCATCGTCTTCTTGACCTTAGTGTGCCAAAGTAACTTTAGCAGTCCCGTTGGAAACAGTTTCCCATTTTTAATTTTTATCAGTACCTGATTTATATCTGGTATAAATACAGCAAATGCAGCAATTTCATTTTCAACCTCGATGATAGGAATGCAAAAAGGCTTAATAATTGATTTCATTTCCTTTGCCATATCCAAAAAATCATCGCGCTCCATCGGTGCGAATCCCCAGTTTTTTTTCCACGCATCATTATATACTTCATATAGCGCAGCAATCTCTTCATTATACCGTTTCATGTCAATATAACGTAAACGAATTCCATCTTTTTTGAGCAAATTGGCTGCACGTTGTTTGATAGTATTATCAGCATCAACAACATCTTCGGCTTTCTGCAACCATGCTTGCAGATCTATTGCTTTCTTATGATCTAAGGATTCTACCAATTGTTGATAATAAGGAGGGTGCTGTAACATCATTGCATACGGGATGGTATCAAAAGCTGAGATTTGTAATCCACATTCATGATTCGTAGATAGGTTAACTGGGCCTCTTAACTGTGTCATTCCTTTGGCTTTTGCCCAACTTTCAACAGCAGCAAACAATTTTTCACTCACTTCAATATCATTTATAACTTCAAAAAATCCCCAAAATCCCGTTGTTTCATTATGATATTCATTATGTCGGTGATTTAGAATTCCAGCGATGCGGCCCACTGGTTTTTTGTCTCGATATGCCAACCATAACATTCTTTCAGCTGATTTATAAAAATGATTTTTTTGGGTATCTAATTGTTTTAGCACGTTCATTCGCAAAGGGGGAACCCAATTTGAATTGGTCGAGAATAGTTCCCATGGAAGTGAGACAAAATCATTAAAATGCTTTTTAGTAATTACTGGAACTATTTCAAGTGACATGCAATAACATCCCTATTTGTAAAGAGATACACTAAAGTGACTTATAATATGTGTTTTTTTTGAATGAATAAAGTGAATTGTAGATATCATTTTGGGGAGGGTGTAGAAATGCCCCCACTAATAGGCCCACTGTGAAGCTACGCTCGACCAGCTGCCAAATATTCATTGATTTATTTGGTAGTATTAAGATGGGTTGTAAGCCTCGTTTGTTTCGAATGCCGGCATGGGGTGATAATATATCGATCCATTGAACATACGGAAAGACTAATATGCCAGGGTTTCAACCGCAGACTGGTGAAAGATATTTACTAGCATCGTCAGTGGCGTGCATTGCAATATGAGGTTACCCGTTTGATAATGACTCGACAAAACGGGTAACCTAAATTTTTTAAATACTTTGTTGAATAAAATCGTAACCAGTCAAGGAATTGTAATGGTTAAAAATAATTTCCTCATTTATGGGTCTTACGGATATTCCGGAAACCTGATAGCAGAACTTGCCTGCAAGCAAGGTTTAAAACCGGTATTAGCTGGTAGAAACAAGGAAAAACTTCTGCAGCAAGCTAAGAATTTGGGTCTTGAATATCGCGTGTTTGATATCGCAAACCATGAGACTGTAAAAGAATGCATTAAAGAATTTGTTACGGTTATCCATTGCGCTGGCCCCTTTATCAATACTTACAAAAATATGGCCCAAGCTTGCATTGAAACCAATACGCATTATCTGGATATTACCGGCGAATATCTCGTCATTGAGAAATTGGCAGCATTGCATGAACAAGCTTTAGTTGCTAAGGTGATGTTACTTCCGGGAGCAGGTTTTGATGTTGTTCCTAGTGATTGCCTGGCACAGCATTTAAAAAGCAAATTGCCTGATGCGACTCAATTAATACTAGCGATTCATACGAAATCAGGTTCGAGCATTTCACGCGGAACAGCAAGAACCATTGCAGAAAGTGTGGCGGAGGGAGCCATGATTCGTGATGATGCAGTATTAAAACGCATTCCGTTAGGCTGGAAAAAGCGCGTATTCAACTTTGGTGGCAATAAACCAATTACATGCACTACCATTGCTTGGGGTGATCTGGCATCTGCGTGGTATAGCACTGGCATACCGCATATAGAAACTTATCTATCTACACCTGCAAACAGGATACTGCTTTATAAACTCATTAATCCTATCAAAGCCATTTTCAAGTGGAATCCTATCAAACAATATATACAAAATCGAATAAATACCATGCCAGAAGGGCCTTCTCAAAAAGAGCTAAAAAATACATCTGTAACTATATATGGTGAAGTAATTAATGTTGCTGGAAAAAAGATTGCCGCACAGGTTATCACTCCCAATGCATACGAATTTACAGCGTTATCAGCTGTACTCATCGTTAAAAAAACACTTGCCGGTAATGCGCCTATTGGCTTTCAAACGCCGTCTACTGCTTACACAAAAGATTTGATTCTTGAAATTAATGGCGTAAAACGCATGGATATGGCTTAAAGCATAATGGTTATCAGGATTCAATAAGGAAACCGCAATTGCTTATTGAAGTTTAAGCATCAGAGAATATCATATTCTTTTATTAGATTATTCATTTCATGCTCAATCAATTTAATGCTTTCAGATGAGCCCCCTCACGAATCGCTCGGAGATTTAACTCCATAGCAATTCAGTGAGGAATTACGATTATCTACTGAAGTGATGACTAAAATAGTAGGCATGCCAAAGCATTGAATTAGAAATTCCTAGACCATCATGATCGAGCACTTAAGACTGGGTAAACTTGCAATTCTTGGTCGCTTGCCTGCTTCCATTCTTTAATTAAGCAATTTCTCAATTTTTGTTTATCATGAAGGTAAATTGCTAGAGGCTGTGACATGGTGTTATTTCCCGACCACGGTGCTCCTAATTCATAATTACTCTTGTTACCCCAACCATAACTAAATACAAAGTGCGAGACCCCCAGATTTTGGTCGAAAAAGGACGTACCATCCGAAAAATTCAAAGAGCGAGTGAGTGATTTCTTCTCGATAGCAAATGTTTTTAATCCGAAACAAAATATTTGCGCAAAATTCGCGGTGAACAACGATTGTAAAGAACCTAATACTTGAATGCAGTAAACACGACGCTGGTCCTCATTTTTGAAAAGTCGAAATATCGCTGGATCATCATACACAGCGAGAGCTGCTAAAAAAATACGCTCATCGAAGTGCAGGCCATTCTTGACGGCATCTTTAAAACTAGACCCTCGAATATTGTCAATAATCGCTTGTGTGCTTTCACTTACTTCACCCTTTATGCAAGGATCATTGGCTATCGCTCTAATAATATTCTCATACTCTTTTATATAATTTAAAAAATCTGCATCCGTGAGTAAAGATTTATCGTTAGGCATGCCCTTAGGGAATTTTTGGATAAATTGCTCGTAGCGAATTGTTGCGCCTTTTGGAAATCGGTCGAAAAATTTTGCTATCAATCGACACATGTCTGACGATGAATAAGGATTTTCGTAAGGATTCATATCATCTGCGCAAAGCGCAATTTGAAACGCTGTTCCATACACTTTACGGCCTGCTAAATCAGTCACCGTTCGACGTATAAATAATAGATTGATATCTTTCTCTAACATATCTTTAACGGCGTCCACTTCCCCGTTTACAACATGTTGTAAGAATTTAGTCTCATATTCAATTCTTTGTTTGGGTTCAAACAAGGCGCGGGCAGCGGATTGTTGGTTTTGTACCAGCCCAGCTATTGCTGAGGAAGGTATTTGAGAGTTTTCCACGAAAAAACCTATTGCAGTTCTGCGTTGCATTTTACTCCCGGGTTCCTAGATTGCATTATACAAGTTAAAATGGACCCAATTATGCTTGGGATCCATTTATTTATCTAGCGCATTAATAAATTATTATTTTAACTTGGTAAGCGCTTCCTAACTAATTCAATAGACATCCTTCCCAAAAAGTAAATCCCAATGACCTATAACTTTCATCTTCAGCGATTGGCAGTTGCACTTATGCACAAAACGCTTTACGGTCTTCACTACAACTTGCTCGCCACTTTCAACACACTTCTACCTAACTTCGTATTATGACGATTCAACTGAATAAGATGAAATGAGATATTTTTCATATTGATTGCGTTAACTTGTTCCTGTAATGGTTGACCGATTTTTTTAAACCATTTGGTTTTAACCGCTATCACATAAACCTTTTCATTGTAACAATGATGGGTTATTTTTTCTGCAACATGAACACTTTTAATGTCCTTTAAAGAACGCAATAAATTTAAGATGATGTTTCTAGCTGAATCAGGAAATATGTCTACAGCCTTAAATTGATCGGTGTGATAAATATAGCGACGTTCTAAATCTGCTTGTCGTAGCCTGTTTGATTCCACTTCCAGAGCTTGAAAATATTGATCGCTTTCCACTCTGCGCCCAGTTTTAAACAAATATTTAATAGTAGAGTTTAACGAGGCGTAAGCCCATTCCCTATCCAAATCTGCCGCAAGTTTAAATTTTTCTAAGCACTCATCTTCGAACTCTGAGCTTAATAACAAGCCCATGCAATATAAAGTATGCGAATCCTCAGGGTTTTCATCTAGGTATTTTTGCAAAACAGTTCGTGCTTTATTCTTATCATCATGTAATTCAAGGTAAGCAAAAGCTAATGCACGCGTTTCTTCTCCCCCGAGATTATGTGCATTTTCATAAAGGAGAATGTCTTTCGCTAACTTTTCACGCTCGGCATACTGATTTTGCCATTGTGTTAATGCTTGCTCAGTCCATTTTTGGTTAAATCGGTCCAATATAACCGAGTATTGATCTGCAAAATAATGTTCTGCGGCGGATAGAGCAAATGCTTTTGTTGTTAAGAAAGGTTCAACATTCAAATTTTTTAATCGATCACCAAGCGGTGGATGGGTATCATAATTATCTTTTTCAATTCTCAACTCAAACCGAATGAGTTTTTCTTGCAGCGGCAAAGGTAAGGCTTTTTTTAATTCAGCTCCAATTAGTTGATAAGCATTTAAGTTAGGTAATTCTAAATGATTTGCATGGCGCCAAACCATGTTCCAAGCTTCATAGAATTGGTATTTGGCGGTGCTAAGGCGTGTCAATCCCATTGCAAGGTTAAGTGGGCCCGCGATGGCTGCTGCATTGCTATCAGCCTCGTATTCATTCTTTCGCGAATAGGCGAACGCATATAAACTCAGGCGGTTAATATACCAAACCAATAATTTTTTAATCGGTGAAAAAGTACTATGCTCTTGCAGAGATTTTAGAATCACAACGTATCGACGATGTTGTCGATATAAAAAATTATTAAAGCCAGTGTGTTTTTTTGAAAAATGGCTCATTTCATGCAGCAATATGGCGCGAAATTCTTCAATCTGAACCGCCATCATTAAAGGAATGCCGATGATTAAAATACGTTTACTACATAACGGTAAAAACATTCTGCCACGCTCGGTGACACTCGCATCTAACTCACCATTTAAATAGACGGCAGAAATTTTCTTACAATTCGTTAGCTGAACCGCTTCATGAATTAATGCAAACAATTGCGGGGCATCTTTTTCTTTAAGGCGTATACCAGAAGGAGTTGGTGTTTTTATATAAAGAACCGAAAGCAAGACATACGTCATACTCACGGGAATCCAGGAAACTTTCAAGAACACTAGCGATTTAAAAACGGCAATACCAGCGATGATGCTTAGCAGAATAAAAAACAGCAAAAGCAAGCAATACCCGCCGAAACCTAGAAAGATAAAGCTAATTAATTTCCATTTTGGGATAATCAAATCCGCCGCTTCTGAATTATTATTCATACACTTAAACTCTTTATGGGTAAATTTAGTGCATAATTTAACACAAATCCATCACTCAATCGAGGGTAGTAAATACCCTATCGGACCTGATTCTGCTTCGAGAACCCATAGGATGACAACCTAAGGGCTAAGAGGGGCAATTATAAATGTCAATTAGTTAGAAACATTTAAACATTTAAAACAAAATCGGTTGGTCTTAACTTAGATTTGCTTTGTAATAAAGAGATAAAGCGGGATCTCGGAATTTCTTTGAATGCATTTGAATAAACCGGAATGCCGATTGGTGTTAGTTTGCTTCCGCGAGTAACCGCTTGCTTAAGCCAAATTATTGCAAAATCACCCACGCGCTCAATGCTTTTGATATCTGTATACGAGTAATTTTTTGTTTTGCCAGAAAATGTGCTTTGAAATACATTGGCTTTTAATTCAATAGCTGATTTTTCCCCTTCCTTACTAGTATAGAGTTTATAAATATCGTCCTGCGTGCTTCCTTCTGCATTTGCAAAAAGAAAATAAATAAACTTTATCAGAATAGAAAAAATATTGAGAGGAAGTAATGAGAGCCAGTATCTCCATAAAACATACTGGTATCAAACCTATGTCCGATTCTCCTCACAAAAACATGATGTTCATTTTCAATAATTGTGTATTCTAATCGCATAAACCCTAAGTATTTGTTTAAAAATTCGCTTTATATAGCATCAACTGTTTATATTTGAGTCAAACCTTCACTCCTCAGCAGCATTTCAATTCGTTGCCATAAAATACTAAATCTTTGAATAATTTAATTTTGTTGGCTAACATGTTTTTCGAGCTAAGCTAAGCGTGGGTTCAAAAGAGTCTTCAAATGAAAAACCACCTATATTAGATGACTTCATCTCAATAAATGCTTTTTTAAACAATGGCATAATTTTTTCGTAGCAAAAAGTGCCGCTTATTTCTATGTTAATTTCAGCTCCTTTTGTAATTTTTTCCACAGCAGTATGATCTCCTAAATTTTGCATGTATTCTAAAATCTTCCTTGAGTTTTCAGGCTGTATACCAATAAAATTAATTACGCGGCGTGATGGGTAATTGCTATTTGGAAAAACAAAACATTTACCATTTGAATTCAACTGCACATTGGTAATAAATCGTAATATTTTACCAAGGTCTTCAGTGGTGATCATGGCAATACCATGCCCCTTGAAAAACGCATCCATTTCCTGATCAAATTTTTTATTAGCAAGAATAGCTGGGATAGTTTCTTCGGCCTCAAATTTATTTAAACCTTCCAGCATCTTTTTCATTGTCTGATGAATGTCTGCTGGTAATTGGCTTGACAAAATAATAAGATTTTGTAATTCAACCTTTGTTTGAATTAACATTTTATAAATAACAGGGTCACATTTCACTGTCCTAACCATAGCGGATAATTGAAACATAAAGGCAAGAATTTTTTTGTGATCTTCTCTAATGTCAGGATCATTGTTGGCCAGCTTAATTAATTTAGTAATTATTTCATTGACGCATTGAAATATAATATTAAGTGGTGATGAAGTTTCTGCTATCGAAGTGAACATGATTTTTCCTGTCAAAATTGGATACGATGAAAACCCATCACGATTATTTTCTAAGAGTCGCTTGCTTGGTTGGAGATTCCGTCTTAGAAGATAAAGCGACTTTCTCAGCCCCTGTATTTAGTTTATTGACGGAGAATAGCGCGGAACGATGAGGCGAACCGGGTCGCTTTTCTACAGTTGTTTTTTTAGGAATAAAACAATATAAATCGCTTTCCTCCTCATATTTAACAGTAATCCCTGCTCCTTTCTGCTGTCTAATAGCATCAAGTAACTCACGGCTTGGGGCGAGTTCAGGTGGATAGCTGGGCGATGCGGAGGATACATTACTTTCTGTTTCTACTGCCTCGAGTGCTGATGTTGAATGTCCTTTTTTCGCTAAGCTAGATTTGCCTCTGCTGCCCATAAAAACCCCTTAATTCAATAATTTTTTAGCGTTAATCTGTGGCAACTTATGCGTTTGCCTTAACATCCCAAAATACAATATATTCTTGTTTTCATAACTGCCTTCCTCCCCATGCTCCTAGCCAAACGGCTAGCACACATAAAACAACGCTTAAAATGATATTTAAGAATCCGCCTATTAAAGCGCCATTCTCCAACAGATTTAGCGTTTCAATTGAGAAGGATGAAAAAGTCGTGTAGCCGCCTAATAACCCAATTAATAAAAACGCACGTAATTGCGGGCCAATGCCGTTGAAGCGCTCGAGAATGAGAATGTATAGTATGCCCATTAAAAAGCAGCCGCTAATGTTAACGACGAGTGTACCGTAAGGGAATTGTCGACCGGTAAAGGCATAAATGCTACTAGCTACCCAATAGCGTAATAACCCGCCTAATCCTGCACCAAAAAAAATAAGTAATGTGTCCATTTTTAAATCCCATTTTTAAAATATCATATAGCAGATGCCCCTTTATTGCGAGGACCTGTAAGCATCTCGAATTGATTAAACGCAATTTTTAGAGGAGAGGCATGGGCTAACCTAATTAGGAACTAACAAAAAGGAGTAATCATTATGAAAAAATTTCCCATGAATGAAGAAGAAATGATGATGCAAAATGAGGAAGCATCGGCTAATAATATGCACTTTATGATGCGTAATCATATTATGATGAACTTAACATTATTTCCTTGTATGACAAAATCGGATGTGGATGGGATGATGCAAGAATCTTCAATACAAAAGCCTCAATGGCAGCTTAGTACGCAGCCTAAGTTTCGCATGGGATAATCGTTAGTCATTGCGTGAAGCCTTAAGGGTGGCGAAGCAATCCTCCAGCTATTACATAGCGCTCATCAATCGAAAAGCGATATACTATGTTTGCATGAGATTGCTTCGTCGCAATGACGAATAAAAATTACATCATGTTATAATTTAAATTCCACATAATCCATAATGAACCGACAATAATAGAGGTTAAAATAACACCGGTAAAAATTAATGCCATGATATTCATTTGGCCCTGTGGCGTTTGAGTGTTCAAGCGAATGAAGCAAAGTAATTGCACTAAAAATTGGATGCATGCCGCGCCATAGACCAAGACAAATAGGGTGCCGGTAGTGAATTGACCATACATCACCACCCAAAAAGCGAATAAGGTTAGGAGAGAGCAAGCGAGTAATCCACCAATATAAATACCGAGTTTCTTTTTGCCGGTGCCAAAATCAGGCTGTGCCGCGTGATCCATGTTAACGCGCTCCTAGTAAATAAACGATGGTGAAAACAAATATCCACACAATATCTAAAAAGTTCCAAAATAAGCCAAGATAGGTTAAGCGACGTAACGTTATATTGGTAAATTTAAACCGCGGTATTTGTACCATCATGATTAAAATCCATAATAAACCCATGGTGACATGCAAGCCGTGCGTGCCAACTAAAGTAAAAAATCCGGAGGCTTGGCCACTATCATCCCAACGAAATCCCTCACGCGCGAGGTGAATAAATTCGGTGATTTCAATATATAAAAAGCCTGCACCTAATAAAAATGTTAAACCCAACCACGCGATCGTTTTACTCAGCTGTTTATGATAAAAACTTAAAAACGCTAAACAAAACGTAAAGTTTGATGCGAGCAAAACGAACGTTTCCAATAAAACATCTTTTAAATTCACAAAACTTTTTAATTGAAGCCCGGGCGCTCCGGGCTGATTTAGCACTAAAAAGGTAGCGAAAAGACAACCAAATAAAATACAGTCCGTTAAAATGTAGAGCCAAAATCCAAATACATCGTTACCATCAACATCTATATGATGTTCATGCGGTGCTAGCGTTTCAGAGTGCATGGTTGGCCACTTCCTTTAAATGAGCAAGTTCAGTTTGTTTAACGATATCGGCATCTAAATAATAATCGGTATTAAGATCGAAGGTTCGTGCGATGGCGCTGGCAAAGATACCAATAAAACCAATAATACCTGGAATCCACATTTGCCAAATTAAAGCAAACCCTAAAATGCCTGCGAATATCGCAATAATAAATCCGGTAGCGGTATTCTTGGGTAGATGGATGGGGTGGTAGTGTTCATGGCGTTGATACACTTTTTCAGGCTGTGTCTGTTTTTCCACCCAAAACGCATCTAATGAATTCACTTCTGGAGTAAATGCAAAATTATAAAGAGGCGCAGGCGATGAAATTGACCATTCTAACGTGCGGCCATTCCAAGGATCTCCCGTCACATCGCGCAATGCTTCACGGTGTTTCACGCTGTAAATCAATTGCCAAAACTGTAATGCCATGCCAATCAAAATAAAAATGGCGCCGATGGCGGCAACAATTAAGTAGGGATGATACGATAAATTGGCATAATGATTCGTGCGACGCATCATGCCATTTAAACCTAATACGTAAAGTGGCATAAACGCGACATAGAAACCTACTACCCAAAAAGCAAAGCCCCATGTGCCAATGCGTTCATTTAATTTGAAACCAAACGCCTTGGGAAACCAATAAATGATACCGGCAAAGTAACCAAACAATACGCCGCCAATAATCACATTATGGAAATGAGCAACTAAAAATAAACTGTTATGCACTTGAAAATCGACTGGCGGAATTGCCATCATGACGCCTGTCATGCCGCCAATAGCGAAGGTGGTAAAAAAGGCGGTTACCCACAGCATGGGCGTTGCTAAGATGATGCGTCCTTTGTACATGGTAAATAACCAGTTAAAGACTTTGACGCCGGTGGGAATGGAAATGATCATCGTGGCGATGCCAAAGAATGAATTAACGTCAGCGCCCGCGCCCATCGTAAAGAAGTGGTGTAGCCAGACGATAAAGGAAAGAAAAGCGATAATGGCAATTGCCCATACCATCGTAGTATAACCAAACAACCGTTTTTGGCTGAAGGTTGAAACAATTTCAGAAAAAATACCAAACGCAGGTAAAATTAAAATGTAAACTTCAGGATGTCCCCAGACCCAAATTAAATTAATGTACATCATGCTATTACCGCCGGCGAAGTCGGTAAAGAAATGCATGCCGAGCATCCGATCTAACGCTAATAAAGCCAATGTCACGGTTAAAACGGGGAAGGCGAGGGCGACTAAAATCATTGCGCATAAGGCTGACCAAACAAAAATCGGCATGCGCATTAATGTCATACCAGGGCAGCGCATTTTAAAAATCGTCACAATAAAATTAATACCGGCGAGCATGGTGCCAACACCCGAAATTTGCAGTGACCAAATGTAATAATCTACACCTACCGTTGGACTATAATACAGCTCAGATAGTGGCGGATAAGCAAGCCAACCAACGGCACCGAAATCACCAATGACTAATGACGCATTGCATAACATGGCGCCGACAAACGTTAACCAAAAGCTGAGCGAATTTAAATAGGGATACGCCACATCGCGCGCACCAATTTGCAGTGGCAATACTATGTTTAACAAACCAAACATCATGGGCATGGCCACAAAGAAAATCATGATGACGCCATGCGCTGAGAAAATTTGGTCGTAATGCTCTGGGGGCAAATAGCCAAGAGATGTGCCTGCTGCCAGTGCTTGTTGTGAGCGCATTAAAATGGCATCAGAAAAACCGCGTAAAAACATGACAGCAGATAAAATTAAATACATGATGCCAATTTTTTTATGATCGACAGAGGTAATCCATTCATGCCAAAGATAAGACCATTTACCTAAATAGGTGATGGCAAATAGGGTTGCAAATGCGACAAGCCCCATAAATATCCCCGCCCCCATAATGATGCCCGACTGGAAGGGGATAGCAGATAACGTTAATTTTCCAAAGATGAGTTCAGTGAGCATGTTGAACCTCGGGCATAGAATGAGATTGAGGGGATTGCTGATACTGCGCACGTGGATGCACGGGGCCGTGGCTCATCATGTAAAGATTAATCACGTTTTGAAATAAGGCAGGACTCGCATCCGAATAAATTTGGGGTTTATCGCCGATGGTAGGATGTAACAATTGTTGGTAAGCCGCATCATCTAATGGTTTTGCTGCGAGTTTTGCTTGATTGAACCACGCCTGCAATTGATTAGCATCCATCACATCCACATTAAAATGCATGTCAGAAAAACCTTCGCCATTAAATTGTGAGTTCAAGCCTTCATACGTACCGACTTGATTGGCGACAAGATGGAGTTTAGTGCGCATGCCGGCCATTGCATAGATTTGACTGCCCAATTGCGGCACAAAGAATGCGCTCATGGGCACATTATCCGTGGTCATCCAAAATTCCACTTGGGAATTTAACGGTAACGCTAAATAGTTGACGGTGGCAATTTGCTGCTCCGGATAAATGAATAACCATTTCCAAGGCAATGCAATCACTTGCACCAGCAACGTCGGTTCGGGGTGGCCCGGAATTTTACTAAAAGGATCTAACTCGTGGGTTTTTTTCCACGTTAAAATAGCTAGAATGATAATGATGGTGCATGGAATGCCCCACCATAATGCTTCGAGAAAATAGCTGTGGCTCCAATTAGGTTTATAGTCTTGAATGCGATGCGATTCTTGATAATGATAAATAAATGCAAAACTCATGATGATAACGGGCAATACCACAATCATCATTAAAGCAAAGGTATCAAAAAATAATTTTCGTTCTTGATAGGCGATGATGCCTTTCGGATTCAACATGCCAATGAGATGGCTTTCGCAACCCGAGAGGTTCAATAATATAAATCCACCAACGAGAAGAAACCAAATTTTAAAAAATTTACCACGCATCCTTTCGAACATAAGCATCCTTGCCAATCGTGACCTTCCCAACATTGTAATCTGATGTTATGATTTTCAATAGTTTTTTTTATCCAACCTGAAAGGGAAGGTGACACGTATGGATTACATAGTCTTTGCTCGCTGGTTTGGAGTTGTCTCGGCCATTTTATCGCTTGGTATTCTCTTTAACCTCGAAGATGCGAAAGAGATGGCAAAAGGAATGGTAAGAACAGAAACGGGCTATATTATGGGTGCGGTACTTCCCGTTATCTTTGGCAGCTTATCGCTCATGTTTATGAATTCCTTTGACCCTGGCTGGAACCTGGTAGTAACCGTGGTTGGTTTTACTATGTTGCTCATTGGAACTTATCGCGCTTTCTTTGTTAAACAATGGAAAGCACTAATGGCACGACATATTGAGCAAATCCCATTCTTATTCAGCTTATTTGGTTTAATGCTGGGCGTTATTTTGCTCTACGTTGGTTTTTTTGCTGCGGATTTTGATTTTAACATCCAATAATAGAGTAAGCGGATGTCGCTCCGCTATTTTGTTTGCACTAAAACTCGTCATCCCCTAGCTTTTTTACTAAAGGAAAGTGTATGCGCTCGAAAATCACTTTATTAGCCCTTCTGCCGCTCATTGCTTTAGCCGACGACACCCCGCCCTTAGTAAAAGTCACTCCAGCCAATAACGTAAGCTGCGTGGAATACGTTAACTACAAAGGCGAAATGTATTGCTCCACCAAACCCCTTGGCAAAGCGCCTGTTGATCCTAAAATAAAAGAATATGAAACCCAGCGTATAGTGTTTGATGAGCGGCCTTGGCAAGCGGCGTGGGGGAAAAATACTGACGTGATTGTGACCGTGGAGTATGTGGTATTGGGCCAAGATGTCAACGCATGGCACGAATTAGTGACTAGTCAATTCTTACCTCGCATTCAACATAGAGTAACGCCTAAGCAATTTGCCGATCTGACTTTAAATAATATTCGTGAAGCAAAATTTAAGCCCGTCGTGACGGTATATAAAGATACACCTGATCAGTATTTATACGAATTTCGGATTGAATCCCCGAGTAATCAAGTACAGGATGAATTGCAGCTCATTACGCGTGGCAAAGAGGGGATTTATTCTTTGCATTATGTGATTAAAAAAGCGGATATGGGTGATGAAAATAGAAAGAAATGGGTGGGGTTGTTAGAGCAGAGTGGGATTAAGTAAATGGCATTGCGAGCTTTTCGCCATTAGGGTGAAAACTCATTTGAAGCTCCATGCAAACACTGCTACGATCAGTCTTTTTTAAATATGGACACTGGTCATGGGAATTTTGCGATATTTTTTAGCTCTGGTTGTTGTTTTTGGCCATGCTAGCCCGGATTTGTCTCGAGTTACTATTAACCTAATGAATGGTGATGGTGGAATAGCTGTTCAATCCTTTTTTATCATTTCCGGTTTTTACATGGCATTAATTGCAGAAAAATATCACTTACAAGAATTGAATTTTGCCACGCTAAAAAATTTCTACCTAAGTCGTTTTTTCCGCATTTACCCACTCTATTTTATTGTCCTCTGTTTAACACTCTTTTTTTGCGCGTCTAATTCCATTCATCCACCCCTTGCGACCATTGCTGCATTGAATAATTATGTCGATAAAGCCTTATATATTTTTGGTAATCTATTTTTGTTTGGCCAAGGAATAATGCGATTTTTAGTGTTAGATCCTGCTACGCATGTTTTTCATTTTAATCCGCTGACAGACAAGGTTCCTGCTGAGCTACTAGGTTCAGGTTTCCAAGTTCTGGGGCAAGCCTGGACGCTTTCATTGGAATTAACATTTTATTTATTAGTTCCTTTTCTGATCCCTAGAAAAACTTCTATTTTGTTAGGCATTTGTGCGTTAACTTTTATACTGCGTTATTGCTTATTCCTTAATGGGTATATCAGTTATAATGTTACTAACGCTTTTTTTCCAACTGCACTAGGTCTTTTTTTACTCGGCAGCTTGTCTTATCGATTTTTGTACGCAAAAGCAATCGCTCTACCCAAGCAGGTATTAAAAAACACGGCAACCTGCCTGGTGATTTTCTTATTATTTTATGGCATGTGGTTTTTCCCGCATTTTCATAAGTACGAGGTTAAGCATTGGTTATTTATTTCATTAATCACTATTTCCATTCCCTATTTATTTGTTGGTTTCAAAAATTCGCGAATTGACAATTTCATCGGTGAGTTATCTTATCCTGCCTATATGACGCAATATTTAGCGCAATTATCGTTAGTGTATGTTTTATCTAGCACAGGATGGTTTTTAGAAAAGACGTATCAAGTGTATTATGTTCTTATCATAACCACCTTAATGGCCATCTTGATTAATCAGTTTTTATTAAATCCGTTGGATAAACTAAGGCATAAGTGGTTTTTACAGCGGAAAGAAAAAATCGCATGTGATGAAAGTATCGAGTTTCCAGCGTCCTTGCCGGGAGAGAGAGTAGGGGCGGGGGCGAATTAGCTTTGAAAACTCCATCGCGAAGGAGTGTACTTCAAGATGCAAAAAAACGCATCTTGAAGTATGAATGATACATTATAAATCCCTTTCAAACTCCTAGTCGAGCGGATTGGGGTGTTATTTCTCTTGAGATAGTTGCAAGTTGTACTTGAAACATACCTGAGCCTCGAGGTGCTTGGAATGCAAAGTCTTGCAAATCTTCACTATTCCAACGACAAAGGGCTTCATATTTTCCCGGCTCCATGGCGTTTATCCTGGATAACATTTGAGTCAGTATTTTATTTTCAGCATCCGGTTGCTTTAATACCTCTTCAAGAATACCTTGTGTTTTATAAGTAAATAAAACAAGGCAAAATGTGTTTCGATGTGTTAATAAAGATTGACGCAAGTTGTCTTTAGTTAATCCTGCCGTCTGTGTAACTGCATCAAAGAAAAAGCTACTTTTTTGCAAGAAATCAATAACGCATTTATCCATGGCACATAATGCCTGCAATGCTAGCAATATCTCTAAGTAGCTTAAACCGCGATTACCGTTTTGACTGCAGAGCAACCAGATGTCTTCGCGCATCATGCCATCCTTAAGCAATATTCTTGCTGCTGCAGACCAATTGTAAGGGATCATTCTAAAGATGTCATCGTGTAGTTTTTTTTCAATTTCGTATAATTTATCTCTTTCCGTGGTAAACACACACTTAACAAATTCATATGCCTCACCTAGTGTTAATTCGGATGAATCATTTTTATTGTCTAATGTTTCAAGAAATCCACGTACCTTTACATAAAATGAATTCGGTAAATAGGCTACCGCTGTAGAAGAGAGTTTATCTGCCAGTGTAGCGGTGCCATAATCCGTTATAACTTTCCAAATGTCTTTGATAAACATAGCTATCCTTAGTTTGTTGTGAGTATGAAGCGCCGAGCAGCTCAGCATATGCCCTCAGACTTATTGTCTAGATTGATTACTTTCAGAACAGAATCGGTCAACGGTACGACCACCAGCTTATGTCTACTTTCTTCACCCTTTAGCAAAATAATCTGGGTTTTTGGCAAATGAAATAGTTTGGATAAATAGGCAATCAACTCTTTGTTAGCTGCACCTTGATGTGGCTTGGCGTGAAGCGAAATAAGCAACCCGTGCTCGCCAATACCTAAAAAGGCTGTCTTCTTCGCATTTGGTTTTGCGAAAATTTTGATTCTTACCTGCTGGTTTTGGATTTTATACCACATTGCCTATCCAAAGAAATGGCCACTTGGTTACATTGTACCATTTTATTGCAATCATTCTATCTTTCGATATATACCATTCGCACTTCAAGATGCGCTTAATGGTGCGAATTTAATTCGCATCATTCATAAAAATAGAGGAATATACCCATATTAAAATCTAGGAATATTGTAATGGCTCCAAAAAATAAACCGCCCACCCATCCAGGGGAAATTTTACTCAGAGAATTTTTAGAACCTCTCGGCCTATCACAAAAACAATTCGCCGAGCATTTAGGATGGACATATCCTCGCCTCAATGAAATTGTCAATATGCATCGTGGAGTAACCGCAGATTCAGCTTTAGCATTTTCAGAAGCCTTTGGAATGGAGCCAGAATTTTGGCTTGATCTTCAACGCAATTGGGATTTATGGCACGCTAGAAAAACGCATCTTTCAATAAATTTATTGCCCCAGCTCAAAAAATAAATCAAAATCAATATATCCCGTATACCGGTATATGATATAAATTGCATTAGACACGGTGGTAATTAATGGAAAAGTCTTCTGAATCTGACCTTATTACGTCAACTGAAGATCCATACTCAATAACAATCTTCCATACCACTTTTAAAGGATAAAAAATGATAGTGATTATTGAAGCATATCGTGCGGGATTACTTAATTTTAAAAATTGGTTACCCAATATCGTTGCTGGTTTAATCGTTGGAATCGTTGCTTTGCCATTGGCGATGGCCTTCGCTATTGCTTCTGGAGTAAAACCTGAGCAAGGTTTATATACCGCTATCATATCCGCTTTTATTGTAGGGGTTTTTGGTGGCAGCCGTGTACAAATTGCAGGGCCTACGGGTGCATTTATTGTTATTCTTGCGAATATCACCGCGCAATATGGTATTAATGGTTTACAGATAGCGACCTTATTTGCAGGGTTTATTTTGCTTTTGATGGGTATTGTCAAACTGGGAAATGTCATTAAATTTATTCCAGATCCTGTCATCGTCGGATTTACCAGCGGAATCGGCGTTATTATTTTTGTGGGTGAATGGAAGGATTTTCTTGGGTTACCAACGCATCTCCCTATAAATGCACATTTTCACATAAAGTTATTAACGCTCATTGAAGCATTTCCACACCTTGATTTAGCGACAACAGGTTTAGCTTGCTTAAGCTTGTTTTTAGTGGCATTCAGTTCAAAATTTTTAAGGCGTATACCGGGCCCATTAGTGGCTATGCTAGTTGCCACAACGCTTCAGGCTACATTTCAATTTAAAACAGTGGCGACTATTGGCAGTACCTTCGGCGGTATTCCACCATTTCTTCCGCAGTTTCGTTTACCATCCATCCAACTAGCCGATGCTTTAAATCTAATTGGCCCTGCATTTACTATTGCTCTCTTAGGCTCGATTGAATCGCTATTATCAGCTACGGCAGCGGATGGAATGGCAAAGACACGCCATCATTCGAATCAAGAATTAATCGGACAAGGCTTAGCAAACATCTTCTCTCCGCTTTTTGGTGGATTTGCGGCAACTGGTGCAATCGCCCGAACTGCTACTAATATTCGAAATGGTGGTAATAGCCCAATTTCAGCTATTGTACATTCGATTTTTTTAATTTTTGTTATTTTACTATTGTCGCCATTAGCGAAAGACATTCCACTTTGTGCGCTGGCAGCAATTCTTTTTGTCGTTGCTTATCATATGAGTGACATTCCTCATTTTATCCACATGACCAAGCATGCGCCTCATTATGATTTACTTGTGTTATTTACAACTTTTTTTCTAACGATATTCACTAATTTAGTAGTGGCCGTGAACGTAGGTGTTATCTTAGCCATGTTACTTTTCATTCGTCGTATGAGTCAGTTTGTTGAAGTTAAAAAACAAGACCAAAAAATGTTGAATGACGAATTAACCGAGAAAGATTTGGTCCTACCAAAAGATACCATTGTTTATGCTATTCAAGGGCCTTTCTTTTTTGGTGTCACTGAAAAAATAGAACATGCCTTAGCAATAACACATTCTGATCCAAAAAATATTATTTTCCGATTGAAGGATGTTCCTTTTATAGATATAACAGGGCTTCAAACATTTAGTGAAATAATTGAAGAGTTTCATAAGCGCGGAGTAAATGTTTATCTTTGTGAAGCCAATACCAAAGTTTCTCGAAAAATAATAAGCATAGGAATCAATCGCATGATTAACGACGGCCGCATATTTGATACCCTCATTGAAACAGTTAAAAAGTTACATTAAATTATAGGATTTTTAAATTATGAATGCATTACCAAAATGTCCGAAATGTAATTCCGAATTTACATATGTAGATGGTGTATTTTTTATTTGTCCAGAATGTTCGCATGAATGGACCAATGAAGAAAGTGAAAAAAATATTGATACTGCTTTAGTTATTAAAGATGCAAATGGTAACACACTGCATGATGGCGACACGGTCACTGTCATAAAAGATTTAAAAGTTAAAGGCTCCTCATTTGTGGTGAAAGTGGGCACTAAAGTTAAAAATATCAGGCTTGTTGAAGGAGACCATGATATTGATTGCAAAATTGAGGGCATTGGTCCTATGAAGTTGAAATCTCAGTTTGTAAAAAAGAGTTAGGATTAATCATTAGTGGGTTTTATAGCTATCTCGAGTGGCGTCAAATTTACTTCCAGTAAGGAAATTTACTGGAAGTATAGCGCCCGAGATGAGATTTTTTATTTTATAGGAAGTATTTTTGAGTGTTTAATAAAACATCTATTCTTCTGTTTCAAACAATCTTAATGTTATTTTTAAGTTCATCATCATTAGCCGTTGCGCTGAATGATAATGGGCAGATCAGTGCTACGGATGTATCTCGCGTTGTACATGTTCAATCTGAAGCTGATATTCTGAAAGCAATTCAAGATGCAAATTTAGAACATATTCCAATTGCCATTATGGGCAAACAACACAGCCAAGGCGGTCAATCGCTTGCACCAAAAGCAATTGCACTTGATATGCTATCTTTCAATAAAATTCTGCAGATCAATGTAAAGAAAAAACAAGTGACTGTGCAAAGCGGGATAATATGGAGCGACTTGCAGAAATATATTAATCAATATAATTTAGCAGTTAAATCCATGCAATCACCTAATATTTTTACTATTGGCGGCTCAATGAGCGTCAATGCCCATGGCGATGATTTTCGAGCAGGTGCCGTCGGAAATAGCATCGTTGCATTTCATATGATGCTTGCAAATGGGGAAAAAGTATTCGTGACACCTAATACGAATCCAGATTTATGGGCAGGTGTGATTGGAGGATACGGATTATTAGGCGTTGTTACAGATGTAACATTGCAATTAACCGATAACTATCTTCTCGTTAGTAATTATGAAGAAACAGAATTAACTGATTTTCCAGCTTATTTTCGTGAAAAAATATTAAATAATAAAAATACTGTTTTATTTTATGCGCATCTTAATACTGTGAAGGATCCTGACTTTTTAAGGAACATGTATGTCGTTACTTATAAAAATACTCACGTATTACCAAGTAAAGTTATTCCTTTAGATAATCCGGATAAATGGAATATCATTCTCACCCCTATATTTAATACATCAAGGCATGGCGAGCTAGGAAAAACATTGCGCTGGAATTTAGAGAAGAAAATATTTAGCAAATTCTATAATAATAGAGTTGTTACTAGAAATAATGCCATGGAAAAACCGGTTAGGTTTGCATCTGATCATCGTAGCAAATATGATGCTGATTGGTTACAGGAATATTTTATTCCGACTGATGAACTTCCGCAATTTATTACAACAATGCGTAATATTTTTTTAAAATATAATGTTAATCTCCTTAATGTAACTATCCGATATGTCCCAGCAGAAAAAAACATATTTTTAGCGTATACGAAAAATGATTGCTTTGCTGTTGTTTTATATTTCAATCAAAATTTATCCCCAAACAATATCGAGCAAGCACAATCATGGACAAGAAGTTTGATTGATGCCACATTATCATTAAACGGAAGTTATTATTTACCATATCAGCTTTTTGCGGAAAATTCCCAATTTAAAAAAGCATATCCTCATTATCAACTAATAATAAAATTAAAAAAAATTTATGATCCTAAAAAAATATTTGTCAATACATTTTATCAACACTATCTAGAACTAAATTAGAATCCAGGGTGATGAGAGAAAACCGAGGGTCAAGTCGCGACTGGATCGCATGTTTTTAATTTTTCAAATGGCGGTTTAAGCGCTCGGCTCAAACCGCATACAGAGTTACTGATGGGCTGGCGCTTGTTGTTCCGTAGTGGGTTGTGTTTCGCCAGGTGCATTTTCAGCGGTGGTCGCTGTTTCGGCGGTTGGAGGCAAAGGAGCTGGTGCAATTTCATAGGTGTAGTAAAAATAGAATCCTAAGATTGCTAGCAAAACAATAATAATACCGCCAATCATTCCGGCGTTGGAATTTTCTTTGTCTTTTCTTTCGTAATCATCTTGTTTTAAACGCGGGTCATTGGAATTCGTCATGATAAAAATCTCCTTGTGAATTGCTCCATTATATCATGCATGAATTTGAAAATTTTGAAATTAGGAACTTCCATTAGTCCATCTTGGCTGTAAGATAAAACCTAATAAATATCACTTAATTACAAAGAAACCTTAAAGTAATAAATCAGTGTATTATCTTTGTTTGATTGCGAAAATATGATAAAAAATAGCAAAGCGCCTTACTTTAAAGGAATATAGCATGGTTTCTGCCCTACAAGATCTCGCCGCGCCCGATGGGGTCTGTTTTGGTTGTGGCTCAAAAAACGAGCGCGGTTTGCTGATTAAAAGTTTTTGGGACCAAGATAACCTCCATGTTATCGCCACTCACCAGCCAGATGCGCGCTACGTTGGCTGGCCAGCCCTCGTCTATGGCGGATTAATTGGTTGCCTCATTGACTGCCATTCCAATTGGACAGCCATGGCGAACCATTACCGCGCAGAAGGTCGTGAGGCAGGCACATTGCCACGCATTGATTGCGTCACAGGTTTGCTCAGCGTGAAATACATTAAACCTACACCGATGGGCGTGTCGTTAACACTTAAAGCGCGCATCGAAGGCGAAGTTAAGCGTAAAACCCAAGTCATCTGTGAAGTTTATGCTGGCGATGTGTTAACCGCCATCGGTGACTCCATCTTTGTACGCGTGGACGTAGGACACTTAGCCAACACGGCGCAGTGTTAAAGTCGAGTTGGGTTGCTTTAAACTTTGCATGATATCATTAACTTTCCTCTCCCAAAATGCGGGATCAAAGTTTTGTGGCGCTAATTCTGCCAACAAGTTAGCTAAAAGCGCCCTTCTCTCTCCCCACGTTTGTGAAGCTCTACCATGTTTATCATCACTGAGCGAGAGGTTTACAATCCCCGCAATGACCTCAGTTAATTTAACGCTAACTTTAGTAAAATTAGGTTGTTTTTTAATTTCTTCAATTAGCGCATCACATTCCAATTTCATCTCACGACGCTTCTGAATTAAAGGAATGAGCACCAGCATGTGTGAGAGGGTAAAACCGGAAAGCCCGGCGGCGAGGGTTAAAGCAATACTTGAACTGCGTTGCTCTGAACGCTTGGAGGCTAAATAAGCAGGGATAACGGTGCAAATGAGAATAAAACCGCGCGTAATAATTTCATTCGCCGAGTAACGATGAGTGGATGATAAGAGTAATTCTGCTGTTCGCGACCAGTCAAGGTAATGGCGCGAAGCTTCCGTGAGGGTTTTGCCGTAGCGTCCGAACATGCGTTACTTCCCCTTTGCTGTGGATCTTAAGAATAAAGATTTCTATTCAGTGTGTAAATTTAATTTTTATATTTAAAAATGGAAAGGCTAGTAAGAAACATTAGTCCATCCTGAAAGCTGCCACCTCCACACTTTTTGTGTCGTTTATGGCTTTAGGCTGAAACACTCCAAACTTTTGTGCTAACCTTGCAAAGTTTTGCTCGTGACCAATCTTAAGTTCTCTCGTTGTATCAAGCCCGACTTCATACAATTTTAAATGATACAGTGGATAAAGATGAGATAAATCACGGTGAATGGCTTCCACTAATTGGCCATTGAATGGTGCGCAATAAATATCTCTTGAGAGGTGTTGCACACCACAACGAAGCACATCATTTATTACAGTATTATACAGCGCAGCGTCAGTGTTAGGGTGACTATCAATCAAAATAATTTTGTGGAAATTTCTTAATTCCTCCAATATCTGCCATCTGAGATTTTCTTCTAATTTATCACTATTGGATATATTTCTTAACTTATCGAGCTCTCTAACATTTATGATACCAACGCGAAAGACTTGTTCTCTGGCAGTTACTTCACGCTGCATAGCTTGAATAAAACTAAGACAAGTGTCTATAGAGGGACGCTCAGCAGGATTTTTATGTTTCATATTTTTATATAGTATTTGGAGATGTTCTTTTTGTTTACTCGATACAAACTCATCAGAATCGGATGGACGTAGATATTTAATCGTTTTTCCTAATGCATACATTTCGGTTTGCTCATTGTAGTAGCCTCCATTGGTCAATAAATCATGGATAGCTTCTTTAGTTGGATTTTCTAAGGCAAGTAATTTCTGCTTGATATTTTCTAGCATGCGAAACCGAACTTCAGGCTTTAAATCACTCGTAAAATCATAAGGGTCATATAATTCTAGTGCGATAAGTCCCTCCGTACCCACAATCTCTTTAACATAATAATTTCTTTGACTAGACATATACTGCGAAAACCCAAAATCGATGGCTTTAACACAATGCGAATCACTATCAAACATGAAATTACTGCTTTTTAAATCACGATGTAAAATTCCAAGATGATGCAGGCGCTTCACTTCTTTTAGCATTTGTTCTATCACACTTAATGTGACGATAAAGGGAAATTTATTTAATGTATTGCCACAAACTGTATCACCGCGCAACCATTGCATTGCGATCATATGCTTTCCGCAATGAGATTTATTAGAAACATAATGAAGTGTAATGGGACGGCCTTGATTGTTAATAATTGCCAAACCGACATCCGCTAAAAAATTAGCCTCCTGTTGGGTTGAGGAAAGTAATGCTGCATTTTCTGCTGACTCACTCTCGTCCTGGCTTTCATAGCTCGTCATAATTTTAAATGCAATGAATTCTCCAGTATCCGCATCCTGAGCAGAAATAACTTTTCCATAACCCCCTTCGGGATTATAGCCTCTATTAGGATGTAAAATATAATACTTTTGATGAGTATAAACCCACGGAAATTGACTATTTAGTTTTTTTCGGCTGTACTTTCCTTCGGTTTTAATGCCTGATTTAATTCGAGCAATTTCCTCATCAGAAAGCACTTTTCCATTTGCAGCCAATTCGACATAAGGAGGAGCATAGGTAGCAGTAATCTTCCTTACTTGCATTATTAATTCCTTATTATATAGTCTTAATGCTTAAATTACGTTTTAATAAAATCCCACAGGAGAATCATTATTACTGATAATTGATTCTGACTTCAATTCATAAATAAACGTGAGAAAATTTATTATTTGATTTTTTTGGCTCTATTATTTTGCGGGTTTGATGCGGGAGGATAAGAAATTTCTATTGGCCTTTTCGTTCGATTGACCACAGCGAAAGCCGTTAAAGTATGTTCACGCACGGAAGTTTTACTCATTATCTCCAACACCTTAATACCTCGAACAATTTCCGCATCTGCGATCAAAGAACGATGACAACGCCAAGGTAACACTTCGGCACACATAATGGCGACATTCTTCCCTTTTTTTAATAATATATTTAACGCTTTTAACCCCGTAAAAAAATCAGCCGTTTGCATATAGTCGGCGTAGCCACGAAAACTGGCATTGCGCCATCCTTGATTAATTGAATTTTTATGGGTTGGTCGTAAGCCGCCGAGTTTGGCTATGTGTGTATAAGCAATTTTATTTTTTTTTAAAGATTGTTTTAAGGCATAGTCGTTAAACCATGGAAAGCGACGCGATTTAGGAATGGTACGAACATCAACGATATGGGTGATCTGATAGGCGGTTAATATATCGAGAAATTCTTGAAGGGTATGGGTTGAATGTCCGAGGGTATAGAGCTTAGGCATAGGCTATACAACCATAATACTGGGTAATATTAGTATACCGGAAAGCGGGAGTTTAGGGCCTCAAACCTCACCCAAATTAGCTATAAAACAAAGCTTGACTCGAATAATAGTTTTGTAGATGATAATGATTCTCATTTGCATCCATAATAATTCGAAAAGGATTAACTATGCGTTCGTCTTGCTCCCTATTTTCATTATTTTCTACCGCCCCCACCAGAGAAACCCTTTGCGCAACTATCAGCTCTATTTTTAAAGAAGAGATAGCCACATTAGTACGTAACAGGAAAGCACGGTATGGATCATTGATGCGGGAACAGCGCGCACAACTCATTATAAGCAATTGGGGCGAATTCAAAACACAACTTGCAAAAAATATAGATAATAAATTTGTTGATCAATGTCTTGCCGCTCATCCCGATGTTAGAGATGAACTAATTAAACATTATGCAAAACAATTAGCCCTGCAAACAGGTTTACATGATCTTACAATCAAAGATAAGATTTTTATTAATTCAACGCGCATCCCCTCTCACCGCTTTCAATATTTCCCTACTATTTATATTCATTATACCCTCCCTCCAGCTATTTTAAACTGCGAAAAAAGTTTGAAATGCGTTTAATTCGTTTCAGTTTACTCTGCCCCTACAGCAACCCAGGGCAGAGCGTAATTCACTTAAAAATTTATAAATGCGCTTTTTTAGAATTTTCATTAACAAGTTCAGGAGAATGTTTTTTTCCGATGCCATTTTCCTCCAGAAATTCAATTAAGCGCTTAGTTTCTTTTTTAGTATAATTAACACATTCTTTGGGTGTATATGAATCGCTTGCATAACCAAATTCATCATTACCGCGACTTATAAATCCTAGCTTGTCATCGTTAATGTGCGACAAGCACCAAATTTTATTTTGAAACACACTAAAATCGACAAGGTACTTTCCCTCAACCTGACGCCGCAATCGAATGGTCACTATATTGTCCTGGCCGTTCTTTCTGACTTCCACATCAATTTGAGGGCTTAATCCAAACACCTTATTTATTTGTAGAAGGGCAAATAAGTCATCCGGCAAATGTTTAAAATATTCTTCTTCCCCTGCCGCAACGGTTATGGCATTTTGCTTTTTGGAAAATAGTCTTCCGCTACACATACACATCTCCTTAAATTTCGTCGCTTAGCTTACGCCCACAAAATACGGCTTGCAACAGACGAACCAAGATCGCATCGCGAATCCTCCCTTGAGAAACCCATCGCGTAGAGACTATTTCAAGATGCAAAAATCGCATCTTGAAATACGAATAAGATGTGTGAGATGAGCAATATTTATTGCATTAATTTTAGTGAGCACTTATATTATACTTGTATAGATTTAATTGAGAGTTAACGTATAAGGAAGTCATCATGAAGAAAGCTCAAGGAAGAAAGGTTCAGAAAGCAGCATCCAAAACCTCGAAGAAAGTAACCAATGGCACAAAAAAATTAGCTAAAGCAGCCGCAACCACCGCGCGAAAAGTAAAAAGTAAAAAGACCAAAAGTGCACTGAGCACGGCAAAAAAGAAAATAAATGCTTTAAAGAGCCAATCATCAAAAACATTAAAGCGTGCAAAAAATAAAATTGTGCACACCGAAGAAGAAATCTTCAACTACGTGAAAGAAAATCCTGTTAAGTCCATAAGCACCGTTGCATTAGTTGGCTTAATCGCTGGATTTGTTTCCCGCATGAGAAAATAAAGGCTACAGTCACATTCACGGGTATCATCACGATTGATCCTTGGTACCCCCCACCTAAATTAAAATACACATGGCGGGCCGCAGCCTCGCCATGGATCGATAAAATTCTATTGCTAATTTTGACGTAATTTCAAACCAGCTCTTTCCAAGTTATCAATACTAAGAGAGGGTTTATGCTCTGGGAATGTTTTAGAGAATTTGGCCAGGTCTAACTAACATATACTTCCCCCTTTTGCGTTTTAAATTATTTAGCTGACTCAATCACTTAGAATGATTTTAATCCACTGCCTTTAACCAGCTCATTAGCACAGCGGTAAGCACAACGGCCCATTTTATGTTAAAGTCCACGCTCTTATGCAAACTTTAAATAGAAGAATTTATCATGAATGACGCGGAGTATAATCCAACCCCTTTTTCAACCCTCGCACTGCGCGCTGAGTTGCTCAATAACTTAACAGATCTGGGGTATGAAAGCATGACCCCCATTCAAGCAGAAAGCCTGCCGCTCTTGCTAACAAAACACGATCTCATTGCGCAAGCGAACACCGGCACGGGCAAAACCGTTGCATTTGGTTTAACCTTATTGCAACACTTAAATACCGAGAAATATGCAGTCCAAACATTAATATTATGCCCAACCCGAGAACTAGCTGATCAAGTAAGTAAAGTCATTCGTAAGTTAGCGCGCCTCATGTCTAATATTAAAGTATTAAATTTATCTGGCGGCGCACCCATCAATCCGCAATATGACTCACTCCGGCATGGTGCACATATTGTGGTTGGCACACCCGGGCGCATTCAAAAACATTTAGAAAAAGAATCATTATCATTAAAACACGTTCATACGTTAATTTTAGACGAAGCCGATCGCATGTTAGATATGGGCTTTTTCGATGCGATTAAAGCCATTATTGATCTCTGCCCGAAGCCGCGCCAAACATTATTATTTTCTGCTACTTATCCACCCGAAATAAAAAAATTAGCCGGTGAATTCATGACAAAGCCTAAACACATTGTCATTGCGCCTTCTGAAAAAAAGGTTGATATTGAGCAGCGTTTTCATGAAGTCAATAGCGCCGAAAAATTTCAAACATTAAAAAAGTTATTATTGCATTATCAACCGACCTCAGCGCTGATTTTTTGTAATTTGAAAGAGCAAACGATGCAATTAGCCAGCCAATTAAATAAAGAAGGTTTTAGCGCGATTGCTTTAAATGGTGACATGGAACAATCAGAACGTGATATCGCGATGATACGCTTTAGCAATCAAAGTTGTTCGTTATTAATTGCAACGGATGTCGCCGCCAGAGGGTTAGATATTCAAGAATTACCCGCCGTTATCAACTACGATTTAGCGTTCGAACGCGATGTGCATACCCATCGTATTGGTCGAACTGGTCGTGCAGGCAGTAAAGGGCTTGCGCTAAGCATCACAACGCCAGCCGATGCGGAACGTCTTTGCGCCATTGAAGATCAATTAGGGCATGCGCTGACATGGGGGAAAACCAGCGAATTAACACCGTCGAATGCAAAAATCCCCGTACCACCCATGGTAACTTTACGTTTTAGTGCTGGAAAAAAAGATAAAATCAGGCCAGGCGATATTCTTGGTGCTTTAACAAAAGAAGCAGGATTGCCCGCCAATCTGATTGGTAAAATTGATATTGCTCCTCTTTACTCCTGCGTTGCTATTCACAGCAGTATCGTTGAAAAAGCATTTCAATATTTCCAAAACGGGAAGCTAAAGGGCCGCAAAGTTTTAACTCGGTTACTGCGTTAATCTATTAACGCATTGGGACTATACCCACTACCTTTCGCTTTTTGAAGTGTAATGGGTATAGATTTATGCTGGTGCTTTCAGATAACGCCTCAGCCACATCTTAAACTGTCACCCATTGATTGCTTTAAAAACAACTGGCATAATACCAGACACATAAAACACAACGAGTAGCGTATGCAGCGAAGACACAAAAAAGAGAAAACGCCTGAACAAGCGGCTTTAACCTTAAAACAGCCCTCTACCCTTTCAAAGGTTCTTACTTTCTGCAACGAGCATAAAGCACTACTGGTTATTTTATTCTTAGTCTTAAGCGGCTTAGTGTTTTTTGTTGCTTTACCTAAAAAAGAAAAACAAAATAATCCTTCAGGTGAAACCATTACTCCTGAACCTGCAACACCAAAAATAGCTGTTCCGGTGAACTTACCAGTAATAAATTCTACCACTCCGATTATCGCTAAACTTAAAACAAAGTCCGCTTTTAAGGTAAAAGGTTGCGAAGATTTTGAAGAGCTAGGTGGTGATTATGAAGGCGCGACCACTTTCATATTAGGTGAACCGCATAGTCGGCATGAAGATACCATTAAATGCATGGATGGCATTCTTAAAGATAAAAATATTTTTAAACACACCGTCTTTGTTGAATTCGTTCCATTGGATGATGAATTTAAGTGTAGTGAAAAAGATGTACCAACGAAACCTGGCAGAACCTGTGTCGGCTGGGACAATGAAAAATTAATGCTTAAATTATACGAATATAATATTTCACATAATTTGCATGTAAAGCTTAAAAACGAATTCGCCAGCAAGAATTTAAGCGCTGAAAAATTCGATATGTACTTAAAGCAACAACTATTAAAACGATTTAATGAACTACAAAAAAATGTTCCCCTTAAAGAACTTGCTAACCCATCACTTCACAACTATTCTCAAATTAAATTTGATAATTTATTCAGGATTATTGAATTCAAAGCAATGAAAAAAATTCAGGAAGATCGTAAAAATAACAAATCTTACCAAGAAATTTTTTCCGCCATACTCAAAGAGGGGACGCATATAGCAGGTCAGCCCACTGCAGAGTATATTGCAGATACTGTCGCTCGAAACCATGAATTAATTGCAGTCGCGTCTCGGAAAGATCAAGGGTTTAAATTTATTCTTGTGGGTAAGTCCCACGTTGCTAAAACCGGTATATTTAAAGAATTTGACCAAGGCGCATTGAATGTTCAACGCGCGCTAAACCAAACTTCAAATTCGTATGCAATACTTGCATCCAAGCATAATAAATAACTATATCATTCGTACTTCAAGATGCGATTTTTGCATCTTGAAGTACTCCCTCGCACGGACGCTCGCAGCGAGTTCTAAAATGTTAAAGGCAATGTTTTAGGCCGTACGCTTTGCGGTAAAAAGCCCCCATCATTTACGCCAACTTCCTTTTCAATTAAATCATTGAGCAACGCATTCATCTTTAAAATTAAATCCTTATTTTTGGCAGAATCTAATACCAGGTTATTCTTTTCATCCGGATCAATTTGCAGATCAAATAATTGGACATCATTGTATTTTAAAATTTGCTCCAGCGTTTTTGGCGTATTGAAAGCGTTGGGAGAATAATAACGCGCAAACTTATAACGCCCGTCAAAAACAAACGATAAGAAACCACGTTTATTGAGATTAACCTCTGTTACTGGTGGAACCGTTGTATGCTTAAAAGAGGCTACCATCTTCTTTTTTAGGAAAGTTGCGTCAATGGTAGAAATGCCCACGTAGTTAAATAAAATCGCTGGTCTAATGGCGTGTAAATCCATTTTTTCTGGATGGATTAAGAGACTGGAAAAATCGTGCCCGACAAGTCCTTGGCTCGCCTCAGTACGTGTTTGCTGAGGCAAGCCGGTAACGCCGATAAGCGTTGGTAGCAAATCGATATGGCTAGTCAAAGCAATGCAACTTGCACCATGGGGCGCATCAGGATGGTCGATAATTAATGGAATATGGGTATTGTTTTCATACGCCATCGGCCCTTTCCCACGTAAACCACCATGGGCTCCGCCCATTTCTCCATGATCAGCCGTCAAAATAACGACGGTATTTTTCCATAAATCCATTTCATTCATGGCATTAATTACAAGTTGCAAGCTTTGATCATTGTCGCGCAGGAGATTTAAATAATAGTTACTAAAATTCTTCCACATGTCTTTTCTGTCCGTTGGAATAAATCCAAGCGAACCCGACCAGCCATTATTATATTCTAACAATGCAGAGGGCATGCCGGGTGCGGATAAAGAATCCGTCAGCGTACTGGGTAACGTAATCTGCCATTGCTTTGCATAGATAGAATTATTAGGCGGTGGGAAAATAACCGGGGCAGGCGCTTTTTGCACGATGGGAGAATTGGGTAAATTAGCATCGGTATACATAATATCATGTGGATTAAGTAAGCTTAGTACCATAAAAAAGGGTTCGTGCTTTTTCATGGTTAGCGTTTGATTTTTACGTAACCAACGAATGGCTTCTCCTACAAAATACGCATCATCATGATAACCTTCTAGGGGCGTGCCACCCACATCACCACTTGGGTTAAACTCATCAATCCCATATCTTTGCGCCAGCGTGCTGTAATTGGTGGTGTCTTTAACATCTAATAGTAATTCTTTATCCATTTCAAATTTGCCGAAATAGGCGGTGCGATAACCTAATTTTTTCAAAACTGATGCTGCATTTGGACGCCGCGAATTGAGTGATGGCACAAAATCATATTCCATTTGATCATATACACCATTCACTTGCGGCGGTGTGCCCGTTAAAAAACTCGCTCGCGAGGGAGAGCACATCGCCGCCGCATTATAGTGATTACGGAAAGTCACACCGTTATGCATTAATGTTTGTCGCGCAGGTAATTGATAATCGGAATTAGCGGCTAAATTATAGCGCTCTTGATCATTAATAATTAATATAATGTTGTAAGGTTTACTAGCAGGTTTTGTTGTCTCAGCTAATACGATTGTGTGATTGAATAAAATACCGAGACTGACTAATGATAAGATAATAGGCCGCATCAACATACCGCTTCCTTAATGTTTTTTAATTTAATTCCCAAATTTTCAGCATTTCCAGAACAAATTTTTTGAAATGTTTTGTCCGTTAGTTTACATCCGCGGATAAAATTCATACTTTCATTCAGGTCTTCATAAGGGTGATCCGTGGCTAACATGACGCGATCTTCGCCCATTACTTTAATCACAAACTCTAGCGTGGCCTTATTAAAACGACCACTGGTTGTGACATACACATTATCCAGCATAACTTCTGAAGGTGTTTTTTTAATAGCGGGTCGCTGTTTAATGAAACCAGGCAAGACGGAAATATTGGGATTGATATAGCCCCAATCTATTCTATCGGGTATCAGGAATGGCAATGTTTCACCAAGATGGCCAAGAATGATTTTAAGATTTGGAAATTGATCGAATACACCTGAATAAATCATTCGCAGTAAACAGAGCGATGCATCAAATTGGAATCCTAGTGGCGGACCGGCTAATGAAAAACCATATTTACCAAACTCTTTCATCAAGGGGGCCGTGGGATGAAGATAAATCGGAACATTGAGCGCTTGTGCCGCTTCCAATAAGGGCCAATATTGCTGATCATCTAAATATTTATTCTCACCAAAATTCGAATGGGCGAGCCAACCTACAAAACCCAGCTGTGTGATCGTGCGTTCCAACTCTTTAACGGATGCTTTAACATCATAAGGTGAGATAGCGGCAAATCCCATAAATCGTGTTGGATGACGTTTCATTGCCTCATAAAGCACGTCATTAATTTCAACCGCCATGGACGCGGCTGCTTGATGATCTGGATCTAACTCATCTATTCCAGGCGATGAAAAACTCAAAACTTGGATATCCAAACCCGCTGCATCCATAAGCTTAATGCGTTCTGTTCCAAGATCGCATAAGGTGGTAAGGAAACCTTCACTTTGAAATAAGCAAACTAGTTCTGTAAACCGTAAGTTAAAAGCACCTGGTTCTTTGTCTTTGACGAAAGTAGGAAATTTTTTTCGCTTTTCTAAATAATCAAAAGCAGCTTTGGTATAAAAATGGGTTTCAAGATCGATAGTCGTGGTCATGGTGATATCCTTATCAAACTCTATTTTCATGGTGGAGAGAAAGAGAGTCAAGAAAGAAGTCTTTGATGGGGGTAGCACCTACATTTAGCAAGAAGCATGTGCCAATTTTTGACCACTCGCTCAATTTAAGCTTAATAAATGGCTTGGCGCTCACCATTTTTAATTTGTCACAATAAGCTTACTAATAAAGTGATTAGGCGTTTTATGATGCAGAAGCAATGATCACTCCAACGCAAACGCTCCCTTCAATTTTAATGCTTTTCCTTTCTTAAATTAATCAAAAAAGATATGGGTAATTTTACCCATATCTTTTTACGACAAGATATTCATACTTTCAAACATAAGTTCCTAACTAAAAAAGAATATAAATATTATGAATAACAGAGATCAATTTAGTTCTTCTGCACACATCCATCACCAGCTTAGTTTAGGCAATTTTCAATTACCCTCTGTGCAGTTTCACATTCCTAATATGCCTATGCCCACAGAATCATTGCCGCAATTAACCTTGCCAGCGTTGGGCGCGAGCAGTGGCCTGGGTCAACATTTAATTGATACGCCGTCTCTTACCAATTATCCGCTGCTATTTAGTCCCGCAAAGGAGCAACATCATCCCTCGCCTTCATATATCACTCCAGCAGATATTGCCCTTAGTGAATTATATATAGAGCATGGAGCAGCAATTGCGCATCACGTAGCGCCGGGCATAGCGGCAGGATTACATGGTTTAAGCCTTGTTATAAAAGCTTATGAACCTGCGCATAAAATTGCTTCCGAGCATGAAAGTAAAACGGATGTGTCGCAATCGCAAGCTATGACTTGTAAAACATTGGGCGCTTTGGCCGAGGCAGGAACAGATTATTTTCTAAAAACTACGGCGGTAAGTGCGACAGTCGGAGGAATAGCTGCTGCCGCTGCTGTTGCTGCAGCGGGTGTTGGTACAGCAAACCCCTTATTAATTGCAGGAGGAACTGCTGCAGGTATTACCTTTGCTAATTTAGCAGCTCCGGCATTTGCCAGTGCTACAGACGTTGCTGCTACCGTTGGAGAAGGTGCATCAGCACTGTGTCATTCTGGGTTTGAGCAAGCACGGCAATTATCCAGAGGGGGGAGATAATGAGCAGAGAAAATATTTTAGACACATTGATTGCAGCTAAATCACTAACCCAGAATAATATTGTCAGTTTAAAGAGTAAAACAAATGATCAAGACTTTTTGCAAGAACTAGTCTTAGTATATGAAAAGAAAGTCACAAATTATTTAGGGCTGTCTTCTCGTCCTATCATGAAAAAAATTGTGGAGCAAACGCTTTATCCTTTGCCACAGATCGAAGCAATGTGTGTACAACACATCATTGATTATACCTATAGTTCATATTTGCAGGATAATAAAGCTGGATTATTATTTTTATTAGCCTTTTTATTAAAAAAAATATCTCCCGATCTGGCCGTATCATTAGGTTTTTCAACTGTATCGAAAATTGATAATACTGAAACAGAATATTTCTCACTTAAAGACCAAATAAGTAAGGTCTTTATTAGTTACATAGCACGATATCAGTTAGCTTTAGAAATTAACCCAGACGATTTACAAGCATTGTGTCAATCTGCAGCCCCAACAGCTCCCGACATTTTTCCTTTATATCTTTTGCAATCATTATTACAACAAAAAATAATTAATATAACAATTGAAGCGCAGGTTGTAGAGACATTAAAAAACCGTGGCGGTGATAAAGATAATTTATGGGCAAAAGCATTAAGTGATATTGTAAAAAGCCACACCAATATATTGTACTTATGCATACGCGACTCTATTTTTTATGTAAGCCAAGTCATTAGAAAGACGCCTTTAAAAACGGAAGATAATAATAGGTTTTTTGCTCACCTAAGAGATGATAATGCCATATTACAATTTTCAGATGTCATTAGCCGAAGTTATTTACAAGCAATAGCTTCTGAAAAAACTTTAATCGATGCATGGAAAGAAAATGCTGACATTAATTGTGCTGCATTAACTATTACCTGCCTCTCCACATTGCCGATTATAGGAATCAAAGTCACTTTTAATACCAATCAGATTGCGATAAGACAGGCTAAATTACAGAAATCACTTGAAACACTACAAAACCATATCAATAAGACAAACCAGGATGCGCAAGCGGTGATAGCAACAAATGAAAATAATATAGTAACGGGTATGCAAATAAAAAGCGCTGAAATAGATAAAAGTGCAGCAGAAGCACTGGATAAACAAAACAGTGCAATATCAAAGTGGCGTTCCAACTTTAAACCTCAGTTTGAAGTAACAACAATGCCTAATGCTAATATTCCAGGAAAACAGATTAATTTCTAAAATTGAGGAGACAAAGCAATGGGTAATGGAACAGGGAAAATCATAGGGATTGTCGCGGGAGCGGCTTGTTGCGCGATACCAGGTGTCGGCCAAGTTGCTGGCGCTGCAATATTGTTAGGAACAGTAGCAGCAGGTAGTGGTGTTGATGCCATTGTGGATAGTAATAATCAAAATTCACAAGCAGATAAGGCAGCTGAAGAAGCCAAAAGGAAAGCGGCAGAAGAAGTGGAAAGGCAACGGGTAGTAGCTAGAAAAAATTTAGAAGACCAAGCGAAAATAGCCCGCGAAGCCGCTGCAAAAAAAGAAATTGAAATTGAAAAGAAAAGAAAAGAAGTCGTTAATGAAGCGAAAAGACAACAAGAATTATTAAGAAATGAACAGGAACAATTGAGTTTGGTAAATAACGGATTAGAGGAAGTAGCAGCAAAGCGCTTAGAGAAAATCCCAGGTTTAATACAGCGCATGAATGATGTTCATTTTGAATTATTCAGACAAGGCGTTTTCGCGACCTGCAATGATGCAGATGACTTAGAAGAATGCCAAATGATAATAGAACATGAAGAATTGCGCAGAGATGTTTTGAATGGATGGAATAATGACATAAATAAAGCTGCTAGCAACAATGATTCGACATTTAGGCCATCAATGTGAGATAACAAATGATCAATGAACAATTAATTGCACAACTATTCGAATTAATAACAAATCAAGATATTAAAGCTATAAACGGTATATTAGATACTGTAAATGATGAAATCGAATATAAAAAATTAGACGTCGCAAAAAATCCTATTGCTCAAACACTACTACATGCGGCGCTAGATACTGGCAATATAGCCATCTTCACTGCCCTACTGGCAATGGATTTAAACCTTAACGAAGTAAATTCAGAAAATAAAACGGTTTTGGAAGTTGCCGAAATAAGAAATTTAAAAATAATCTCCGCATTAATTACCACGAGACGGGAATGGCAAGGAGCAATTACAACATTTCGGTTTAATCGTGTTGTTGATTTAATCCATCAGGCCTATCCGCATATTGAGCCAGCTGCAGGTGAGAATAAATTATTATTATTCGGATCAACTGGGGCAGGGAAAAGCACGTTGCTTAATTATCTCAATGGAACAAATTATGAAATTTCAATGAATGTAAGTGGTCAGTCTTATGCCGTGCGTTTGCCGGGACAAAAAGGTGGCGCCGAAGAAATTGCCAAGGTTGGCAATCGCATTTATCAATCTGAAACATTATATGCTCAAATAGTGAAAAAAGCCGGATTAAAGTATGCCTATTGTGATCTTGCAGGCTTATTTGATACCCGCGGGCCAGAAAAACAAATATGTGCCGCTAGCACGATAGATTTATTAGCAAAATTACCCGGCGACATTCATGGTATAGTCGTGCTATTTGACATCCCAGGATTTAATACACTTAAAGGCGCCGCATTTAAAAAAACCGCGTTGGCATTAGCTGCCATTACTCAAATGAATGAGAAATTAATGGATTCGGTGTCTTTTATTATTACCAAAGCACCACTTAATACCCATATCACGCCTGACGATATTATTGAGGAATACATAGATCCATTACTATTAAGCATGGATGATAATCTTACTCAAGAAGAACTTGAGTTACATTTTGTACTCACAGCAATGAAAAAAAGAAAGACGCAAATTATTATTCCCGATATTACCGATCAAGGCAAAGATAGGAAAAAGATAGAAAATCAATTGAATTGTCTCACTGCTCAGCCTGCAAAGGCATATAATTTTTTAAGTCATGATAATGCGCAACAATGTTTTAATAAAATAATGTTAAATATGGCACAAGGATTTTTAAAACGTGTAGAGCAGATTGAAAATATTATTCCTAATAAGATCCAGGAAATTAAAAAGCTACAAGAGGCTGAAAAAGAAAATATTCTAAATTGGCAAACGGAAATTAGCACGATTGAGCAAGAGTTAACTGGTACATTTGATGCATCACGCTTGCAAGCTGAGATGGAAACTAAAGAAAAGTCTATTTTAGCACTCAACAAACAAATTAAAACGTTAAGAGAAACACTAGTCACACATTTGGAGAAGAAAGCCAATTTAAATATTAAACTAAAAGGCTTAGATAACGATGATATGATTGAACTGGTCAATAGAAAAGGTGAATTTTCTGGAAGACCGACGCTTTACACAATGCAGCATATATCGCCCTACCCATTAGATAGAATTCACACCAGTTATAGTGGTGCAGGAAGCTTATCTTATCAACAGATAAAACCTCAAATGACCAGTGAACGACAAGTTGACCCTAGGGATAAGCAAGAAGTTAGCATTTATTATAATAATGATGATGCTAAAAAAGGCATATACCACGGAGATTTTCGCGCTAGCGATGGGTTATCCAGTGTTAGCGTGATGTTTTATGCTAAGCGTTGTGACATGCATATTGCAGAGATTAAAAACCTTAGAAATGAAATAAAACAGCTTAAAGATGAAAATAAGGAAATTAAAAGCATCAGAATTCCGCGTCTAGAAAATGAGATTGAACGTTTACAAGAATCAATAAAAAGTGACGCCATGGCAATTACACTTGGTAATGCGCAACTTGCGGTAAGAATGGAAAATCTCAAGACTCGTAAAAGTACTTTACAAAATCTGATAGCCGATAGTGAAAGGAGAATGGCGGGCCATACTGAAGAAGAGCATCATCTTATTATGTCTAGTGACAAAAATAAATTAGAACTTGATGTTAATAAAGCGCTTTTTAAAACCGCATATAAAATTATAACAACGTTAGGCTTAGATGATACAGATTTTGGGAGTTTTAAACAGAAATTTCAAAAGTATTTTAATTTGACATCAAATAGCTTGCGCCTCTTCACTTCAAGACGTTCAACTCATGATCCGAAGGCTAGCTCTACTCAAAATGAAAAAAGAGGATTTTATGCTACATAGCCAGATTGATGAATCATTTGAAAGTAACATTTTGCATTCAATAATGACTGACGATGTAACATCGTTTACAACAACATTAAATGCCGAAAAACAAAAATTACAGTTAGATGCTATTGATGCAAATAAAATAATATTAAAAAAACTTAATGCGATACGAACCAGCACGGGTAGCCCATTATTGCATGTGGCAACTCTAAATGGCATGAAAAATATACTGAGCGCACTGTTGACTACAGGCTTAGATGTGAATGCTTTAGATCAGCAAGGAAGAACCGCATTAAAAGTGGCTGAACAGTATTTAAAAAACGGTGCTTTGCGGCATGAAATGATAACTTTAATAAAAATTAAAGAAAATGTGGACATGATACTGGCTGGCTTTAATATCCAACGCGCAGGACAATTAATGGATCTTGCTGCCTCTGCTGCTAATATCGCGAAGGGACAGGAAAAAGTCTTAATTATTGGGCCAACGGGTGCTGGGAAAAGCACATTATTAAATTATCTTAATGGAACCCAATACGAAATTGTTAGAAAAGTTGCAAACTGGCACTCCCAACCTGTTAAAGGTACGCATAAGGAAGTGGCAAAAACTGAAACCACGTTTGGAAAATCACAAACCTTATTACCTCAAGTCATTAAAAATCAATCACAGGGTTTCGTTTATTGTGATTTAGCAGGCTTATTCGACTCACGAGGCAAGGAAGAGCAACTGTGCGCCGCTTTTAGTGCCACGCTCTTGAGTCAATCGCCAGGTGATATTAAAGGGATAATTGTCGTATTAGATGCACAAGGATTTCAACTGGTAAAAGGCGAGGCATTCAAAGATACAGCACTCACCTTGTGGCGATTAATTAACAATAATCCGCAATTAATGGATAATGTAACTTTTGTTATCTCAAAAGTTCACCCTGAAAAAATTGGAACTTTGACGATTGAAGAAATTCTTATTAATTTCATTCATCCATTATTGGATGTGTGCGAAGCTTCCGGCGACAAAGCGCTTTACAATATGTTAAATGCCATGAAAATTAGATCACAAAATATAATAGTGCCCGACATTCGCGATCAAGGTCAAAGTTGTAAGCGAATAGAAGCCATGTTGCAACGACAAGTGGCTTTGAAAGCAAATTTATTTAATTTTAGCAGTTTTGATAATACTCAAAAGGAATTTAATGAGGTTTTATCGACAATAATGGTCGGATTTTTGAGTCGGATACATAAAATTAAAAATGAAATTCCTGCAATCATTGAGCAAAATTCCCTATCACAACAATCTTTAGTTGCAAAAATACATCGAGCAGAATTCGAAATTGAAGCATTAAAGACTGAGTGCGATTTGCAATTAAAATTAGATCAAATCGTAGAAAACTGGGTTAGGGTAGAAAGCATTAAAACCGGCACCGATAACAATAAAGAATCCATAATAAATCAGCTTTTAAATGAGAGCATCGACTTACTCGATGAACTTACTCTTTGTGACCCAAAAGACATAGCCCAAAAAATTGGATGGCTATCTATTATTAGCAGTAGCAATGGTGTAGAGCGTAAAGCATTGTTAAAGACTGAGTTACAATTAAGGCGCTGGCAATTACCCTGGCCCGCTCAAGGTGGGCCGGCGAGTTTGTTGGGCGATACGATAAAGTTATTACAGGATTTTATCGCAACTACGCAGCAAGAGTTACAAGGACTATCTAATTTGCATGCGAAATATCAACAATTAATTCGCGACTTCGAATTAGAAATGGAAATTATTAAAGAAATATATAATGTTACTTATAAATTGATTATGGTACTTGATTATCATGATGAGAACTCCCTTGCATTTAAAAAAGCGTTCGAAGCGTTTTTTGGCCTGCCGTCAAACGAGAAGAAAACGTCAAGTAGCTCACCTCGATTTAACTTTGCCGGTTCACAGAACCCTTCGAGCTCCATACCAACCGAAACCTTAAACAAAGATGCACAGAGCCCGTCAATGCGTCAACACTATAAAAAATAGTATTACATAACTGAGGAGTAAAAAATGTTTAGATTAATAGAAACAGGAACCGATGCAGAAATTAGCACCAAGTTAAATGAAATTGGATTGCTAACCACTGCAAGAAGAAAAAATCAGATCGAAGAAACAAAAGAGGGAAAGACGCTTATCCATGCTGCGGTCGCACGAGGCAGCTTACCTATTTTGAAAGCACTTATTCATGTTATGAACGATCTTAAAATTAATTTTAATAAAGCAGATAGCGCCGGCAATACGCCATTGCACGACGCTGTAGAAAAAGGCTCATTGCCACTCGTTAGAGAGTTGGTTGCCAATGATGTTGATATGAAAGTGGTCAATAATCAAAATAAATCCGCCACTCAGTTAGCAGAAATAAAGTCATTATTAGATGATGCCAATCCAGAAATGTTAATGATCGCAGCATTATTGCGGACTCGCTTAGCCTGGCAAGAAGCATCTGTTGGCTTTAGATTTAATCGGGTAGTAGGCTTGATTGAAGCTAGCTTTCCTTCTATTAAATTAGGCGGCGGCACAGATAAATTATTGTGTATAGGCGGCACGGGTGCTGGTAAAAGTACTTTCCTTAATTATATGAATGGTACTCAATATCACCTCGGAATGACCCCCGCTGGTAAACCCTATGCAAAAGCAAAGGGTGGTAATGCAGAAATAGCCAACGTCGGTCAAGGGATGACATCACAAACCTTGTATCCACAGGTGATTATAAAAAATGGACTAAATTATTCCTATTGTGATTTAGCAGGATTATTTGATAATCGTGGCAATGCAGAGCGAATTTGTGCAGCGAGCAGCGTTCAAATATTAAGTCGTCTCCCTGGAAGTATTAAAGGAATTTTACTGGTATTAGATATTCCTAGCTTTATTGCAAATCGTGGTGAAGCGTTTAAGGGAACAGCAGTGGCATTATCACACATGGTTAAAAGTAACCCTGATTTAATGGATTCAGTTTATTATATCATTACCAAAATCCCACAAGCCTGTCGTGATGAAAGTGGTAATCTAGTAACAACCAGTGAAGATATTATTGAAAGCTATGTTGAGCCCTTGTTAATGACGCTGTCAGGTGATGGTGCATTAGATTCAAAAGATACCGCACTAAAATTTATGCTAGAACAAATGACAATGCATACGGATAACATCTTGACGCCAGACATTACCGATAATGGTAAGAGTAGAAAAGAGCTAGAACTAAGATTAAGTGCAGTTCAAGGAAAAAAGGCCAACTTATATAATTTTGTTAGTCATGACGGTGCACAAAAAGCATTTAATGATACATTGGAAGGTATTGCAGAAAGCTTTCTTGAAAATAATAGAATGTTAGATGATAGCAATAAAATGGGTTTGCCTGAACAAATCAATATTGCAATGGCAAAACATGCAGAATTAGCGCAACAAATTTCGCAATGGGAAAATGAAATTTCAGAACGTAAAATGTCTGGCAATAATTATGATCCTGCCGCCGTTGATATTGCTATTAAAGAAAAGAATGATCTAATTGGTGTTAATGATAATACAATTGCCCAGAAAAATACGGCGATTATAAGCTTGCAAGGCAAGATAGCCATGGCAAAAGCGGAGATCAGTACGCTAGATACCGATGAAATGATTCATGTAGGCGATACGAAATATGATATATCAGGACGCCCCGGTGCGCACCATCTTCGCTATCAATCTAGATTTCCCTGCTATGGCCCAGATAGCGTAGGCGGATTTTTTTGGGGGTATGGCGAACTTTCAAGCCGATTAATGCCTGAATGTAATGCGATGAGCGGCTTATATTCCGCTATGCTGTTCGCGTCTAATGGGTTAAGCCGGGTCGATGTCAATTTTAACACTCAGAAAAAATATATACATGCAGCACGAATTAAAGAATTACGCTTGCACATTTATAATTGGAGCAATGAAATTCGAGGCAACCAATGTGATATCAACAAATTAACTGCTCAAAATAAACAACTTCGTGAAGAAATAATTGCTTGTGAAAGAGAAAAAATTCAAGGGGCTGCCGATTCTGAAATTATAAAAATCCGCCTTAAAGCCGAAATTGACGCCAGAGAAGGATGGGTTACCAATGCCAAAGCTGATTTAGAAGAAATTCTCAAGCTTATTAAGCAATTACAACAAAACAAACTAAATCTGGAGTTTGACCTTTTAGTAAACCAAGATTTATTTGAAACAGTGTATAGGATTTCTCATATATTAGATTTAGGGTCATCCAAAAATATCGCTACATTTTGGCAAAAATTAGAATCTATCACCCCGGGAGTTAAGGCAGGATATGATGCTTGGATGAAGCAAATGACAGGAGAAAAACAGCCCAATCCATTACCAAGCACGTTAAATGATGACAAGGTTAATGGTGTATTTAATGGGCGTTTATTTAGTCATAACCCCGCAACGGTTGATAAAAAAGTTGCAAACAAAAGTAACAATCCAACAAAAAAATAATATTGACTCTGAGGAGTGGCTGTATGTTTACCGATAGAAATACTAAAAAAATGACTGACTTCAACCAAGAATTAGAAAAATTTAAAACGTTTCTAATTCGCTGTTTTTTTGAAATTGAAGCAGCGAGTGGTCAAGATAAATTATTTTTCATTGGCTCGACGGGCTCTGGAAAAAGTACGTTGTTAAATTATTTATACGGAGCTCGTTATCAGATTTTACATTCTAAAGCGGGAAAACCTTATACTAAATGCCTAGATGGCATTGAAATTGCTGCTGTTGGCCAAACAATGAGCTCAAAAACACTGTATCCTCTCATCATGAAACAATCAGGCTTAAATTATGTTTATTGTGATTTAGCCGGATTAATAGATAACCGCGGTAGCTTCGAGCGAATTTGCGCCACTTCCAGCATACAAATTTTAAGTCGATTGCCTGGCAATGTGAAAGGAATATTAGTCGTATTAGATTTAAATGGTTTTCACTCAACCAGAGGTTCAGCTTTTAAAGAAACTGCTATCGCATTAGCTCACATGTTACAATTTAACTCAGCATTACTTGATTCAGTGCATTTTGTCATTACGAAAGCACCAGGCAATTTAAGGATAAAACCTGAACATATTGTGGAAGAATATATTCAAGAATTATTAATGGAATTAAAGGAAAATAGCAATGGCACGGATGAAGACAACGCACTCATCTTTATGTTAAATGCAATGCAAGAGAGGCAACACCAAATACATATTCCCAATATCTCTGACCATGGTGCAAGCCGTAAAGATTTAATTAAAGTGTTAAACGGCTTGAAACCAATGAAAGCTGAATTGTATAACTTCATTGCGCATGATAGTTCTCAGCGACAATTCAATCAAATGATTCTGGACATCATAGATAATTATTTAGCAACAACAGAAAAATTAAATGATGAATTACCTACTATGAAAGCAGATGTATTGCGAAGAAAAACCGAGTGTCATACCAAGCTTTCTTCTTTGCAATTGCATCAAATCCATCTGGAAAATGTAATATTGCAACTGCTGGCACAAATTCAACAGGTGAATCAGCAAATTGCTTCTATTGGTAATTCATCACCAGAGGTATTAACCTTAAGCCAACAAGTAGCTGATTCAAGTATTAAAGTTGCTGAGTTAAAACAAGAGCTTGAAACAAGTCAGAAGGAAGAAAAAACGCTGAATATGCAGTGTGAGGCATTTACTATGGCCAGCTACAAGATAGATAAAGATAGTTACGATTTGAAATTACAACACCATGCTAATCGCGATTTATATGTGTCTGCATACAAGGTCTCACGCATTTTAGATATGCAGTCAAACCCTAACCTCATAAAATTTTGGCAAAAATTTTCCGAAGAAAATGACCCCCTATGCGCTAAAGCAACAAACTTAAATTTGCGATTATTCCCGGAAGCAGCAACTGCAAAAAATCGAACATTCAGTGTGCGACACCCAGGATGTAATCTGCAAGCCATTACCAAGAGCTTAGGATATTAAATGGTTGCTTTTTAACCATGCAATAATAAATATATCGTTAAAATGATTTAAAAAAAGCGCTTTACGATGAAAGCGCTTTTTTCTTTTGCAAATCTTATGTAATATTTCATTACTTCCCTTTTGAACACATTATAATAAGAATTGGCCAAACATGAGACGAAATATTGCGATTGAACGGTTAAATACTTTTCAAGGATCCAATCTGACTGGTCAAGACTATGATAAGGTAGCAGGATTTTATGCTGCTTTGTCGACTGAGCTTAATTTCCCTGCACTACACAAAGAAAATTTAGTTTTTATTGTCGTTGCGCACATGCTGCATGATTTACCTTATTTGCTGGAAGGGTTATGTCATTTAGGCGAAATTGGTGCAATTATTCCTAAAGAATCTCAATATGTCGGGAAGGTAGAAAGTTTTTTAAGGGATCTGTACAGCGATCTTATTCCTGACTCCAAACAAATTTCAAAGCAGATCTTAAAGGACAATAATCAACTCGCTACTGTTCGCCTGTTTTTAAGAAATCTTATTCAAAAATTTCCTGATAAGAAGATCATGATTCTTGATCATGGCGGTTATTTTGCTCCCTGTATGTCGGTATTATTAGAGCCTGAGTTTTCTTCTTATATCGCTGGAATAGTTGAGCACACATTGAATGGGGAAATGAAGTACGATAATTTTCTGAAAGCCAATCCAGCACAAAAAGTTACCTTTTCATTATCTTCAATTGCACGCAGCGCCACGAAGTCACTGGAAGATAAATATGTTACCAACAGTATTGTGAGCAGCATTCAACATAACATCTATTCGGGAAATGGATTTCATCAGGATTTTGAACGCCTTAATATTGGCATTATGGGTTTTGGGCACATGGGCTCGGGTATTGCACGCCGCTTATTAATGCTGGGTAGAAATTCAAAAAAAATAAAAATTTATGATATCTCTCCTGAAGCTTGCGCTAAAGCAAACCATTTCTTTAGTGAGGTTTTTCAAGGTGAAATGACGATGGTTGATCAAACCCGTCTTGAGAATAAAAAAATAAAACACTCCTTTCTACAATCAGTCAATGTGGTGATTTGCGCAACGAGTCAAGTTGCTCTTGATGCAGAAGATTTAGCCTCATTAGCACCTAATGCCGTTGTTATTTTTGTCACCTCTCCTGATGACTTATTAAGCTCTACCGCTTTACAGGATTTTGAGAAAACCAAAATTACTGAATGTATTTATGAGTTCAAAAAGAAAGATAAAAGATTTTATAGTATTTTGAGCTCAATTAATTTCCTCAATGGTTCTATTGCGCATCCAATTTTACATTTGGTTTTTGCTGCTACATTTAATTGCATCTTAAATTCCTTTAAGCCATCCACGGAGAAAATTCGGACTTTACCCTTAAGCGATGGCCAAACATTGAGTCAAGTATATATTCAGCACTTTGGCGAAATAGAGTGCGATGTAGAAGCATATAATATTTATCCTTTGCCATTTTATTTTGTAGGGCGAAGCACGCAGCTCAAGCAGTTAAGCAGTATTTTATATCAAAATAAAATGGGTGTAATTACTAGCGCTAGCATTGAAGGTTTGGGTGGCATTGGTAAAACAACGCTTGCCTCTCAATACGCGTGGGAATCTCTACATGCAAAGCGTTATGACTATATTATTCGTGTTGATGCAAGCGATGAAAATGCGCTATGTCGTGAATTTAGACATTTAGCTAATCATTTGCAAGTAACCAATATCAATAAATTAAGCGCTAAAGACTTAGTGCGCAAAGTTTATGATCGACTTTCAATTTATCAGCATGTGCTGTTCATTTTCGATAATGCAAGTAGCTACAATTCTTTACAAGCAGCATGGATTGAAAAAGAAGTAGTAAACTTTCTGCCGCCCTCTTCTAGCGAGCAACGAGTTCATCTTATTGTCACCACTCGTAATTTAAATTTCACCTCAGAACAGAAAATTGAATTGGGAGGCTTACAACCCAGTGAAGCTCGTGATTACATCCAACATTACCTTCCTAATGCGAGTGATAAGGACAGTGACCGTTTAGCGGCTTTGCTAAGTTACTTTCCCCTTGCACTGTCGCAAGCCGTTGCATATTTAGAACAAAATAAAACCGTCAGCATTGATACATATATTAATAACTATAATACTCAAAACAAAATTCAATGTGTTTACCTTAACACATTAGGCATACATAACAGCTCTTATCAAGCGACTGTTTATACCACCTGGAATATCTCCATTGCGGAAGTTGCAAAGAGAAACTCATTGGCATTAGCAATAATAAATGTTTTACCCTATTTTGACAATTCCTCTATTCCGCTCAAAGCAGTGAGTTTTTTGGCTAATTCCGAATTTGCTTTGCAAGAAGCAATTGAGGTGCTCAGAAAATATTCCTTAATACAACCAACCGTGATGGGTTTGCGCATGCATGACCTAGTGCAAACGGTTTCTCGTCTATATCAAGAAGGGACCAATAAAAGAGATGCATTAAATAGAGCGTTAGATATCGCCTATAAATATGTTTCGTCTATCATTTCCGCAGAAAATAGATATATTCCAAGTTTCATCAATCACGCTAACAAGATTGTCAGATTTCACGAAGAATTTTCGCTAACAAAAAATCTTTCCCTTGCCGTTAAGGTGGAACTTTTATACCACATTGGCAATACGGAACATTTTCATCTATTGTTTTCCGAAAGAGCAATGCAAGCCTTTACCTTAGCGGAACAAATATATAGCCGACCGGAATGTCGAGCACAGGAAAATGAAATTGGTGATTCGATCATTTGGATCTATATTCATTTAGCTAATAGCTCTGCTGGCGCAGGTTTTGTAGAAGGTTATATTAACGCTCTTGATAAACTTTTAACTGCGCCAGGATTAAAGGTTCAGCACCTTGTGAGTTTGTTAGAAAACTATGGAATTAATGCGAATCTACATGAAGCTAAAGATACGTTATTAAAAAATCCCCTCCTCCCAAATTGGATGCGTGTTTTTTGTCAGAACTTAGCACCTCAACAATTTTTTGAAATATTATTGCAAGATCAATTTCGAAAAATGTGGCTGAGTGATATACCAACAGTTCTTGAACATTTAGGGACACGACAATTAGCGATTGTCTATTTGATGTTTAAAAATAAGTTAGTAGAAGCACAGGCCATGGCTAATCGCTATATTATTCTCGTTGAAAACACCAATGACATGGTGAGGAAAATTGAAGCACACTGTTTATTAGCAGAAGCAAATATTTTTGCAGGCAGTCCTGATATCAACACGGAAATTTCGCGTCTCGAAAAAGCGCGCGCATGGTTTAAAGCACACCCGAATATCGATCAATTTTGGTTTGATCAAACTTTTTATATATTAGCAGTATTATATGCCACTGCTGGTTTACATAAAAAAAGTAATGATGTGTTAAATGAGTTGTGGGATCACATGGTTAGAGAACTTCCTGCCGCCACTCTGAATGAAAGTATAAAAAAGCGTATTTATAACTTAGTTAAATTAATCGATTTTTTTTCCGCTTCGACTCAATCAAGTAGCGATGATTATAAAAAATTGTTGGCACAAACCTATCGCTTGGCAGGTCGATTGTTAACTGCCTTGCAAAGCAAACCCAGATTGGCTCTCCACCCTGAAGCCGAAAATCCCGAACGAACTGTCATTGCTAATTATTTTGAAAAATCTTTGCAGTTTGACGAAGATAATGCGGCTACTTATTATGATTATGGCCGATTCTTATATCAAAATGTTAGAACACATGATGTGGCTATCGAGAAATTTGAAACGGTCGCCGTGCTCGAAAGCACGAAAGCAGAAGAAAACGAAAAGATAATGTATCTACATTTAGGCAGAGAAGGCGCAAATTTACCAAAACACTTGCGTCAAAGTGGTATTTTAGAACAAGCTCACGCTAATTCGCTTTATTATTTAGCTTGTTGGTATTTAGTGCTTATTAACGCTAAACAAGGAAAAGTATCTCTTTGTCTTAATTGGTTTGATTTGCTTGCCCAGCAAATGCAAAAGCAAATTGAGCATCCAGAGTTGCATGTCACGCAATTTTCGCAGGGGTTATTTGCCGGACTTCAGCAAAAGAGCCGCATCGCTACCATTATCAAAACAAGAGAGAACCAACCACGACTTGGTACTTAAGGGAATTATTTTTCAAATATTATTTGCTCATGCAAGCTGGACTTTAAAAGCATGTGAATAAGTTGAGTTTGTTTACTGTAATTAAATTTATTTTTGATATTTTCAAGATGACGTTGTGCGGTTTTGGTGCTTATCCCTTCAATAAGGGCAATCTCTTCTGCGCTTTTTCCGTCAAGCAACCAACGTGCGCACACCGCTTCTTTTGCGGTTAAGTATGTATTGCACTTTTGTCCGCCAATGTAAAAACGATTAATCTTGGTATTATCTAAAAAATTAATTAATGTTTTAATTTTATTATTTGTTTCAATTTTTTTTGGTACGGGAATAAACAAGGAATTCTGCTCACCGATTTCAATCAGTTTATGTGCTTGCTCCTTAAAGTAAAATGCAAAGCGAAGTAATAATGATTTATCAATACCATAAATTTCCTTTCCATTGGCATCGAACGAAAAAATTTCATAGTGGTCTTGGTATTCTTGGACAAATGTGATGCCATGGCAAACTGACAACAAGTTGGTTAAATCTTCATGAATTTTATTCCCAATTTCTCGATTATCGAGCAAAAGATTCATATGCCAGGTATACCAACCTGGTTTTAAATATTCCGAATAATTACCATCAAACCACATATGAACATGATTCCCTTCGCCATAAATATAACGAATAGCGTCAGGGAGATTAGAAAGCACCACTCGACTCCCAGATTTATACAGCTTTAAATAGCGAAAAAATGCTATATCAAAGCTTTCACGCAGGGGGCGAATAATTTTCTTAATTAAATGAGCAGAGGTAATGGAAATATGTTGCTCAAGATCGCGCGTATTAATCATAAAAACCTCAAGGCATTTTTACATATAAATATTGCAGAGGTCAAGTGGAGTGGAGTAAGGTAGATTTGTAATCAAAATAACCAATCTCGACATCAGCAAGGGGAATTTATTCAGAAGCTCAATTTATGTTATGCTCTATTACACCCCATGCAAAATGAATAAAAAAACCCAAAAAATCGCTATGTAAGCAGCAATAATTGGCGCTAATTTCTTTCTCATCGCTTTGTAATATATTATATGCGATCCATATTTATTTAGAGATGAAGTTGTGTTCAATCGTTCTTATAAAGCAATGCACGGAATTGCGGATCCGAAAGAAGTTAATCCAGTAGAGGCGGCCAAAAAAGGAGATATTTATACTCTAAAAAAATATATTGAAAATGGCCAAGTAGATAAAGATTTCATTGACCCAAATACAAAATTGGGATTACTACATCATGCAGCTATCGCGGGGCAGCTAGATGGGTAAGGCCTCCCTAAATTAGTACACCATCGAAGTAGGGTTTTGTTAAAATCAA
>CAZQXH010000019.1:0-61494 GCA_964597435.1 uncultured Coxiellaceae bacterium | reverse complement strand
AAGATGCGCTTTTTGCAACTTGAAGTACTCCCTGCGCGATGGGGTTTCCCAAGGAAAGGGTTTAGGATTTAATCATATAATAACTGATCCAACGGCACCGTTTCTCCGCGGGGCGTAGTGCGCATCAGTTCGTTTAATACGTCCACTAAGCACAATAAACGCAATGCATTCGGCGTGATGTCATCAAAAATAACTTGGACACCTAATGGAGCGCCTTCCGCTTCCTCGAAAGTCACACCAATGCCATAGCCCAAACACAATGAACTTAATTGATCCGCCCGTCTTGCCATGCCAGGCAAAAGTCCAGAAACAGAAAAAACCTCGTCCGTTGTGAGAGGGCGACCATTTAAACTGAAATTACCGCCCATTGAACGAGCAATTTTAGCAAGGTGTTGCGATAAATCTTTTGGCATATGCGCCTCTAATGTTTCCACCAAGGGTGAGCAATTTTACGGGGGCCTGCGACATAGGAACGCATCCAGCGTACAAACACGGCTACCGTGAAACCCCAACGTTCTAATAAACCGAAAAAGGCTGTCGCGAGTATCGCAAAGAAGAAAGTCCAAAGACGAATGTGGAACAAAAAGATTAACAAGGGAAAAGTCGCACGGTAATCGACTATCCAAAAGCGAACGTTTCTTGCAGTATCACGCCAGTGCGCCATGGGGACTTCCTAAGGTTGTCATTTCATCATATTAACGAAAGGGTAAGATGTTGTCATTAGGAACAAAACGCTCCCTCCCCTGGGATGGGGAAGAAGGGTTGAGGTGGAGGGAAGTGCTCTGTGGATTTATTCGAAGTGTTACCGGTTAACTGTGGATTTATCGCCTATTTGCTGCTCTTCGCCCTCACAGCCAAACCCTTTTTCACTGGTAAGAGAGGGGAGCTGTTTTGTTTATGCCTTGACTTTAGTTGACCAAATTGCTTCAATGCTTTGAAAACCCGACAATTTTTTATTGTCACGTGCCAAGGAATTTGTTGAAAAGGGCATCAGCAATCATGACGTATAAATTTGGGATCGTCGTTTCTTTAGCATTAGCCTTATGCGCTTGTGCAGCGCCAAAAGCCCCACCGGCCTACGATATCGATAAAAGCCGTGCTTCTTTAGCAGAAGCCAGTTTCGCTGTGAGTCGTTCGATCGTTGACTTGGCGGAAACCGCGCAAGCTGCGCACCCTCTTCCCCAATTAACGCCACCCCCCAATCCAGCCAGTTATGGCATGGGCGGCAGCGCTACCATTGATTGGTCAGGACCGGTTGAACCCTTATTACATCAAATTGCCTTAGCAACAAACTATCGTGTTCGCACACTAGGCACAGCACCTGCCATTCCCGTCATTGTCACTGTTTATACCAAAAACACGATGCTCGGCGATATTCTACGTGATGTTGGCTACCAATGCGGACGCCGCGCTGCAGTCGTTGTCTATCCCGGCAGCCGGGTCATTGAGTTACGTTACGCCAAAAACTAATGGGGCGGTCGATGAAACCAATTAGCATTATCACAGCGGCTTCCTTGGCAATCTTAAGCATCGGCATCTTAAGCGCTTGCTCGCACACCACTAAAAATTTAGATAATGTGAATACGCTAGACATTCGTCAGCTGGAAAACATTCGCGTCACCCCAAGCTCGCCTTCATCCTCCGGTACGAAAACCGAGATGAGCAACTTGCGACTTAAAGTATTGCAAGAATCGGCCATGAGCATCAGTGCGCAAAGTGGTTTGGCTTGGTCTGCCAATGAAATCAATACGCGCCTTACGAAAGACGCAAAATACTTAGATAGCATTTACAACTTCAATGCCATGATGCTTTCCCATGGCGTGCTGCCGCCAGTTTTAGAACAAGGCGACAACACCTTAAACTTAGCGGATCCCAACACGATTCGCGTTTCAGATAAAATGTATAAAATCGTTCAGCAAGCCCATTTTGCAACCACCGCACCGACCTGGCGCGAATACATCATGTTGGCTTATTACAAACCCGAATTACCGGATAAATCATTGCTACCTCGTAATGCCATCGAACAAGAAGTGTGGCGCAAAGGCATACGCTCGGGTTGGCAAAAAGGGATCGAGCAATCCTACACCATTTTCCAACAAGGTTTGGCACGTTTAAACCGGGATTACCGCGGCATGATGCTGTATCGCAAGCTGCTGCAACAAAAGATGATCAGCCCACCGTTTGTTTCCCGCACCGAATTAGGTGTCACGGGCAATGGCACTGACATGCGCGTTAACGACCAAGTGTTGCGCATCGTTGAATTGCCACAACTCCAGACAAACAGCCGTCACTGGCAAGCGATTGTGGTCAAAAACCATGGTTAATGAGTTTCTTTATCCGAATGAACCCATTCGTTTGACCATTGATTCGGTCAACGAAATGCTCATGCATTGCGTTAAGCTTGGCGCCTCGGATATTACCTTCCAAACCAATGAACCCATCATTGCTGAAGTCTATGGACGCCTTAAAAAGGTGACACGACGTAAATTGTCGAATACAGAAGTGGGTGATGTGCTAAATGCGATGTATGGCCCAAACGCGACGACCATCATCATGTCAGGCAAAGACATCGACACGCATTATGAAATTCGCCCCAACCGATCGGATCGTTATCGCTTTCGTATCAATGGCACGGGTTGCCAGGTAGAAGGGTTAGACGGTATTCAAATTACCGCCCGAACCATTCCGACGGATCCGCCGAAATTAGATAGCATGCAGTTATCAGAGCCTGTTTTGGAGGCGATTGCGCCAGAACAAGGCGTTGTGTATGTCACGGGTGCAACCGGTTCCGGTAAAAGTACTTTATTAGCGGCAATTATTCGTAGCATTGCCGAAGACGCTGAGAGCCATCGCAAAGTATTGACGTATGAAGCACCAATCGAATTCGTCTTTGATAACGTCGAAAAGATTTCGAGCATCGTGAGCCAATCGGAAATCCCTCGGCATTTGCCAAGCTTTGCGTCAGGCGTTAGAAATGCGCTGCGTCGCAAGCCACGCTTAATTCTCGTTGGTGAAGCGCGTGATCCAGAAACCATTGGTGCTGTCATGGAAGCTGCCATGACGGGTCATCCCGTGTATACCACCTTGCATAGTAACGGTGTTGCAGAAACCATTCGTCGTTTGGTTGTGACCTTCCCAGCCGAAGAACGCCAAGGCCGTACGATCGATATTATTGAAACAGTGCGCCTCGTTATTTCGCAGCGCCTGGTACCAACGGTTGACGGCAAACGCGTCGCCTTGCGTGAATATTTAGTGTTTAACGAGAAAATCCGCGACATCTTGCTTGAGACTGACATCTTAAACATCACTAATGTCGTGCGTAAGCTGGTACGCGAATATGGCAAAACCATGGAAGCGGATGCGCATGAGAAATTCAAAGCAGGCGTGATTACCGAACGCCAGTATCGAGTAATTTCTGAACAGACGAAACGCGAAGATCGAGATTCTGGAGCGATTTAAAATCTGTTATTAATTCTATTTTACAAAGATCGTCTTATAGAAGACGATCTTTGATTTTTATTTGTTATTCTCAGCCTATCTAGCTCTTGTCATCTCCCTTCAGGTTGGTGCCACCTTTAGCGTCTTTATCTCGCTCGAGTTGCCCTTTATGAGAAGCACCTGCTCTTTGATAGCCAGTATCAACTTGACCCATACCCTGACCCGCTTTACCAGAAGAACTGTCGATAGATTGTCTGAGCTCTTGCGTTGGCGATTCGGTCGCCTCCCCATGACCACCAATCCAACGAATCACTTGTTGCGGAATAATGGAGATCGCAGCAAAACATTTATTCAGTGCTGCAACCAGTGTGGTGACATAAGCCAACACAAAGATTACAAACATCAACGGATCACCCGCTGCGGAAGCGGCCGCGCCGGATTTACTCGTACTTGCTGCATCAGCCAAGCCAAACAGTCCGATAAAGACCATGTTCCAAAATGCGAAGTTAATCATCTTTACAACCACCACCGCTAATAACATAGAGGCAATCAAGCCAAAAATCATTAAGGAAGGTCGCAAGAAGATACTAAATAACAACATTAACGCCGGTTCCGCTTTGCCTAACAACTCATGATGGCCACTCGGACTTAAAATACCCAACGCAACGAGGGGACCCGCAACCATAGCCTCAATCGTTGCAATGAGCCAACCAATGGCACCAAAGGTAAAGACAATGTAGGGAATTAATGGCACATAGATCGCTAATAATGCCCCCATGGCGACTAAAAACGCGAGAAAGGCATATACCAGCGGTATTAATATCATATAAACCAATGATAACGCCGGAGAGACAGGGTTAGTGACACCCGTGCCTAACACATACACACTGAGGCCGCCGAGAAGACCAATCACTAACGTAATTGTAATCAAGGTAATAAATAGCACCTCTGCGACGACGAGCATGACTTTACCCGCAATTTGTAGCTGAATCATCGGGTTCGTCGTCCCACCGCCTGTAGTTGAACCGCTCATCGAAGAAAATTGCGCTGCCACATCGCCCATCCCTTCACCGAGCGCAGCACCCGCACCCCCAAATTGCGGTGCATTCATGCCGCCTAAATTCGCTGAGTTATTATTCACAAATACGGAAGCAGCAATATAGTTATTTCGGTATTTGCTCATGCTATTTTTAGAAGCAGCTGGCGACTGAACTGTCATAGAAAGGGTCGGCATTGCGTCATTTAAATTATTCGAGTTCATGCCAGCTAATGCATAATAATAACCACCTGCCATGATCCAACCTTGGTCTTTGGCGTTATTTAACACATCTTTTAATTGATTCTCCTGGCCTTGCTTATTACTCCACTCCGTAAAAGCATCCTGCAAGGTGGACATGTACGTATTAACAGAACCACTTGTTAAATCGTTCGCTAATGGCATGAGATCGGGATAAAACGCTGTATAAAGCGAGGTCACCGCATCATTGCTAGCAGTGGACGGGTCAGTGTTGTCCGTGCCGCCATTACCACTTGGGAAAATATCACCCGTTGCTTGGCAAGATACTTGCTGTGGGTTTAAAAATTGTGAAACAGGCTCAGAAGGCGGTACGCAACATTGCGCAATTGGAATTTGGTTACTCGAGCAATAAGAATAGATCCATGACCATTGACCATTGGGATTATTCGGATCGTTATATTTAGAATTCGCCCTAAAATCACGAAATTGGTAGTCAGCTGTTACAAAATTATTCGCAATGGTTGCCAATGTGGGAATAACGGATTGCAACGCTTGCACTTGAGCATTACAGGCAGCGCATTGCAATGAACTGGAATCCGAACAAGCACCCTTATTACTGTTGTCACAATATTGTAAGGTTCCGCAACTCGCATTCGGACCCATCGTAAAATTACAAATCCCTTTCGAGCACTTGGTCTTGGCTTGCGGGAAAGTAACCCCTTGGCCGCAAAATCCGGGGTTAGTTTTTTTATTACAGTAATAGTTACCATCACCGCCCAAGTTCGTGGGATCCGGCGCACCCACCCGACCTGAAGCATCACAAACCAACCCTTGTAACAATTGACCCATTACTTGGCTGGCTTGCACGCTAGGAATGGTACCTTGCGCATAGACTGAGCCTGCCGTATTGGTATAGTTGATTGCCGTTGTCCAAAGGGTATCAGCAGCACCGATACCCTGCACAATCACCCACATGATGATGTATTGAATTACGGAATAACCGCCACCGCCAAAGGGGATAAGCGTAGCGATCCCCAATACAGCACGAATGGGTAGCCACAAGTTGTTCCACTTCTTGCCCATGAATTCGCCTTCTTGGGCGGTCATCATTAAGCCAACGACAGTCACGTAGACGATAATTAAAATACCGACTGCCAGCACTACCGAGTTAAAGGTTTGGAACATGGTACCTAAGATAGTGATGGATGTACCGGCACTGGTACCACCGCCCGGGTTACAAACATAACCATTCATGGTTCCAAAAATTGACTGCAAGTAACCGCAAGAAAGGTCATTCGCACCGAAGGTAAAGAGGTTAATCATGTTTCACCTTTTCATTGCTAAGATAGCTTAATTTCCAATCGGCAAAAGTTAACCCTAACTTGCGACGCCGCATTTGTAAGGACCAAAAATCAAATTTAAACGCATAGGCAAAAAAGAGCATGGAAACAGCAATGCCTAAGAGAAAACCGGGGAAAGAGAGATAACGGAAAACCAAATAAAAAGCGTAATAGAAAACCAATAATCCACAGAGAGCAAAAAGCAATGCATAGCGACGGTAACGGTGCTGGCCCGCTTCAATATCCGCCTCACTTAATCCTAAGCGTTCTTGTGCTTCCTCGAAGGTTTCCTGCTGAGTGGGTTTATCAATCGTCATTGTTGGTTTGATAATGCGGTAGATAAGCTGGTTTTCACGTTTTAAAGCATCATAATCCAGCCAACCAATTGGGTTGACGAACGTTTTCCATGAAATTTTAAAGATATCCCTCAGCGCCATATCGACACCCATCGATAGATAAGTACTTATTATTATAATACCTAGCGCTTAAAAACAACTGATCTGACAAGATGTTGCCTTGCAAGCCCCCCTGACCCCGAAGGAAAGTTTCGCTTGCTAAATCCTTAGGTTATACTGATTCTCTTAATCATGGATTGCATTCTTCTAGGAGAATAAGGCATGCGTAAAGTTCTTCCCGTGTTATGCGGCTGCTTAGTTTTGGCGACGGCCTTCGCTGTTGCGCAGCCTTATATTGGATTTAATAATAAATCCGCCGCCAATAAACCCCTCGTCGCCAATGCGCAACAAGACTTTACCAATGCCGTAAATTCGGCTAGCCAGCAATATTTAAACCAAATTAATCAACAGGTTGCAAATCAGATTCAAGCATCGCAAGCTGCTCAAGCGAAAGCACAATCAAATGCCGCCAGCGCCGCTCCTGCAACCAATCAGCCTAATACTGGTAGCGCTACAACCACCACAACGGTGACAACAAGCCCGACTCAACCAGCCAATTTACCCCGGCCAACCACGCCGCCAACAAGCGCACCCGTTACCCCCAACTATTCCATCACCAATACAACGCCTCAGCCCACAGCAACCGGCGGCGCTAATCGCCCTGCGCAAAACCAACCGAATGGCTCGATCTATACCGGCTTTGGCAGTGGCGGCAACACTAATTCAGTTACCACGGCACCTGGCCAAACGAATAGCAATACGGGCTCTAACTGGAATATCAAATACTAATTGGCAGCACTGACAAAAAGGAGTTTTGGCATGCGTGGGATTCAAATGAAGTCGTTCCTCTTAAAAACCGTTTTTGCAGCTGTTGCCATGGGAAGCGTCATGAGCGTGTATGCGGATGAAAACACGCCAATCTTACAACAAATCCAAGGTAATACGCAGAACGTTGCCGCAAGCATTTCGCAGCAAACTGGCTTTTTGCAATCGATGGCAAGCTACGAACAACAAATTGCTAGCTACACGCAGCAAACGCTCAACAATTTAAACACCAACATGGTGAACTTTAACAATTACATGCCGCAAATCGCGCAATTCATTGTGTCCTGGATGGCACCAGATACCTCCCAAATTGCCCAATCGGCACAAACCAGCTTTACGCAATTAAACACCTTGTTAAATACGGACATCACGAACCAATTAGCGTTGCAGCCACAATTAAATACCGCATTAATTGGTAGTGATGCCACCACGAAAAGCTTACCCTGGGCAAATGACTTAACGTATTCAACCGTTTTAGGCTCACCCATTTTCTCGCCTGACCCACGAAACGTTGCAGGCAAAACACCTGTGAATGCCGTATTTAACTATGCTAAGAATGCATCGGGCATCAATCTTACCCATGCGGCTCCCGGCTTAGACTGGCAAGGTTCGGGCGCAAGCCAAACGCGTTATATCAATTACTACAATACCGTTACAGCGGCACAATCATTTGGCGGCTATGTCATGAGTAACCAATATGCCGATGGCAATCAATTGACGAGCTTTCAACAAGGCTTATTACAGCAAATCAATGACACGAGCTCGCCGACTTCTAGCTGGTATGTGCAAATTGCCTCGGAAAATTTAGGCTCGGTATTGCGCCAAATTTTGTTATTTGAATCACAAAACTTTGTGTTGATGACACAATTATTGCAAACGGAACGGCAAATGGTCACCGCACAAGTCATGACTAATGCCATATTAGTTGCCAATAACTCCTTGAACGAGGCTTCCATGGTTGCCTATGCTAAAGGAATTCAGCCACAACTTTAAAGAGTGTGAGTAATGCCTAATTTAGACTTAAAATCGTCAAATGAGTTTTGGAAAAGTTTCGATGACTCGATTATTTATCGAGTCATCGCTTTTATGGAAACCGTTGAAACCTTTACTCATGATGGCGATCCCGCATTAGAAGAAAGCATGACGCGTTTAGGTGATGCGCTGGATACACTCAGCAGTTTTGATTTAGGTAAAGAAGATCAATTCATTACTCTTTGCGCTCATTTAAAAACATCACGTATTTTGCGCATTTTACAAGCCATCGACACCATTGACCCAGGTTCTGCTTCAAAATTATTAATGTATGCTGAAGAAAATAATACGCCCGATCATCCGATGGCGAATTTATTTTTAAGACGTAACATTGTGTTTGAACGCTTGCGGTTATTGGGCCGAGTCTTTGCACAAGACCGGATTGAGCTGGTTTTGAAAGTGATGGAAGAAGACGAAGATTTATAAACCGATGCAGGTCATCGCAAGCCCGCAGGTGAAGTAGCAATCGCTTGCCTTCATCTGCCGCATTAGCAACAAATTGCCGCTTCACTTCGCTCCTGCAATATATTAGGTTAACGCGGCTCAACCACCACTGCGGTTCCGTAACAAAGCACTTCTGTCGCAGACACATTACCATCGCCAATGGACGAGGCATCATAGCGCATGCCAATGACAGCATTAGCGCCCAAATCCACCGCATGGTCAATCATGGCATCGTAAGCTTGTTGCCGAGCATGCTCACACATTGCCGTGTAAGCACCAATCTTTCCACCAATAATATTTTTTAAGCTGCCCAAAATGCCTTGCATAATCGTGGGTGCACGAACAATGACGCCACGCACAACGCCTTTATAGGCAACCACGCGATGGCCTTCGACATCCATGGTGGTGGAAACAATTAATGAATTGGTCATAGTAGAAAACTCGCTGTAATCAAACTTATCAAATACCATTCGTATTTCAAGATGCGCTTTTTGCAACTTGAAGCACTCCCTGCGCGATGGGGTTTCCAAAGGGGAGAATCGCGATTCTCCCCTTTGGTGAGTGGTGCGAATTTAATTCGCGACACTCATAAAAACATGGGCCTATACCCATTACACTTCGCGCTTTGAAGTGTAATGGGTATAGTATAGCACAGTGTGTGAATAGGTTCCCCTTCTCCCCGTCTGGGAGAAGGAATGTTTAGGTTTATTCGATATTTTGCACCTGTTCGCGCACCTGTTCGATCAGCACCTTCATTTCCACTGCCGCGTGCGTTAAGACTGTATCAGTCGATTTAGAACCGAGCGTATTCGCCTCGCGATTTAATTCTTGCAATAAAAAATCTAAACGCCGGCCAACAATGCCGCCTTCCTTCAACACGCGCATCATTTCATTAAGGTGCGTTTCCGTGCGCTCAATTTCTTCCGCAACATCCAAACGCTGCGCAAAGAACACCATTTCTTGTTCTAAGCGATTGGCATCCAATTCGACTTTTGCATCTTGAAAGCGCTTCAGTAAACGGGCAGATTGCTCTGAAATAACCTGCGGAAGACGCTGCCTAACCGCGACCAATTCTTTACGCATGGCATCAATTCGTTGAAAGAATAATTGTTTCAATCCTTCGCCTTCTCGACCGCGCGCCGCGATTAATTCATTCACGGTTTCACTTAACAAGGGAAATAACTCTGCTTCAATATCCGCTAAGTTGGTTTCACGGGTTTCAAGCACGCCTGGAAAACGCAACAAATCCACCGGATTGATGGGTGCCGGGTTTTGCAATAAACCTGATATTTTCTCGCTCGCCAAACAATATTCTTGCGCCAGCACGGGATTAACCGCCACCAATGCCCCTTGCCTTTCATTACGAGGCTGATAGCGCAACGTACACTCAACCTTACCGCGCTTTACTAATTGTCGAATGCGATCGCGAATCGGCATCTCAAGCACGCGCAGCACTTCGGGTAAATGTAAGCTAATTTCCAAAAAACGATGATTAATCGAACGCAGCTCACAAACTAATGTTCCCCAATCACCTTGGCGCTGGCTACGCGCAAAGGCCGTCATGCTCAAAATCATGCGCTATTCCTCGTTGTTGATTTAAATATAAAGTGCAAACGGTCATTTGTTTTATCACCCACCACAATCCGGTGTGCGGCGTTTAACCGTGCTACAAATTGTTCTTTTTGTTCTGCAGCCCAACTGAAATAAGGACCCCAGTAACGTTGGTAGATAGGCCACATACGCGTCAATTCCACAGCCACTTGTTGTTGCAACTTAATGCCTTCTTGCGTTTGCAAGCTGTAAAAAAGACTTATGCCCAACGTTACCCATAAAAACAAACGCCGAATACGCCCTTTTTTATTCCGTGATACTGCCTTCATGTCCTTAATCCTACATGCTTTCTGGAGCGCTTATTCCTAATAACTCAAATCCATTTAATAACACTTGTTTCGTCGCCATGACGAGTGCCAAACGCGCATTACGCACTTTTACATCGTCCACCAAGAAATGATGCGCATTGTAATAACGGTGAAAATCGCTGGCTAAATCGCGCAAATAGTTGGTCAGCAAATGTGGTTCGTAATTCACCGCCGCATTGGTAATCATGGCAGGATAACGCACTAACGTATTTAATAACCCTTGCTCTTCTTCTTCCGTTAACAAAGCTAATTCAGCTAAACCCTGCTCACTATTAAACTCGAGCGCTCGATCTGCCAATTGTTTTAAAACACTATTGATGCGCGCATAAGCATATTGCACATAAAACACGGGATTATCATTCGATTGCGCTTTCGCTAATTCTAAATCAAAATCCATGGGTTGCTCGCTTTTACGCATCACATAGAAAAAGCGTGCGGCATCATTCCCCACTTCTTGGCGCAATTCGCGCAAGGTTACAAAATTACCGCCGCGCGTTGACATAGAAACGGGTTCTTGGCCACGATATAGCGACACAAATTGCACCAATAATAAAATTAAGCGCTCGGGATCAATTTTGCCGGCTTGCATCGCCGCTTTCATGCGCGGTAAATAACCATGGTGGTCCGCACCAAAAATATCGATTGCCAAATCAAAACCACGTTCAAATTTATTGAAATGGTAGGCGATATCCGGAGCAAAATAAGTGTATTGGCCGTTTGAGCGAATTAACACGCGATCTTTTTCATCACCGAAGGCCGTCGAGCGAAACCAGAGCGCATCATCGCGCATTTCGGTATAACCACTTGCTTTCAAGCGCTCAATGGTATTTTTAACCGCGCCCGTTGCAACGAACTGGCGCTCAGAAAACCAATTATCATAATGCACGCCAAATTCTGTTAAATCATCGCGAATGTCTTTCATCATATTATCGAGACTATGATCATAAACACCGATGTACCCCTCGCCTAACAATTGTTTAGCGCGAGCAATTAACGCATCGGTATAGAGCTCTTTATCACCACCCTCTGCTTCATCCGCTGGTAAATCAGCCAAAACGTCTGCCGCTTTAACATGGTAACGTGCTTTAACAGCTGCTTGTAATAACTTGGCAATATCCAGCACGTAGTCGCCGCGATACCCATTCGCTGGAAACGGTACCGTTTCACCACACAGAGTTAAATAGCGCATCCACACGCTCACTGCCAAAATATCCATCTGGCGACCCGCATCATTGACATAATATTCGCGATACGTTTTAAACCCGACAGCATTTAATAAATTGGCTATGACAGCACCCAGTGCTGCATGACGGCCATGCCCAACGTGCAACGGGCCGGTTGGGTTGGAGGATAAAAATTCGATGAGGATGCGCTTGCCGCGCCCAATTTGACTACGACCGTAAGCCGTTTTTTGATGCAAAATATCACTCACCACCTGCGCTCTTGCATCGGCATTGAGATAAAAATTAATAAATCCTGGCCCCGCAATTTCTACTTTTTTGATTAAAGGGCTTTCCGGTAAGTGTTGCACAATCTTTTCGGCTAATTGGCGCGGCGGCTGCTTGGCGGTTTTTGCTAAAATCATGGCAATGTTTGAAGCCCAATCCCCAAATTGTTTATCTTTGGTCATTTCAAGGTGAATGGATACGGGAAGAGAGGGAATTTCGTCTGCCGCTTGTAACGCAGAGAGTGCTTCACTAATAAGTGTTTCTAATGATTGTTTCATGAGTGTTCATCTAGTCGAATTAACTGAATGTGTTATTATCCCGCCTTTAGGGGAAGTTGCAATAACTCAAGCGATTGACCTCAGCTTAACGGTAGTGATAGTGAAGTCAAAGGGTGTCAGCAATGCCAGCAGGGGCAAAATTACTGGTAAAATCGCCCTAACCTTTGTAAGCATTTTCTCACAAACAAAAGCGGAGATTTGCTATTTGATGCGACAGTCAGGCTATGAAAAAAAGAGTTAAAGACTATCGATATCCCCTTGTTTTTTAGCGATTTATTTTAAACTGCACCCCCCTCACACCGATCATTCGACAACACCACTCTCTTAATTTTTCCTTAATTAAAATAGAACAAAGCAAATCTATTCGGTATACTCACTCTCGTAGTCACGGATTGACTACTCTCGCAAAAAAGGATTTGTGCAACCACTCCTCGTTTTGTGTGTTCAGGGATGGTATTTTTGGCAAGGATTGCCAGACCTGAGTTGAGCATGTGTAGGCGGTGTCTTTACGATACCGCCATTTTTTTATCTGTTTACATTTTTAACATACCTGCATTAAACTAATGGCCTAACACACTTCTAACGAGAGATGTCATGGCCAAAGATGAAGCTGCGGTACCAGCCGCTCGTCCTGCTGTTGTACCACCCCCCAGATCACAAACCTCCACTTTATTAAGTGCTGGTGTCCAAATTGTAAATAGTGCTGATATCGCCAGCATTTTTACGCTGTTTATTAAATCATTCTTACACAGCTTTTTGGAGCATACGGGTCGCTACTTTATGTTTCCCATCAATGCCTTGCTGGATCTAGTCGAAGCAGGCCTTGCTTGGTACGATGCTTACAAAGCCCACCCCAGTGCTCGCACCCGATTACTGGTGAGAGCGAGTGTTGCCTCGCTATTTGCAGTCACTATTACGGCCACTGTCATCGTTGCTTTAACCGTCACAGCAGCCGCTCCTTTTATTCCTTTTATTTTTGCTGGCGCCTTAGGTGCCAAATCGCTATACCATGGCGGTGCCAGTCTTTATTTTGCTTATAAAGGTTTAAATGGCGAAGACCCGGCTAATGCCGCCGCCTATAAAAAGTTGGCGAAACAACATGGCCTTTTATTCCTAAGCGGGGCATTAGCAACGGTTGCTGTATTGACGGTGATGGCTTTTGCACACCTTAAGCTCGCGCCGATTGGGATAGCTGCCGGTGCCATTGGTATGGGCTTAGGCATTAAGCGTGGTTACGATGGGATCAAAACCATTTTACAACGCAGACGCGAGCGCTTAGCTCATTCACCGATTGATCAATCAGAAGCACCCAAACAAGAACAAGGCACTCAATTGTTACGAAAGCTTGGCATTGCATCATCGGCTGATATTGCGAAGAAGGAAAGATTATTGCCACGAGAGCCATCACCGCAACCTAGGGAAGCGATAGCGCCAGAACGGAAAGGGTCTGCGCAAAAACTTTTTGATGCGAGAGTTACTAAGCCTGCAGGAAGTGGTGTTAACGTAGTGAGTGACGTCAGACAACCAAGCCAGAACAACAAAACATTAAAACAGAGCGCCTAGACGCACTGAAGACTCTCTTTCCCGCGCGGGAAAGAGAGTCCGCTTAATGTACTTATTTAACCGGTTGTGTCTCTTCCACACTTTTCACAAAACCGCAGGTTTGCCTTGCGCAAACCAATTCCGTGCCTCGCTTCTTGGTGGTTTTTAAAGTCAAAATTGGCCATGCACATTTTGGACACGGTTCGGCAACCGGCTCGTTCCAAATAGCATATTTACAATCCGGATAGCGCGAACACGAAAAGAAAACTTTCCCGCGCCGCGATTGGCGTTTTACCATTTTGCCTTGTTTACATTCAGGACACTCCACACCGGTATCGGTGGGTTTATTCAGCGACTCAATGTGCTTACATTTCGGATAATTACCGCAACCAATGAATTTACCAAAACGCCCATGCTTAATTTTTAAATGACCACCACAATCAGGGCAATCACGGCCTTCAACTAATTCTGCATCTTCCGTGGCTTCTTGAGGTTGCTCCTGCATCGCACGCGTGTACGAGCATTCGGGATAACCAGTACAACCAATGAAGCGATCGCGCTTACCCAAACGAATCGATAATGGCTTGCCGCAGTCAGGGCATTTCTCATCAATCATTTCTTGGGTAACGTCTTTTCGTTTTACCGTGTCCAGAATCGTCGTCACTTGCGATTTAAACGGGTCCCAGAATTTGGCCAGCAAAGGAATCCATTCTTTTTCACCCCGTGACACATCGTCTAACTCATCTTCCAAGTTCGCCGTGAAATCATAATCCACATATTGCGTAAAATATTGCGTTAAAAATTTACTCACCACACGGCCAATATCGGTTGGCTTAAACCGTTTGTTATCGAGCAAGACGTATTCACGCGTTTGTAATGTGGAAACAATGGCGGCATACGTTGAAGGACGACCAATACCATGATCTTCCAACGCTTTAATTAATGTGGCTTCCGAATAACGTGGCGGTGGCTCAGTGAAATGTTGATGACACTGAATGTCTTGTAATTTTGTCGTATCACCTTCAGCCAAGTGTGGCAACAAATGCTCATCGCCTAACTCTTCTGCTTTTTCATCCGTGCCTTCTTGGTAAACGCGCATATAGCCAGGATCGACAATCACAGAACCCGTCGCACGGAATAAGTTATCTTTCGAGCCAGCCATTAAATCCATGGTCAACGTATCAATGCTTGCTGAAATCATTTGGCTCGCAACGGTACGCTTCCAAATTAAGTCATATAACTTGTATTGTTCCGGTGACAAATAGTCTTTTACTGAATCCGGCGTGCGTATGACAGACGTCGGACGAATGGCTTCGTGCGCTTCTTGTGCATTTTTAGATTTGGTTTTGTAAGTTCGCACTTCATCCGGCACATTTTCTTTTCCATACCGCTCAGCGATTAAATGGCGAATTTCCACAATGGCTTCTTGCGATAAATTCACGGAATCGGTACGCATATAAGAAATTAAACCTTGGAAGCCCGTATCCAATTCAATCCCTTCATACAATTGCTGCGCGATACGCATGGTGCGCTGTACGGCAAAGCCCAATTTACGCGCGGCTTCTTGTTGCAAGGTGGATGTGATAAAGGGCGCGGCTGGATTACGTTTGCGCTGCTTCTTTTCAACGTGATGAACCGTTAATTTACCCTTGGCTAGTTTTTCCAAATCCGCTTTGACGGCTTCAGAAGAGGGGGCATCTGTTAAACTAAATTGTTCAAGCTTTTTACCTTGATACGTGGTCAAACGCGCTTTAAATGATTTCTTCTCCGCTTCTAAATCTGCTTCCAAATCCCAATATTCTTGAGAGACAAAACGCTCGATTTCTTCTTCGCGCTCGACAATCATGCGTAACGCCGGGCTTTGGACACGACCCGCGGATAAACCATAGCGGATTTTTTTCCATAGCAATGGCGATAAATTAAAGCCGACCAAATAATCTAATGCGCGGCGGGCTTGTTGCGCATTGACCAAATCCATGGAAATGCTCCGCGGATTATTGACTGCCGCTTGAATGGCAGATTTCGTGATTTCATGAAACACAATGCGGTGCACTGCTTTTTTGGCGAGCGCTTTCTTTTCTTTTAAGATGGAATAAATATGCCAGGAAATGGCCTCGCCTTCACGATCAGGGTCAGTCGCTAGATAAAGCGCATCGGCTTTCTTCATGGCCGCTAAAATAGCCGTAACGTGCTTTTCATTTTTGGCGATTAACTCATAACGCATGGCAAAATCATGATCAGGATCGACCGCGCCTTCTTTGGGTAACAAATCGCGCACGTGACCGTAGGAAGCGACAATGGTGTAATCATTCCCCAAGTACTTTTTAATGGTCTTCGCTTTTGCTGGCGACTCAACAATGACAAGATTTTGCGTCATGGATATTTTGCTTCCTTCGATTAATAAGCTACCAAAGAATAACTATAGGCTAAAGTATTAGTGCAAGCTGTCAAATGCTTCCGAGAGCACCATGTCTTGCAATAAGGATAGGGCAGACTTTTTATCTGGTTGATTAAATAAGGCAATTAATACTACCCACTTTATTTTTCCCAAGTCCACTTCACGTCGATCTAATGCCAATAAACGGTCAATGACGACTTCACGGGTCATGGGATCTAAGATGGATAATTGCTCAAGATAAAGTAAAAACCCCCTCTCTTCCACACTCAAGCGCTCAGTTTCTTCTTGAGTATAGTAGCGAATGGCTTGGGTGTGGATAGGCGCGCTAGCCTGGACCGCTTCTTGCATTTGATTCAAGCCATCTAACCAATCTAAGGCTCGGCCAATCTCAAGGCGGCTGAAACCCACTTGCTCGAGTTCATTGACAATGATATCGGGTTCCGCATTCAAGGCAACGCTTCCATCCATATAATTTTCAAACAGATACATCAAAATTTCGAACATATTACCAATAACTCACTCTAGTTTGAATGATTAATTCGATGGTAGCCGCCGGGAACAGCTAAGATATAACCGGTCAATTCTAATGCTAAAAGCATGGAGGAAACAGCGGCTTGAGTCAACCCGGAGCGCCATATTATTACATCTAGAGGGGTAATTTCATAGTCAATCACCGCCAATAAGGCCGATTCTTCGGGCGTGCAGGCAGGTGTAACGGGTGACAATGGTAGCGGCTGCGCTAGATTCACAAACTCTTCTAAGACATCTTGCGGCGTCTCAACCAGCTTCGCCCCCTGCCTGATCAGGGCGTGGCAGCCACGACTACCCGGATGATGAATAGGGCCAGGCATGGCAAACACTTCTCGATTTTGCTCAGCCGCAAGCCTTGCTGTAATCAACGAACCACTTTTAAGGTGCGCTTCAACCACTAAAACACCCAAACTTAACCCAGCGATAATACGGTTGCGGCGTGGAAAATGTTCCGGGCGGGGGCGCGTTTTGAGGGGAAACTCTGTTACCAAAGCACCTTGTTCACGGATACGGTGCGCAAGCGCAGTATGACTAGCAGGATAAAGACAATCCATTCCCGTTCCCATTACTGCAACGGTTGACCCTTCCGCTTTCAAAGCCCCGCAATGAGCGGCTGCATCAATACCGCGGGCAAGCCCGCTCACAACACACAACCCTGCCCTACTTAAGGATTGCCCAAACTGATCCGCCTGTTGCAGGCCACGCTCACTGGCCGCACGCGAACCCACCATAGCCAGTTGCGGCTTTGTGAAGACATCAATATTACCCGCTACAAATAGCACCCAAGGCGGGTCGCTAATCTCACGCAATAAAGTGGGGTAGCCCCAATCGTCAAATGCAACCAGATGATGCTGCGGTTCTTTTGCCCAACGCATTGCCTCATCCACCTCTTGCCAAGCCGGTTTCATTAAGGCTTGTGTTTCTCGCTCATTAAATCCAAACGCTTTTAAAGCACTTGCACTCTCTTGAAACAATGCCGGCAGCGCCGCACCCAGTGCCAACCAATGTTGTATTTTACGTGTTGCAGAATGCGGTAAATAAAGTAACGCCAAAAAATGGCGCAAAGTTTCTGCCATAAAAATCCTTAGTCAAATTAGATTATGTTATTTATGAGAAGGGGAGGGTCTGGAAATGGGAGTGGAATGCGTCCGCGATGAGAACACCATTAATCCTTTGCGCATTAATTCGGCAGGAGAAGGATTAGGCACAACAGCATACTTTTCATTGAGACGTTTAGCAATCCCTTCAAACTGCTGACGGTGCTCTCGGTGATTCAAGGCAACACCCATTTCACTCGTCTTAATTTCAGGATAATGGTAATAAGCTTCCATCTGCTTAATTAACACTAATAAACTCTGCGCAGCGCTTTTTTTTCACTAGCATCCATTCCATTTATTGTTAATGCATCGCAAAGTAATTGGCAGGATTGGGAAAAATACTTTTCACTTGCCCCTTCCGGTTTCGCATCACTTAGGGCTTGATTGTAACGCAAACGCGCCGCCCACAAATGCCATCGAAATGTTCTTGGCATGGATCTGACATTGATTTGATCATAAGCAGATTGATAAACATCGATGGCCGCTTTATTTTCAAGGGTATGACCATAACGCATGTACATATCACTGATCATAAAAGTGTCTTCCAATGAGAGCTGAACCGGCTTAATCGCTTCGACCTCGGTAATCATCATGCCAAGCTCGGTGCTTAATTGCTTTAATTCCTCTTCATCATTGTATTCAAGAGACAAGTTTTTAAACGCTTCAAAAATTGATTGCAGGGTCCTTTCTGCGGAGCGTTGCATAATTATCCTAGTGAAATAACAAAATCCATAAAATCAGCCGCAATGTTTGTTTGGGTAGCTCGCATGATTTCTTGCATACCGGTAGGACTGGTCACATTGATTTCTGTTAGATAATCACCGATGACATCGATCCCGACAAAATAGAGGCCGCGCTCTTGCAAGGTTTGACCAATGCGCTCGCAAATAAATTTATCGCGGGCTGATAAATCCTGCACTTTCCCTTTTGCACCGACGGCCAAATTTCCGCGCCAATCGTTACCACTCGGCACACGCGCTAAAGCATGGGCAATGGGTTTGCCATTGATCAGCAAAATGCGTTTATCCCCTGCCGTAATTTCCGGAATAAAACGCTGCGCCATGATGTAGCGGCTATTGCCCTCAGTCAACGTTGAGAAAATCACATTGGCATTCGCCTCATCGCGCTTTAAACGAAAGACGGATGCACCGCCCATGGCATTTAAGGGCTTACAAACAATATCACCGTGCTCTTGCCAGAAAGCGTGTAAAGCAGGGCTTGATTGCGTCACTAATGTCGGTGGACAAACCTCAGGGAAAAGACCGGTGAATAATTTTTCATTGGCATCACGCAATGCTTGCGGACGATTCACCACGCGCACGCCTTGGCGCTCGGCATATTCCAATAAATACGTTGCAAAAAAATACGTTTCATTAAAAGGCGGATCTTTACGCATCAAAATAATATTGAGATCCGCTAGCGGCATGATGACAGGCACACCTAGCTCATACCAGCGCTCGCTATCTGCAAAAACGCTTAAGCGCCGTGCGCGGCCGTATGCCACACCATCGCGTAAAAATAAATCGATTAGCTCAAAATAATAGAGTTCGATATCACGCTGACTGGCTTCTAACAACATAGCCAGTGTTGTATCTTTTTCATAATGGATCCCGTCAATCGGGTCCATGACAACGCCTAGGCGAATACTCATGCGTTAGTATGGTCCTTCATTTCACGCGCCGCCGCGAGCATACTAAGACGCGCGACAATGCCGTATAAATATAAACGATTTTGACAAGCATCCGGCGCTTGTTGCGCACACGGATTGTCACAGCGTTGGCTAAAAGCGATCGGTTCAAAATGCATGCCAGGTGAATTTAAATTTTCATCCACGCCGCGATCTTTATGCACACGATAAAAACCACCCACCACTTTAGTCCCCAATAAATACACCACAGGTTCTGCCACGGATTGTTCATCGCCAATGGTTTCAAACGAATGCACGCCTTCTTGAATAATCACTTTATTCACATTTTGCCCGCCTTTGGTTGTCGCCATGCGGGTGCGCTGTTTGCGATTTAATTTGCGTAATTCATCCGGGTCACGCACGGTCATGACAGCCATGCCGTAAGTTCCGGCATCGGCTTTGACAATAATAAATGGTTGGTGCGGGATATTATATTGGGCATATTTTTCTTTGAGCGCTGCAAATAACGCTTCAACATTATCGACTAAACAATCCGTCCCTTCTTGTTGCATAAAATCGACTGCACCGCATTGGCGAAATAAAGGAGCCAATAACCACGGATCAATTTTAAAACGTGCGGCAAAATCATCAGCAACCGCTGCATAGCATTGAAAATGTCCTGACTTTAAGCGCTGCGACCAACCTAATTCAACGGGTGGTAAAATAACTTGTTCAAGCGTTTGCAAAATTGGCGGAATGCCGCTGGAAAGATCGTTATTCAGTAAAATCACATCCGGATCAAATTGTTCGACCTGTAAACGATTACCAACCCGCTTTAAGGGGTACAAGGTAATTGCGCCCTCTTCCAATTGAATTACAAACGGTTCACGCACATCTTCATCCAACGTACCAAATTGAATGGTAAAATCAGCCCCTTCCAATAATCGCTGCAACGTTTGCACATTACGCCAATAAAATAAATTTCGCGTATGCTCTTCGGGGATTAAAAGAATTTTCTTTGCATTTGGCACTAAGCGCTCAAAGCTATTTTTAGCCGCTTCACTCGCGTGTGACAATAAAGCCGGATTTAAATTGTTAAAACCAGCAGGAAACAAATTCATATCGATGGGAGCGACTTTGTAACCGCCATTGCGTAAGTCGACGGAACCATAGACGGGCGGCGGTGTTTGCTGCCATTGCTCTTTAAACCAAGCTTCGATTGCTTCACGCTCCCGAATAAAGGTTTGCTCAAGCATTAATAAAGGCTCAATAAATGCCGTGTTCAACTGGGGGACTGTTTGTGTGTTTAACAGCATGATCATCCTTTGACGAGAGAATTGTTAACAACTTATGGTATGCGCACAGCTCGCATAAAAACGGTTTGCACGCGTCATGAAATCATGGCTGGTGACTTCACCAATAATACGTTGCGAAATCAATTCACGACCATCGGCAGTAAAAAATAATACAGTCGGTGGCGCAACGACATTATATTGTTTCAATAAGGCTTCATCATCGGCATTGTTCGCTGATAAGTCAGCCCGAATCAGCACGTAATTTGACATGGTACCTTGCACATTATTGCGCTGAAATACATTACGCTCCATAGCAACACAAGATTCACACCAATCGGCATAAAAATCCACTAGAGCCGGTTTGCGGGACGCTTTTGCTTCAGCCAATGCCCGTTGCAGCTCACTTAAGCTACGCACGGTGATAAAACCATTACGCGCTTCTATGTGACGACTACTGGGTAGCCACTCCGCACCCCCTGCAATCCAAAATGAACTGGCAAGAATAATGATTAACGCACTACTCATGGAAATCGCTTTGGCGCGTCCGAAAACGCCTTGCAAATGGTGGCTCATCATCCAGGCTGCCAAAGCCAACAAGGCAGAAAGTAATAGTAGGGTCGCACTAAGCGGTATAATACGAGCGAGCAACCAAATCGCCATGGCCAGCATTAATAAACCAAACCCGTGCTTAACACCATCCATCCACGGTCCTGATTTCGGCAGCCAACGGCCAGCTGAAGTACCAATCAATAATAAAGGCAATCCCATACCAAGACCCAATGCGAATAAAGCACTTGCACCGATTACCATATCGCCAGTTTGACCGATATAGAGAAGCACCCCGACTAAAGGTGCGGTGACGCAAGGGGAGACAATGAGGGTTGATAAGGCGCCCATCAAAAATACGCCAGCATAATTACCACCACTGGTACGCTGATGTGCTTTATGCAGTAAGTGTTGGAAAAAATGCGGCAAACGCAATTGAAACATATTAAATAAAGACAGCGCGAGCAATACAAAAATCAAACTGGTGGCGACGATAATCCAGGGTGTTTGCAACCAGGCTTGTAAAGAACTGCCCATATAGGCGGCGGCAACCCCTGCACCGGCATAGGTTAAAGCAGAGCCGAGCACATATACAGCAGATAGGAAAAAGGCTTTTTTCGTGCTGCTCTCTTGGTCTTGTCCGACAATGATGCTGGTTAAAATGGGAATCATTGGCAACACACAGGGTGTAAATGCCAGCAATAAACCGAGCCCAGCAAAGACTAACATCCAAAGCCACATGGGTTCCGACATTAATAACGCTAAAACGGCATTTTGATTCGCCAGCAATTGGTTAAATTGCGGTGTCGCTGCACTTACCTTACTACCGCTTGCATGCAAGGTAACGACTTGGGTTTGCGGTGGATAACAAAAGCCTGCGCGCGAGCAACCTTGGTATTCCACCGTTAACTGGATGGGTTGCTGTGGGGCTTTAAATTCCAAAGGAATGGAAAGCGTACCGCTGTACACCGCTTCAGCACGATGCAAACCGGGTTTCATTTCGTTAGCAGGAAAGGAAATGGGCAACAACGTATTTGGCACAGCCGTAAAACGTAAATGGTCGCGGTACAGGTAATACCCTGGTGCGATTACCCATTTTGCCAGAACTTTATTGGCATCAACGCCTGTAATACTCAATTGAAATGCTTGGGTTGCTGGTAATGGTTGCTGTTGAGCGCCTGCCGATGTTGTCAGCAAGCCACCTAATAACATCACTATGACGATAAATCGTTGCCACATAATCTTTACCTATTCATGAAAAGGTTGACTAAATTCATGCACCGCATCCACTAACACACTGACATGTTCAGGTGGAACATCAGGCGTGATGCCATGCCCTAAATTAAACACATGTCCCGATCCTTTACCATAAGCCTGCAAAATGGTTTTTACCTCTTGCCGAATGGTTGGGGGGTCTGTTAACAAAATAGCCGGGTTCATGTTCCCTTGCAAAGCCACTTTTTGACCCACTTGCGCTCTTGCAACATTTAAACCCACGTTCCAATCCACACCAATCATGCTACAACCAGACATCGCCATTTGGGGTAACCATCGCTGCCCCCCTTTTGTGAATAAAATAATGGGGACATCTTTTTTATTATAATGACGCGCCAGTTCGTCGATGATGAGTTTGGCATAAGCTAACGAGAAATCTTCGTAATCTTTATCATTTAGTAAACCGCCCCAGGTGTCAAAAATCATTCCAACGGCAGCCCCTGCTTCAATTTGGGCGTTTAAATGCGCAGCCACCGCTTCTGCTAATAGACTTAACAAATGATGCAACGCAGCAGGATCAGTTTGCTTCAATTGCATTAATGCGGGGAAGCCAGGGTTAGACTGCCCTTCCACCATATAAGCCGCGAGCGTCCAAGGGCTACCGCAAAACCCAATGACCGGAACCTTGCCCGCCAACTCTTTTGTCACGAGACGTAATGCCGCATAGACGTAACTTAGATCAGTGAGATTAGGCACTTGTAGCTTTTCGATCGCTAGCGCATCCCGCACGGGCTTTGCAAAAGCCGGTCCTTTGCCTTCGGTAAAGCTTAGGCCCAAACCCATGGCATCGGGGATCGTTAAAATATCGGAAAAAATAATGGCCGCATCTAAATCAAAACGGGCCAATGGTTGCAAAGTAACTTCAGCAGCTAATTCCGGCGTTTGTGACAGTTGCATGAAACTACCCGCTCGTTCACGGGTTGCTCGATATTCAGGCAAATAGCGCCCCGCTTGACGCATAATCCAAATCGGCGTGGCATCGACGGGTTCATGGCGAATAGCACGAAGCAAACGATTATTTTTATAGGATTGCATAGACGACCTGTGGGTTCAGCAATTGAGAGCGAAATACTATACCACTCGTCCTTTAAAAATGCGAAAGTGCAATTCCATTCTGGTTAAAATGAGAACAAATCAGAGCGCCAATTTATCTAATTCAACATTGATATATTGACGAAAAGCATTCGGTTTAGCGATGGTGGGGTAGGCATCAAATGCACCCATGGCATTTAAAGAAACCGTGCCATAGTTAAGCATAATACCGATTAAACTTTGATCGACATTCACTTGTGCGATGGTCGTTAAACGCAATTCATTGGCATGCCGAAAAAAGAGCCCTTCCCGCATGCGCACGCGTTTATTGGTCACAACATAGTCAGAAAAAAAGTATTCCAAACCGTAATAACACCATAGAATGGCGGCTAACGCCCAGGGTGCTTTGGAGACTTTCACTAAAATGGGGTTCGCTTCCAGGTACGATTGCGTAAAAAGCGCAACCAATGTGACAACCAAAGGGAAAAAAAAGATGATGACGTGCTTACGTGTGCGGAATAGAATCTCTTCGTTCGGCAAAAGGTTGCGTTCGATAAAACTCATAGCGCATCATCCATTGAAAGCAGTGTTAATTAATAGTAACGAATATGACTGAATTTGTCCTCACCCAGCAACACCGTTTAGCTGTGTTAGTGTTAAGCCTAGCAGTCACCAGTTTATTTTTTGGTTATACTTTAATCACCTGGTATGGCGATTGGCAATTAAGCCACGCCCCTCTACCTGCTTATCCATTACCGAAACAAGCCAACAAAGCCGCCCTCATTGACGATTTGCCTGAACAACATCTATTTGGGCAAGGCTTGACCCCCATGGGAGAGATGCCTATTAGCAATTTGCAATTACGCGTGATGGGTATTTCAAAAGGGATGGGCGAAAATAGCGCCACATCAAAAGCACTCATTGCGATTGCTGGAGGGAGTAGTAAAGTGTATCGCATCGGCGATGCTTTACCAGATGGCGTAAAAATTTATGCCATCGCTGCCGATGCCGTCGTATTAGAAAATGAAGGTCGTTTAGAAAAATTACCCTTGCCCCGCGCAGCATTAGTTTTTAAACCGCGGCAAACGTTGGAGTGATGTTATGTGGAAAGTAATCCTAACCAGTGTCTTAATTTCAATGCTTACTGCTTGTGCCAGCACACATAGCAGTCTTCCTACACAACAACCCAAACCCAAAACGCCATCCATTTGGACCATGTCTGAACTTCAACAGGGTAAGCGTTACTTTCAATCCGGTTATTATAAACACGCCATGCAAACCTTGTTGCCGCTCGCAACGAAAGGCAACCCAGAAGCACAATATGCCATTGGCTACATGTATTACTATGGTTATGGGGTCGCGCAAGATACGGATGTGGGTTATTTCTGGATGAAGCAATCCGCGCACCAAGGTTGTCAGCGCGCGATTAATGCCTTGCACTTAATCGAGGTTTCCGGGAACGATAATGCGCCGATGCGCACTCGTCGGCAAAGTTAAGCGCCATTTTTCTTGGGCGGAAAAATCTAAATCGGCCGTGATGAAACCTGGATTTTTTTCATCACCTTCCGCCAACACATTGCCCCAGGGATCGACGATTAAACTATGACCATACGTATCCCGCCCCGCTTCATGGTGACCGGCTTGACCGGCTGCAATCATGAAACTTAAATTTTCAATTGCACGCGCGCGCACTAACACATGCCAGTGGGCTCGACCGGTTGTGAGGGTGAAAGCAGATGGCAACACTAATAAATTGGCTCCTTGTGTGTGTAAAACCCGAAATAATTCGGGAAAGCGCACATCATAACAAACGGCAAAACCAATTTTAGCAAAGGGTGTATCGGCGGAAACAATCTTATCGCCGCGCTCAATGGCAGCAGATTCTGCGTATTTTTCTTGTTCGGTAACCGTCACATCAAAGAGATGCAATTTATCGTAACGCGCGACACAAAGCCCCTCGTCATTGAACAATAAACAAGCCGCACGGACTTTATCTGGGTTAGCACTTGCCATGGGCATCGTCCCACCCACTATCCAAACCCGGTGCTGTTTTGCCATTTTCGATAAAAAACCTTGGATCGCCCCTTGCCCCGGGGTCTCCTTGGCAACGACTTTCGCTTTTTCGTCCCGACTTAGTAGCGCAAAATTTTCCGGCAATACAATTAGTTTTGCTCCGGCCTGTGCCGCCGCCTCAATATAACCCGCTGTATTCGTTAGGTTTTTTTCGATATTAGCGCCTGAACAAAGTTGAATGGCAGCAACGCGCACTAAAGGCACTCCTAAAGATTAATATATTCTTAAGCATAGCTGATTAGAATCTAAGCACCAAATCCTCTATAAGAACAAAACGAGCGCGCTATGGCCAATTCTCGCCCGGGTCAACCCATTGAGCTTACTTATGGGCAAACGATTCTTTGGCTTTTGAAGCACCGAATAGTGCATTCAGGCCCACTCGTGGACTATGAAGATCTCTATTTAATTGGACCCCAGCCTAGCAAACAGTATCAATCACGTCGTGGCTTAGATGCCTTACTGAAAAAACGCAGTGATGGCAAATACAAAATGGCTGATGCACAAAATGTCTTTTTGACTTCCGAAGATCCAGTGCGTCGTTATTTTGAAACGCATCTTGCCTGGCACACGTTATGCCACGGTTTAGAAGACATGCCACTTTCGATGCTACTGCAACTTCGTGATGCGCTGCATCGTTATACGAATCAAGTTTATGTCGACACTATTTCGCTTTACTTAGACGATCCACAGCACAAAATGAATGGCATACTACAAGAATATGGTGATATTTACCGAGCAGTCGAGAATAGCACCCCGCCATTTGATCAACTCAATGACAAAGAAAAAACAAAATTATTCATTCTTATTCAGTGTATGGCTTTAAGTTTTTTGATTGCCCAGGAAGAAAATCCAACCTTACCCATTCCGATTTACAATGTGGGATTTTATGAAGATTGTCACCGTGGCCGCATCCCGCGTGCTGAAGGCGACATCAAAAAAACGCGGCACTACGGCTTAATAAGACCGCACGCCCCTTTGGCGCGCTTTGAGCTAGCAGAAATGCCCAAAGAAAACGAGCATAGCAAATCTTCTGAGCGCATGACGTTTGATCGTTATGCCCATTTCCCACGCTTTTTGTTTTCTTACGCCGTACACCCGTTTGTTACCTCTATTTCAGGCTCACTCTTATTCCATTTACGCGTTTTAAAACATTTAGGCGATAATCATTTATTTAGATTTGCGAGCGCAGACACGCTCATACCGTGGTTACAATGCTTAACCAGCTTATTATTATTTTATCCCGGGGGACATTCCTTATTTGAATTCATGGCTGTTTTTGAGTTTAGCGCTATGCAAGAAGCCTTTTATTTTGTATCAGGCTTTAATGAAATCAATTTAAAAAGTGTATTTCGCGATAAAAACCGTTATGCCTTTGCTACCGCATTATATGAAACGATGCAGTATCAAACGCATTATTTACATCATTTAGAACTGCAACAAGAACTCATTCAGCATCCGCTTAAAAGAGCTCGCAACAACATACTCTCTTGTTTATTTGCGCTTAATGAATATAAAGGCAGTAATAAAGCAAGTTTAGTTGAAGCATTCAAAAGGGAAGTTAGCGCCAATTTACCGGCTGAAGAGACGCTTGAACATTGGGAAGAAACGATTAACATCACTCGCAATGCGTTAAAGCGCTTAAAACACGGTAATGAAATTTATTACACTCAGCTTAGTTTATTTAGCCATTGGCGACAAGGAAATAGCACACTTACCACTTGCATTGCCAACGCGGAAAAAGCCTTGCAACAGGTTACCGTTCCTAAAAATTCAAAATAAGGTCCGCGTCCACAGTACCGGGCGCAATCGTTGCATGCGCCGCAAATTGCCCAATGCGAATGGCTTGATCTTTTTGCGCGGCAATCAACCAAGTCATCATTTTATCAAACGGAACTTGTGTTAAATGCACACTAATCGCATCGTGGCTCACTTGTTTGATGCGCGTGTTTTCAGAAAATAAACCGGCTGCCGTTAACCCTTTTTGCAGGGCGGTTAAAAGCGCCACGGGAGAGCTAATTTTTTCCGCTGGGGCTTTCACTCCCGACTGCTTTAAATCGTGATCAAACGCTTGCAGGGCCGCCAATTGTTTTTGTAAGGTGGGAATAGTTTCGCGTAACGTTGCATTCGCCTCAAAAAGCGGCGCAAAAAAACCAGCATACAAAATAAAACCCAACACCGCCGCACCGCCTAAAAGCACCATGCGTTTTTCTCGCGTTTGCAAACCTTGAAAACGTAACTCGAGTTTTTCGACTAAAGTTTTAATGTTACTGCGCGATAATAAGCGTTGCATTGACAGACCCTCCGCCTAAATCGGCATTTTGTTGTTTAACGGTTAAGCCTTGATCGCTCAATTGCTCATTAAAATTAGCAAAATTCTCAGCGTTAGTGGCAGCAATTTGCAAGGTTAATTGATGCTGTTGATAATCCAAACGTTTAATCGTAATACCTTTAACCGCCTTTAATCCCTGACCCACTTCTCCTAATAATGCTAGCGCTGGATCACCACCATTGCCTGTTGCTTGCTCCCATTTACTTTGCAACATTGAAACGGGGGCGGCGATGGTTTTACGTTCCGGATAATAACGATGATAAATTTCTGCGATTTGCGTTTCCAACCCTGTTTTTTTACTCGCCAGCAAACAGTAAGACACTAGCGGATGTAACGTAAATAACGTTAAAAATATTGCGCCCAAATAAACACTGTAACGCGTAAAGCTTTTTAACGGCGGCAATCGTGCTTTTTTCACAGCAAATTCATTTTGTAATAAATTGATGGAGCTGACTGCTGCGCAATAGCGACTAATGTCTTTGTAAAAATCACCTTCATGCCGTTCTTCCACTAGCTTTATTTCAGAAGACAACGTTAATGTCGTTTGCACATCCGAAAAATAATGCAAATGAACTTGCGTGGGTTTTTCGGCAGTTTTTTCTAAAGCCAGTTGCAAATACCAATCAACATTACTTGCATCACAAGTGAAGCCACTATTTTCTCCCGTGCGCACATAAATGAGGTCAGCGATAAAAACATGCCACGTGGTTTGGCTATACGGCAATGCCAGTGTGAGGGGTAATAGTTGTTCAGGTTTAATATGATGCTCAGCTAACTGTTGCATCCACGCTTGCATGACTTTTTTATTCACGACCGCCACGGGTAGTTCGCCTGTTTCTAGGCGCGCTCCCGGAGCAAAATGCAATTCAGTGACGTCTTCCAATAATTGCTCTTCTAAAGCAAAAGGCAACGCTTGGCGTAACTTCCCACGCGAAGTTACGGGTAAAGTTGCTGTTAACAGTAAAACCAAATTGCCAGGTACCAAAACCAAACTCGGATTAGGAGCAGCAGAAGACAAAGCGTCTTTCGTCAGAAAAAAAATGGATTGCATTACATACTACCCCTGCTTTGCCAAATGATATCAATCGTTGGTTTTTGATCGGCCATACTGCGCTTTAGCAGAGTATAAAACACGCTGCGTTGGTTCTCTATGCTAACCTGCGTCATCACCCAAAAATATTGGCTGGCAATGACGATTTCATCTGCTTTAATGGCATTATTTTTAACAATGTCTTGGTTTAAAAATTGCTCTGGGGTTAAAAAAGGGGTGGTCGTACGTAAAGTGATCAATGCTTTGGCCGTCTCTAATTTTAAATTAGGACTTAAAGTAGTCAATACGGCTTCGGAAGCCGTTTGAACATTGATGGGTGTCGCGGTCGGCAATGCGGTAACAAACGGTTTTAATTTGGCAAACAAATCCGGCGTCATGCCTTTTACCAACAACCACTCAGAACTCGATGCCATCAAGCGCTCACTCGCGCGATAGGAAGGCTTTTGATCTAAATAATATTGTGCCGAAGTCGTATCTAAGGCCATCCCGCCAAGCCATTTTGCGGTTTCATCCGCTAATGCTTTCGCCTCACTTTCCGGATAATCTGGTTTAACAGCGCGAATTAAACGCACGATGCTAGGCTTGGCAGAGTCCGTGCTTAAGTTATTTAAATTAAAATAACTTTGTGCATCCGTAATCGTGCTCTCGATCTGATAACCATTTTCTACATTTTTCGGAGAAGTTAAGGGTAAATTATCAATGACGCGCTCACTGTTTTGATGCAGCCAATTTTGTTTTAATTGACCTTCAGCCCATGCAACAGAGCCTACCGCATAAAATGCCGCTTGTTGATTGCGCGCTAGCATTAGCGCTCTATTCGTATCGCGCTCTAAACGCGCCATCATGAAATAAGCAAGGCTTGCGACTAAAGCGACAATAAATAACGCAACAATAATCACCACACCTTGTTGTTTAAGGGCGCGGCGGTACATTAATAATTTTCGGGGGCGCGGCTGAAATAACATACAGTTGGCTTAAAATGCCTCCATTGTCATAAACAAAATTAATTCGGATCGCGCTAGGTAGCGTATCAAGTGTTTGGGGTTCAACAGGCCAGGTGGCATGAAAATGCTTGTCGGCATCTAAATATTCAAAACTGATATCCATTAAATTAGTTAGCAAAGCACGTTCGTGGAAAGTGGTGCTAGGTGCTTGGTCTAACACTTCCCACGTGTAACGAAATAAAGTGCCTTCTTTAAATTCATAAGCTGTGCGCTCAAGTGAGCTTTTTTCTTCAGAAATAAAACCGCCGTGCGTGAACTCAAAGCGGTTACTCGTACCAATAAAAGTTGCTTCAGGCTTACCGCTGGTATCGGCGATGGGTCGATTGACGGTACTTTCGATATCGCGAGAAAGCCTCAGCAATGCCCACTCCGTTTCGCGCATCACATTGGCTACTTGCTCGGTGTGAGCATGCGTATCAATAACGCGCCTAAGCACGCTTGTTAAAATTAAAGAAAGGATCGCAAAAATGAAAAGGGCTATTAAAATTTCAAGCAATGTAAAACCACGGGATGGTATGGTTTTACGATCCGACGACAACACCGTGTTATTCTGGCTGGTAAACATACGTTTCCATTCGCATCAATATCGGTGCCTCTTCAGAAGGATTATCAGCCACCGCCACGCTCATTTTCTTTATATCAGGATTAGGCGTTGCGGTCGCTACGGCTTGCCAATACCAATCGCGATTTAAGGCATGCGTTTTTTGATTGAGTGGGCGATCACTCGGCACGTCTAAAATTCCCGCCCGCACTTCATTTAAAATTAACGTGGCGATTAAACGTGCCTCGATTTTGTTTTGCACGTGCGTTGTGGCGCGAATATTACTGGCACTCGCATTAATAATGGCGGTTAAGGCAATACCAATAATCGCCAAGGCAACGAGCACTTCGATTAAGGTCAAACCCCTCTCAGATGCGTTATTCAACTGCATGACTACTGATACTGCCATCGGCTGCGCCTTCAACCACATAGCGGGGATTTTCACCGGGGCTAGCGACCCATAATTTGAAAGGGGTTAAATCACCATTACTAGAAATAACAATGGCAGGTGCATTATCAGCCACCTTTTTGCGTGTATCTTCTTGCTCAAACTGCAACTCAATATCGGTTAAAGGTAGCGGTTTTGCTAGCGGCCCATCAGAAATGGGTACCCATTGTTCCGGTTGCTCACCCAAAGCCGGCTGATACATAAAAAATTGCACGGCGTCAGGTTCAATCCGGATACCAATTGAAGCTGGCAATAACATGGCGCGTTCTTCGGCCAGCAATATCGTTTGCGTTAACTGCCGCGTAAAATTTTCAAGTGCCCGATGCTTATTAAAACTGATTGTTACTAAAGCAACACCCGTCACAATACTGATGATGCAAAGCACCACCAGTATTTCAATCAACGTAAATCCAAGGTTAGCTCGCATCATTACGGCGTTGCAGAAGGATTATTCATGTTCCAATTGCCAATTGGACTATTTGCTTCTCGACCTTTTGGACCAAAGCTGTAAATCTTTAATTGTTCTTCATTGTTTTCATATTGATAGGCTTCACCCCAGGGATCTTGTGGTACTTCTTGTAAATAACCATCTGATTTCCAGTCGCGTGGCACGGGCGGAGTGGTTGGCTTGGTCACTAGCGCCTGTAACCCTTGTTCAGTCGTTGGGTAAACGGCGTTATCCAATTTATAGAGATCGAGCGCATTTTGTACGGCTAAAATATCTTGCTTTACTTTCACCATCCTAGCTTTTTCGGGGCTACTCATAATACGAGGAACGACGATTGCTGCTAAAATGCCTAAAATTACGACAACAACCATGACTTCGATCAAGGTGAAACCGGCATTTTTTCGATAAGTGTTTGATTGCAAGCGACTCTTCATATTAGCATCCCGTTATCATAATTGAGTTACTTTAAGTAACCGATAATAAAATCTGATTATAATGATAGAAACGGTACAAGATAAAGTTGAGAGTTACTAACGAGGAGTTTAAGATGGTTAAGCCCAATCCCAAAATGGCAAAAGTTCAATTAACTGGCACCATGAATTTGGAAAGAGCTATTCATAGGCTTTCAACTGAAGGCGCAAGTGAAGAAATCGCTAAACAGGTACGTAACGCAATTGAGCAGGTAATAACAAGCATGAACTTATTTAACCAACAAGTTAGAAAACAAGTTATTCAAAATGCTGCCGTAGTACCACAAGCTACGAAAACAGAAGATAAAGCGACTATCTTAAAACCGTCGATGGATGTTTTAGACTCCAACCTACAAGCTTTGCAAAGTTTACAACAAACCTTAACCAAAAGCTTAGCGGTTGTCGCCCGCAAAACGACTGAAGGGGAACCTGAATCAGTCCGTAAGCTATTTGAAAATGAAATTCAGCCTTTACTTCTTAAAGCCCAAAATTTACTTGCAGCACAAAATCCTTTAAAAGGACCTGCTACTACCGAAAGTAATCCGACCACACCACGACACGGTCGCTAACCGGCGCGCCGGTTATTGTGTGGAATAAGGAATAACGCATGACCATGTTTGAACGGTTGCAAAAGCCCTTTTTAACGGTTGAAACCGGCGAGGCTTATCAACCTATTCGCTTGGCTTATGAGATTCGCGATATCGACAAACTGACTAAACTGCTCGGCTCTTTAAACTGTTTAGAGAGTAAAGGCCAACATTCCTGGCATTGGTTTTGGCGTGGCGAGTGCGATGATATACATTTTGAATCGTTGGAGTCGTTTAAGCGTTCGCAAGATAAACCGATCCGCCTGGGAACGCTCTTGATCAAAGACAATAAACTCTTTATTAACTTACCTTCTTTCAAACGCGCCTGTCTTGGTGCCCCTTTCTTCCATCGCAGCTTAACCATGGAAGCAATTAAGCCTGGCAAAGCGGATTTTCTAAATAAAGTATTTGGTTTAAGTGAACGCCTCCCCCATGGTTTTTCTGAATTATTTGAAGATGAAGTATTAGATCGCATTGTTCATCAGCGCAATGAAGATTATGAAGCCGTGCAAAAACGCTGCGAAGAAGCCGGCTCCGCTGAAGAAGCCCTTGCCATTTTATCGGATTTCAACAAAACCGAATCCAAAAAGACGCTGCCTTATGCCGAGCGCTATTCATTCCACGATTTCGATGACAGTAGCACTGACCCGGATGTGCTTTATTTAGGATTTTATATTTTTTTACGCAGCCGCGAGTTGGTCGCCATTCGACGCTGGTTCGGTGAAGCAGGTTACACCTTGCAAGATGCAGCTGAAGACACCATCGAAAAAGTCTTTGGCGGCATGAATATCGATATTATCGAATAATCCTTTATCCCGTTAATTCATTCAGATTAAAGATTGGCAATAACACTGCTAAGACAATAAATAAGACCACGACACCCATAATCAAAATAATCGCTGGCTCAAACAAGGCAAGAGCCACTTCGATTAAACGCAACAAATCTCCCTCTTGCTGGTCAGCAACCCTAACCAACATGCTATCCAATTGACCGCTCGCTTCGCCGCTCGCAATCATGTGAATACTCATGGGCGTAAAATAGTGGGTTTGTTTTAACGATAAATGGATCGCCGCTCCCTCACGCACGCGCGCAACAGCTGTTTTAACAGCCTCTTTAATCGGCACCAATGTGATTAGCTCGCTCGCAATTTGCATGGCTTCTAAAGCAGGGACGCCGGCTGCCGTCAAGATGGATAATGTCCGTGCAAAGCGCGCTGTATTCGCCGTTTTAACACCATTACCCACTAATGGTAAGCGCAATAAAATTTGGTGAAAACGATACCTAGCAGCGGCACTCTTTTGAATAACTTGGCGCAAAATAATCACCGCTGCGATAATGGCCAGCAAAATCATTAAGCCAAATGATTGAATAAAACCACTCAATGACAATAAGACCTGCGTCATCCACGGCAACTCTTGATGTAGATTGCCATACACTGCGATCATTTTGGGAACCACATATTCTAACAAAAACCCGACAATCCCAATCGCCACTAAAACAATCATGCTGGGGTAAATGAGTGCCGTCGACAGTTTTTGTTTCATTTGCCATTGCTGCTCAGTGTAATCCGCAAGGCGCATTAATACTTTGTCCAAATGGCCGGTTTTTTCACCGGCAGCAACCGTTGCACTAAACAAATGGCTAAACGCTTGGGGATGTTCGCGCAAAGCGGCCGCTAACGAGTGGCCTTCCATCACTTTGCTGCGTACCGATAAAATTAAACCCTGAACACGTGCCTGTTCGGTTTGCTCAGCCACTGCGCCCAAGGCTTCCTCTATGGGTAATCCCGCAGAAAGCAGTGTGGCAAACTGACGCGTGAATAAGCTCAACGCTTTACTACTAATACCACGGTGGGTGGAGCGATTTAACCAGTCCCGCCAACTGGGCTTGCCCGCTTTTGATAGGGTTGCCTGCAAATACATTGGCACTAATTGTTTATCGCGCAAGAATTGTCGCGCTTGTTTTTCACTATCCGCTTCAATAACGCCTTTCTGATCTTGGCCTTTCGCGGTGAGCGCTTGATAATGATAAGCCGGCATATTAATTCTCGCTGGTAACGCGCAGGACTTCTTCCAATGATGTCTCGCCTGATAATACACGGCGATAACCATCTTGACGTAAACTTAAAAATTGCGTGCGCGCGTATTTGCGCATTTGCTGTTCCGGTGCGCCATCATGGATCATGGTCCGCAAGGTTTCATCAATGATAATCATTTCATAAACACCGGTGCGGCCCAAATAACCATTAAAACGGCATTCCGCACACCCAACAGCGTGATAAATCGTGGGTGAATTTTCTTCAGAAACGCCGAGCAATTCACATTCACGGCCATGCGCGGGTTGTGCTTTTTTACAATGCTGACAGAGGAGTCGCACCAAGCGCTGCGCAAGCACACCCGATAAACTGGAAGCGAGTAAAAAGGGTTCCACCCCCATATCATCCAATCGGGTAATCGCGCCAATCGCACTGTTCGTGTGTAAGGTTGATAATACCAAGTGACCCGTCAAACTGGCTTGAATGGCAATTTGTGCTGTTTCTAAATCGCGGATTTCACCCACCATCACCACATCCGGATCTTGGCGCAAAATAGCGCGCAACCCTTTCGCAAAGGTCATGTTAATTTTTGGATTAACGGGAGTTTGGCCGATTCCTACCAAATCGTATTCAATGGGATCTTCTACCGTTAGAATATTGCGTTTTTTATCGTTTAAAAGCGTTAAAGCAGCATAAAGTGTCGTGGTTTTACCTGAACCCGTAGGGCCAGTGACTAAAATAATCCCGTGTGGCTCTTTCACTTGTTGAACTAAATGTTCCAGTGTCTTAGCTTCCATGCCAAGTTGCGCCAAATTGAGTTGCGCGCTTTGCTTATCGAGCAAACGCAACACGGCGCGCTCACCGTGGTTCGTTGGCATGGTTGAAACCCGCACATCCACCGCGCGATTACCAATGCGTAACGTAATGCGTCCATCTTGTGGCAAGCGCTTTTCAGCGATATCTAAACGCGCCATGACTTTAATACGGGAAACAATGAGCGGTGCTAAAATGCGCGGCGGCTCTAACACTTCACGCAAAATACCATCAACGCGGAAACGAATGGCAACGTGATTAGCAAACGTTTCAATGTGCACATCCGATGCGCCTTCTTTAATGGCTTCACTTAATAATGCATTCAGCAGCCGAATAATAGGAGCATCATCTTGTTTATCTAATAAATCTTCCGATTTCGGTAGCTCTTGCAACAAATCGGACAAATTGAGCGTATCGCCCAAATCCTCCGCCATTTGCATGGCCGTGCCGGTATCAGTCTCATACGTTTTAACTAATTGCTGATTAAACGCTTCTTCACTCACGGCTTTTAATAAGAGTGGCATTTGCAAAGCACGGCGAATTTCTGCCAGCGCATTTAAGTGCGGTGCGTGGTGATAAATCACTTCCGCACCCGCATCGCTGATATCCGTTACGATCACACCAAATTGTTTTGCAAAGGCAAAGCGTAATGGATTCATCATTGCAATGGCTCAAAGGGATTCGGCAAATCACGTTTATTACGCCAGGGTGGTAAACGCGTTGGTAATGGTTTATCACCAATGGTCCGTAAATCTTCGCGGAAGTTAGCTTGGGTGCTGCGAATCATGCTGTATTTCGCATCCGTTAACATCACTCCATCTTCAGCATTTTTCACAATGATGGGCTTAATGAAAACCATTAAATTTTTCTTTTGTTGGTTCGTGGTTCTTTGTTTAAACAACACGCCAACTACCGGCACATCGCCTAAAATAGGCACTTTATTACTATTTTCATTATTAGAATTGCTAATTAAGCCACCTAAAACTAACACATCATCACTGTTAATAATCACAGAATTGGTAATTTTGCTGGTATTGATAATGGGCGTTAAGCTCGGGTTTTGGGGATTTTGCAAGGTGTCATTTTTCAAATTTAATTTAAGTCGCACTGAGGTGCCTAAATTAATTTGCGGTGTGACATCCAATTTCAATGTCACGGGTTTGTAACTGTTCGTGGTAAAGGGTGTTGCCGTTTGCGCCGTTGCCGTCGATGCATAAGAACCGGTTTGAACAGGTACATCTTGACCAATTTCAATTGACGCTTTTTGGTTATCGAGCACCATAATCGAGGGCGTCGATAAAATATCAACACCATTTTGATTACGCAGAACACTTAAAACCGCCTGAATTTGTACGCTTGGCATCACACCAACTACACCTGCGCCATAGGCTGGAAAAGAAGTAGCTAACCCCGTGGCGGCTTGCAGCTCACCGCTTGGTGTAATGCTACCCCATTGAATGCCTAAACTCGTCAAATCACTTTCATCAATTTCCGCAATGATGGCTTGTACCAATACTTGCTGCGGACGAATATCGAGTTTGGTTACCACATCTTTCAACGCCTGCATTAACGTTGGTGGCGCGGTAATGATAATGGCATTGGTATTCGGTTCAGCTTGAATGTTCGTTGTGTTGCCTGGCGCTTCTTTGGTTGATGCGCCGTTGGTATTTGCCGCCGTCGTTGTATCAACGGCGCTAGAACCTTTACCCAACATATTATTAGCGATTTTCCCTAACAATGGCGCTAAGGTTTTCGCTTCTAAAAAGCGCAAATAAACCACTTCCGTATTACCGGGCGAATCCGTTGCAGGAGCGTCTAGCTGAGAAATAATCACGCTCATTTTTAAACGCTGTGCTTTGGGACCACTCAAAAGCACACTGTTACTGCGCTCATCCACCGCAATGGAAAGGGCTGGCGACTCACCCGCAGCGCGTGCGGCGGTTTGTAGATTGTTTAATACCACTGCCACTTGGGTTGCTGTCGCATGGTGCAAGGGAATCATTTGAATACCGCTACTGGCTGCACGGTCTACATCTTGAATAATATTGTAAAGCCGCTCTAAATTCGCGGCTCTTCCTAATAAAATAATGACATTGCCTGGCGTGTAGGCAGACACATTACTCCATTGCGGTAATAAAGGGCGCAGAACCGGAATCAATTGGGTTGCATTCACATTTTCTAATGGCACAACGCGCACCACGACTTCCTCACCGTGACCTGACATGGCGTTATGCATGACTTTGGTCGCTTGCTCACCGCTTTCCATATTAGGGACAATTTTAATCACGTTGCCACTGGGAACGGCTGAATAACCCAACATACCGAGCACGGATAGAAACACTTGGTACACTTCATTTTGCTTCAAGGGTTTACTGGAAATTAAACTGATTTTGCCCGTAACACGCGGATCAACGGCAAAATTTTTACCGGTTTCTTGGGATACCTCATTAATAACGCTCAAAATATCGGCATCTTGTAAATTCCATAACCGTGCTTCGGGAGCAGACGGCGTGACCGGTTGAGATGCGGGAGCAACAGGTGTTGTGATCGTTGTTGTTATCGTTTTTGTGGAAGGCAGCGAATCAGCGGCTAAAACCGTGCTTACCCCCGTTAAGGTAAGCAATGTCGCTTTGCCAATCCAGCGTGATAAGAAAGGTTTCATATTCAAGCAATCCCATACAGGAAAATTTCGTTAGCGTAACAGAATCGAGAGTAAGAATCGCGAGAATTCGTTCAAATAGTTTTCTCGTCCCCGCCATGATGGAGAGAAGGAAGTGCTATGTCAAAGGCAAAAAAAAGGCCGCTATGCGGCCTTTTTTAAAACAAACATCACCCCAATTAGTTGGTGGTGGTTGTCGTTGTGCTGCTACCATCGGTTGAAGCAGGAGCAGAGCTGTCAGTGCTGGTGCTGTCAGTGCTTGCTGCGCCAGTTGTGTCGGTGCTGCCGCTGGTGTCGGTAGAAGTCGTACCGCTGGTGTCAGTCGCTGCTGCGCCGCTGTTGTCAGTCGTCGTGGAAGACGTGCCATCCGTCGTGGTCGTCGTCGTGGAAGATTGATCAGCTGGTTGGTCTTGGTTCATTGCAGTGGTGGTCGTGGTGGTGGTGGAACCATCAGTCTTATCTTCACCTTTCGAGCAACCGGTTAAACCGATAACGCAAAGACCAACTAACGTTGCAACGAGAATATTTTTACGCATAAGTGTAATTCCTTATCAAAAATTAACCATCGATGATTAGATGCCGTGGGTTTGGTTAAACCCAGACACAAAATGAATATGTTATCCCAAATTAATACAACTGCAAAGCCAATCTATAATGGCTTTGCAAATTTTTTTCGTCTGTTTAGTAATAACGCTGATGCATGGCTTCTTTCGCTAAAATAAGCGTTTTATTCGCTACCGTATTGGCACGAGCTGTACCTTCTTGCAACACATTACGAATATAATGCAAATCTTGCTCGAGCTTTAAACGACGCTGCCGAATTGGCTCAATAAAATCCACTAAAACGTCAATTAATTTGCGCTTACACTCCACATCACCAATGGCGCCCGCACGGTAACGATCTTCCGCATCTTTGACCCACGCATGATCAGGATTGAACGTTTCATGAAAAATCCACAATGGATTATTTTCAATCGTTCCCTTATCCGTTGGCTTTAAACGATTCGGGTCGGTATACATGCCCATAATCTTTTTCTTGATGGTGTCAGGATCATCACTCAATAGAATTGCATTATTAAGTGACTTGGACATTTTCAATAAACCATTTGGCCCTGGCGCGCCAAGACCAACCAAGCGCTTGGCACGTCCCAGCTTTGCTTCAACGATAGGGAACAGGCCACCCTGCTTTAAATAATCCGCGTCGTCAGTATGCGGATCAACACCACAATATAATTGATTAAAACGCCTTGCCACTTCACGCGCCATTTCAATATGGGGCACTTGATCTTCACCCACCGGCACTAAATCTGGACGGAATACCAAAATATCAGCTACCTGACCCACTGCGTATAATAAAAAACCAAATGGATAATTATCACCCAAACCTTTATCGCGAATTTCATCTTTAATGGTGGGATTTCGCATCACGCGCGCATAGGGCAACAGCATGCTAAAGAAAAAAGTCATCTCAGCAATGGCCGGAATTTCAGATTGCAAAAAAATGGTACTTTGCTTTGGATCAATCCCCGCGGCCAAATAATCCATTGTAATATCCATCACGCTTTGATGGATCTCACCGGGCTTATCCATGCGCGTGGTAAAAGCATGCACATTAGCAATAATAAAAAAACACTCATACGTTGCTTGCATTGCCACGCGGTTTTCCAATGAGCCCACCCAATGCCCTAAATGCAAACGCCCCGTTGGGGTATCGCCCGTTAATATGCGCGGCTTTTGTGCTTGATTCATACACTCTCTCTTAGCGCTAAATGATAATAGACTTGTCCTGCCCGCTGTGCTTTTTGCAACCGCCAATTCGCGGGTAGATCGGTTTGGTTCATTTTGACGTTTGCCTCTAAATAAATCCAGGCTCGTGGTGCTAAAAATTGTTTACTTTCCAAATAGGCAATACTCGGTAACAACAAATCGGCTTGATACGGTGGATCAAGAAAAACCACATCAAAGGGGAGCGTCGTGGCTTTTAATCCATTTGGCATGCTCGCGCGATAAATATGCACTGCATTGACTGCAAACGTGGCTGCCGTTTTTTGTAAAGCAGCGACAACCGCTGCATTCGCATCCAGCATCTCTACATAGCTAGCGCCACGAGATAATGCTTCAAAACCAAGCGCCCCCGTGCCTGCAAAAGCATCGAGACAGCGCGCATTGGCAATGACAGGTGCCAACCAATTAAATATTGTTTCGCGCACGCGATCCGGTGTGGGCCGCAACCCCTCGCCTTCTGGCACATTAATTAAACGACCACGCCACTGGCCACCAATAATGCGCACTTTACCTGGTTTCATTTTACGCACACCCTAACATTTCAATCCGTCCATATTAGGAGGATTTGTGCTACCATAAAACCCATTTTTTACGATAGGTCAAACCATGTTCGATTTTTTGAAAAAGAAAAAACCTGCCGCGGAAGAAACCACCACACCTGCCGCTCCTGAAACAGAAGGATCGAGTGGTTTTTTTAGTCGCTTAAAACAAGGCCTTTCTAAAACCCGCGCCAACTTCACCTCAAAAATTGCGCAGTTAGTCCTCGGCAAGAAACACTTAGATGCCAATCTCTTAGAAGAAATTGAGATGGCGCTGCTAACAGCCGATGTAGGCGTTGAAACCACGCAACAGTTAGTTAAAACCTTAACCGACCGCCTGGCCCGCAATGAATTGAGCGACAGCACCGCCGCTTTGCAAGTGTTACAAACGGAAATGAAAGCGTTATTGAAGCCTTGCGAAAAACCATTCACCTTCACTGACACTAAACCGCAAATTATATTAGTGGTAGGCATTAATGGCTCTGGAAAAACCACCACGATTGGTAAAATGGCGAATTATTTTAAAAACCAACAACACTCTGTCATGCTCGCTGCGGGCGATACGTTCCGCGCTGCCGCGATTGAACAATTACAAGTATGGGGTGAGCGCAATCATATTCCCGTGATTGCCCAGCAAGCGGGTGCTGATACCGCTGCCGTTATCTATGATGCTTGCGCTGCTGCCAAGTCCCGCCAAGTTGATATTTTATTTGCCGATACGGCAGGCCGCTTACACACCCAAAGCAATTTAATGGCCGAATTACAAAAAGTGAAGCGCGTCATTGGTAAAGTTGACCCTACCGCGCCGCACGAAGTATTAATTGTGCTTGATGCCACTTTAGGACAAAACGCGCTCACTCAAGTCCAACAATTTAACCAAGCCGTTGGCGTTACTGGCATTGTCCTCACCAAACTCGATGGCACCGCCAAGGGTGGTATTATTTTTGCCATTGCAAAACAGACCGGCATTCCCATCCGCTTTATTGGGGTCGGTGAAGGGATTGATGACTTACGCCCCTTTGAGGCCGATGCCTTCGTGGACGCGCTCTTTGGAGTATAATGTTGTATAAAACCCCGTAAATTTAGTAAGATAACCCTTAATTTTATGGCTTAAAGAGATGGTGACCAACAATGGTTAACATAAACAAAGGCTTGCAAACATTAGACCTTCGCGTTCCCATTGGGAGTATCGAAGCCTATTTGCACTATGTTAATCAAATCCCCCTCTTGAGCGCCGAGGAAGAACTCGATTTAGCCACCCGCCTACAAGATAATAATGAGTTAGGGGCAGCAAAAGGCTTAATTCTTGCCCATCTTCGTTATGTCGTACGGGTTGCCAAAGGTTATTTAGGTTATGGCCTTCCCCTCGCCGACCTGATCCAAGAAGGTAATATTGGTCTCATGAAGGCCGTGCGACGTTTTAATCCCAAATTAGGGGTGCGCCTTGTAACGTTTGCCATGCACTGGATCAAAGCTGAAATTCATGAATACATTTTGCGCAACTGGCGCATCGTTAAAGTGGCAACCACTAAAGCCCAGCGTAAACTCTTCTTTAACTTAAGAAGCATGAAAAAGCATTTAGGCTGGATGAGCAATAAAGAAGTTTCTGATATTGCGACAGATTTAGGCGTTAAAGAAGAAGCGGTACGCGAAATGGAATTACGCCTAGCGTCAAGTGATGCCTCTTTTGATGCACATCCTGACGATGAAGACGATCATAGCGCCGCCCCTGCTGCTTTTTTAGAAGATCACCGCTTCAACCCCGCAACTAGCGTTGAAAAATCTGATTGGTTTGATCAATCCACCGACATTGTTCATGAAGCACTGGAAATGTTAGATGAGCGCAGCCAAGACATTATCCGTACGCGTTGGCTAGATGAAAACAAGCTGACCTTGCATGAGCTTGCTGATAAATACCAGATTTCCGCAGAACGGGTACGGCAGCTTGAAAAAAATGCCATGTTAAAACTGCGCAATGCCTTGAGTGAACTAACTGATTCCTACGAAGACGAAGACGCCGCTTAAGCCTTTTGTGACATCCCTCTTGCGATATAAAACGCAGGCGATGCGGCAATCCGTCTAACTACCTCAACCCACCCATCACACGCCCACTTAATACTCACTTAAGTCTATCGGGTTTACAATAAAGCCATAAATACACTAAACGAGAAAAATTATGGCAAACAGCCGCGACCTCGAGCGCTCAGAAAGCCCGGAAACGGGAAAACCCATTGTTGCATTCGCGTTAAAAAGCTTAGACTTAACCAATAGTGGCATTGCAGCATTAGGCCCCTTTTTTAGTGTGATCGCTCCGTTTGGCGCCTTCCCTAATATATATGCAAAAGCCTATACCGTTGGCTTAGGTCTTGGACTACCGGGGTGCATTGCTAAAACCACCCTCGACATTGCAGCAGAGCGTGGCAATGCAACCGCACGCAAAGCGCAAAAACCCTTAAACCGAGTCATTGATGCAACGAACATCGCCAACTTCGCCTTGACCGCGGTTATTGCTGCCTATGTCGTGGTCTATGCCAGCATTCATTTTCATCACAGCAAAGATAAAGAAGTAGATATCAGTAACAATGCTTACGGTTTTGGCCTGGTATTACCCACCGCCTTAGTTGGTGTCAGTCACGCCGCCCTAGAATGGACCAAACATCGATGGGAACATTCACCCTCCACCCCCGCCACCATTGCGCGCTGGACACAGCACGGCATTCACAGCGTTTACAATGCAAGTAGCCTCAATGCATTATTCGCATTGGCCTTATCGCCATTTGGCATTTCCGAAACCGGCAATGTTAACCCGTATGGTCGCTTGAGTATTTTTTTAAGTGCGCTATTACTCGGCATTGCCGGTGTCATCGCCAGTACTAAAAAACCTCATACCGCGCCCAGCATTGAACGCATCATCAATACCAGTTGCGCCATTGCTTATTTAGGAGAAGTCTTCGCAAAAGATTCGCGCGAGACAATGGGCGAAGGCTTTACCACAAGCTTTATTATCACTTTTTCCGCCATGGCACTTGCATCAGCCATAGCGAGTTATCAGCAAGTTTATAAAGACCCTGCGCATCCTGAACGCAAAGCATTATTGCAACACAGTGTTTTTGCGCCCGTACAAGAACAAGAACCCGAAGCACAACCCTCTACTGTTTTAGAATTAAGGGCCAGCACATGAAATTAACTCAACAATGTCGTTTAATCACTTCACTCTTCTTTGCCTCATTAAGTATTGGCAGTCATGCTGCTAACAGCACTGCCACTCCCGTTTCCGTTTCCTATGTACAAAATGCCGTTACTGCCGAATTAACCCCAACGACTGGCAATCTTTATACGTTGCGCTTAAAGCAAGTAATGCCTTACGTATTATATTTTTCTGATCGCCCAAACCGCGCCATTGGGCAAATGAAAAACACCGTGTTTTTACAAAAATGGCAACAAGGGAAAAATAGTTTTAAGAATGACGCGCCGAATGCAGAATTAAATGGATTAGTTTTAGATGCGCATCATCACACGCAATTTAGTAGCTTTATCGTGGAATTATCCACGCCACGTTACGATGTTAAATCGGGTACTTTTCAATACCAAGTGACCTTGCTGACCCAGCCTGAAAATAAGCATCGCATTGTCTTAGATCATCCGGTGTTATTCATTGATGAAGCATGCTTAACCTGCGTTGGCTAACCACCGCGCAGTTGCAGGGCTTCTCCCATTAATGCCAAGCGCACCGCTTCTAATTTTGGCATTTTAGCCGCACGTAATACTTCATAAATTTCGGCAAGGCGCGCCAACAAGTGCGCTTTGCGTAATTTATCATTCCTGCTGATTTCACCTAATTCACGAATGTTACGTAAAACACGGGCAATTTCTTCCCAATTGTAAGCATGCTTTAACTCGCGAGGCACCAAGCGTTTTACCTCGGTAGTGCTTTCAGCGGTGGCGCTTGAATCAACCACCACTAATTTGTAACGCTCTGCTGCTTCTAACAAACTATTGATGCGCTCTTCTAACGTTCCTTTTGCAACATCATCTGTCTGCGGATAAAAAGTCAGTGCCATGCTTACTCCTCGAATCGAATACGCTTTCTACCAGTTATATACCATTCGTACTTCAATATGCGCTTTTTGCAACTTGAAGCACTCCCTGCGCGATGGGGTTTCCAAAGGGGAGAATCGCGATTCTCCCCTTTGGTGAGTGGTGCGAATTTAATTCGCGACACTCATAAAAACATGGGCCTATACCCATTACACTTCGCGTTTTGAAGTGTAATGGGTATATATCTGTGAAAATCATACGCCGGAACTTAAATAGATTGAAGTGTATTCAGGACGGTACTTTTCTCAAAGGAACGATATTGCAACGCTTCCGCAAGGTGTGCCTGACCAATGTTTGAGCTTTCCGCCAAATCCGCAATAGTACGCGCCACCTTTACAATACGATGATAGACGCGCGCTGAAAATTGAAAACGTTGCATGGCTTGTAACAGCCTGGCTTCTGCCTCGGCACTTAATGCGGCTAATTGTTCTAATTCCTCGCCGAACAAAGCAGCGTTGCACTTACCCTGTCGCGCTAATTGACGTTCGCGCGCCACCAGAACGCGCGCTCGCACGCTCGCCGATGCTTCACTCGGCACGCTTGTTAATTTTAGCAACATTTCTGGTGGCAAGCGCGGCACGGTCATTTGCATATCTATGCGATCTAAAAAGGGGCCTGATAAACGGTTCCGATAACGCTTCACTTGCTCCGCACTGCATTGACAAGCATCCACTGCACTACCTGCATAACCACAAGGACACGGATTCATGGCTGCCACTAATTGAAAAGCCGCCGGGAAAACCGTTTGATAAGCCGCACGCGAAATGGTGACGCTGCGCGATTCGAGAGGTTCACGCAAACACTCCAATACACTGCGATTAAATTCTGGTAACTCATCTAAAAACAACACCCCATGGTGCGCTAAGGAAATTTCTCCTGGTTGTGGCGGACGCCCACCCCCTACCAAAGCAACACTGGAACTCGTGTGATGTGGCGCTCGAAAAGGTAATTGTTGCCAATCCCCAGCAGAAAATCCTTTTTTACTGAGCGATGCAACTGCTGCAACCTCCAATGCTTCGCCGGTCGTAAGGGGTGGCAAAATACTGGGTAAGCGGCTTGCCAATAACGTTTTACCGGTACCAGGCGGCCCAATCAGTAACAAACTGTGTCGGCCAGCAGCCGCCACTTCCAGCGCGCGCTTAGCACTCATTTGTCCTTTCACGTCTTTTAAATCAAGCATACTAGACGCCTCGGCATTGAGATGGGCGATGCAATGCGGCAAAGTCGTTGTGCCGCGCAAATGCGCACACACGGCTAATAAATTTGGTGCTGCAAAAATACTTTCGTCTTTTAATAACCCCGCTTCGTCTGCATTTTGGCTGGGAACAATTAAGCTTCGCTGCGATGCTTTTGCCGCCAAAACCAATGGCAATACGCCACGCACCCCACGCAGCTCACCCGATAACGCCAATTCACCGGTAAATTCATATTGGTCTAAAACGGCATAAGGAATTTGTTGCGACGCTGCCAAGATGCCAATTGCAATCGCAAGGTCAAAGCGCCCGCCCTCTTTTGGCAAATCCGCGGGCGCAAGGTTGACGGTAATGCGTTGCTGAGGAAAATCAAAGTGTGAATTAATTAACGCACTGCGCACACGATCGCGACTTTCTTTCACTGCCGTTTCGGGTAAACCCACCATTAAAAAGCCCGCCATGCCAGGCGATAAATGCACTTCAACCGTCACGAGGGGCGCGTTCATGCCAAACGCAGCACGACTATAAACAATTGCTAAAGCCATTGCTTGTCTCCAGTTATATGCTGCGCATCCCATCCGCGGATGGGGGGCAGCATCAATTAAGGGATTGCATCTTGCGAAAAGCTAGGTAATCTACGAGAGTTTTTTGCGCCCGTAGCTCAGTTGGATAGAGTATTGGTTTCCGAAGCCAAGGGCCGGAGGTTCGAATCCTCTCGGGCGCGTTCATTGACTATCGCTAAATCTTCTTGCGTGCCGACATTAAACCACTGCCCAGTATACAATTCTCCCGTCACTTGGGCTTTCGTCACGGCCGGCAATAATAACTGGGTTAAACGAAAATGACCAGGTTCTGCGTTAGCAAATAAATCGGGATGAAGGACTGAAATATTGCCAAAAGTATAGGTCGGTGTCGTGGTTAAATTTAAATGACCCTCTATCAAACCAAAATCACCGCGTGGATGATAAGTCGGATTGGGCACAACCACTAAATGTGCAAGCCCTGAAAGCGCTGTGATCGGCAATTGCGATAAGGGATAATCGCAAATGACATCCGCTGATAATAAAACAAAGGGAGCGGTTCCCAACAAAGGCAATGCTTTTAAGATACCGCCCCCTGTTTCCAAGCGGTCTTTTTCAACGGAATAGAGTAAGTTGACGCCATAACGCGAACCATCACCCAATTCTTGTTGAATTTTTTCTGCTAAATGCGAAATATTAATGACAATGTCGGTGATACCAGCGCGTTTTAATTGAGCAATGGCGTATTCAATTAAGTAATGCCCCGCTACCTTTATTAATGGTTTCGGCACACTTTGCGTTAATTCGCCCATGCGCTCGCCGCGGCCGGCGGCCAAAATCATGCCACGCGTCATGTGGGTAACCTCTTTATGACTTCACTCGCATAAAAAGTGTGTAAAGCATTAAGCGCTGGGTATTCCCCGCTAACGCTCGTAATATAATTTAAAGTACGCGGGATGTGTTTTAAATACTGTTCATCCTGATCCCGTACCGCTTTACGCGCAAACGTAAGCAAGGCTTTTAAATGGCGCTGCAAGCCTGTGTAATCAAACCACTGTTTAAATTGCAGCCAAGTTAATGCGGAAAAATTCGGCTGCGATTGTAGCAAGGTATAGTAATACTTTGCCCAAGCTAAAACGTGCTCCCTTGGCCATTCAATGTAACAATCCCGCAAAAGCGACGCTAAGTCATACGTTAAAGGCCCGTGAAAAGCATCTTGGAAATCTAACAAGCCTAATGTTTGATCGGATTTGACCATTAAATTAGCGGAATGGTAATCACGATGCATAAAAACATAAGGTTGGCACAGCACCACATCACAAATAGCTTGATAGGCTGCGTCAACGTCAGGCGGAATGGAAGATAATCCCAACCATTTTTGCAAAAACCATTCTTGGTGCCATTGCCATTCTTTCGTCAGCCAGCCAGCATCAAAAGGGGGTAAGCCATTCGTTGGTACGGCTTGCAGCTTAGCCAGTAAGCGCAATGCGGCTTCATAAAGCGGTGTGGCATTTTGCGGGGTTAATGCTTTTAATAAGGTTGTGTCGCCAAAATCCGTTAACAACATAAAGCCTTGCGATAAATCGACTGCGTAAACCATTGGAGCGGGCAGATCCGCCGCTAACAAAAGTTGATCAATCGTGACAAAAGCCCGGCACGATTCCTGCGGCGGGGGCGCATCCATGACAATGTAAGAACAAGTTTGTGTTTGTAAGCGAAAATAACGCCTAAAACTTGCATCACCTGCTAATGGGATCAAAGCCGACACAGCGAGGCCTTGAGTTTTAAACAACCAGTGTTTTAAGCTGTCGATGCGATTCATTGCCCCAAGCGGTTCCATTACTTAACCCTTTTCGATACACTTGCCTAATCTTACGCGCGGGGATTACGGTTTTGGGTGCGCGTGAAAGGAAGACTATAGCCGAGAGCCCAAAAAATGTCTGTAAGAAATGTTACGCATTCTACTCTACTTGCCATCGGCATCTTAGCTGGGCTTTATTGTATCGATAGTTTCGCTAGCAGCTTAGCTAGCACATCGCTTGCTCGCGCCTTGAGCTGGGTTGACAGTAATGAAAATAATTGTGGGGGTTATTATTTAGAAAGCCCACTGACTTACTCGTTAAAAAATTCCAGCAATAATTTAATTGAAATTACCTCCGACCAAACCTTGTTTTCTAAAAATGGCACGTCCACATTTGAAGGTAAAGTAAGCGTCACGCGAGAAGATCAGCAAATGACGGCCAATAAAGCCGTTTTATATCGCGACCCACAAACCGGGAAATTACGCACGTTAGAATTAATTGGTGATGTGCATTTACGCGAACCGAGCACCTTGGTGGTGGCAAAAGAAGGGCACTTTGATTTAGTGACCCACGAAAAATCATTAAAACGCATTTTATATCGCACTACTATTCGCAGTCGATTAACACCCGCAGAAAAAAAAGCACCCGTTAATTTAACGACAATGCGCAAAATTAGCCAATTAACTGCCTGGGGCAGCGCTAGCGCGATTCAGCAAAACCAACCCAACGTTTATCACTTACAACAAGCGAGTTTCAGCACTTGCCCTCCGACTAACACCACTTGGCAAGTAAAAGCCGGTAAAATTGTTTTAAATAAAAATACCGGGCGCGGTTACGCAGCGCACGCACAATTGCGCGTTAAAAATATTCCGATCGCCTATTTTCCTTATATTAATTTTTCCATTGATGGGCAACGCAAATCCGGTTTTCTCTGGCCAGTTGTCGGCTTAGGCTCCAGCAAATGGGGCCCTTATTTAATGACCCCGCTGTATTGGAATATTGCGCCGAATTATGATTTATTATTCACACCGGGTTATTTAAGCAAACGTGGCGTCATGCTACGCAATAATTTTCGCTACTTAACCCCCACGAGTCTCGGCAGTTTTTACGTTAGCATGATCCCATACGATCATGATTTTTCAAATTTCAAGCATTACACGAGACTTGATCCAAGCTATGCCAATCCTGCTCCGCAACCTTCCTCTGTTACACAAGCAGAATTAAATCGGTTATTTAACGACAGTGATTTTCGACGTGGGATTGTTTACCGAGATGATTCACGCTTCAATGACCATTGGTCGAGCCACATCGATTTTAATTACGCTAGCGACGATTACTACTTGCGCGATTTTGGTAACAACTTAAATGAAGTCACGCAAAATCAGCTATTACAAGAAGGCGATCTTTATTATAAAAGCCAAAACTGGAATTTCATTGGCCGTCTGCAAGCGTATCAAACCTTACACCCTGTTGATGAAACCCAAGTTTTAAATCAATACCGACGCGCACCCCAATTAATTTTAAATACCGATTACCCCGATCAACTATTGGGATTAGAATTTTTTAATAACGCAGAAGTCACGCATTTTGATATCCGTAACACGCCGGGTGCTAACACCATTTTGCCCGTTGGCAATCGCTTCCATTTACAACCCGGCGTTGCAATGCCACTTTATTACAGCTCGGCCGTCTACCTCATTCCGCGCTTTCAAATGGCATTAACGCAATATGAATTGCAACAAACGACAAGCACCAATACACCCAATAGCTTAAATCGCTCCATTCCTATTTTTGATATTGGCACGGGCGTTACGCTCAGTCGTCCCATCCAATTTTTCCATCGTGCGTTTACTCAAACGCTTGAGCCGCAAATTTATTACACCTACATTCCGTATGTAAACCAAGCAAAGGTTCCGGTATTTGATACTACCGTCAATACCTTAACGTACGATCAAATGTTTAATTACAATCGTTTTAGCGGCATTGACCGTATTGGTGATGCGAATCAAGTTGGGTTTGGATTTACAACGCGCCTAATCGATCAAAATACCGGGTTTGAAAAAGTGCGTTTTGGTGTCGGCGAAATTCTCTATTTTGCGAATCGATTAGTGACACTGTGTCAAAATGATAGCTGCACCGATAACCCCGATAATCACAGTAATTATCAACGCACCTCGCCTTTATCGGCTTTGCTAAATTACAATATCAATCCTGCTTGGTCGATCACAGGCAATGCCATTTGGAACCCAGTTTCAAAGCAAATGGACAACACCGCACTCTTATTTCACTACCAGCCCACACCCGAACGCATCATTAATTTAGGGTTTAATTACGTCCACAATGGCGATGTTTTAGGGGGTTTAACGGAAAACACTTCCGCAAATAATTTAAAATTAACCGATATTTCAGCAGCTTGGCCCATTTTTCACGATGTCAGCGCGATTGGCCGCTTAAGTGAAAACTGGAATCAGCATCATTTGCAGAACCTGCTCTATGGGGTACAATACGATACGTGCTGCTGGGCCGTGCGTTTAGTCGGCGGTAAAGCGTTTACCAACCTTGATACCACCAACAATAGCCCGCAATACAACAGCGAATTTTACGTGCAGTTTGCATTAAAAGGTTTAGGTAATATTAGCTCAAGCAATCCAACCGGCGCGCTCAGTAACATCACCGGTTACAACACTCAATTTGGTCAGGAGTTATAAATGAAACGACGTTGGTTATCCCTCTCCCTTCTTGCTTTAGGAGCAATCCACTTTGCTCACGCAGCAGAAACGCCGCAACACCTCGATCGCATTGTGGCAGTGGTTAATGATGATATTATTACGAGCACAGAATTTTCTCGCGCCATGCAAGTCACAAAAATGCAAATGGCAGCACGCCAAATTCCGGTTCCAGCAGCAACAGCATTACAGAAAAAAGTTTTAGATCAATTAATCAATCAAAAAGTTGAGCTGCAATTAGCAAAACAAAACGGCATGATTGCTTCAGAGCATGAAGTCAATGGCGCTATTAACCAAATCGCCGCAGAAAATCATGTCAGCGCAGAAAATTTATATCGACGCGTTAGTCAAAGCGGCCTATCACCACAAGAATATCGTGATCAAATTCGTGATCAGCTCGTGTTGCGCAAATTACAACAGCAAGAAGTGGTAAGCCACATTAACGTGACACCGGATGAAATTAAAAACTTCATGCAATCTAATGCCATGCAATTAAATAACGCGAAAGAATATCATCTAGAAGATATCCTGATACCGGTTTCTGACACGCCCTCCACCGAAGATGTGACTAAAGCACGCGAACGTGCTAACGAAATTTTGGCGAAGGTAAAACAAGGCCAATCGTTTAAATCCGTTGCAGCAGCCGAATCCGGCGGCAGCCAAGCCCTACAAGGCGGTGATTTAGGTTGGCGTAAAGTGGCTGAAATTCCTTCTGCATTTGTGGACGAAGTGGTTAGCATGAAGGTAAAAGGTTTTGCAGGCCCCATTCAAACCGCAAATGGGTTTCACATTTTGCATTTAGCTGAAGAACGCGCTAATGCCAAACGCGAAGTTCCCAGCGAACAACAAGTCCAACGCTTTTTAATGGAACGCAAATTTGAAGAAGCGTTACTTGGTTGGGAATCTAAAATTCGTGCTTCTGCTTACATTTCCATTACCCCTAACAAAATGACAGCGTAACATGGCGAAACGCTTATTGATCACACCGGGCGAGCCAGCAGGCATTGGCCCGGATTTGCTGATTCAATTAGCTCAAACGCCAAAAGCACATGAGTGGTTAATCATTGCTGATCCAAAATTATTAATAGAACGCGCGAAACAATTAAACTTACCCCTGACCATTCAGATTAGTGAAAAACCATTGCCTCGGGTTGCAGGTACTTTGCCCGTCTTCCCCGTTGCACTGACAAATCCCGCGCAACCTGGCACATTAGATCCACAAAATGCAGATTATGTCATCACAACGTTGCGTGAAGCGGTTCGCCTCATTCAACAACAAGCGGCGGATGCGATTGTCACAGGCCCTGTGCAGAAATCAGTGCTAAATACCGCCGGCAAACCCTTTTTAGGGCACACTGAATTTTTTGCGGAAATCACTAATACCCCGCAAACGGTAATGCTCTTTGTGGTACAAAACCAAATGAAAGTTGCACTAGCGACCACTCACCTTTCACTCGCTGAAGTGCCAAAAGCCCTAACAGCAGATCGCTTAACGACTACCATCCGCGTATTACATCAAGGCTTAAAAGATACGTTTCGTTTGGCTGACCCGAAAATTCTCGTGTGTGGTCTTAACCCGCATGCCGGCGAAGGTGGCATCTTGGGACAAGAAGAAATTAGCGTCATCCGTCCCGTTTTGACACGATTACAAGCCCAAGGCTTGCAGTTAACAGGGCCCGCGCCTGCCGATACCGCCTTTACGCCACACCAATTAGCCAATCATGATGCCATTTTAGCGATGTACCATGACCAAGCATTGCCCGTCGTAAAATATGCGGGATTTAGTCATGCCGTTAATGTCACCTTAGGTCTGCCGTTTGTGCGCACCTCCGTTGATCACGGCACTGCATTAGACTTGGCGGGACGCGGCACAGCCGACCCGGGCAGTTTTGCCGCCAGCATCGACTTAGCATTGGATTTGATCGGTTAGTGTCTTGCTAGAACCGCCATGGTTAAACGCGTGACAGAAATCAGCTCTGCGGCTTCATTCGTAATTTCAATGCCCCACACTTGGGTCGATTTACCGACATGAAACGCTTTGGCAGTCGCATAAACCCAGCCCTCGCGAATCGCGCGAAGATGATTGGTATTGATATCCAATCCTACGCAATAATGCGTTTTAATATCCACCGCCACGTTTGCCGCCGTGCTACCAACGGTTTCAGCTAGCGCACAGGAAGCACCGCCATGCATGATGCCGATCGGTTGCACGGTGCGCGTATCAACCGGCATCCTAGCTTTAAGAAAGTTAGGGCCTATTTCAATAAACTCCATCCCCAAGGTTGAAGCCATTGTATTTTGACCGCGGCGATTTAAATCTTCTAAAGTAAAATCCACTTTCCACAATGTCATTGTTCTTATTCCATTCAATTTAAGCAATGATAGGACATAGTAGCGACACCGCACTGCAAAGGCTATAATCATTTTTTTCATTTCAATGACTGGGAAATTTACATGTTAAGACGGATTGCTTTTTGTATGACCGCAATGGCTATTAGCTTGCCCGCTTTTAGCACTGATTTGGTCACTGTTTATGAATCCGCTCTGCGCAGCGATCCGGTTTTTTTACGCGCCGTATATGATCGTCTTGCCACCAAAGAAGGCGTGCCCATTGGTGTTGCTGCTTTATTGCCCACCATCACGGCCAGCATTAATCCCACACTCACGCGTTATGGTTATGCTGGTACAAATTACGATCCCGCTATTGACCAGCCAGGCAGCCCCTATATCTTGCCACGCAACATCACCACGCGCACCTACAATTTAAATTTAGTCGCCACACAAACCGTGTTTAACTTCCAGCAATTTAGCCAAGTTGCGCAAAACATCGCGTTATCACGCGGAGCGGATGCCACTTTAAATGCCTCGTTACAAGATTTAATGACGCGGGTTGCAAAAGCGTACTTTGCGATTTTAAGTGATGAAGAAAAAATTAGTTATCGCGAAGCATCCCAACGCGCTTACAAAGAGCAACTGGATCAAGTCCAAGAACAATTTAAAGTGGGTTTAAAAACACAAACCGATGTTTATACCGCAAAGGCTTCTTATGATATTTCCACAGCGAATTTAATTGCCGCTAACACGGCGCTAGCGGTGGACAAAGAAAATTTACGCGTCATTACCGGTATTTATTATCATGACCTTGCGGCACTTCGAAATGACTTTCCATTAATTACGCCTAAACCTGAGCAGCCAGAAATCTGGGTCAACCGAGCCATTCGTCAAAATTGGTCGATCAAGGCACAACAATACAATGTGGAATCGGCACGCCAAGTCATTCATGAGCAATATGCCGGTCATCTGCCTACCGTTAATGTGCAAGCCGGTATTTCTCGTCAATACCTGGGAAATTTAAATGGTTATACCACCTTCTCGGATCGGAATGGTCCCGGCACCACGACAGAAAAATCGTTTGCGATTAATGTAAACATGCCCCTTTTTGCTGGCGGCGGCGTGGTTGCCGCAACGAAACAAGCGGGTTTTCAATTTTGCTCGCAACAAGAGCAGTTAGAAAAAGTGACGCGCGATGTGGTCAATTACACGCGTCAAAGCTATTTAAATATTGTGCAAGGTATTGCGCAAATTAGCGCAGATCGCGAAGCCATTAAATCGGCCCGCAGTTCTTTAGAAGGCCTAGAAGCGAGTTATAACGTTGGCACAGAAACGTTAGTTGATGTGTTAGATGAACGGCAAAAATTGCTTGAGGCGCAAGTGAATTACGCGAACGACCGTTACAACTTTGTAAATAATATTTTAGCGTTGAAAGAAGCGGCAGGAACATTAAGCTTTGGCGATCTATTAGCGCTTAATCGCTGGTTGACGAAATAATTTTTTTGGCACAGGGCGTTGTTGATTGCAAAGAAAGGTACTTGGCATGCAACGCCTCTTCCGTTTCCGGGTGCGCTTCGTCTTTGATAATGCAATCGACCGGACAAACCGCAACGCATTGGGGCTCAGCGAAATGCCCGACACATTCGGTGCACTGGCTCGGCTTAATTTCGTAAATCATTTCGCCTTGATAAATGGCTGTATTTGGACAAACCGGCTCACAGACATCACAGTTGATACATTCATCGGTAATAATTAACGCCATACCACTTTATCCTCGTTGATTGAGCAACTTTTGCTGCAGCGCAACAAGCACTGGCTCCGGCACAAAGTTTGCCACATCACCCTGCAAGGTTGCAATTTCTCGCACCAAACTTGCTGAAATATACATGTATTTTTCTGAGGGCATTAAAAATAAACTTTCAATCGCCGGATTCATGTGTCGATTCATGCTAGCTAATTGAAATTCATAATCAAAATCAGTGACGGTTCGTAAGCCCCGCACAATGACATTGGCTTGATGTTCTTTAGCAAAATCAAGGAGTAAGCCCGAAAAACCATGCACTTTAACATTCTTGGCATCTTTTAAACAAAGCTCAGCCAGCGCAATGCGTTCTTTAAGATCGAATAAGGGTTTTTTTGATGGGCTAGCGGCGATAGCGACAATAATCTGATCAAATATTTTTAAGGCACGTTGAATTAAATCAACATGACCCAAGGTGATGGGATCAAATGTACCGGCATAGACCGCTATGTTCATTGCTTAACTCCGCCTTCTTTAGGATTCTAAGGTTACTCATTATACGATATAATAGGAGCAAGATGTTCAAAATAAGAGCCCAGCATGTTTGATTACCGTATGGTACACAATGAGCTTGGTGAAATTACCCATATAGAAACATCCTTAAGAGGTAATGATCTACTAAGCATTGCAAAACTGAATAAAGGTTGCTCCTTTACACTCGAGGAACGCGCACGTTTTGGATTGAATGGTTTACTGCCGCATCATGTGGAATCACTTGAGCAGCAAATGGCACGCATGTATATGCAATACCATGAGCAGCACACCAATCTCGCCAAAAATATTTATTTAAATGTTTTGCACGATTATAACGAAACCCTTTTCTATCGTTTGGTGAGTGATCACCTCGAAGAAATGTTACCGATTATCTACACTCCGACAGTAGGCGAAGCGGTACAACGCTTTAGCTTAGAGCATCGTCGCGCGAAAGGCTTATACATTAGCTATGACGATCGGAATAATATTGATGAGATTTTAGATAATCGTGTTCCTCAAGACGTGGATTTGTCGGTCATTACCGATGGTGAAGCCGTGCTTGGTATTGGCGATCAAGGAATTGGTGGCATTAATATTTCTAATGCCAAGTTGATGGTGTATGCGCTGTGCGGCGGCATTAATCCGCATCGTTTTTTACCGATTCAATTAGACGTTGGCACCAACAACCCGCATTTGTTAAACGATCCCATGTATTTAGGCTGGCGCCATGAACGCGTTACGGGTCAAGCCTATGACGACTTTATCGGTGCGTTTGTCAGCAGTATGCGCAAAAAATTCCCGCATGTGTTTTTGCACTGGGAAGATTTCGGCCGTGATAATGCAAGACGCATTTTAATGCGTTATCGCGATGAACTGTGCACGTTTAATGGCGATATGCAGGGCACGGGTGTTGTTGCACTCGCCGCTGTTTTAGCAGCGGTACAAGCAAGCAGCGTTCCCCTGACAGAACATCGCATTGTCATTCTTGGCGCAGGCACAGCAGGCGTTGGGATTGCGGATCAAATTCATCAAGCATTACTTCGCGCAGGCTTATCCGAAAAAGATGCGCGCGCACGGTTTTGGTTGATTGATCGTGTTGGTCTTTTAACGCGCGCAGTAAAACTACTTCCGTTCCAAGAATGTTATGCGCGTACACAAGAAGAAACATCACATTGGACCTTGCGCGATCCGAAACAAATTGATTTATATGATGTGGTTAAAAACACTAAACCCACTATTTTGATTGGCTGCTCCACCGTCAGCAATGCTTTTAACGAATCCATCGTGCGCTTAATGGCTGCAGCCAATGAACGTCCGATTATCATGCCATTATCCAATCCAACTTCCCTTGCCGAAGCAAAACCGGAAGACTTACTTAAGTGGACAGAGGGCCGCGCCATTATTGCTACTGGCAGCCCTTTCCCTGAAGTGAATTACAATGGCAATTGGTATCGCATTGCGCAAAGTAATAATGCTTTAGCTTTCCCCGGCATTGGCCTTGCTTGCATTGCCCTTAAAACCAAACGCTTAAGCGATAACATGCTGTGGGCAGCCACCGAAGCGTTAGCGAGCTGCTCACCGGTCATTAACGATAAAATGGCACCGCTTTTACCGAAACTGTCCGAAGCGCGCATGGTAAGCCTTGCGGTCGCCATTGCCGTTGCCAAAGCGGCGGAAGCAGAAGGCTTGGTTAAAATCCCTAAAGACCTTGATTTAAAAGCGTATTTAGAACATTACATGTGGAAGCCGCAGTATTATCCTTACCGCGTTTTAACACCTTAATTATGAGTTAATCTTGTTTTGCTAGAATCACTTCATGATTCTAATCCTGATTTACGCTGTTTTTAGCGTAAAAAAACAGGCAAAACGAGGTTAACCATGTTTTCAAATCGTGATGACTCACTGCAAGAGGCGTTAAGCGCACTCAAAATAGATGTGAACATGCTTAGCCGCATTCACACCATCGCATTAAAAAAAGACTATCTACTTTACAAATATTTATGCCATGAGCTTGAGCAAGTCAGTTTCGCTTTATCCGTTAACATGCCCGTCAGTACTGTAAAGCAATTTATTTTTCAGGGTTTTAATCACTATCAAACATTATTGCAATCACCCTTTATCACCAGACACCGCACGCTTTATTCAGCCGGTAGCGTAGGATTACATGAGTTAGACACGCGCACGGTTGTCGATCGGCAAAAGAAAAATGATTTTAGCAACGCGCTCGTTAGTGTCATTCATACCGATGACAAAAAAAGTGGTGTTGAGCCTGGTTTTGAAGCCATTCAGAAACAAGATGTCTTGCTCGCACTTTATCATGCTTATCCTGCGCTTGATGCGCGCTTGGCCGTGCTCGCAGCAGAAGATGGCAGTTTGGAAAAATTATACCGACGCTTTCAAGCTGACTTACCGACTTATTTAGTAAAACTCACCTATCATCAAAAAGAAGGTCAAACAAAAGTTAAACCGGAACGGAACGATGTAGAACGCACGCAATCCATTCAACAACTGTATGAAAAAAGTCATTTACTCGGCAAATTAGCAACGCGGGTTTATCAAGAAAGCAAAGCAGCAACCCCTTCTGAAAAAAACAGTGAAGCAATCGCAGAAGTACTAGCAAATGACATTGCACGTGCTTATGGCTTACCGGTGCAAGATCAAGTGCTATATCGACAAATGCATCATAACGGTGCGATGAAACTCACACTAAAAGCCGCCTGGCTGAAAGGCGCCACCACCTTACAACCGCTGCAAGGTGGCAAAAATAACGATCATGTTAAAGTCATCCCAGCACCCGTGCATTTAAAGGGAATCACAGCGCTTGCTGACCCCAAAATGCGCGAATTTGCGGAATACCTTTTCTTGTTTCTCGCGCAAGGGGATCGCGATAGCATTGGCTCACGCGGACAAAATAAATTAATTCATCATCAGCAATTAACCGGCATTGATTTTGGCCATGCCTATCAAGAAAACATTGCCAGTAAAATTGAAGCTAATTTTCAAGTAAAAGATGCCACGTTTAAAAACTATTCGATCTTTTATGACGCGCCGCGCAGCATGCAGGTTCGTGGTTTATTACGTCTCGCACGATTTGCCGGCAAAGCGATCCATGAAACCATATTACAATCATATGGCGCTGCTTTTGCTGCCAGTTGGCACGCCATTCCCCCGCATGCTGATGAAAACATTTTTGCTGATTACTGCCGTAAAATTCAAGAAATTGCAGATGATTATAAACAGCAAGGCATTTTGCAAAAACAAAATGTCATAGACTGCGAACAGATGCTTAAAAAAATCCATGCCACCAAATTAGTCGCGCGCAAAACACGCGATGAAATAATAACGCGCTTTCAAGATTATTTAAGCCTACCCTGTGATAGCATTGATTTTATCGCGCAACTCGAAAAATGGCTGGAAGGCAAAGACAACACCAGCATGCGCTCACCCGATGGCACGGTTTTACTCAATCACATTCGTATTATTAAACCCAACAATGTGGTTTGGAAAAAGTTGAGCTATCGTGCGCAGCGCTATAGTTTTCAGGCAGAATTAAAAAATGCGGCTGTTAATCATGTCGAACATTTGCAAGCGCAACTAAAAAAATTCCCCGACAGCTTGGGCGTGAGCTTCATTCAACGTGACAACCGCTTAGAAATTAACTTTCCTGAAAAAAGCTTGGCAAATCTTGTAACGGTATTTAGTGATGCAAACCTTGCATTGATTCATCATCCGGAAGATGCGCAATTGAAATCGCATTTTGAAACAGCGCATGCGATTCAAACGACGATTGATGAACTTAAAAAACAATTAGGGTTAACTATCGTTTTAGTGTTAAGTGAAATCGGTTTTTATGCGCTTAGTATTGCTGCACCGTCTGATCCTATTTTAGAGACTCTCCTTAAAGAACATTGTCTTTTAACCGATGAAAATAAATGTTATTCGACGGTATTAAGCCAAGAAACGGTGCCGGAGGCGTTGAGTCGATTGGCAGAATTACCGGCGCTTTATCAAAACCGCTTAACACTTGAAGCCACATTAAAAAAACATTGCACGCAAATCAACTTGAGTTTAGAAGCTTGCGCTAAAACAACTGCCAGTGCTTTGCCACCGTATCAAGTCAGCCGCATTGGTGATCAATTGCAATTTAAGGCAAACCAACCCGTGCCGATTTTGTTACAAACCACATTAAACCCAATCTTTAGCGGAAAAACGGTATTTACCCTCGAAGAATTGCCAGCGCTAACCATTCTGCTGCATCAAGCCCAAAAATGTCTAACGACTTTGCATTTACAAATCGATTTTAAGCTGCGTGAATTACAAGCAATGCTTAAAAACATTAACACCGAGCTTGGTACGAATGCACTCGCCGCCACGTTTGATTGGATGAACGGAACGCTTTGCTTTTCATCCCCCTTAACGACTGCGCCACGCTTAATACAGTTGCTCGACATTCACTTTGACAAAACGTATGGCTACACCAATTTAGCAGCGCTCAACCTGCAATTACAACGCGGCATCAATCTATATCGCCAAGAAGTACAAAGCGCATTGTTAGCCGAAGCAGAACAGCAACGTTTAAGTGCATATCGTCATGCCATAGAAGAAAACTTTATTGCTAGCACTGCTAAATTACGCGAACAACTAAGCGATGACTTATTATTCACCATTCAACTTGCGCCTTATGACGATGAAAAAGCGTGTTACCGTTTAAGTTTAGGCACAGCGAATGATGAATTTTGGATGAGCACGGTTAAAAATGAATTGCGACGCTTTGGCACGGATCCTAACGACTTAACGTTAACCATGGCAGAATTAGAAGAACTCAATGCTTTATTGCCCGATTTAGTCGCACGGCATGAAATAAATAAAACCACTAAAGCGCATGAGTTAATGCTGCTTACTCAACAAGTATTAGAAACACTGCGAACACTTTGCAAGCAGTTAAACGAACAGTATTTACAACCGCAAGGCTGGCTGAAGAACACGCTGTTTCATGTGAATACCTACGTGCAATCCAAACCCACCGCTGGCAAAATCACGGTTGCTTTAATGGATATATTAGATTTATCCAAACCATTTGAGCATGAACAAGCCGATGTTTTAAATCGTCAGCTCAAAGAACGCCATCAACACGTTGCCGCTTTAAAAGAAAAAGATCCGAAGCGAGAAGAAGAATTGCAATTATTGGACAGCATTCTTAAACAACTGGATACCTATTTAGATCTTATCCCTGCATCCAGCTTGGCACCAAAACCCTAGGTACCGGGCTTGCATCTTGGCCGCTGAACCGCGACAATGTGGCCATGAAATCCCCTTTAGCTGAATTAGAAATAATCAATTGGCAACCACGCAAAGTGGTTTGCCCTACTGTCACCGCGATTTCTTCTGTCCCAGCAACGAATGACTGGAGTGAGTTACAACAACGTGTCGCGGCTTGCACTGCGTGCGCTTTACATACTGGCCGCACCCAAACGGTATTTGGCGTTGGTAATCCGCAGGCTGATATTATGTTCATCGGTGAAGCCCCTGGCTTTCATGAAGATAAACAAGGTGAACCGTTTGTGGGTCGTGCCGGTCAATTACTCACCGCCATGTTAAAAAGCATTGGCTTGAGTCGTGATGAAGTTTACATCGCTAATATTTTAAAATGTCGCCCGCCGGAAAACCGTGATCCGCATGTTAATGAAGTAGCCACGTGCACGCCATTCTTACAAGAACAAATCACGCAAATTAATCCGCGCTTGCTGGTCGCGGTAGGCCGAATTTCCGCTCATTATTTATTACAAACTAAAGCCTCCATGGAATCGTTACGGCAAAAACAATTACAGTTTGCTGGCACGAACACACCATTGATTGCAACTTATCATCCAGCTTATTTATTACGCAATCCGATTGATAAGAAAAAAGCGTACGCGGATTTATTATTTATCCGCAGCACGCTACAAGCTTTGTTAACGCAATAATCTATACCCATTATACTTCAAAAAGCGAAGTGTAATGGGTATAGCCCCATGTTTTTATGAGTGGCGCGAATTAAATTCGCACCACTCACCAAAGGGGAGAATC
>CAZQXH010000018.1:0-61661 GCA_964597435.1 uncultured Coxiellaceae bacterium | reverse complement strand
CGTTATAACCTGGCACGGCATCAAAGTGATAAATACCTTTTAAGAAATTCTCATCGGTTAAATTAGAAGTGGTAGCAATCAAACTACCCACATTCACAAAAGAATTTGGCCCGAAATATACGCCGGCCGGATTAATTAAAATAATTTTACCGGTCGCAGTTAACGTACCGTAAATTTGAGATGCACCTTGCAATGGTGAAATGCGATTTAACGCCACACCGCCAGCAGGTTGAATAAAGTGCGTAGCTTGATTTGCGCCAATATTAAAACTTTGCCAATTAATAATAGCGTTTTGCGACGCTTGATTAACGGTAGTGACATTGGGGGTTTGCTGAATAGAAACATTACCCGAAGCAACATTGTCTAAAACAGGATTGGCTAAACAAACTGCTGCACCGAGAAAACTTCCAAAAAATATAAGTGCTTTATTATAATTCCATCTCATCGTTTTTCACCATCAACTCTTCCTACTAATACTAATAGTATAGCAGGCAACAGAGAGATGGTTTTTATCGATAAGAATCATATTATCAAAGGGTTAAAAAAAGCGATTGCTAGACCGTTGGAGGCGCGCTTCTATTTCAATATGTTGTGAAGAGATTGCTGCGTAGCCTGCGGCTTTTGGTGATAAGGCAATCTCTTTAATAGGCTTGAGCTTTGGTCAAAAGCAGCCTTGTAATGACACCACTTTTGTATTAATTAGGTCGTGGAAGTGAATTTAAAACACTGCCTTCATTTGGGTCGCTTTCTTCTTGAAGGAGGCGAGTGCGTTTACTGATGCTCTCTACCGCGGCAGGCACTTCTGCTGGTGCGGTACGCTTTTCATTGATTTTAGAATCGTAAGGAATATTAAATACAGTTCTTAAAATCTTGACGAGGCAAATAATGGTTTTCGCACGCGCAAGTTGTAATTTGCTTTTAGGGTGCGAAAAAAGCGACATGCCGTGCGTTGGTAGATAGGGTGAGTGGATGATTTTTTCTAATGCCCACCTCCCAAATTGATTAGCAAACTCTTTAATCGCTTTTTTGCTTGGCCGGTATTCGGCCTTAGGTGATGCGATATTATTAATGAGGGTTAATCCATCCGTTAAGCTTTTTATCTGCGTTTGTTCCTTATCGTTATATGTTTCATGACTAGCTAAGAGATGCGACATTAGCACACAAAGATGTTGCACAATTTCAAAGGGCTTTTTATTTTGATAGCGTGTTTTCTGCCATGCTGTGACAAAGGAGTTTGGTAAGATGTTTAAATAATTATTATCAATAATTTCTAAAAACTGGGGCAAGCGTTCTACATTCTCATCCCATTCAGACAAAATATCTTTAATCATGGTTAACATGACTAGGATATGCTTTAAATTAATTTTGGTAGATTTTAGCAAAAGCGATTCAGTTCTTTGCGGGGTGGGTTCTGTGCTTGGGAATAGAGTGAAATCATCTGTCAGGAATGGAAAATCCATCTCAATGGTAACGGGAAGAGGGCCTTGTGCCATGGGTTGATGAACAGCTGGCGCGTGGTAGAAAGCAGGGCTTCCATAAGGCAACATGTAATTTACATCAAATAATGAGTTAAAATTGTTGGCTTGTTGTGGTTCAGCTTCCTCATAAGCGGAAAGTATTTCTGGTGGGCTGGTTTCCGCTGGCGTAGCTTGTGGTTCTGAGGTTGATAATGAAGGGGCAATACTAATCACTTCTTTTTTAATTAAACGCAATACTTGTTCCGGATTATGGATTGTTTTAGTCGTTAATAGGGTGAAAAATTCTCGAAATTCTTCATCAGTGAGAAAGGGTGTGGCAACGATCTCAATATCGGTATTTCGGATTTCCGGCATGTCTCTTAATGGTTCGTACTGAGCAGCGGTGAAGAGCAGTTTCATGATGGGGTGCCTCGCTCGTTTTAGTAAAATTTTTGCCCAGTATAATACTGCTCGTCGTTATTTTTATCAATCCCAATTCAAGAGAACTTTGCCGGCTTTCCCTGATAGCATGACGTCAAACGCCTTTTGGTAGTCAGCTGCACTAAATTCATGGGTAATCACGGGGTCAATCTTTAAGCCGCTTTGGATCATACTCGTCATTTTAAACCAAGTATCAAACATTTCGCGGCCATAAATTCCCTTGATAATGAGCCCTTTCATGATGACCTGGCTCCAATCTAGTGTGGTGTCGCGTGGTAAAAAGCCTAATAATGCGATTTTTCCCGCATGATTCATGTGGGTAATCATGTCGTTAAAGGCGGTGGGGTTGCCAGACATTTCAAGGCCAACGTCAAAGCCTTCTTTCATGCCTAGCTCAGCCATGACTTCGGTTAGTTTATGCTGGGTTGGATTAATCGTGTGGGTGATGCCTAACTGACGTGCTAAATTTAAGCGAAATTCATTTACATCGGTAATCACAACGTGTCTTGCGCCAACGTGTTTGGCAACGGCAGCTGCCATGATGCCAACGGGGCCTGCGCCAGTGATTAAAACGTCTTCACCGACTAAATCGAAGGATAAAGCAGTGTGAGTGGCATTGCCAAGCGGGTCTAAAATCGCGGCTTGATTATCCGTGATATCTTTTGGTAAGCGATACACATTGGCTGCTGGAATGGAAACGTATTCTGCAAAACAGCCATTACGCGTGACACCAACGCTGACATTCACGCGGCATAAATGAGATCGACCACATCGACAATTGCGACAATGGCCACAAGCAATATGTCCTTCCGCCGATACCCGATCTCCGATGGAGAAATACGCTTCTACCTCGTGACCAATCTCCACAATCTCCCCAACAAATTCATGGCCCGTCACCAGTGGTGGTTTAATGTGTGCTTTCGCCCATTCATCCCATTGATAGATGTGTAAATCCGTGCCGCAGATCGCCGTCTTTTTGACTTTAATGAGAATATCATTGGGTCCAACGGTTGGCTTTTCAACGTCTTCTAACCATAAGCCGGTTTCAGGTTTTGCTTTGACTAATGCTTTCATCACTCATCCTACTTAATAATGTTTAATTCGCGGCCCGCACTTTCAAAAGCTGCAATCGCTTGATCGAGATGTTTCTTTTCGTGGCCCGCAGACATTTGGGTGCGAATGCGTGCTTGACCTTGTGGTACAACGGGATAAGAAAAACCAATGACATAGACCCCGTGCTTTAACATCGCATCCGCCATTTTACCGGCAAGGGTTGCATCACCTAACATCACCGGAATAATGGGATGATCGCCAGGCGTTAGTTTAAAACCCAGCGCTGTCATCGCGCGGCGAAAATATTGGCTGTTTTCATGCACTTTTTTAATGAGGTGTTGATTTTCCGTTAATAAATTTAAAACGCGCTTGGATGTGGCTGCAATGGTGGGGGCTAAGGTGTTAGAAAATAAATACGGGCGTGAGCGTTGACGTAACCACTGAACAATAGGCTTGCTCGCGCTCGTGTAGCCACCGGATGCGCCGCCGAGTGCTTTGCCTAGTGTTCCGGTAATGATGTCAATGCGACCCATGACGTGATGGTATTCGTGTGTGCCGCGGCCATTTTCACCCATAAAACCGACGGCATGCGAATCATCTACCATGACCATCGCATTGTATTTGTCAGCCAAATCACAAATGGCTGGCAAGTTTGCAACAATGCCATCCATCGAAAACACACCATCCGTAGCAATTAATTTCACGCGACAATCTTGCGCAGCTTGTAACTGCGTTTCTAAATCTTGCATGTCGTTATTTTGATAACGAAACCGTTTTGCTTTGGAAAGTCTAATCCCATCAATGATGCTGGCATGATTCAATGCATCGCTAATAATCGCATCTTCTGCACCTAGTAATGTTTCAAATAAACCACCATTGGCATCAAAACAAGAAGAATACAAAATGGTATCTTCCATGCCTAAAAATTCACTAATGCTTTGTTCTAAGGATAAATGGATTGTTTGTGTACCACAAATAAATCGTACCGAAGACATGCCATAGCCATATTCTTCTAATGACGCTTTGGCGGCAGCAATTAAATCAGGATGGTCCGCTAAGCCGAGGTAATTATTCGCGCATAGGTTAACCACTTCTTGTCCGTCCGCTAAGCGAATGACGGCTTGTTGCGGGGAGCTGATAACACGTTCTTGTTTGTAAAGGCCAGTATGTTTTAATTCAGCAAGCGCTGCCGTTAATGAGGCGGCAAAGGCGTGTTTATCCATGGCAGTATCCCTAAAGTATTGTTGGGGGGGATTATAGCGAGGGCAGGGTGGCCTTACTAGGGTGGTTTGTAAATGGGGCAAGATTAAGATTTAACCATTATAATGCTAAAGATAGACCTGAATTTTTAAAAAAGGAAGTTGAGTCCTTTCAATGGCTAATAAAACCATAGTGGTAACAGGGTGTGGCACTGGGATTGGTAAAGAAATCGCCAAGCTTTTATTAGCGCGCGGTGATCGGGTCTGTGCGCTTGATATTAATCTTGCACCCATGCAAGAACTGACAATGCATGCAAAAACGCCGGATCAATTACTAATGATGCGTTGTGATGTGCGTGATCCGGCGGAGTGGGAGACGGCATTTGCCGCCGTTAGTGTGAAATGGGGAAAGATAGACGTGTTAATCAATAATGCAGGATTGTTTCATGTGGGTGCGGTTGAAACGCTAACGGTAGACTGTATTAATCAGTTGATTGACACGAATTTAAAAGGGGTTATGTTTGGTACGCTGCAAGGAGCAAAACACATGTTGCCCTATAAAACGGGTCATATTGTTAATCTGTCATCTGTAGCCGGTATTCTTGCACCGGTGCATTTTTCACTATATGGCGCCACAAAATACGGTGTGCGGGGTTTTACTTTGGCAGCCGCGCAAGATTTAAGTGAGCATGGTATCAAAGTGACGTGTGTTGTTCCAAATATTGTTGCCTCGCCCATGATCATGAATGAAGAAAGTTTGCAAAAAGAAGCCGTTTCTTACATGTATGCCAATGGTTTGTTAAAACCCAAAGCCGTTGCAGAAATCATCGTGAATAAAGTGTTAGTTAAGGCGCCAGTAGAAATCATTATTCCTGCACGCTTGGGCCCTGTAGTTAAAGCGGTTAGTATGGTGACCAATTTATCGTTATTAAAATGGATTAAAAAAATTTATCAAAACCGCGGTAATAAAATTCGACTTCGTTTGTTATCGCAATTAAAAGAGAAAAAGCATGAGTGATTATCCTGCACCCTGGTATACCAAAGGCAGTGCTTTCATTGTGCCGATTTTTAAGGCGGATGTTTTATATGCTAAAGATTTCGAGTTTGCTGGCGGATTGGGGGCGCTCTATATTGTGAATTACGCGGAAACCCCCGTTGGACCTTATCAAGAAATTGTGTATGTGCCAGGCAATGTTTGGTATCAAAATAAAAAATATAAAAGTGTGCATAAGATTTATGTTACTTCCAGAGCGACCCAAGAAGCCGGTATTAAAAATTGGGCGTTACCGAAAGAAATGGCGCAAATTCAATGGTTGGAAAATAAAACGAAAACGACGATTGAAATGCAGGTGAATGAAAAGAAAGTGGCTCACATCGAAGCAAAAATTCATTTACCAAGCCTCACGCTACCATTTAATACGCGTTTTGTTCCTTTTTTGCTAACGGATTTATTACAAAAAACGCAGGCGGGTCAAGTATTATTAAATCCTGCCGAAATATCTGGCAGGATTCGTTTGGCGACCCTTTCGTTTTCCGAGGTTGATCCTGAATGGTTGCCGCTTTTAGGAAAAAATAAAATAGGATTTTATCTTGATCCTTTTTGTTTAACTTTGTTGCCTGCTGTGCCCTTGGAGTAGTATGCGCTTTCATTAGCGATGAGCAAGTTTCGCTAATGTTTTTAATAATGAATGTTTAGCAGGGTGTGGTTGTGGGAAAAGGCGATTAGGATTTTTTAATCGATGATGTCGCTTATCTTCTCCCAAATTTTTCTCTCTCGCATAGAGGGATTTTCTCTCGTGAGCGCGAGGAGAATTTTTCTTAAAATGCGGTGCAATGCGTAAGGGGCGCACATTCTTATTTAATAATTCATTTTTTATCGTGGCGCAGGCATCGCTGCGAATTTCCAATTTTCTTTCAAGATGTGCTAACTCGGCTTTATCTTTTTTACGCTGTTTGTTGCTCTGATATTGTTTGTAAGCAAAATACCCGCCCAGCATTAGTGCTAGGCCACAAGCGATACCAATGCCAATAGGGCCTGTTAGTGCGGCAGCGGTAGTTGCTAAACCGAGTGCTAAAGCAATAGCAACAGCGCTTAAATAATAGGTCCCAACTAATGTCGTCGCGGTTAAGATGAGGGTGTTCAGAAAATATTTGACAGTTTTGGTGGTGGTAATTCGAGGTGTGCCTGGATGGGGTGGGTCAGGTTCTAAGTTAAGTGAGCGCGGCGAACGGGCAATGATTTTTTCAGCTGCTTCTAATTGAATGGTGGCGAGTATTTCGGCGCGTTGTCTCTGGCGGTTCACTTTTAAATGCTTGCGATAACTGTCATAAAATAATGCCCCTGCCATTACAAAGGTTAACAAAGCGACGCCGCCGGTGATGATTGACAGAGGGACAAGGCCAAGGCTGATGCAGCCAATAATCATCCATAAAGTGTAGAGTGGATAACTGGTTGTGGCATCGGTGAGTGTTGTGAACAGCGCATGAGCAAGCGGAGAAGATTTTTTTCGTTGGCGTTGGCGTAATTGTAAACGCTGCTGCGTGGCGGCATTTTTTTCACCTAAAATTTTCGGCAAATTATCTAGGTTTTTACATTCCAATAAATCATATAAAATTTTTGGCGATAAATTATTATCTAACACACTGGTTGGCGGGAAATTTTCATCAGCCGCATCAACCAATAATTCTTCTCGTGGCATGGGTGCACTCGTTCTATGCTAATGCGAATCGGTAATTATACAATTCGCGCTTGCCGATATTCATTACCGATTTATGACAATTTTGTAATTTTATTATCCCTGCATGGTCACTAATAACTTATCCAGTAACGATGGGTCGGCAATTAAAGCATCTTTTTGGGGGCGTGTTAACTGTTTAATGCGGTGTTCTAACCGCAAGGCAATTTTTTGTTCAGTAATTTGCCAAGCCTGAGCGATTTTCAAAGGTTTAAAGCTGCGGGTGAATTTGCAGGCAGTGCCGGCCTGGTGCGCTTTAAACCGTTTGTCTAAATCATTGGTATAGCCGGTATAAAGTGCACCATTCGCACAGCTTAAAATGTAAACCCAATACGTTTTCGTATCAGGCATTGGTTGGGGTAAAAAATGGCGTTAAACGGTCGATAAAGAAATCGAACCAGAGTGGGTTGAATAAGCCATGGCCAACATCGGGGATGATTTCCAGTTGCGCATGCTTGATCGTCGCTTGGAGGGCGTGAGCATGATCCACCGGGAAAATGGGATCAGCATCACCATGCATGATGAAAGTAGGGGCTTTGATTTGCCCTTGGGTAGCACTCAGCAAATCGTGTGAAGCCATCAACGCTTTGAAGTGATTAAGGCTCGCACTTTCATCGCGGGTGCGGGCAAGGCTTAACAAGGCCAGTTGCTGACACAGCATTTCATCAACGGGTTTTCTGCCACCGCTATTAATTTTTGCGTTATTGATAAAGCTCGCCACTTTCTCATCGAGCGTGTTAGGCGGCATTAACATGGCCATCCGTGCCGCATTTAATACAACGGGCAGGGGCGGTGATAAAGGGCTTTGCGTGGTTTGCCCAACGAAGGCATCCATGGCAGGCCGCATGTCATTGGTGGTCATTAATAAACCCAGTGTTAGCACGCGTTCAGGATAGTGTGCGCCGATTAATTGGGCAATAGCGCCACCCATGGAGGCGCCAACAATATGCGCTTTATCGCAGCGATAATGATTTAAAATATCAATGGCATCGGTCGCCATATCGAGCAAGGTATAAGGTTGCTCGTTGTAATCGATTAATGAGGAAAGGCCAGTATCGCGGTTATCATAGCGAATAACGAAAAAACCCTTTTGGGCTAAGTTAGTGCAGAATTCCGTGGGCCATAAAATCCCTTGACCGCCGCTACCCATGATGAGTAATAAGGTGGGATCTGCGGGGTTGCCGAAACTTTCGGTCCAGAGATAAAGATTATCGTTTTTAACCATTACGCTTTGATTAAAGAGTGTCATAGCCGCTTCCTCACAAATTTGCTCAATTTTACTGGGTGTTGATTTCATTGCGCAAGGATTTGTTGATTAAACTTAATACGGCTCGCGTAATAGGCAGAATAATCTTTTAGCACATGTGCCCCGGGCGCAGTGAATAAGCCATATAAAACATGTTTGCGATCTTGGGAAAAATAGGCAGGCACATCAAAACCAATGACAAACGTGCGTAAATCACGATAGGCGAGTTTTCCTTCCTTCACGCCTAAAATAAGTTGTTTAATGGGTGCATACGTCGATTGATTTAATAATGATTTAATGGCTTTGGCAGAGTCAGTGGTGTTTTGTAAAGTGGTTTTCTGTTGTTGCAATGTCACCGCAACAATGTTGCGAATTGCCGAGGTGGCTTCCTGTACGTTAGCAATGGATTTTTGTCTAAGTTGCATTTGAAAGGCGGTAAGGATCGCGAATTTTTCTGAGCGCTTACTTTTTTCAGGCAAATGCTCGATAAGCCGCGTCAGCAAGGTTTGCAATAATAGTGAAAAGACCGGTTGTGCATAATCGTATTGAAATGGGCGCCGTACGGTTTGAGTTGTTAAATAAGTGGCAAGAGTACCATTGCTATTTGGTGCCACCATCTCGCGGTGAGCGGCATTAAAAAAATCGGTGTTAGGGCGCGCGATGATAGCAGGGCTTTTTTTGCCATGACATAATCGCGATGTTTCTTTATCAAGTCTTTGTAAACTGTCTTCATAACAAATTTTTAATCCTTCATCACCCTGAAATGTCCATCTATTCACTTTGATTGGCGGGTTGCATACGGCTTGATCCAATAAGGTACCGTGTTGTAGGAAAAAATTTTTAATGCGAATAAAATTAATGTAAGCATAAGGTTGTAAATAAATGCCATCCGATCTTGCATTAATGTATTGCGTGTTAGAATGTATGCCTGGTGTTAATTCCGTATCGACTTGGGTAAAGCTCGGGAAGAGTGGGATTAAAGGGGCATGACAAAATAGGTTGGGTAATGGTGTGGCGGGATAAAGGTTGAGGACATGATTGATGTTTTTGCATTTTGAAAGATCAAGTGCTTGATTGGCAAAAGTTGCTTGTGTTGCATCAATGGTGCTCGTCCATAAATAATTGCCGGGCACTGTATCCAGTAAAACTAAATTCATTTCCAATTGATCTTTCGAAAAGCCACCGAGTTGCTTTGCTAACAATAAAGCGGAAATAGCGCCGCGGCTGTGTCCGTAGCAATTAACTTTTATTTTGTGGCCTAAGTGGATTTTATCTAAAATGGCTTGCGCTGCTGCTTTGGCTTGGCTCTCAGTGCTGGCTCCGAAAATGCCGCCCGTAAATAATCCTTTTACAATGGCGCAGCCGTCAAACCCTAGTTTTAAATGTTGTCCATTCGTTTGCGTGTGCTCATGAAAAAAGCCAGCAAAATTAGTAAAGTCGCGCATTTCAAACGACGTGCCATTAAAATAAATACTAAAAGTAATGGGTGCTGGTTCTTGGCGCTGCATAATGCCCTCATTCAGTGTCAGGGCATTATACTGAAAAAACCTTAGTAAAACATTAGGCTAAACAATTTTTTAAGTGCTTGATTTTAGATTGTTTAATTTCGACGCGTCGACTGCTGTATCTTGCACTGTTTTCTTAGCAAATAGGTTTAAATCACAACCACGCAAGAGAATGTTTAGATGATTCCCATCTGCTTTAATCCGCGCATCAACGGGTTGATGAAATGAGTTTTCAGCTTTGTTTGAATGAATATGCATGTCTAATTCAACCTTCGGAAGGTCTAAGTGAAAATGCGGTTTAAAATGCCCTTCATCTCTTTCCAGCATTTGTAATGAGCCGCTACTGATTAAATCAATCAATAAAATATCGTTGTTAGCAATCATGGCATCGCCATGTAGGTTTTGCATGAAGTTCAAACTACCATCCGTCAATTCAACGTGAATATCAACGTCTTTTGCGCTAAAGGTAACGCTGCTTTGTTTAGTGTTAGAAGAGTTAAGTTGGGCATTTGCTAAGCGTTGTTGAATTTGTTTATGCTGAACATCAAAGTCATGTTCCAGTTTGTTGCGTCCTTGTGCCATATGGACTCCATTGATTAATGAATGAACTTGGTTGCAAAAATTAAGTGATACTACTTGCTTAACGAAAACCCAATGATTCTAAATGGCTTTGGTATTGTCAAGTGCTATCGTTGCGAGCAAAAGCCTTTTCTTAAGTAATTGTTAAGGTTGGCTGGCATATGCTGCAAGGGTAGTTCTAACATTTCCTCATGTGCAACTGGCATTGAAAAGGAGTTTTGTATGGACACTCGCGCTGCTGCAACAAACATTACCATTGATGAAATTAGTTCGTTAATCGATACCTTTCAAATCGCACAAAAAAGTTGTTTTCCGTGTATTAAAAAATCTAATGCTTATATTCAGGCATTAGAAGCCTTGGTGCAGCAAAATGCATCGGGTGTGATTAATGAGCAAAGTATTTTGAATATTATCACGCTCGCTTTTAATAGCTTAAAAGCTAACGATAAAGCACAAATGATATTGGCGGGTTTGACGAGTAAAATTGATCCGCGCATTGTGGCGGCAGTCAATCAAGGACTTGAATTGGCAAAGGGTGATAGCTCATCCATTCAACCTGTCATTGCCAATGTGGTAGCAAATCCGGAGGGTGCATTGCAATTTGTGCTTTCTGCGGTGAGTATCAATGCGATTTTAGTGCAAGCGAAAAAGCTTGGCGTCAATACGGATTCACTGAAAAACTTGTTAACCCGTGCTGGTGCAGACTTACAAGTGGCAACGCAAGTTTATACCACTCTTAAAGATAAGCTAAATTTATTAAATGACGTGGCCAAGAATTATTCCACGTTAATGAGTTTGGTAAACCCCATCATTGCTAATTTGAATATATCAGCCACAGCCAATGCTGCGACTTTATTTGGAAGAAAGTCCGGTGCAAAGATGGCGCAGGAGCCAGTAGCGCAATTTGCATTGCGTTAAAAAGCCGAAGGTTGGGAGGCCTTAATCAAGGAAGATAATGCAGCGTTAGCTTAACTAACGCTGCATTGGTTTGTTTGGCACGTTATGAATGAAATCGCTGTTTGTGACTTGCGGCTTAAAATTTTATTAAATCATTTAATTCAAAACGTTAAAGTCCACTCATACTACTCTGTTTATAATGGTAATTATGCGGGTTATCATAGCTGAGCGCCCTGAAAATTATATCAAGACTTACAGCGCATTGACTCAAATCTTAAGCCGTCCTATGATGTGTCAAATAATTGAACTCAATTGAGGTGCGTTTTGCATCAACCCACTCGGATAAGCAAAGACCAAAAGCGAATGTTGTTTTTAACAGCCTTGGGTGGCGTGTTGGAATTTTATGATTTCATTATTTATATTTTCCTAGCGCCTTTTATTGAGGCTTTATTTTTCGCTAGCAGTTCAAGCTATATCGCGACCTTAAAAACCCTCGCTATTTTTTCCATTGGTTACCTGTTGCGCCCGCTGGGAGGTATTTTATTTTCGCATTTTGGTGATCGCTACGGTCGTAAAACAGTTTTTCTGTTAACGGTGATATTCATGGCCATTCCAGCACTTGGCATCGGTTTGTTACCCACGGCTGCGCAGATAGGTACGCTTGCTCCTTTATTATTATTGTTATTGCGCATGATGCAAGGCATCGCCTTGGGCGGTGAAATTCCCGCGGCCATGACGTTTGTTTCAGAACACATTTCTTACGAACGACGCGGTTTTGCACTCGCTACTTTGTTTTTCGGCATCAATGCCGGTTTATTATTAGGCTCATTGGTTACAACGCTTTTAACTTATTTTTTAGATCATGCGACTATTTTAGCCTATGGTTGGCGCATTCCCTTTTTGCTCGGCGGCATCTTTGGCGTTATTTCTTTATATTTACGCCGCTACTTACATGAAACGGCTGCATTCAAAACGATTGCCGCGCATGATGTTGAACGCGTGCCCCTCATTCGTGTGTTAAAAAATTATCGTCGTTCGGTTTTGACCGGTTTCAGTTTGGTGGCGGCAGGTTCTGCAACGATCTTTTTTTATTTGTATTGGCCGCAATATTTGCATCAGCAATTTAATTATCCACTCAATCAATTAATGTTAATTAACACAGCGGCAACGTTATTGTTAAACGGTGTCATTTTGCTTGGTGGCAACGCAGTCGATCAATACGGTGCGCGAAAAATCTATTTATTAGGCGCAGCGCTTTTATTATTGACAACCTTCCCGCTATTTTGGTTATTTGCCCATGGTTTGCAGGGCGTTATCTTAAGCTATGCCATTTTCACCTGTCTTTTTTGTTTTATTCCCGCGGCATTTAGCAAAATGCTCGGCCAATTATTCCCAACGCCTGTTCGTTACACCGGTATTGCGCTCAGCTATAATTTAGCGTTTGCTTTAGTCGGGGGCTTAAGTCCCCTTATCTGCACGTTTGTCATTCATGCTTTTAATAATCCGTTTGCACCGGCCGGGTATTTATGGACGGTTGTGCTTTTATCGGGATTGGGTTGTTATTTTCTGGCGCCTAAAGAAGAAACGACTCTGGTGCTTAACGGTTGCGTTGTTGAGTAAGTTGGCTAGTGAGTCATTACTGTTTCGCTGTGCTTTAGCAAGATTTGAGGGCACGAAGAAGGCATGATTAAAAACCGATCAATTTCGGATTATATAGAAATTGCAGGATCTTGTTAGCACCTTCATGCCCGTAACAACGGCTTATCATTCGCTTGGCCGTCTTTTTTTGACCAATCTGCTTGTTTTTTGTTGCTCTTGAGGCAAGTGGTGGTTATTCTATACACACAAAAAATAATTAAACGAGAGTGCGAAACGATGAGTGCTTCTAGAAACTTTCCTTCATACGATTCAATTTCAGATAAAAAGCTTTGCGAAACATTTATTCAACTGGTTTTGGCTAATTACTCAGCGCCTTTCACCAGCCAATCGAGCAGAAATTTATTAAATACATTAAGAAACAGTGACATTACATTAGCAGATAAATGGAATGCAATTGGTATTTATTTTGAAAATCCAAATTATCGCTCCAAAGATCTGCATCAAACTATTAAAGCATTTGTACCTTCATTAGTTGGATTAAATAATCCGCCACTGTTGATTGATGAACATAATTACTGGAGTAAAGCATTGCGAGACTTCAATGCTGAGGATAGGAAAAAATTCAAAGAGGCAATTAACTATTATGCGCAAAGAAATGGGCTGAAAAATGGAAATCTTTATACCGATTATCTTTTAGCAAAATTAAATGAAGCTGAAGATTTTAATCCTGACGTTATTTTGAAAATAATTTCTAATCCGGCTTATAAAGATTGCCACATCAATACTGTATTTGCTGATGTTAAGGTTCGCAGTGATAAGTTGGCAAAACGATTTTTCTCATTGGCAGAATCAGCTCAAGATGATGAAAGTAAAAAAACTTATTACCAAAAAACGCTTTATTATTTGCGTTATGCATCCTCCAATGCCGCAAGCATAGAAAAATGGTCTCGCTGCAATGAATTCCTTGGTTTAGAGAAAGAGTCTTATGCTGGGCTCAAGAATTTAAAGTTTGGTGAGCACAAAAAAAATGAAAGATTACAAACTTACCGTAATAAAGCCTTAGATTGTTTACTTAGGGATGCGGGCAATGACTTAAGCTTAACAAAACCAGCAGGTTCGACATCACATTCAGCCCGTGATTTTATTGAGCCTTTTTTAACAACTGTGGAAATAGCTAACCTGCCAACCATGCTTCTTTGCTCAAATGAGTTTACATTCATATTGGGCGGGCTTTGGGCGTTAGGAGCCTCTGTGGCAGCGGCGGCAGTCGGTGTCATTCCTGGCTTAATACGAGCATCAACTCGATCACCTTTAGCATCGGCTGAGCAAGGCGAAGTATTAGCAAATTTAAAAGTAGCGCAAAATGCCTCTTACGCTGATAAGGCGCAGATGATAAGAAATATTATTACGCATTATGCTAAGGTCAGATCTTCATCGAGTGATTCAAGTAAAGAACTCTTTATTTTATTAAAACAAGGCTATGTTTCACCAAGTCATCCGCAAGGACCATTAAACGAAGCTTTGATAAACAAGCAATGGTTAGCCCTGCAAAACTACATGTTACAAAAAACAAAACGAGGCAATTTGTATCAAAATAATGGTAAGACTTTATATCTTCTTATCCACTCAGAATTAAAGAATTATCAACCTCAAGTAGAAAGCGCATGCCAAAGACGTTCTAAGTTTTAGATTTTTAACCGAGCGATCCAAGAAGGGGGCGTACGCCCCTTTTCTTATTCAGTTTGGGTTGGTATTCCTGACGACAGAAAAAAACTTTAGTGCTTAATGCAACACATGCAAATTCCAACGCTTAGCGAGTGCTTTAATGACTGCTTGGCCGCGTACACTATTACCTGTTTCATCAAGCCGCGGTGAAAAGACTACAATGGCCATTTTACCCGGCACAATCGCCAGTAAGCCACCACCAACGCCGCTTTTGCTGGGTAAGCCGACATACCACCACCACGCACCGCTATGTTCATACAATCCATTCGTTACCATTTGCGATAAAGTGTCTTGCACAATTTTAGGCGGAAGTAGGGTTTTTTTGGTGAGCGGATGAATGCCGCGATTCGCAAGCGTTGCTCCCATTAACGCTAATTGTTTTGCGCTAACTAAAACGGAGCAGGCTTTCGTATACCGATCCACGGCATCGGTTGAATTGTCATACATTAAATCATAGGAAGCTAGTAATTCCGCAATGGCATGATTATGTAAATTTGTTGAGCTTTCAGAAGCGTAAACATGCTTGCCTAAAGTCAATTTGCCATCGCTCAAGCTTTGCATAAAGTTATAAACGCGGTTCCATTTATCATTACTAGAAGAACCATGAATTAAACTCGTTACTTGAATGGCGCCCGCATTGACCAGTGGGTTTTGTAAATGCCCTGGACTTTCTTCAATCGCTAGCACGGAGTTAAAACTATGTCCGGTGGCATTTAATCCGACTTTTCGTGTCACGTTATCTTCGCCTTCATCCAGCAAAGCCAAAGCATACACAAAGGGTTTGGAAATGGATTCAATTGCAAATGGAACATCAGCATCACCGATCGAGTAAAACGTTCCATCGGCGGTCACAATCGCGATACCAAAATACTGGCTATTCACCTTGGCAAGATCTGGAATGTAATTAGCGTTTTTGCCCGAAGTTAAGGGTAGCGTTTCTTGATAAACTGTTTTTAAATCGGCGGCAATGTCCATTGCAAACAGCGTTGCGGGTAGAAAAATAAATAAGGTAATACAGGCCAGCAATCCGGTTCTGAGCATGCAAACAATCCCCGTTCCCTAGTTCTTTTAGAATAACATGAACTAGCGATAGCCGGGGAAATCTTCTATGTGGATTTGGTCTTCAGCAATGCCCATTTCCAGCAAGGTTTCGTGTAGGGCGGCGACCATGGTAGGCGCGCCGCAAACGAAATACTCTGGCTGGTTGATATCAGTAACGTGTTTATTGATTAGTGTATGGTCAATAAAGCCGGTTTCACCTTGCCAGCTGGCGTCAGCTTCACTCATGCAATGGACGAGGGAGATGTTCTCATGGTTAAACTGTGCTAAATCAGCAAAGTAGGGCGCATCTTCTGGGGTGCGATTACCATAAAAAACAATGAGCGGTCGTTTACTGTTCATGTGCAACCGGTGGTGCATCATGCTTAAAAAAGGAGCAATTCCAATGCCGCCAGCAATCAAGACGGCGGGTTTTGCTTCATCTGACGGTAAAATAAATTGACCAGAGGGTCCTGCAAACTTAATTTCCATTCCGGGGGTCATTTCAGCCAGTTGTCGCTTAAAGGGCGAATCCTGCATGCGGGTGGTAAAGGCAAGGTACGTATCCGTGGGGCTGCTAATCAGGGAAAAGCGGCGGTTATTGCTTCCAGGCGCCGCACCGGTCAGTAGGGGGAGGGTAAAGCCACCATACTGACCTGGGATAAAATTAAAACCTTGCGGCTTGTTAAAGCGGAACTCGAAGGTGTTACGAGCAACTTCATGTTTTTCAATGAGTTTTAAAATGTGAATAGGCATTGGCTAGCTTAATCGTTAAGTTAGGTTTCGCTTATTATTCACTTCTTTATTGCGCTCCTCAACCGCTTTTAGTGCAAATGTTTTGGCGCTCCGTTTTAACTGCTCAGACGATTCTTTATTATATTGGGCTAAACTCGGGTACCAATGGAACAAAGTATCAATATAATCTGACACTTCGCGCTCAGCATTGGTCGGCAAAATAGTAATATCGTCTTGTTCGAGTAAAGCGATCACTTCTTGCATGTCGGACTTGGCCTCAGACGGAACATGCTGTAAAGTCCGCATAAAATTAATTAATTTTTTCTTCAGTGAAGAGACTTTTGGTTTCACTCTTTTTTCACTCATTAAAAAATTACTCATCGTTACCATTTTCTCCAGTATAGCAATGAAATCTAAAGGTAAGCTTAATGGACGATCATAACAGCACTATCTCTATAAACAATAGGCAAAAAATTTATTGGGCCTGCAGACGTGGCATGCTCGAATTAGATGTCATTTTGAATAAATTCCTTGAAGGCGCTTATGCCGATTTACCGGATGCTGAAAAAGAATTATTTATCAAATTACTTGCTCAAACCGATCCCGATTTATTCAGTTGGTTGCTAGGTCACGACGAGCCAAGTGATCCCACCCTGAAGCACATTGTGATTAAAGTAAGAGACTACGTCCGTGGTCATCACACTTAAGCCCTCCCGTATTTTTTCCGTCTTGGCGCTTTTGCTGTGTGGATTTGCCATCAGTATATTGGTTTGGGTGGTCTTACCGCTTTGGGTCAAAGCGGTTTTGGCACTTCTTGCACTCCTGCCCATTTATCGGCTATGGCGGACGGCACGCTTGCAAGGCCCTGATACGATTTTACGATTGAGGCCTGAAGGCCATGGTCACTGGGTCATTACAACCCCAAAGGGTGAGCATCGCGTTTGGTTGGTAGGTGAAAGTATTGTGACGCAACGGGCTTGCTTACTCTTGTTTCAGCAAGCGGGAAAACGGTTTATAAGTATTATTTTGCCCGATGCAATGCCAAAAGAAGAATATCGACGCTTATTGGTTGCGCTTAGGTTCGTTTAACCGGTTGCGGTTTGCCATCATCGTCAATTGCAACAAAGGTAAACACGCCTTCTGCAACGGGCTTTCGGTCTGAGGCGGCAATGCCAATAGTAAACACTTCAATCTTAAATTGCAGTGAGGTGTTACCGACGTGTGTTAGCGTCGCATAACAACAAACCGTATCACCCACGTAAACGGGTTTTTTGAATATCATTTGATCAATCGCCACGGTTACCACGCGACATTTGGCAACGCGTCTTGCGGCAATGGCACCGCCCATGTCCATGTTTGCCACTAACCAACCACCGAAAATATCGCCATTCGCATTCGTATCGGCAGGCATTGCTGCAATTTGAATCACTAGCTCGCTATTTTCTGTTGTCATCGCTTGTTCCTTGGGTTTTGGTCAAAAATACGTTACTATCTTCCCCCTTATCAGGGTGGTTATCTAGAAGTTTATGCAGACTATTCGGAATTTTTCAATCATTGCTCACATTGATCATGGCAAGTCGACCCTCGCTGATCGGCTAATTCAATTATGTGGGGGATTAAGCGAACGCGAAATGCAGGCTCAAGTGCTCGATTCCATGGATTTAGAGCGTGAGCGCGGCATTACCATTAAAGCACACAGTGTCACTTTGCATTATAAAGCAAAGGATGGACAAACTTACCAATTAAACTTCATTGACACGCCAGGCCACGTTGACTTCTCGTATGAAGTATCGCGTTCATTGGCAGCGTGCGAAGGGGCGTTGTTGGTAGTCGATGCCGGTCAAGGTGTTGAAGCGCAAACGGTCGCCGTTTGCTATACCGCTTTGGATCAAGGCTTAACTGTGTTACCGGTTTTAAATAAAATTGATTTGCCGCAAGCCGATGCGGATCGCGTCATCAAAGAAATTGAAGAAATTATTGGCTTAGAAGCACAGCAAGCAGTGCGCATCAGTGCGAAAAATGGCATTGGTATTGAAGAATTATTAGAATATTTAATTAAAGATATTCCTGCACCCGTTGGCGATATCGACGGTGCATTACAAGCACTCATTATCGATTCCTGGTTTGACTCCTACTTAGGCGTCGTCTCGCTTGTGCGTGTTAAAAATGGTGTCTTGCGTTTGGGTGAAAAAATGCAAGTCATGTCGACCGGTAAGAGTTACGAAGTCACAGGCTTAGGGGTATTTACCCCAAAACGCGTCGCGAAAGACGTGTTGCATGCCGGTGAAGTTGGTTACGTGATTGCGGGTATTAAAGATATTAATGGCGCGCCGGTGGGTGATACCTTAACGCATGCGCAACGTCCCGCAACCGATGTGTTGCCTGGTTTTAAAACGGTTAAACCACAAGTATATGCCGGTTTGTTCCCCATCAGTTCTGACGACTTTCCTGCTTTGCGTGAAGCACTCAGTAAATTGCGTTTGAATGATGCTGCCTTGTTCTTTGAACCCGAATCCTCAGAAGCATTGGGTTTTGGTTTCCGCTGCGGCTTTTTAGGCATGTTGCACATGGAAATTGTGCAAGAACGCTTAGAGCGCGAATACAATCTTAACTTAATTACGACGGCACCCACGGTTATTTACGAAGTGTTAACCACCGCGCAAGAAATCGTGAGCGTTGATAACCCGGCGAAATTACCCCCAATCAGTCAAGTGGAAGAAATTCGCGAACCCATCGCGCGTGCAAATATTTTAGTGCCGCAAGAGCATTTAGGAAATGTCATTACCATGTGCGTTGAGCGTCGTGGCGTACAAAAAAGTATGCTCTTTCACGGCAAGCAGGTGGCGTTGGTATATGAATTGCCGATGAGTGAAATCGTGATGGATTTCTTTGATCGCTTAAAATCGGTGAGCCGTGGTTATGCATCGCTTGATTACAGTTTCTCGCATTTCCAAGTAGCCGATTTAGTGCGGCTCGAAATTTTAATTAACGGCGAGCGTGTCGATGCTTTGGCAACGATCGTGCACCGTGAAACCTCGCAATCGCGCGGCCGCGTTGTGACTGATAAATTACGCGAATTAATTCCAAGACAAATGTTTGACGTTGCGGTGCAGGCGGCCATTGGTGGCCACATCATTGCGCGGCAAACGGTCAAAGCCATACGAAAAAACGTTACGGCAAAATGTTATGGCGGTGATATTTCTCGTAAACGTAAATTGCTTGAGAAGCAAAAAGAAGGTAAGAAGCGCATGAAGCAACTGGGCAATGTTGAAGTGCCACAAGAAGCTTTTTTGGCGGTGCTTAGAATGGATGATAAAAAATAATTTAGGATCTTTATGACTGTCAATTTTGGTTCGATTTTATTGTTAATAACACTCGTGATGGGATTGATTTGCCTTTACGATGTTATTGTCTCGTTCAGAAAACGCGACAACCAATCGGCGCCCGCCCATTGGTCGGTGCAGCAATCGTATGCTTGGTTTCCCTTTTTCATTATTTTTTGCATCATTTATTTCTACAGTGCTAACTTCGAATTAATTTTATTTTACGCCACCGTTGTGACGGGTATTTTTTATTTGCTTGATCAATTTTGGTTATCTAAAGTGCGCGGTAAAAATGCACCATTGCCCATTTGGATTGATTATGCGCGCTCATTCTTCCCCATTTTATTAATCGTTTTTTTACTGCGTTCCTTTTTGTTTGAACCCTTTCGTATCCCATCGCCTTCACTTGAGCCAACCTTGTTGACGGGTGATTTTATTTTGGTAAATAAATTTGCCTATGGTTTACGTTTGCCTGTTACGCATAATAATTTGATTAAAATAGGTGCGCCTGCCCGCGGTGATATTATGGTATTTCGTTGGCCGCCCAATCCTTCCGTTTATTTCATTAAGCGCGTGATTGGTTTGCCAGGCGATACCATTGATTACGTCAATAAAACGTTGACGGTGAATGGACAAGTGATCCCGCAAGCGTTTGTGCGCAATACCATTGCCTATGATGTCTCGGGTGAAAAAATGCCAGTGACTGAAAAGCAAGAAAATTTACTCGGCGTGCACCATGATATTTATTTAAATGCAGACCGCACCTCGCATGATTATACGCACATCGTCGTTCCGCCCGGCATGTATTTCTTGATGGGCGATAATCGCGATGATAGTGCTGATAGCCGTTATTGGGGTTTTGTACCCGATAAAAATGTGGTGGGTAAGGCGTCGTTAGTGTGGATGAGTTGGCGTAATAGCGCAGAAATGGCGGATAAGCCGAGCCCGCAACGTTACTTAGACCGAATTCGTTTTAGCCGTATTGGCACCCTTATTCATTAACGAGGTTATTATGTTAGAAGCGTTAATGACGAGCTTACAATATCACTTTAAACAACCCGAGGGCTTGCAGCTTGCAATGACGCATCGCAGTAAAGGCGGTGAGCACAATGAGCGCTTGGAGTTTTTAGGGGATAGCGTGGTGAACTTCGTGATTGCCGATGCCTTGTATTTGCAATTTCCGAAAGCCACTGAAGGTGAGTTGAGTCGTTGGCGTGCGACTTTAGTGAATCGTGAAACCTTGGCGCAATTAGCCAAGCAATTTGAATTGGGTCGCTATTTAATTTTGGGCCCGGGTGAAATGCGCAGTGGTGGTCACGAACGTGAATCGATTTTATCATGTGCAATGGAAGCTATCATCGGCGCAATCTATGTAGATGGTGGCTTTGATGTTGTGCGTAACATCCTTCTCGTCTGGTACCAAGATTTATTATTGTCGTTATCGTCTGCGGCAAGCCATAAAGATCCAAAAACCGTGCTCCAAGAATATGTACAAAGTCGGCGTTTAGCGCTGCCTATTTACACTGTTGAAGCCATCGAAGGTGAAGCGCATCAGCAAGCCTTTACAGTCAGTTGCCAAGTGGAAGGCGTTACTGAAAAAACCCTGGGCAAAGGCACAAGCCGGCGTCGCGCAGAGCAAGATGCAGCGCAATTGATGTGGAAGGTAATTAAAAAATGACAAACTTTAAATCCGGTTATGTGGCAGTGGTGGGACGTCCAAATGTGGGTAAATCAACCCTCATTAATCATTTGCTTGGAACCAAAGTCAGTATCACGACACCCAAGCCGCAAACAACACGCTGGCACGTGCTGGGCATTCAAACTTTAGCCGATGCGCAAATTGTGTATGTGGACACACCCGGCATTCATCAACAGCAAAAGCGCGCGATGAATCGTTATTTAAATCGCATTGCCGAATCGATGTTACACGATGCTGACATTATTGCCTTTTTAGTGGATGCAACGCGCTGGACGGAAGAAGATGATTTCGTGGTTGAGAAATTAAAATCCGCCTCAAAGCCCATTGTGCTTGTCATCAATAAAGTGGATTTGTTAGCCGATAAAGCCTTATTGTTGCCTTTAATTGAACGGTTACAAAGCAAATTAACGTTTGTGCACATCATTCCGATTTCTGCATTGCGTAATGAACAATTAGACACGTTAGAAAAAGAATTTATTCAATTATTGCCAGAAGGCCCGCAGCTTTTTCCAGAAGATCAAATCACGGATAAAAGCGCTAAGTTTCAAGTGGCAGAAATTATTCGTGAAAAATTGATTCAAGCGACGGAAGAGGAATTACCTTATGCCGTGACCGTTGAAATTGAACATTGGAAAACCGAAGGTGAATTAACGGATATTGGCGCCATCATTTGGGTCGAGCGCGATGGGCAAAAAGGCATTGTGATTGGTAAAGCCGGTAAAGGCTTACGCCGCATTGGCACGCTGGCACGCCGTGACATTGAGCGCATGGTGGGTGGCAAAGTCTATTTACGGTTATGGGTCAAAGTAAAAGACAATTGGACCGATGATGATAAAGCCTTGCGAGGACTCGGTTACGAATGAAGCGAGTGAATTTGCAACCGGCTTTTGTCTTGCATCGTCGTTCGTACCGCGAAACCAGTTTTTTAATTGACTTATGGACCGAAGAATTCGGCCGGTTGACAGTGCTTGCTAAGGGTTTACGGCAAGCACGAGGCGGCATGGCGGGTCTATTACAACCTTTTATTCCGCTTTGGGTATCGTTTGCGGGCCGCTCCGAATTATTAACCTTAACGCAAGCAGAGCCGCGCGGCGCAATGATGCGTTTGCAAGGGGATAGTTTATTTGCCGGTTTCTATTTAAATGAATTACTCATGCAGTTACTTGAAAAACAAGATGCGCATCCGCGTCTATTTCACGCGTACCAACAAGCGGTTGATGGTTTGCAGGCCGCCACATTAGAGCAAAAAACTTTACGTTCGTTTGAATTAATTTTATTAGATGAATTAGGTTATGGCATTTTGCCGCGCACGGCCGCGGAAATTCGCGAGACATTTCAAGCAGACTGCCAATACCGTTTTATTCCCGAGCAAGGGTTAATGGCCACGGATAATGTGGAAGATGCGCATTCCTTGTTTTTAGGTGCTAATTTACTCGCGATTGCCGAAGAGAATTGGCATTCTGATGTCGTGTTGCAAGATGCGAAACGTTTAATTCGCTTTTTATTTGCGCCCCTTTTAGGTTCGCGGCCATTGTATAGCCGCAAATTGTTTATGCAGATGCAGGAGAAATAAAATGAATCAGCCAGCGCCCATTTATTTAGGTGTGAATGTTGACCATGTGGCGACACTGCGCCAGCAACGTATGACGCGTTATCCCGATCCTGTCCAAGCCGTGTTTGCGGCAGAGATGGGCGGGGCGGATGGCATTACCATCCATTTGCGCGAGGATCGCCGCCATATTCAAGAGCGAGATGTGGAATTAATTAATGGGGTGTTGCAAACGCGCCTCAATTTAGAAATGGCCGTGACCGATGCCATGCTTACTTATGCGGAGCGAATTAAACCCACTTATTGTTGCTTGGTGCCAGAAAAACGCGCTGAGTTAACTACCGAAGGCGGCTTGGATGTGGTAACGCATGCCCAAACCATCAAGGCTGCAGTCTCGCGTCTCGCTGATCAAGGCATTTTAGTGTCACTTTTTATTGACCCAGACCCGCAGCAAATCGCCATGGCGGTGGAAGTCGGAGCGCCGGTGATTGAACTCCATACCGGCGAATATGCAGATGCTAAAACCGCTGCCGAGCGAGATGTGCAATTAAAGCGCATCCAGGAAGCGGCACAATTGGCAGCCAAACAGGGCTTGATCGTTAATGCAGGACATGGTTTAAATTATCAAAATGTGCAAGCGATCGCCCGCATTCCAGAAATTCACGAATTGAATATTGGTCATGGTATCATTGCACAAGCACTCTTTTCTGGCTTAACAGAGGCAGTGCGCGAAATGAAACGATTAATGGTTGAAGCAAGAGGCTAAAGAGGTAATCCATGCAAATTCGTACACGTTTTTCACCTTCCCCCACCGGCATGATTCACCTTGGCAATGTCCGCGCGGCTTTATTTAGTGCCTTATTCGCCGCAAAAAATGCGGGGCATTTTATTTTGCGGATTGAAGATACGGACATGCAGCGTTCCGAAGAGCGCTATGTGGATTCGCTGAGAGAAAATCTGCATTGGCTCGGGATTGAATGGCAAGAAGGCCCGGGTGTGGGTGGGCAATTTGGGCCTTATTGGCAATCCCAGCGGCAAGCGATTTATCAACAATATTACGCAATGCTGGAAGAAAAGGGCGCTATTTATCCGTGCTTTTGTTCTGACCAGGAATTAAATTTAGCGCGCAAAATTCAATTATCGCGCGGTCAAGCACCCCGTTACAGTGGTAAATGCCGACAATTATCGGCAGAAGAGATTAAAGCCCGCATGGAGAAAGAAAAACCGGCTTGGCGTTTCATCGTGCCAACGGATCGCACCATTGCATTTGAAGATACCGTAAAGGGCCCACAAGCATTTCAATCCGCGGATATCGGTGATTTTATTATAAGACGCGCTGATAGCACGGCACCGTTTTTATTTTGTAATGCCATTGATGATGCCACGATGCAAGTCACGCATGTATTGCGCGGTGAAGATCATTTAGCCAATACGCCGCGACAAATTTTATTGCTGGAAACATTAAATTTACACACGCCATTGTACGGACACTTGTCACTTATTGTCGGTGATGATGGTGCACCCTTGTCTAAACGGCATGGTAGCTACAGCGTGCATGAATTGCGTGAAAGTGGTTTTTTACCGATTGCTATTATTAATTATTTAGCGCGTTTAGGTCATGGTTGTGATTCGCAAGCGTTATTACCCTTTGATCATTTGGCCTTGCATTTTCACCTGGATAAATTAAGCCGTTCACCAGCACGTTTTGACGGCAGTCAATTATTGTATTGGCAAAAAACCGCCGTGCAGACGCTGACTTTGCCGCAAGTGTGGGCATGGTTAGGTGATTCCGTTTTATTGCAAGTGCCAGAGTCTTCGCGCGAATTATTTGCAGAGACCGTGCGTGCAAACATTGCCTTTCCTGCCGATGCATTAGAGTGGGCAAAAACTTTTTTTCATAAGCATGTTGAGATTGCGCCTGAAGAAGCGACGATTGTACGTGAAGCGGGTGAGCAATTTTTTGTGGAAGCAGAGCAAGCCGTGGATAAGTTTGGTTTAGACTTACCGCAAATATTTGCAGAAATGAAAAGTGTACTGGGTGTGCAGGGTAAAAAATTATTTATGCCGCTTCGCGTTGCGTTAACCGGTAAAACCCATGGGCCGGAATTTGCTCCCATGGTGGCATTATTGGGCCAAGAAAAAGTAAAACAGCGCTTGAGCGATGCATTTAAATTGGCGAGCGGAGAGTAAAGAGGATATTACGATGCTACAAGTGTATAACACGCTGACAAGAGAAAAAGAAACGTTTCACCCACTGTTACCGCAGCAAGTCGGTTTATATGCTTGCGGTGTGACGGTTTACGATTATTGTCATCTCGGTCATGCACGTGTTTATACTTGTGTTGATATTGTTATTCGTTATTTGCGTGCGCGTGGCTATAACGTTAACTACGTGCGTAACATTACTGACATTGATGATAAAATTATTAAACGCGCCAATGAGCAGGGCGTATCTTGCGAAACGCTTACCCAGCAATTTACGCAAGCGATGCATGAAGATTTTGCTGCTTTGCAATTATTATTGCCCGATCATGAGCCGCGTGCGACAGCGTATATTCCGCAAATGGTGCAAGTCATCGAGCGCTTGATTGCCAAAGAGCATGCTTATGTCAGTGCAAACGGTGATGTTTACTTTAATGTGCGTTGTTTCAAAACGTATGGTTGCTTGTCGCATCATGACATGGAATCGTTAACGAGCGGTGTGCGCGTTGAAATTAATGAAGCCAAGCGCGATCCATTGGATTTTGTATTGTGGAAAAAAGCCAAGCCTAATGAACCGTCTTGGGATTCACCGTGGGGTGCTGGCCGTCCGGGTTGGCACATTGAATGCTCGGCCATGAGTATGGATATTTTAGGTGAGCAATTTGATATGCACATGGGGGGGCGCGATTTAATTTTCCCGCATCATGAAAATGAAATTGCACAATCGGAAGCCGCGACAAATAAACGCTTTGTGAATTATTGGTTGCATGCCGGCTTTTTGCAAATTGATAAAGAAAAAATGTCGAAGTCATTAAATAATTTTGTGACGATTCGCGATATTTTGAAAGACCATGAACCTGAGGTGTTACGCTACTTTTTGATGGCGAGCCATTATCGCAGTCCATTAATTTATACACCCGAATCATTACCGCAAGCGAAACAAGCCTTAACGCGTTTTTACACCGCGTTACGGCATTTAGAGGGCGGCACTGCGCCAAAAGACACAACGTATGCCACGCGTTTTATGGCAGCGATGGATGATGATTTTAATACACCCGTTGCATTAGCCGTTTTATTTGATCTGGCGCATGAAATTCAGCGTTTGCGCGAAACAGATGAAGCCTCAGCTAAAAATCATGCCGCATTATTAAAAGAATTTGGCGCAACACTGGGTATTTTACAACAAGACCCGGAATCGTTTTTTAAAGCAAGTGCAACGGTTGATGCAGATAAAGTGGAATCGTTAATTGCCGCACGTCATGCGGCCCGCGCTGCAAAGGATTGGGCATTGGCGGATAAAATTCGTGGGGAGTTAGCAGCGATGTCGGTTGTGATTGAAGATAGAGCTGGCAATACGACTTGGCGTGTTGAATAAATAAGGCGATAAGAAAAGGAAAATGAGCTTCCTGCTCCCGCGGGAGTGATGGAAGCAAAAATTACTGCTTTGCTCACTCCCCTCATCCCTAACCGTTTCCGGGGAGAAGGGAGCAAAAAAGTAGTTAACTTTTCACTGCTTTTGCTGGTGCAGGCTCTTCTTTCAAGTAAGTTAGCGCGTTTCCTGAGGCCCTAAAAATACTAAATACAATGAAGCTATTTTTCAATGCCCCGTTTGCATAGCGAACATTGGGTCTAACGATTTTATTAACCTTTAGTGCAAAAAGTTGATTGGATTTTTCGCTACCGACAATTTTGCAGGGTTTAACAAAGTGCAATCGAGAACCGTAATCACTATAAATGTTTGAAGCGCTTTTAAATTCTTCTGCATTGTTTCGATCCTCAAACACAAAAACCATGTCTTTAAAACTCTTATTAATTTCCTCCGTAGAGGGTTGATCTGAGCCACAATAAGAAAGTCCATTGTAGCTCACACCACTGACCGCATAATAAATGGTTTTTTTATCCAAGATTTTAATTGCGCCTCCATCATTAAGAGACAGCGCCTGCAAATTAGACCAAGTCAGTGTGCGATTGCGAAGGGTCGCGCAAGTATGCATTAGAAATTGAAATGCTTGTTGCGGTGTCAAATACCCAACAACCATGTTAATTACTTGGGGCGGAATAATAGCAAAAGGCGAAATAACGGTGGGTGGGCTTGCTTCATCGGATGGTTTAATATTGGTATTCACCGCTGTAGGGCTGGCATCGGCAGATAAAGACGGTAATCCTAAGTCGGCTCTTTGCATGTATTTTATCTCGTTTTAGTGATTTAGATTATAATATAAGCAATAAGTGCGATTTACAACTCCGTAGGCTTAAAGAAAAATCAATTATTCATCAAATTACTGCGCAATTCTTTAAGATAACCTGATCAAGTAGCCCACTTTTTCGCCATTGTCACGCCAGCGTTCATTTCCGGTGCTTTATTTAGCCGTTTTGTTTGATTTAGCTCATGAAGTGCAGCGTTTGCGTGCAACAAAAGATTGGACGCTGGCGGATAAAATTCGCGATGAACTAGCAGCAATGTCGGTTGTCATTGAAGACAGGGCTGGCGAAACCACCTGGCGCATTGAAAGCCAGGTTTCCCTCTCTCGCGAACGCGAGAAGGGTTAGGACCGTTAAAGTTTAACAGATTAGCTTAGTCCCGCCAGTCTAAGCAGTTCTTCTCCCCATTTCGGGGGAGGAGAGGCTCAAGGTTTTAACGTTTTGCCGCTTTTTTTTGGTGCGATTTCTTCTTCTTTTAGATACGTTAATGTTTTCCCTGATGTTCTAAAAATGCTAAGCGGAATTGCACTACCCTTCATTTGCTCGTCTTCATTCGGCTGAATATTTTTCTCTATCGCGGGCACGGCGAGTTGATTGTAGTTTTCGCTACCAACGATTTTACAGGCTTTAATAAAATGGCCCGCATACAAATAATATTCATCATAAATGTCAGAAGCTTTTTTAAAAAATTCAGCAGTTGTTTTATCCTCGAACACAAAAACCATTCCTGTAAAGCTCGCTGCAATTCTGTGATCGGATGGCTTGCTTGGAGCAGAAACCGTATCAAGTGAATCGTAGGCTACGGCAGCACCCATAGCATAATAAACCGTTTCTTTATTTACTAATTTAACTTTGCTTTTATCCTTAAAAACTAGCTCGTTGTTATGAGTCCAGGTTAGGGCGCGATTGCGCAGGGCTTTGCTAGTATGCATCACAAATCGAAATGCATTCTCCGGTGTTAAATATCCAACAACCATGTTCATTATTTGGGGTGGAATAATACTAAAGGCTAAAGTAGCGGTAAGGGTTGGCAGCGCATCATGGGGTTGATTTACCTTGGCGCTAACTGCTACAGGGCTGGCATCATCGGCTGAGGGCGCTAAGGCTCTTTGCATTATATTTCCACTGGTTTTTGTGATTTTGAATATAATATGCACAATAACCTGGTTTTGCAACTCATTCATTCGTATTAATAAAAACTATTGCTATCAGCCAATTACCGCGCAATTTCCTTAAAATAGTCTTATTAAAGTTATAATAAGAATCAAGTTGACCACTTTTTAAGGAAAGGCCCAATGGCCATGGAGCAAATGGTTACCCAAGTGGCTCCTGTCATCAACTCCGGCAATAATGCCTGGGTTTTGATGTCTTCTGCTTTAGTGTTATTGATGACACCAGGCTTATCTTTATTTTATGCCGGTTTAGTTCCTTCCCGAAATGCCATCAACACCATGAACCTGAGTTTCATCTGCTTGGCAGTCATACCGATTATTTGGGTATTGGTTGGCTATTCGTTAGCGTTTGCTCCGGGTAACGCCTTCATTGGGGATTTTAGTTATGCTTTATTGCGACACGTTTCTGTTAATGTGCCCCCCGGTACGAGTCTTCCCAGTTTTGATCCGATGATTTTTCAACTCATGTTCGCCATTGTCACGCCAGCGTTTATTTCCGGTGCTTTAGTCGGACGCATGCGTTTTAAAGCATATGTTATTTTTGTCGCGCTCTGGAGTGTTTGCGTTTATTCCGTCATTGCGCACTGGGTGTGGTCGCCAAATGGTTGGTTAAATCAGTTAGGTGCGCTTGATTTTGCAGGCGGAACTGTCGTGCACATTAATGCGGGGTTTGCTGCTTTAGCGGCGACGATTATTTTGGCAAAAGAGCAAACGGCTGAAGCCAATATTGGTGAGTTGCCACCTAATGTGCCGTTAGTGATTTTAGGCAGCGCGTTATTGTGGTTTGGTTGGTTTGGGTTTAATGCAGGTTCCACGGGCGCTGCTAACGCCATTGCTTCGCTTGCGTTTGTCACAACCACCTTAGCAACGGCAGCGGCGGTTTTTGCTTGGATGGTAACGGCTTGGATGCATGGCCAACCGATTACTGCCGTTGGGTCCGCTGTGGCGGTTGTCATTGGGTTAGTGGCCATTACTCCAGCCGCTGGCTACGTGGAACCGTTAAGCGCTATGTTAATTGGTGCAATCGCCGCCATAATTTGCTATCACGCCCTGATTTATAAAACGAAAATGCTTGGCAGAGTGAAAGATCCTTTAGATGTTTTCATTTGTCACGGCATTAGTGGCATTGTCGGCGTGCTGTTAACGGGGGTTTTTGCGAGTAAATTAATTAACCCTGCTGGTGGCAATGGTTTATTGTATGGCAATCCTTCACTGTTGTGGGATCAATTCGTTGCCGTGGGCGCGACCGTTTGCACGACGATGATTGGGACAACACTCATCTTACTTATTTTAAAACAGTTTATTAATATCAATCCCGTTCGTCATGAAGTAACGGTTGGTAGCAACGTTTCAAAACAAGGTGAATCCGCCTGCGAATTAAATGCCATCGTCAAAGAATTGTTTGAATCCAAGCAGGCTCTGCAAGCGGTTAATAGTCAATTAGTTGAAGAAATTGCTGAACGTAAAAGAGCAGAAAAGAAAGCGGCTTCTTTAAATAATCAATTGGTCGTTGCTGCAAGGCGTGCGGGAATGACGGATATTGCAACGAGTGTTTTGCATAATATTGGCAATGTGTTAAATAGCATTAATACGTCCGTTGCTATGATTGAAGAGCGTTTACTCTCTTCCGAGGTAAGCAATTTAAGTAAATTAAAAACGTTGCTCACACCGTTTCTTGATAATCCGCAGGCACTTGCTCACGATGAGCGGTGCCCAAAAATGCTGAAATACATGAGCATTATGGCAGATGCTTGGGGCAGTGATGATAAATACATTAAACAAGAATTAAAAGATTTAGAAAAAAATATTGCACACATTAAAACGATTATTTGCATGCAGCAATCACTGAGTGCCACCATCGGCGTGACGGAAGAAACCAATATTCAAGATTTATTAGAAGATGCGCTAGCGCTTAATAAGACAGCGTATGAACGTGCCGATATAGAAATTAAGCGTGATTTCTCGAACCTTAACAAGGTGATAATTGATCGGGTGAAGCTGTTACAAGTTTTGGTAAACCTCATTAAAAATAGTATTGATTCTTTGCTGGCGAGCGGCGCGCAAAACAAAAAAGTTTTTTTAAGTTTTCAAGCGTTGGACTCAAACTATTTTCTGATTAAGGTGGGAGATAATGGGTTGGGAATCGCCCCGGAAAATACCACTAAGATTTTTTCGTATGGATTTACGACTAAAAAAACTGGGCATGGGTTTGGGCTTCATACCAGTGCATTGGCAGCAAAAGAAATGGGCGGGGAGTTGAATGTGGAAAGTGACGGATTAGGCTTAGGAGCAACTTTCACCCTTAAACTGCCCTATGCGCCTCTTGCAAAAGGAGAGTATCATGCAAATGCTAAATCCTAAGCGCATATTGCTCGTTGATGATAATGCGGCCATACATGAGGATTTTCGCAAAGTACTGGTGGCGAAAGGATGTGATAAGGCAATTGATGCATTAAAAGCAGATTTATTTGGTGAGCTATCTGCAAAGCAATGCAACATTGATGGCTTTGCTTTAGATTCTGCTTATCAAGGCGAAGCGGCAATAGAATTAGTCAAACAATCATTACAAGATAATTGTCCATACGCAATGGCATTTGTCGATATTCGTATGCCGCCGGGTTTAGATGGTATCACTACCATTCAAAAAATATGGGAATTGGATCCCGATATGCAAATCGTCATTTGCACGGTCCACACCGATTTTTCCTGGGAAGAGATTTTAAAAAAGTTCAATTATTCCAACAATTTTCTCATTTTGAAAAAACCGTTTGAGGTGGTGGAAATTCGCCAAATGGCTGCAGCGCTAACGCAGAAATGGTTCTTGCATAAAGAAGTGCAATATCAAAATGAGCATTTACAAAATTTGATGGCGGAGCATGAAGCGCTCAAGGCTACGAAAAAGCGTGGCGAGAAAATAGAATGATAGTATCCTGTTTTAAACGTTAAAACCTTCTATAATAAGCTTAAACGAGGATACTTATGCAAAGACCGGATCCACCAAAAGTCATTGCTGCTAGTGGCTATAAGCCATCGCAAGTTGAGTGGTTAACGCTGCGTGCTTTGCATCAACGTTTTGATTTTTTAACTGTTTTGCATGAGCCAGTTTCTTTGGAAAGTCCATACCAGCTCACTCTTTTTCAATTTAGACGCGCCGATAGAAGTGTCTTGCACTATTGCCCAGCTATTTTGGATGCACAAAATCCTTTTGAAGCGCCAGGGCATCCTGAATTGTCGGCTTGGTTAAATTATATCAAGCGACAGCTAAGTGCTAATGTTATTCAGCCGCACGATGTGATTTTAGCACCCCTTTTACAAGTGCAGCTTGGGCGGCGGCATTTTAATACCCTAGCAATTTATATTGAAAATCCGCATCAATATAACGTTTTTATTATCGAGCCACGCGATAATAATATGACAAATCGTTTGCGTAAATATCCTATCAATGCGTTGCGTGAGCGTATTGCCAATCAGCTAGGTGGGCAGGTTAAATTTTTTAATATTAAAATCGGTCAGCAATCGTTAACAGATGACGTGAGTTGTGGGAAGCATCAAATTAATTACGCGGAAATATTAGCGGGCTTGCCTGCTGCGTTCTTTCAAAATCCCACGCGTTTAAAGAAAATATTAAAACAAGCGAGCCTGGTGCGACGGCTGTTGGATGAGGAAAATTTAGTTCGTATGCAAGGTGCGTTTGAGTTAGGGGAAGAAAACTGGGATAGCCTTCTTGCTAAAACACAAACCCAACAATTGTTGCATGACACGTTTAAACTGAACGCCAATCCTCCGGAGAGGGGAGATGCAGTCTTTGAAATGTTGCAGCGTTATATACAAGAATTTCCTTTAACGTTTGGTTTGTTTAAAAAGCACACGCGACATTTAACCGGCGTTGCTTTATTCGCTTTATTGAGAGATTTGACCCATGGCGATATGAGGTTGCAACGCGATATACATTATAAAATGACTGAAGTCTTATTTGCTTTTTATAGTTCTATTAAGTCACCGGATAGTCAATTGCGCTTAACATTAGAGGAAATATTGACGGGGTTATTAAAAGCGAATGATGAGCGCGCTGCTGTGCTTAAGAAATATTCTTCCGCATCCAATCGGGCGGAGAAGTTAGAAGCTTATTTCTTTGATCGTTTGGTGAATTTACGCATTGAGTTTGCTATTCATCCAGAACGGCTGCACGCTCTTTATGAGGCAGCGCGTACTGTTAATCAATTGGATTTGGATGTGAAAGAAAAAGATTTAAAAACAACGGAGCGCGTTAAGATGTTTACAAAGATTCAAGAAAATTTGGATACATTGCTTCCGCCTGCGGCGCCTCGTCCTTAGGTTTAGGCTTTAGGCCCCTCTCTCACGTTTGTGAGAGAGGGGCCTTCTTCCTCTGTCTTCGTTACTTCAACATATTTCGCAACACATACCGCAAAATGCCACCGTGACGGTAGTATTCAATTTCATTTTGCGTATCAATGCGGCTTTGTAAGCTAATTTCTTCTTCACGGCCATCAGCGCGTTTTACTTTCGCTTTGATGGTTTGACCGGGTTTCATTTCATCCGTTAAACCTAAAATGCTAATGGTTTCTGTGCCATCTAACCCTAGGGTTTTACGTGTTGCACCCTCTTTAAATTGCAAAGGTAAAATGCCCATGCCAATTAAATTGGAGCGATGAATGCGTTCAAAGCTTTCTGCAATCACAGCTTGCACACCTTGTAACTTCGGTCCTTTTGCCGCCCAGTCGCGCGACGAGCCCGTGCCGTATTCTTTACCAGCAATGATAATGAGCGGAATATGATCTGCTTGATAGCGCATCGCGGCATCAAAAATAGGCAGGACATCGCCACTCGGATAATGCTTGGTAATACCCCCTTCAATCCCAGGCACCATTTCATTTTTAATGCGGATGTTTGCAAACGTACCGCGCATCATGACTTCATGGTTACCGCGTCTTGCGCCATAGGAGTTAAAGTCTTTAACGGCAACGCCTTTGGATTGCAAGTATTTACCAGCCGGACTATCCGCTTTAATGGAGCCAGCGGGGGAGATGTGGTCTGTCGTAATGCTATCGCCCAATACCGCTAAAATGCGTGCATTTTCAATGTTTTTAATGGGGGCTGGTTTTTCACCCATATCAGCAAAGAACGGCGGATGCTGGATATACGTGGAATCCATTTGCCAGGTATAGGTTTCCCCTTCAGGGATTGCCATGCTTTTCCATTCATCACTACCGGTAAAGACATCAGCGTATTGTTCACTAAACATTTTGCTGCTGACTTTAGCGACTTCGGCGGCAATTTCTGCATTGCTTGGCCATAAGTCACTTAAATAAACGGGTTTGCCTTCTTTGTCATGTCCAACAGGGTCTTTCGATAAATCGATAGAAGTGGTTCCTGTTAATGCATAGATCACAACAAGCGGAGGAGAAGCTAACCAATTGGCTTTAACTTGTGGGTGAATGCGGCCTTCAAAGTTACGATTGCCGGATAAAACGGCGGAAACAACTAAATCGTTATCGGCAATGGTTTTGGCGATGTTATCAGGTAGTGGGCCTGAATTACCAATGCACGTTGTGCAACCATAGCCAACTAATTGGAAACCGAGTTGGTCTAAGTCAGTTTGTAAGCCCGTTGCTTCCAAATAACGTGTGACCACTTGCGAGCCAGGCGCGAGTGATGATTTTACCCAGGGTTTACGCTGTAAGCCCTTTGCTAACGCTTTTCTCGCGATTAAACCGGCAGCCATTAAAACGCTAGGGTTTGATGTGTTGGTGCAACTTGTAATGGCGGCAATGACCACATCGCCATGGTGCAACGTTAAGCCATCACTGGTTTTAAAGCCTTGCTTTTCTTCACTGCTTCGATTGGCATCGCTCAACAGTTTGTCAAAAGCAGGTTTTAATTGGGATAATTCAACGCGATCTTGTGGGCGTTTAGGGCCTGCTAGGCTCGGTTCTACTTGGCTCAAATCGAGTTCTAATGTATCGGTAAAAACGGGTTCGATCGCATCTTTTTCATGCCACATGCCTTGTGCTTTTGCATAAGCTTCAACGAGCGCTACCGTTTCGGGATGGCGGCCTGTTAAACGCAAATACGTAAGTGTTGCTTGGTCGATGGGGAAAAAGCCGCAAGTTGCGCCGTATTCAGGAGCCATATTTGCAATGGTTGCGCGATCTGCCACCGGAAGATCCGCTAAGCCACTGCCATAATATTCAACGAATTTACCAACCACGCCTTTTTTGCGCAGCAAGTTGGTTAACGTTAAAACGAGGTCAGTTGCTGTGACGCCTTCCCGTAATTTGCCGGTCAGTTTAACGCCAACGACTTCCGGAATTAACATGGAAATCGGTTGGCCCAGCATCGCCGCTTCCGCTTCAATGCCGCCAACACCCCAGCCTAATACGCCTAAACCATTCACCATGGTGGTGTGGCTGTCGGTTCCGACTAACGTGTCAGGGTACGCGATGGGCAGGGCTTGTTTGCCACGGTCTTGCCAAACCGTTTGCGCTAAATATTCCAGGTTAACTTGATGGCAAATACCGGTATCGGGTGGGACAACACGGAAATTACTGAATGCTTCTTGGCCCCAGCGTAAAAATTCATAGCGCTCGTGATTACGTTGCATTTCTAGGTGTGAATTTTCATGCACGGCGGCAGCGGTTGCAAAAGCATCCACTTGAATGGAGTGGTCAATGACCAAATCAACGGGAGACAGTGGGTTAATTTGTTTTGGATCACCGCCCATTTTTTTGATGGCATCGCGCATGGCACCTAAATCGACAACAGCGGGAACGCCCGTAAAATCCTGCATTAAAACCCGAGCAGGACGGTAAGCAATTTCGCGATCAGAAGTCTTTTTTTCGACCCAAGCATTTAATGCTTCAATGTCGGTACGCGTGACGGTGTCGTTATCTTCATAACGCAATAAGTTTTCTAATAAAATTTTTAATGAATGCGGTAGTTTGCTGACATTGCTTAAACCGGCTTTTTCTAAAGCGGGCAAACTAAAATAACGGAATTGGGATTGATTAACAGACAGTTCTTGCTGTGTTTTAAATGAATCGAGTGACGTCACGTTGCCTCCAAAGATGATTGAGGGGTTTAGCATTTCTGCAGTATTATGGCTTATTTTCCCAATCCGTGCGAATGAAATTCTTAGGAACGAGGTCCTTATGGCAACTGCTCAATCTGCAAGCGAAATGATCAAACTTGTGAAAGACCACTTGCAACACTTGCAGCGAACGATTTGTGAGCAATTCGAGCATGAAGATGGCGTTGGTCATTTTAAAGTCGATCCTTGGCAGCATGAAAAAGGCGGTGGTGGTATTACGTGTGTTTTGGAAGAGGGGCGGGTGATTGAAAAAGGCGGGGTAAATTTTTCCCATGTATTTGGCCCCACTTTACCTACTGCCGCAACCACGCGCCGTCCGGAATTAGCCAATGCCCCGTTTGAAGCATTAGGCGTTTCTATTGTTATTCACCCGCGCAATCCATTCGTTCCCACTTCGCATTTTAATGTGCGTTTTATTATTGTAACGCGGGATAATTTGCCGCCGCTTTGGTGGTTTGGTGGTGGCTTTGATTTAACCCCGTATTATGGATTTGAAGAAGATGCAAAACATTGGCATGCGATGGCAAAAGCGGCGTGTGATCCTTTTGGCGAAAAAGTGTATGCCGATTATAAAGCATGGGCAGATCGCTATTTTTATTTAAAGCATCGCAATGAAGCGCGCGGCATTGGGGGGATTTTTTATGATGATTTAAATGAAGGCGGCTTTGAACACTGTTTTGCATTTATGCAAAGCGTTGGAGAGCATTATTTAAAAGCGTACTTGCCGATTGTTGCAAAACGCAAGCACACTGCATTTGGTGAAGCGGAACGCGCATTTCAAGCCTATCGTCGTGGCCGGTATGTGGAATTTAATTTGTTATACGATCGTGGCACCTTATTCGGGTTGCAATCCGGTGGTCGCACCGAATCCATTTTGATGTCCTTGCCGGCAACTGTTGCCTGGCGTTACAATTGGAAACCAGAGCCGGGTAGTTCAGAAGAAAAATTATATACTGAATTTTTACCGGTTAAAGAATGGGTTTAACAAAAAGGATGGGGAGTATGGATTCACGTAGTGTTGATGAAACACGCTTTACTTTAACGGACCAAGAAGTTAATGCGGCTTTTCGGGGTATCGCACGACAGTTTACCCAGGGCGCCGTTTCACAATCAGAATTTATTATTGTTGAAAAAAAAGCGAAGCGTTTTGTTTTATGTCCTCTGACAAAAGATGCGCAAAGCCCTAGTAATGAAGCGCACTTAGAACATGTCATGCTAATGCTCACGCGATTTTGCAAAGAATATCGTGGTAGCGGTTATACTTTATTGTTTCCTTTGCGCTTATGTCGCGGTCATTTTTATCTTTCCACCAGTATCCCCGGTGTTAAAAATTTTCACTACATATTAGGTGAGCTCGACGTAGACAGTTTGCTTTTACGCTTTCATGATTCACAAGCGCGGCCAGGGTATGTCACTTATCCAGATAAGTTCTTAGAAGTGAACGAATTAAACGGACGGCAATTAGTTTATACTAGGAGTAATTATGCTTTTTACGGCCAATTAAGCGATCAATATTTTTTCGCACCTTACTACGCCATCGAATTTGCGAAAAAAATTATTGCAGAGGGACATTCAGAAAATTGCGCCACCTTCAAATTGGATTTAGCAATCATTCAGCGTAAAGAAGATTATTTAAATCGGTATGTCACGCTTCCCCCGCCTAAAACCGATGTTACGCCTGAGGCGAATACGATTTTATCGGCCCACCGTAGTCAATCACTTTTCTTGGCCAATGGTAATACACCAGTCAGCATGCCGACCTTACCCGGTTTGAGTATTTCAGTATAAAAAAAGCCTCTTGCAGTGCGCTGCAAGAGGCAAATCTTAAGAGGGTATTACCTGGCGGTTGAAACAGAAGGTGTTAATTCAGGCATCTCTTCCTTTTCTTCAATGACGGATTCGCAATACGTTTCGCGTAAGAAGATGGATAAGAAAATGCCTAAGGCAACCCCAATTGGAATGACGCTAAGTGCAAAGGTGTAGTCGCTGGCAGTATACAGGCGTAAACCATCAGCACCCACCGCGCCGCTTGCATGTAAATCTAATAATTTGCCCACTAATGGCTGGAAAATCACGCCACCTACCATAATGAGCATGTTGGTGACAGCGACAGCTGTACCGGAAACGCTGTTCGGATTATTTTCTTTACCCAGGGCAAAGCAAAGTGGGTGTGCACCACAGCAAAAGCCGATAAAGAAGAAGATTAAGTTTAATTGGCTAACGTTTAGATTGTGATAGTAAAACACGAGGCACAATAACAAAGCAGCAAAGAAGCCGGTGAAGGTTAAAGGGGCGCGACGGCGTTTGATGTAATCAGAAATAATACCAATCAATGGGCCGGAAATAATCCAACCGATATAGGTGTAACCAGAAATGGCGACAGCTTGTGCAGCGTTTAAATGATACACGGCTTTTAAGTAAGGAATACCCCATAAATCTAAGAAAACCGATGAGGGTAAGTATAATAAACAACCAATAGCGCCAATTAACCACATTTGGGGGTTAAGTGCGATCGTGCAAATGGCTTTCAGTAATTGTCGCATGCCCATGGGAGACTGCATTTCATTGGTGTTGGTGGAGGCAGGGCGATTGCGTACCAATACAACGATGAGCACTGCTAAAACGATGCCGGCTAATAAAGAGGTGTGTAAAGCTTGCTTGTAGCCAATCATCTCAACAATATGCGTTAAATACTTTTGGGCAAGCGCGCCGGATGTCATCCCCGCAGCCGTGGTTAAACCCGCAACGGTTGCGAAACGATTAGGGGCAAGCCAAATGGAGGCGAGCTTTAATGTGCCAATATAAGCAAAGGCACTGCCAAGGCCGATTAATAAACGACCTAAACAGGCGGTGTAATAGCTATCGGCTGAGACAAAAACGCCGAGGCCAGTCACGGCTAATAAACATGCCACGCATAAAACAAAGCGCACGCCAAATTTGTCATAAATCATACCAGCAGGTAGCTGCATGGGTGTATAGGAGTAATAGTAAAATGCAGCAAGTGCACCAAATTGCGTGGCACTGATGTGAAAAGCTTGCATTAATTCATTTTGCATCACGCTGGGCGATACACGAATGAAATAATTAAAGCAATAAAATAACATTCCGCATATGACAATAAGCCAAGGAGTGGCAGTGCCGAACAAGGAAAACAACGTAGCACGTTTAGAGGCTAGCATGAAAATTTCCTTTGGATCTTGTTAGGGTTAATTACTGGAAACCTATTTTTGGCGTGTTGAATGCCGAATCGGGTAATGAGAGAGTGATGGAGGGCCAGCAATAAAAATACAATGGATTTGCGGCTCGTTTCGTGTAAACACATCATCTTTTTTTCTCAATTGGTAACGTATGCTACCAGACATTATTATCGATGCGTAATTTATAGCAAAATCAGCTGGTCAAAGTCAACGCAAATGGCACATGTTCTTACTGGTTAAAAATATAAATTTTTATTTTTCAAAGGCTTGTTGGATTTGGTAGTAATGCGTTGAAGCTTAAGCGGGGCTTAAATCTGACTGCTTGCTGCGCAACAATCTATTCGCTTTTGGCTGCTTCAGGCGGTGGGCTAACATGAATCAAACGTTCAATATGAATTTTGGGATTTTCTAGAGGGATTTGACTGAGTGCGTTTGTCATTTCATTTTCAAATCCTTCCGGCCCGCAAATATAGATAGAGGGATTTTTAAGGCGGTGGAGGATTTCAGTTAATTCAATGGTTGATAAGCGACCGCTTTCTGACTCCGCCCAATACTGAATAGTAATAGCGGTAGAATAATTCGCGATCTGCTTAAACTCATTGGTAAAAATAAACTCTGTCGGTTTATTGACGATATATAAAATATGTAAGCTGCGTTGATTCATTTGCTGTTGCAGCGCTTTCGCAAAATATAAAAAGGGCGAGATGCCAATATCGTAAGCGATACAAAGCAGTGGGTTTTTCGCGGTTTGATCGAGAATAAAATCCCCTTGGGGCTGGCTTGCATAAATAGGAATTTCAGAGGCGTTGTGACTAAATAGCCATGAGGTAAAAATGCCATGCTCTTCTTTTTTAATCGTGATATGAAGAAATCCTTTTTCATCGATATCAGAAATCATGTAAGAGCGTTCAATCCAATTTCCTTTGACGCGAATTTGTAAAGTAATAAATTCGCCGGGTTGTACGGCATTAAAGCGACTGAGTTCATTCTTTAAATAGTAATCGGATACTTTTGAATTTAATTCAGCGTTTTTAATGAGTAGCGCGGAAATCCAATTGCTTTGTCCTAACATTTCTAAAATGCGTGGCCGGCAGGCGCTGCAAACATTGCAAGCCCCGGTTTTTTTGCAAATACTCCCTAAGCTGCGCTCACCCGCTTCAATGAGATCGCAAACGGTTTGACGGGAAACCGACATGCATTCACAAGCCATGTTGTCATTTGTTAATGAACGCTCTGTTTCAAAGTTGCCGAAATTGGTAAATTGTACCAGTAGGGAGCTAGTGATGTGTATTTTATCTAATAAAGCAAGGCATACTTTGGGTAGATCTTCCCACGCGCCATAACATTTAATACTAGTAATATGGTGATCGAGGATTTTTATTTCCACTTTGTGATTGGCATCTTTCTCATAGGTATATTGTTTATCACCGAATACATCTTCAATGGTCATGGAAAAAAAATCTTTATCAAGCGCGGTGCTCGCAATCACCGTATGACCATCTTCCAAACGGTAAATCGTGGTGTGCGTATTCATATCCAATAGTTTGCCGGTGTATTGTTGCACGAGGCCACGACTGGGTAAAATATAAGTATTTTTTAATGATTTTAGTAATTGCTGCAATTGTGGATAACGATCATGAAATTCTTGAAATTTTGTGACCTCTATTCGCGCTAATTGCGTGGGTTGAATGGTTTTCGCTGAGCCGCTGCGGGGGGTGTCTGAAATGGCACCTAGCTCACCAAATAAATGCCCTTGCTTTAATAAAATGGTTTGCTGTTTATCATCCGCGTTAAGATAAATGGCAATCGTGCCTTCTAAAATAAAATAAACGAAATCAGGTTTGTCCCCGGCGCTAAAAATGAGTTCATCGGGTGGAAGGCTAATAATATTCGTTTCTGCGGTCTCGTGCAGATAAGTAATAATGCTTTGATGTAAAGTTAAGGTGGCGCTTAATTTATTTAAAATTTGTTGATTACCCATTTTGCGTAAGCGTAATTCTAATTGGGTATCGATCTTCAATAATTTAACAATAAAGCTTTCATTAATTTTAAGGAGTATTGTTGGCGTAATGGCTTCAACACTCGCGCTTCGCGATTTTCTCACGCGTCCTAATAATGCTTGTTCGCCAAAATAATCCCCTTTATTAAGACGCGCTAAAGAAATTTTTTCGCGGCCGGGGCCTCTTGTGAAAATCCGCACGGACCCTTTGTAAATAATGTAAAAATCATCACCCCGTCGACCTTCCTTTAAAATTAAATCATTTCCTTGATAATGATCTAACGTAACCGAGCGCAACAATTCTGCGAAGGTTTTCTCATCCAGTTTGTCAAACAAGTGGGTTTTTTTAATGAGGCTAATTTCTTCCGGGCTTAACTGGTGTGTTATGCGCGAGGTAAAGTTATAGAAGGCATTTTTAATGCTATGTAGCCATTTTTTCCGCATAACACTTCCTTGGGGGAATTGGCTTTACTCTTATAAAATAGCAAAAAAATGCATTATTCACAATTTGTAATTTCATAACTTATTGAATTTTAATAAAATATATTTATTTTGTCGGGGGTGTCCTTAACATAGCCTTCTTACAATAAGCGTTAAGCTTTATTATTGATTTATTGTAAAAAATGATAGTAAATCCCATATCGTTACGATTAAATAGAAGACTTTATTGAGCCTTTAAATAGGAGAACGCATGAAACTTAAGTCGTTAGCGGTGTTAGCTACCTCATCATTGCTTTTAACCACGGTGTTCACTGCGGTTCCTGAAGCGGTTGCTGATGATATGCCTAGCATGCAATCCGCTCCCAGCACCAACGGTAACTCAGACGCCTCTGGCATGAGTACGCAACCTGGCAATACTATGCAACAAGATAATGGTTTAAATCAGAGCTCACAAGCTCAACCTGGTATTAATTTTAGCAATACGCCGAATGCTACTGAGATGCCGAACCAGCCGAATAACAACGACTCCATTGGTAGTTTAGACAGTAATATGAACAGCCTGAGTCCGCCAACGGCAAATAATGACGATACCTCTGGTAAGCCGAGCTTAGATACCGCTACCGGGGACGATGATTATTAAACCCGCCTTAATCTGGCCATGTCGCTTATCAATGTCGCGCATGGCCATTTACCTTTGAGTTACACATGTCTCTTCAACTTAAATTTGCTATTGGTGTTGCCATTTTTCTCTGGGCATCCGCTTTTGTGGGGATTCGTTATGGCTTGCATTTCTTTTCCCCAGAAGGGTTGGCGCTCGGGCGTTACCTGGTTGCTTCCGTGTTTCTCTTTTTTATTTATCTGCGTTTGCCGGAAAAAACCGCTGTCACCTTAAAAGATTTATTGGGCATGATGGCGCTCGGGGCCATTGGCATTGGTATTTACAATATTGCCTTAAACTATGGTGAGCTGACGGTTAGCAGTGGCATAGCAAGTTTTATTATCAGTCAATCACCGGTTCTCACGGCGATTGTGGCAGCATTTTTATTAGGGGAAGAATTAACGCTACGCCGTTTGGTCGGTTTTTTTATTAGTATTATGGGTGTTGCATTGATTGCATTCAGTCATGATCAGCATTTTGCCTGGGACTATCATTTACTGTATATCCTCGTCGCAACGTTAATTAGCGGGTTTTATTCGGTTTTGCAAAAACCGTTTTTAAAAAAATACCGTGCGCTTGAGACAACTACTTACATTATTTGGGGCGCGACCATTTTTTTACTCTTTTATCTCCCTGCGCTGCGTCACGATTTAACGCACTCAAGTTTGCCGGGTGTATTAATGGTGCTATATCTCGGCATCTTCCCAGCCGCTTTGGCTTATTTGGCTTGGAGTTATGTTTTATCGAATATTCCTGCTTCAACTGCAGTTAGCTTTTCTTACATTATTCCTTTTGTCACCTTACTGTTGGGTTGGGTGTTTTTAGGGGAAATCCCCACCGCGCTTTCCGTGATTGGCGGTTCAATTGCCATGGCGGGTGTTTGGTTAGTGAACCGCGGCGGGATAAAGTATAAAAAAATCGGCCCCTTCTCTTTACATCAAGTAAGAAAGGCTTAAGTGCGGAATGGGGGTGGCGAAATGCTAACCCCTCTCCTCAAAGTGCTTAGCAATCACATGCGCCACACAAGCTGTTAATTTTTTTCCAGTCGGCAAATGTAAAAACTCATTAGGACCGTGTGCATTCGATTTTGGCCCCAGCACACCCGTAATCATAAATTGTGCGGCAGGAAATTTTTTTCCAAGCATTCCCATAAACGGAATCGAGCCACCTTCGCCCATGGCCATCGCATTCGACCCAAAATAACAGAGAGAGGCTTCTTGCGTCGCTGCTTGCAACCAAGGTGCTTTAGCCGGTGCATTCCAGCCGGGGCCAGTGTCATTAATCGTAAAGTTAATGTTAGCGCCTTGGGGCGGATTCTCTTCTAAGGCGGTTTTTAACACGGCTGCGGCCAAGTCAGGATCGACCGTGGGCGGAAGACGCAGGGATAATTTAACCGCTAAGTGGGGTAGGGTAACATTACCCGCATTAGCGATGGCTGGCATGCCATCAATGCCAATCACCGAGAGGGCAGGACGCCACGTGCGGCGTAAAATTAATTCGGCTGGATTTTCCGTATCGGGCAATACGCCCGGCGCGAACGGTAAATCAGCAAAAACGGCTTGGCCTAATGTTTGTGCGGCTGCTTCCGCTTGTTGTTGACGATCGGTTGGGATCGGTGCTTGCAGGGCAGGCAGTAAGATGTCCCCCGTTTTTTTATCCTCAATGCGCGCTAATAATTGTCTCAGTATGCGAAAGGTCCCAGGAACAATGCCGCTCGCAGCGCCTGAGTGTACGCCTTCTGTTAATACATCAATGCTTAAGGTGCCGCCCACTAAACCTCGTAACGAAGTAGTCATCCATAGTTGGTCGTAGTTACCGCAACCAGAATCAAGGCAAATGATGAGGCTTGGATTACCAATGCGATCAGCGAGCGCTTCAATGTAGAAGGGTAGGTCAAAACTGCCACTTTCTTCACACGCCTCAATCAAAATCACACAACGCGCATGAGGCAAGCCTTGTTTTTGTAAGGCTTTGATCGCAGTTAATGAAGCAAAGGCTGCATAGCCATCATCGGCTGCGCCGCGTCCATAGAGTTTGTCACCGCGTAACACGGGTTGCCAGGGGGATAAACCGTCTTCCCAGCCGGTCATTTCGGGCTGCTTATCTAAGTGCCCATATAATAGAACGGTGTCTGCAGAATGACCGGGGATTTCCATCAAAATAACAGGGGTACGATTGGGTAATTGCACGACTTCCATCACCATGCCCGATACGGCCTCGGTTTGGCACCAATTTGCAATTAATTGTACGGCTTGGTCCATGTAGCCATGCGTTTGCCATTCGGCATCAAATTGAGGCGATTTATTTGGAATTTTAATGTATTCCATTAAGGATGGCAGTATGCTTTCATCCCAGACTTGATTAATATAATCGGTTTCAATTGGTAGCATTCGTTCACTCTCCATGGAATTTTGGGCATTGTAACGAGTTATTAAAATAAATATAGGATTTATTTATGACGAATAAGCTGGATTTGATTGGCTATGCTTCAGGAATAGCAGGTGCCAATGTGCATGCGGGTGATGGCCCTTTAGCGATACGCGACTCGCATTTTTTACAAGCTTTTTTACAGCCCACGCCGCGTTTTGTTTGGCAAGCGACCATTGCGCCGCCAGCAATTAACGCAAACAATAATTTAGTGCTAGATATCGCCAGCATGTGTACCGAGCTTGCCTTGCTTACACAAAAGCAAATCGTGCGCCGACAACGTTTTACGGTAATAGGGGGTGATCATACCTCAGCCATTGGTACCTTTAGCGGTGTGGCACATGCCTTGCGCGCAGAGGGCGACCTCGGTTTAATTTGGATTGACGCGCACATGGATAGCCACACGCCGCAAACGTCTGAATCAGGCCATATCCATGGCATGCCGGTCGCCGCCTTGCTTGGGCATGGTTTTAAGGAATTGACGCATATTTTAGATGCGCATCCGAAAATTAAGCCGGAACATTTAAGTTTGATTGGCGTGCGCAGTTTTGAGCATGGCGAAGCTAATTTTTTGCGGGATTTGAATGTGCGCGTTTATTATATCGAAGAAGTGCAAGAGCGCGGTTTAATGACGGTCATCAAAGAAGCGCAGGCTCGTGCCAAAAATGGGACGGCAGGTTATGGCGTGACATTAGATCTTGATGCCATTGACCCGAACGATGCGCCAGGTGTTGATGTGCCTGAGCAAAATGGTTTGTCTGCGGCAGGCATTTTAGAAGCCATGACTTATTTGTCGGAAGACCCCCTGTTATTGGCAACGGAAATTGTGGAGTTTGATCCCCATAACGACATTGAGCAGCGAACCGAAAAATTAGTAACGCAATTATTAGCGAGTTTAATGCCAGTAACCAATGGTGTGACCACTTATGCTTAACCTTAAGATTGAGATCGCAACGCAGCGCTTACACCTCTTGGAGGGTGAGCGCATCGTGACAAGCTATCCGATTTCCACTGCTAAAAAAGGAGCGGGTGAAGTGCGGGGCAGTGAAATGACACCGCGGGGGTGGCATATCGTGCGGGCAAAAATTGGCGCGGAAATGCCCCTTTATTCGGTTTTTGTAGGAAGGCGTCCAACAGGGGAAATTTATTCACCCGCCTTAGCCGCAGCTTTCCCCGCTCGCGATTGGATTTTAACGCGCATTTTGTGGCTGAGTGGGTGTGAAAAAGGGAAAAATCGTCTGGGGAATGTAGATAGCATGCGGCGCTTTATTTATATCCACGGAACCCACGAAGAGCATCTGCTGGGTCAGCCCCAATCCCATGGCTGCATCCGCATGGGAAATACAGATATTTTAGCCTTATTTGACCAGGTTCAGGCCGGTATTAAGGTGTTGATTAATTAGCATAAACACTGAGGCACGCTAAACGTGGTAGTCTATAAGAAAAGCCTGAGCAAATAACATGACGGATCGCGTTCACGAGCTCTTAAATTTTTGGTTTGGTGATGTCGGTACAGCCGATTTGCCTAACAGTAAACGCACTAGCCTTTGGTTTAATGAGAATGACCCAGGGCGAGAGCAGTTGCTCTCTTTATTTCGATTTGATTATGATGCAGCCACAGCAGGTAATTTACGTCACTGGGATCAAACACCACGCGGCCGTTTAGCCTTAATCATTCTATATGACCAATTTTCCCGTTATCTGCATAAACGTTCGGACATTGCCTTCCAGCAAGATTTCTTGGCCCAGCAACTTTGTAAGCAGGGGCTTGAGCTTAAAATGGATCATTCCCTCACATTGATTGAGCGTGTCTTTTTTTATATGCCCCTGGTGCATGCTGAAGACTCCGACACTCAAGAACGTTCTATTAGGCTTTACCAGGAATTAGTTAGCCTTTCTCTTCGTGAAACGACTCAAGTTTATCAACTGTTTCTCGCCTACGCTTACGCCCATTTTCGTGTCATTAAAGAATTTGGACGCTTTCCGCAAAGAAATACCCTCCTTGGACGTCAGTCTACTGAAGCAGAGCTGGCATTTCTCAAAAATACATAATATTATGAGTATCTAATATCGTTGTGGGGTCGTAGCTCAGCTGGGAGAGCGTCACGTTCGCAACGTGAAGGTCGGGAGTTCGATCCTCCTCGACTCCACGAGAGGAAACTTTAGTCATAAGGGAGTATCATGAAAAAACTTCATTTGCTTTTAGCGGGTATTGGTCTAATCACTGCTGCATCATTATCTACCGCCTACGCTGAGAATCGTCCAGGCACGCTATCAGCACGCCTCGGGGGTGGATATCACTGGTTTGCCAACAAACGCCACATGGATAACCATGGTTTTGCACAAGGTGGTTTCGGTTGGAACTTCACTCAAAATTGGGGTGTTGAAGCAGTTGCAAACTTCTTCACGACTAATTTCAAAGGCAGTCAAAATTCGCGTGAAATTACAAGCCGTGTTTACACCTTTGATGCAATGTACCACTTCGATCCAATGGATATGTTCACCCCATACTTAATGGTCGGTGCAAACTTAACTAGCTTAAATCCCAATAGAACTGACAGCCATGACGAAGGCGGTATGAATGCCGGCGTTGGCGTGCAATTCTTCGTTCATAAGTCCATTGCTTTCTATCTCGAAGGTAAAGATATTTACACCTTCCGTGGTGGCAAAAATGACGCCGAAGCTGCTGCTGGTGTGAACGTTTTATTTGATTTTTGCTAATCTCCCCGTTTTTCCGGACAACAAAATGGGCAGCTTTTAAAGCTGCCCATTTTTATTTGTGAGTGCGGCGCGAGATTCGCTGGGTCCCGCGGCCAAGCCGCGAGACGACAACATTAACCTTTATTGCGCATGACCATGGAGACGAAATCACGTTCGCGTTCGCCGCGATAGAGTTGGCGAGGGCGGCCTAGACGTGGATTGCTGATCATCTCGTTCCATTGCGCGACCCAGCCGACGGTGCGGGCGAGGGCGAAGAGAACGGTGAACATGGTGGTTGGGAAACCCATGGCGCTTAAGGTGATGCCGGAATAGAAATCAACATTGGGGTAAAGTTTTTTCTCAACAAAATATTCATCTTGTAAGGCGATGCGTTCTAATTCCATGGCTAATTTAAAGATGGGGGCGTTTTGTGCGCCAACGGCTTCTAATACTTCATGGCAGGTTTCACGCATGACTTTCGCGCGTGGATCGTAATTTTTATAAACGCGATGACCAAAGCCCATTAAGCGGAAGGGGTCTTTCGGGTCTTTAGCGCGTTCAATAAATTTGCCGATGCGGGAGGCGTCACCAATTTCATGGAGCATGGTCAGCACGGCTTCGTTAGCACCACCGTGCGCAGGTCCCCAAAGAGCGCCAATACCGGCGGAGATACAGGCAAAAGGGTTGGCGCCAGTTGAGCCGGCTAAGCGAACCGTTGAAGTGGAGGCATTTTGTTCATGATCAGCGTGCAATATAAAGATACGATCTAATGCGCGTGCCAAAATGGGGTTGCAGAGGATTTCTTCGCAGGGGGTGCCAAAGGTCATGTGCAAAAAGTTTTCAGAATACGATAAGTTATTACGCGGTTGCATGAATGGCTGGCCAACGGAGTATTTGTAACACATGGCGGCGATGGTGGGCATTTTAGCAATCAAGCGTAACGCAGAAATGGCACGGTGTTCGGGATTTTTAATATCTAAGGTGTCGTGATAAAACGCTGACAGGGCACCCACGACCCCCACCATGATGGCCATGGGGTGGGCATCACGACGGAAACCATTAAAGAAATTGCGGATTTGTTCGTGCACCATGGTGTGATGGTTAATATCGTGTACGAAGGCTTTATATTGTTCAGTGGTTGGAAGTTCGCCATTTAAAAGGAGGTAGCTAACTTCTAAGAAGTTAGAATGGCTCGCTAATTGTTCAATGGGATAGCCACGATAGAGTAAGATTCCGGCATCGCCATCAATATAGGTGATCTTGGATTCACATGAGGCGGTCGAATTATAACCAACATCGTAAGTGAAATAGCCTTCTTTTAATAAGGGACTTACATCAATGACATCGGGGCCCAGGGTGCCTTCGTAAATATCTAGCTCAATACTTTTATCACCCACCGTTAATGTTGCTTTTTTTTCTGTCATTATTAACTCCCTGCCGAGTCGAAAACTTTGAATTGAGTAAAAAATACACTAAAACCCATAAAAACATGGGCATAGAGACGCCTTCATAGCGAATGCGAATACCTATATTTAACCATATTTAGTTAGCCCACGTAAGATATTGTTCAGTTTGCTTTAACGTGAGGTGCGGCTTATAATTCGTTGTTGAAATAACTTACACTTAGACAAGGAAAAACGATTAGTGAACCAGACTAGACCTAAAAATCTGAACCTTTTTACCATCCGTTTTCCATTGCCCGCAATTGTATCTATATTGCATCGTATTTCTGGGTTTGTGTTGTTTTTATTAATCCCGGCTTTGCTATGGTTACTAGCATTCTCGCTCAGCAATGACGGCTTTGCAACCTTACAAGAATGGCTTGCAAACCCTGCATTGAAATTGTTGGTGTGGCTAACATTGGCGGCTTATTTGTTCCACTTGATTGCTGGCATTCGCCATTTATTATCGGATCTTCATTTAGGTGACACCTTGCCCGCGGGTCGTATATCGGCGCAGTTAACCTTTGTTGTATTTTTTGTATTGATCATTTTGACAGGAATCTGGTTATGGTAAAGACAGTCCTAAGTGTCTATCGTCAAGGTTTGCGCGAGTGGATTTTGCAACGCGTCACCGCCGTTATCATCGCTTTCTATTCAGTTAGTTTAATTTCTTATTTCGTGTGTCATACGGACTTATCTTATGCCGAATGGCGTAATGTTTTTGCTGGCGAATGGATTAAAATTGCTAGCGTTTTATTTTTATTAGCCTTGCTCTATCACGCTTGGATTGGTGTCTGGACTATTTTCACCGACTACGTCAAACCCTTTGTGTTGCGCGCGCTATTAAATTGCCTCGTTTTACTTATGTTGGCCGTCACCTTCTTGTGGGGCGTCCAGATTTTATGGAGTGTGTAGTACATGCCAAATTCTTTTGCAACGCAAACATTTGATGCGGTTATTGTAGGTGGTGGTGGTGCGGGTTTACGGTCTGCTATTGAGCTAACGGAAGCAGGTTTAAATGTCGCTGTGGTCTCGAAAGTTTTCCCAACGCGTTCGCACACCGTGTCAGCGCAAGGTGGAATCAATGCTGCATTAGGCAATATTGAGCCAGATGATTGGCGCTGGCACATGTATGACACGGTTGTTGGCTCTGACTTTTTGGGTGACCAAGATGCGATTGAATACATGTGTATCAATGCACCGCAATCGATTTATGAATTAGAACACATGGGTTTACCGTTCTCACGGTTAGATAATGGCAAAATTTATCAACGTGCTTTCGGGGGTGCAACACGTGAATACGGTAAAGCCCAAGCCCATCGTACTTGCTGCGCGTCAGACCGTACCGGTCATGCGATGTTACACACTTTGTATCAACGTAATTTAAAAGCCAAAGCCCGCTTCTTCAATGAATGGTTTGCTATCGATTTAGTGCGTTCCGGTAAAAATATTGCTGGCGTTATGGCGCTTTGCATCGAAACCGGTGAAGTCGTTTTCATTCATGCGCGTGCAACCATTTTAGCGACTGGTGGTGCAGGCCGTATTTATCAATCTACGACCAATGCCCACATTAACACGGGCGATGGGTTTGGGATGGCGATGCGCGCCGGTTTACCTTTACAAGACATGGAGTTCTGGCAATTCCATCCAACCGGTATTTATGGCTCGGGTTCATTAATCAGTGAAAGCGTGCGCGGTGAAGGGGGTTATCTCGTCAATAAAGATGGCGAGCGTTATATGGAACGCTATGCACCGCATCTGAAAGATTTATCCTGTCGTGACATCGTGTCGCGTTCTTCGGCGATTGAAATTCGCGAAGGTCGTGGTGCGGGCCCCAAAGGGGATTACGTACTCTTAAAAGCAGATCACTTAGGTGAAGACTTAATTAAATCACGCTTACCCGGTATTCGTGAATTAGCGATGACGTTTGCGGGTGTTGATCCCGTGAAAGAACCCATCCCCGTTGTGCCGACTTGTCACTATTTAATGGGTGGTATTCCAACGAATTATCATGGACAAGCGATTACCCAAAATAGTCGCGGTGAAGATGAAATTGTGAATGGCTTATATGCCGCCGGCGAATGTGCTTGTGTGTCTGTCCACGGTGCAAATCGTTTGGGCGCAAATTCATTATTAGACTTAGTCGTGTTCGGCCGCGCTGTCGGTAAACACGTCAAAGAAAGCGTTGCGCAAGGTCTTGATTGGTTGCAACCTTCTGACGGTGAATTTGAAGCGGCATTAAGCCGTTACAATCGTTGGGAGAATAATCAAAAAGGTGAGCGGGTTGATACTATCCGCACGGAATTACAAAAAGTCATGCAAGATGATTTCGGTGTGTTTAGAAGTGCCGACCACATGAAACAAGGTTTCGTGAAGTTGGAAGAACTGCACGATCGCTTGAACTATGCCTCCATCACCGATAAAAGCAAATGCTTTAACACGGCACGTATTGAAGCATTAGAGTTGGATAATTTAATGTCGACCGCTATTGCGACAGCACACGCTGCGAATACGCGAACCGAAAGCCGTGGTGCCCACGCACGCTATGATTATCCAGAGCGCGATGACGCAAACTGGTTAAAACACACGTTGTATTTCGAAGATGGTCGCATTAGTTTCCGTGCCGTTAACATGAAACCACAAACTCTAGAACCCATTGCACTCAGTAGCCGTGAAGAAAACCATTAACGCGAGGGCTTAACCATGCTTTTTTCAATTTACCGCTTCAATCCGGAAACCGATGAAAAGCCATACATGCAAGATTTTGAAGTGGATATTAAAGAACATAATTGCGTAATGGTATTGGATGCCATTCTAGTTATTAAAAACAAAATGGATGAAAGCTTAACGTTACGTCGTTCTTGTCGTGAAGGGGTTTGCGGTTCAGACGGTATGAACATTAACGGCAAAAATCGTTTAGCCTGTACAACGCATTTATCGAGCTTAAGTGAGCCGGTGGTGCTGCGCCCATTACCTGGTTTGCCCATCGTGCGCGATTTGGTTGTTGATATGACGCAGTTTTATCAACAATACGAAAAAGCCAAACCGTTTTTACAAAATGACAACCCGCCGCCAGCCACTGAGCGTTTACAATCGCCGGAAGAGCGCGCCAAGTTAGACGGTTTATACGAATGTATTTTATGCGCTTGCTGTACTTCGTCTTGTCCTTCGTTCTGGTGGAATCCTGATAAGTACATGGGGCCTGCTGCATTATTGCAATCGTATCGTTTTGTTGCCGATAGTCGTGATACGCACAAGGAAGAACGGTTAGCGGATTTAACCGATCCTTTCAGCTTGTTCCGTTGCCGCGGCATTATGAATTGCGTTGATGTGTGTCCAAAAGACTTAAACCCATTAGAAGCAATTAACAACTTAAAAGATGAAATGTTGAAAGATTCAGTCTAACTTTTTTAAACGAGTGAATGAACATGGCAGTAACACAGCCCAAAACGATGCAAAGCCAGTGGTTAGATTCGTATTTAACTGCTGGAAGTGATGGTTACATCGAAGATTTATACGAGCAATACCTTGCGAATCCGAATGCTGTCAGCAGCGAGTGGCGCGATTATTTCAATCAATTGACGAGCCAAATTAAGCGTGATTTACCGGATGTCGCGCATTCTGAAATTAAAGAACAATTTTTAAATTTAGCCAAATCCTCACGGGCGAATGCCGTGTTCGAATCGGCATATGATGAAAAGCAAGAACGCGTTTTAGAGTTAATTAATGCGTATCGTCGCTTTGGTCATTTACAAGCGCAAACTGATCCATTGGGTTTAAGCAAAGGTACGTATCATCCTGCTTTAGAATTAGCGTATTACGGTTTTACCGATCAAGACTTATCTAAAACATATCACGTCGGTTCTTTCACCGGTTTAAACAAAGCAACGGGTACTTTATCTGAAATTCATCAAGCGCTGCGAAAACTCTATAGCGGCTCGATTGGTTTTGAATACATGTATATCAATCGTGCGGAAGAAGTGGAATGGTTTCGCGACCGTATTGAGCAGGGTTATGCAAACTTTAAGCCTTCTGTCGCAGAAAAGAAACGCATTTTAGATCGTTTAGTCGTAGCGGATGGTTTAGAAAAATATTTAGGTTTTAAATACGTTGGCCAAAAGCGCTTTTCGCTAGAAGGTGGCGACAGTTTAATTCCGATGCTGGATGTCATTGTAAATCGCAGTGCCGAGCATGGCGTTAAAGAAACCATTATTGGCATGGCGCACCGCGGTCGTTTAAATGTATTAACCAATGTGGTGGGTAAAGATCCCAAATTAATTTTTGCTGCGTTTGAAGGTAAAGGCGTTAGCGAAACGCATTCGGGCGATGTTAAATATCACTTAGGCTGTTCTTCCGATGTGGTCACCGGTTTTGGTACCACGCACATTGCTTTATCGTTCAATCCTTCGCATTTGGAAATCGTTTCACCGGTGGTGCAAGGTTCAGTGCGCGCGCGTCAGCGTCGTCGTAAAGACAAAGATCAAACGCAAGTCATGGCCATTCAAATTCATGGTGATGCCGCATTTGCAGGTCAAGGTTGTGTGATGGAAACCTTCCAAATGTCGCAAACGCGTTGGTTTAAAATTGGTGGTTCGTTGCATATCGTGATTAACAACCAAGTCGGTTTTACCACCAGCAATCCGCAAGATTCGCGTTCCACGATGTATTGTACTGATATTGCCAAAATGGTCGAAGCGCCCGTCATTCACGTCAATGCAAATGATCCAGAAGCGGCCTATTTTGCTAGTATTTTAGCATTTGAATATCGTCGCCGTTTTAAAAAGGACGTGGTGATCGATTTAGTGTGTTATCGCCGTCATGGCCATAATGAAGCTGATGAGCCCGTGGGTACGCAACCGCTCATGTACCGTGTGATTAAAGCGATGCCCGTGCCTTATTTGTTGTATGCCGATAAATTAGTGGCTGAAAAAGTAATCGAAGCGGGCGATGAAAAGAAACTCGCTGATGAATACCGCGCGGCATTAGATGAAGGCAAACGCGTTGTTAAAGTGGATACCGATCCTAAAGCGTATGAATTCAACGTGAATTGGGACCTTTATAAAAATGCAGCGTGGACGGACACAGTAAAAACAGCAGTCCCCCTCGAGCGTTTAAAAGCCATTGGTAAAGCATTACAACAATTACCCGAAGGGTTTAGCGTGCAACCGCAAGTGAATAAAATGCTCGAAAGCCAAAAGAAAATGGCAGCGGGTGAAATTCCTTTAAATTGGGGTTATGCGGAAACCTTAGCGTATGGTTCATTGCTGGAAGAAGGGTATGCCATCCGTTTATGCGGACAAGATGCAGGCCGTGGTACATTCTCGCACCGTCATGCGGTATTACATGATCAAAATACCGATGCCGTGTATTTACCACTCAGCCAAGTATCACCCCAACAAGCACATATCAATATCATCGATTCCTTCTTATCTGAAGAAGCGGTATTGGCATTTGAATACGGTTATGCCTCAACTGAACCCAGCAACTTTGTTATTTGGGAAGCGCAATTCGGTGATTTTGCCAATGGCGCACAAGTGGTGATTGACCAATTCATTAGTTCGGGTGAGCAAAAGTGGCGCCGTTTATGCGGTTTAACCATGCTCTTGCCGCACGGTTATGAAGGTCAAGGGCCAGAGCATTCTTCTGCACGCTTAGAACGTTATTTGCAATTGTGTGCACAAGATAATATGCAAGTCTGTATGCCAACAACGCCTGCGCAAATTTTCCATTTGCTGCGTCGACAAATGATTCGTAAATACCGTAAACCGCTCATTATCATGTCGCCAAAAAGCGTTTTAAGGCATCCGCTAGCGGTTTCCAGTTTGGAAGATTTAGCGAATGGGGAATTCCAAAACATTATTCCAGAAATAGATGCATTAGACGCGAAGAATGTCACGCGCATCATCTTCACTTCTGGCAAAGTGTATTACGATTTACTTGAGCAACGTCGTGAAAAGAAATTAAATCACATTGCTATTGTGCGCGTTGAGCAATTGTATCCGTTCCCAGAAGCAGCCGCACAACACGTTTTCAAAACGTATGCGGGTGCAAAAGACATTGTTTGGTGCCAAGAAGAACCTGAAAATCAAGGTGCATGGCCTGCCACGCAAGCTAATTTAGAAAACTTGCTTAGCGCTAACCAAACCTTGCGGTATGCCGGTCGTCCTTCTTCAGCTTCGCCAGCTGTCGGATACCATTCCGTGCATGAAAAACAACAACATGAATTAGTTAATCAAGCTTTAGCATAAGGAAACTAAACAATGGCCATAGAAGTAAAAGTTCCCCTGTTACCAGAGTCGGTTTCCGATGCAACGGTTTCCACTTGGCATGTCAAAGTCGGTGATAAAGTATCGCGCGATCAAAATATCGTGGACTTAGAAACCGATAAAGTCATGTTAGAAGTGCCTGCGCCTGCCGATGGTATTTTAAAAGAAATTAAGCATGAAACCGGCAGTTCCGTGCAAGCACAAGAAGTCATCGCTATCATTGAAGCAGGCGATGGTGCTAAAGCGTCTGCACCGGTTGCTGCGAAAGAAGAAAAGCAAGACAAAGCCGAAGCACCAAAAGAAGAACCTGCTAAAACGTCTGCGGCTGCAAGCACGGCTGCTGGCCCGGCTGCAAGACGCGCCGCGCAAGAGCGTGATATTGACGTTGCGAGCGTTGCCGGCACTGGCAAAGGTGGCCGAGTCACCAAAGAAAATGTGTTGTCTGTTGGCACGCAAAGCGCAAAACCTGCTGCAAGCAGTGATTTGCAAGGCGATCGCCCCGAAAAACGCGTACCAATGACGCGTATCCGCGCCCGCATTGCAGAACGGTTGTTAGAAGTCAGCCAAAACACGGCAATGTTGACGACCTTCAATGAAATCAACATGGCGCCGGTAATGGAAATTCGCAATCGTTACCGCGAAAAATTTGAAAAGAAACACAATGTGCGTTTAGGTTTTATGTCGTTCTTCGTGAAAGCTTGCGCAGAAGCATTAAAACGTTCACCCATTGTGAATGCTTCGATTGATGGCAATGACATTGTCTATCATGGCTATTTTGATATTGGTGTTGCGGTATCGACCGAGCGCGGCTTAATCGTGCCCGTGTTGCGTGACGTTGACAAAATGAGCATGGCTGAAATTGAAGCCAAAATCACAGAATATGCAGATCGTGCCCGTGCGGGTAAATTGACGTTGGAAGAAATGCAAGGCGGTACGTTTAGCATTACCAACGGCGGTGTGTTTGGTTCTTTAATGGCAACCCCATTATTGAATTCACCGCAATGTGCGATTTTAGGGATGCATAAAATTCAAGAACGCGCTGTCGTTGAAAATGGCCAAGTGGTCGTACGTCCTATGATGTACGTGGCATTGTCTTACGATCATCGCTTAATTGATGGCAAAGAATCCGTAACTTTCTTAGTCTCAATTAAAGAATTGCTTGAAGATCCAACCCGTCTGTTGTTAGACGTATAACCAACCAAAAGGCCTCGTTTGACGGGGCCTTTATGAATTAATAAAAGGTGAGTGGTAATGAATTTACATGAGTATCAAGCCAAACAACTGATGGCTGAATACGGTATTCCCGTATCGCAAGGTCACGTGGCATCAAGCGCTGCTGAAGCAATGGAAGTCGCTGGGAAATTGCCCGTGTCGCGTTGGGTCGTTAAAGCACAAGTTCATGCGGGTGGCCGTGGTAAAGCAGGTGGCGTGAAATTAGTTTCCAGCAAAGAAGAAGTCGGTAAAGTGGCTGGCGATTTGATTGGCAAAAATTTAGTGACGTATCAAACAACGGCTGAAGGCCAACCGGTTAACCAAGTCTTGGTTGAAGAACCGTGTGACATTGCACGTGAATTGTATTTAGGTGCTGTCATCGATCGTTCCAAGCAACGCGTTGTGTTCATGGCTTCCACCGAGGGCGGTGTTGAAATTGAAAAAGTAGCACATGAAACGCCGGAAAAAATTTTAACGATTACAGTTGACCCCATCACCGGTGTGTTGCCGTATCAAGGTCGTGATTTTGCTTATGCCTTAGGTTTGCAAGGCGATCAAGTGAAGCAATTTGTTAAATTGTTAGATGGCTTTGGCAAAATGTTTCAAGGCTGTGATTTAAGCTTGTTAGAAATTAATCCGTTGGTGGTGACAAAGCAAGGTAACTTGTTGTGCTTAGACGGCAAAATCAACATTGATGACAACGCGTTATACCGTCAACCTAAGTTAACGGCATTGCGTGATGAGTCGCAAGAAGATGCGCGCGAAAATCGTGCCCGCGAATGGGAATTAAATTACATTGCATTAGATGGTGACATCGGTTGCATGGTAAATGGCGCAGGTCTTGCCATGGCAACGATGGACATGATTAAGTTGCACGGTGGTGAGCCTGCTAACTTCTTAGACGTTGGTGGTGGTGCAACGAAAGAACGCGTTTCCGAAGCTTTTAAAATTATTTTATCCGACAAAAAAGTCAAAGCGATTCTCATCAACATTTTTGGTGGCATCGTGCGCTGTGATTTAATTGCAGACGGTATTATTGGTGCGGTCGCTGAAGTGGGTACGCAATTGCCCGTTGTTGTGCGTCTTGAAGGTAATAATGCTGAATTGGGCGCGAAAAGATTAAGCGAGAGCGGTTTAAATATTATTGCCGCGGAAAGTTTTACGGATGCAGCGAAAAAAGTGGTTGCTGCTGCACTTGAAGTGAATGTGAAGGTATAAGCCCATGAGTATTTTAATTAATAAAGACACAAAAGTAATTTGCCAAGGTTTTACAGGTAAACAAGGGACATTTCATTCCGAACAAGCTATTGCTTACGGAACCAAAATGGTTGGCGGTGTGACACCTGAAAAAGGTGGTCAAAAGCATTTAGATTTACCGGTGTTCAATACGGTAAAAGACGCCTACCGTGAAACACAAGCGGATGCCTCGGTTATTTATGTACCTGCACCGTTTTGTAAAGATTCCATTTTGGAAGCCGTTGATGCAGGCATCAAATTAATTGTTTGTATCACCGAAGGCATTCCCGTTTTGGATATGTTAGAAGTGAAAGCCTGTTTAGCCGCGCACCCTGATGTGCGTTTAATTGGCCCGAACTGTCCCGGTGTGATTACGCCAGGCGAATGTAAAATCGGTATCATGCCCGGCAATATTCACTTGCCAGGACGCGTGGGTATCGTGTCTCGTTCCGGCACCTTAACGTATGAAGCGGTCAAGCAAACGTCTGATACGAAACTCGGTCAAACGACTTGTGTGGGTATTGGTGGTGATCCCATTCCAGGCACCAACTTTATCGACGTGTTAGGTCTATTTGAAAAAGACCCACGCACTGAGTTAATCATTATGGTTGGTGAAATTGGTGGTAGCGCGGAAGAAGAAGCGGCGGAGTTCATTAAGTCGCACGTTTCTAAACCCGTTGTCGCTTACATTGCTGGCGTTACCGCACCAGCTGGCAAGCGCATGGGTCATGCTGGCGCAATCATTGCCGGTGGCAAAGGTACCGCTGCAGAAAAATTCAAAGCATTAGAAGCGGCGGGCGTACACACCGTGCGTTCACCAGCGGAGATGGGTAAGAAAGCCGCAGAAATTTTAGCAAAGGCCTAAAGCATGTTAGATCCTAAACTGTTACGTCAATCAATTGACAGGGTGGTAACCGCGTATAACAAACGCGGTTTGACCTTGGATGTCGCGAAATTTACTGCATTGGAAGAGCAACGGAAACAGTTGCAGGTGAAAATGCAAGATTTGCAAAATCAACGCAATGTGCAATCGAAAGCGGTGGGTATCGCCAAAGGTAAAGGTGAAGATACCGCACCGTTAATGGCAGATTTAAAAAAGTTAAGCGATGATTTAAAAGCCCAAGAAGACGCCTTTCAGAGAGTGCAAATTGAAATGGATGACTTCATTGCGCGTTTACCGAATATTCCGGATGACAGTGTGCCGGAAGGTAAATCGGAAGACGATAATCAATTTGTGCGTGAATGGGGTAAGCCTCGTGAATTCAGTTTTAAACCGAAAGATCACGTTGAACTCGGTGCCGCGCAAAACTTAATGGATTTTGATGCTGCTGCCAATGTATCCGGCGCGCGTTTTGTGGTGTTGCGTGGGCCGCTGGCGCGTTTGCAGCGGGCTTTGGCGCAATTCATGTTGGATTTACATATTAACGAGCACGGTTATGAAGAAGTATCCGTGCCGTTAATTGTGAATAGCGATGCTTTGTATGGCACCGGACAATTACCGAATTTGAAAGAAGATGTTTTTCAATTAACGGGATCACCGGATCGTTATTTAATTCCAACCGCTGAAGTGCCCGTCACGAATTTAGTGCGTGATAGCATTATTGATGGGGCGAAATTACCATTGAAATATGTTTGCTACAGTCCGTGCTTTCGCAGTGAAGCGGGTTCCTACGGCAAAGATATTCGCGGCATGTTAAGACAGCATCAATTTGAAAAAGTGGAGTTGGTGCAAATTGTTGAGCCAAGTCAATCTTATGCTGCGCATGAAGCGTTAACTCAGCATGCGGAAATGGTTTTACAACGTTTAGAATTACCGTATCGCGTCATGTTGTTGTGTGGTGGCGATATCGGTTTTTCTGCCGCAAAAACGTATGATTTAGAAGTTTGGTTGCCAGGACAAAATCGTTATCGCGAAATTTCCTCTTGCAGTAACACGGAAAACTTTCAGGCACGCCGCATGAAAGCAAGATACCGCGATAAAGAAGGCAAGGTGGAATTAGTGCACACGTTAAATGGTTCTGCTTTGGCCGTTGGACGTACCTTAATTGCGGTGCTTGAAAATTACCAAGACGAATTAGGGCGCATACACGTTCCTAAAGTCTTGCAACCTTATATGGGCGGATTAACGGTGATTGAAAACGCAGGCTAGGTCTGCGTTTTGCATTGTAAGGGAGTATAGTATGCGTATCGTTAGTTACTTTTTATTGCTCGTCATTGTCGTGTTTGGAATGACGTTTGCTACTTTGAATTCAGAATCGGTAACGATTAATTATTATCTGGATCAAAGTACGTTGCCATTGTCATTATTGTTAGTCATTGTGTTTGCGTTAGGTTGTTTAATTGGCATTGTGGTCGGTTTGTGGTTGTTAATGAAAGCCAAGTTATCGAATTACCGTTTACGCCAGCGGCTGAAAATGGCGGAAAAAGAAATTGAAAATTTACGCGCTATTCCATTGCAGGATTCTTAGTAATGAAATTGATCGGGCCATTATTATTTTTTGGATGCATGGGGCTTTCTTGGCTCATCGGGTATCGTACGCGCCCGCAAGATGAGCCGAGCCGAAAAGTGAATGTGCCGAAAGATTATTTGGTCGGATTAAATTTTTTATTAAATGAAGAAACTGATAAAGCTGTCGATATTTTTATTAAAATGTTGGAAGTCGACAGTGATACCGTTGAAACGCATTTGGCCGTGGGTAAATTATTTCGCCGCCGCGGTGAGGTGGATCGCGCCATTCGTATTCATCAAAATTTAATTGCTCGCCCGCAATTAGAAAAAATTCCACGTGAACAAGCTTTGTTTGAATTGGGCCAAGATTATTTATCTGCCGGTATGTTGGATCGCGCGGAACGCATTTTTAGTGAGCTTTCGCATGCTAAATCACACGCGCCGCTTGCATTAAAAACCTTGATTGATATTTATCAGCAAGAAAAAAATTGGGTCAAAGCCATTAAGACCGCTCAACAATATGAAAATGTTTCTGAGCAAAGCATGCAGTCAACCATCGCGCATTATTTTTGTGAGTTGGGCGAACTTGCTCAAGGTAAGGGAGAGAAGGAAGCAGCGCGGGATTATTTTGACAACGCTATTGCAGCGGATCGCAGCTGCGTGCGCGCCCATTTGTTGCAAGCAAAGTTGCACATGGAGCAAGAAGATTATAAAACTGCATTGCGTTACTTGAAGCAAATTCAAATCCACAATCCCGATTATTTGTCGGAAGCGATTGAGTTGCTGGCACTTTGTTATGAGAAATTAGAAGATGAAGGGCGTTTAGTTTTATATTTAAAAAAATTGTTAGACGAATACCCGAAAGTTCCCGTGGCCTTAATTTTGGCAGAACGTATTCGTAAAGCGCGCGGTGATAAAGTGGCAGCCGGTTTTGTGGCTGATTATGTGCGCCGTTATCCTTCCTTACGCGGCTTGTCGATTTTCGTGAACATCTACATTTCCAGCGCGGAAGGGCGTGCCAAAGAAGATTTGCATATCTTGCAAAATTTAATGCGTAAATTGTTGGCGAATAAACCCGATTATCAATGCCGTTCGTGTGGCTTTTCTGGCAAGTCGTTGTTCTGGCTTTGTCCTGGCTGCAAGCAATGGAGCACGATGTTGCCGGTGCACAGCTTAGAAGAGTGTGCTTAGGTTTTTCCTTATGTCAAAATCCACTCATCCCATTATTGCTGTCGCACCCATGTTAGATTGGACGGATCGTCATGATCGGTATTTTTTACGCCTCATTGCGCCGGATATTTTGTTGTATACGGAAATGATTACCACCCATGCGTTAGTGCATGGCGATCGTGATTATCTTTTAAAATTTCATCCTGCTGAAAAATACCTGGCTTTGCAATTGGGTGGTAATGATCCCACTGATTTAGCAAAAAGTGCAGCGTGGGGTGAGGCGGCTGGATATGATGAAATTAATTTAAATGTGGGTTGCCCCAGTGCGCGCGTTAAGTCAGGTCAATTCGGTGCGTGCTTGATGCTAACCCCGAATGTGGTGGCAGAAGGGGTGCGGGCCATGCGCGCGGCAACGTCTTTACCCGTCACGGTAAAGTGCCGCATTGGGGTGGATGATGTCGATTCCTATGCTGCCTTAAAACACTTTATTGAAGCGGTAGCCGCAGCGGGGTGTGACCGGTTTATTATTCATGCCCGTAAAGCGTGGCTATCTGGTTTAAGTCCCAAACAAAATCGTGAAATCCCACCCCTTTGTTATGAGACAGTGTGGCGGATTAAACAAGATTTCCCCATGCTAACCATTATTATCAATGGTGGTATCAAAACACTGGCTCAAATTGAGACGCAATTACAGCATGTGGATGGCGTGATGATTGGCCGTGAAGCCTATGCTAATCCTTTTCTTCTTGCTGAAATCCAGGCGCATTATTGGGGCAATGCGGCAGCGTCGCGTGCCGAAGTGGTGCAGCGCTTGCTGCCTTATGTTGAAGCGGAATTAAAGTCGAAAACGAAATTATCTAATATTACCCGGCATATTTTAGGCCTATTTCACGGCCAAGCCGGTGCCGCCAATTGGCGTCGTACCATAAGTGAATCAGCCCATCTTCCGCACATGGGAGCGAGTTTGCTAACGATTGCGCTTGATAAAGTAAATCAATAA